>DYLW01000036.1 GCA_020721865.1 Leptospira biflexa | reverse complement strand
TTAAGTGTGTCCAGTAAACGGAAACCTGCCGGTTTTCCATGGATTTCCATCCGGAAGTATTTTCCATATAAAAATATTCCTTGCCCTCCAGCTTTTTTTCCAGTCCTTCTGGCAATTCTGGTTTGGAATCCATACTGGTAGCATAAAAATTCATCCCATCTTTATCTTTTAGATAGATAATGGAGTCGGCGTGATAATTATTTTGGAAATTGATCAGAGTTTCTTTCTGCAATGCAATCCCGTATTCAATGGAACCAATATGCCGGCCATTATGGGAAACCGGGGCAATACCCCGCACCCCAAATCCGTACTTATCGGTTTCCAGACCCCGGACATAGTCCTTGGTTTTATTCACGTCCACAACGGTGGGACGGATGGCAGAGAGATCGTCTCCGTATTTTCCCATCTGGTGGAAGCGGATAAAGGAAATGGCCGGTGGGGTATGAAAATGAAGCTGGTAAATATCGTAACGGTTTTTAATGGCACCATAGGGTTTCTGCAACGGCGGATTACCCGATTTCTGTCTCCGGATGCGAATGCTTCGGCGACGCTATCCATATTGGCAAGCTGGGCGGATAATGCCTCTGCCATAGCGGACTGGGTGGAAATCATATTCAGGAAATTGTGGTACGTGCTTTCCAATTCTTTTTTTGCAGATTCATGCAGATTTGCGGAGCTTAACTGGTAAAAAATCCCGTTAAGTATGTTTACAATAACAATGGATGATGCAACAGAAAACAAGACAATTTTATATTTTATACTCAGGGATTGATACCATTTCATATCCCAATTTGAAACCTGCGGATATACCTGCAAGGAATTCTCAGAAATTTAGAATTATTATAATAAACGCAAGGTATATCCCAATATCTATAAGTTTATTCTATGAATTCATATTTCGTTATTCGCTTTCACTTCATCTATCATCAAACGGGTGATGGGCTTCAGATTTTCAATCTTTCCATTGACATCTTCCTCTATGGTCTCCCATCGGTATGCGTAGCAGGAATCCAGAACCCGCCGGTCTTTCATCCACCAGTGCCGCATGGTTTCAATCCGCTCCAGAAGCGGAATATTCCCGATGTGCATACGGTATTCATCCATTTCCCCCGGTATATTTTTATTTTTCAGGTAAAAGGCAAATCCGGAAGTGAACGCCTTCACAGAAAGCTGGAAGAGCTCATTCATGTGCAGGCAGTTTCTTTTTTCAAATTCTTCCAGTTTCCGCAGGATCTTGGTTTCTGACATTTCAATACCAATAAATTCATTATAGCGGGAAACAGAATCCCGGCACATGGGAAACGGAGAACGGTTAAATACAATTCCAATATCGTCAATCTGCATATTTGCCAGCGATACCCCTATGTACAGTTCCAGATCATGGTGGGGATCTTTCATCAAAGAATGGATGATCCCACGAGGAGGCCGGGAGTCCGGAATCCAGGAAATGTTGCTTTCATACCGCAAGTTGAATGCGGTTTCCCGGTGTGCATATTGGCTTCTTAATTCATTTACACCCATAGACTAAATCGATTTGGACGGGCAGGCGGTCAAGAAATACATATTTTGCCTATCATCGTTTTTTGGGAAAAATAGAAATAATAAATTTGGGAGAAATTACCCTCTATGTAATGCCATCGGTTTTGATGGCGTAGAATTAATCAGGATGAAAATGCCAAAATTGCATGACAGATTATCCATTGTTTGATCTATTGACACTCTAAACGTGGATGAGATTTACAACCTGCTTTTGAAGGGAGAAAAAAATGAGATTAAACAGTAAAGGTTTCGTTGTACTGCACGGGAAAGATGGAGATATTAAAATTATCCGTTCCACCGGAGGAATTCCGGAAGTTCATGCCCAAAGCTCCCGGGATTTGTTTTTTGGCAATGGATGGATACACGCCAATGACCGTCAACTGCACATGATGTTGACCCGGGTCATCATGAGCGGAGAGGCTTCCCATTATCTGGCAGATTCGGAGGATCTCATTGCCTTGGACCGATTTATTCGCCAGATGCGGTTTGCCCCGGATATTGCAGAAGAAATGACAAAGTTAGATTCAGAGACCCGTCTATATCTGGAGGCGTATTGCGATGGTGTGAATTATTTCCTTGGGGATAATAAGAATATTTTTGAATTTAAAATGCTGGGTTACAAACCTGATCCCTGGAAACCGGAAGACACAATGCTGCTTATCAAGGCATTTACATATCTGGGACTCAGCTATGCCCAAGCGGATATGGAAAAACTGATTATCCAAATGGTACAGAATGGAATATCCAATGAAAAAATTAAAGAATTATACCCATATCTTTCAGATAAAATAGACCGGGAACTATTGAAAAAAGTAGTGATGAAAACCCCATTGGTGCCGGAGGCGATTTCCTGGCTGGAAATTATCCCCCGACTAACTGCCAGCAATAACTGGGCAGTATCCGGTGTTCACACCGAATCCGGCAAACCCATTCTATGCGGAGATCCCCATCTGGAGGTAAACCGGATACCAGGAGTATGGCATGAAATTATTCTCAAAACACCGGAAAATACCCTCATTGGAGTGGGGATACCCGGGGCTCCTGGGGTGCTTATCGGCAGAAATGATAATATAGCGTGGAGTGCTACATATTCTTTTATGGATATGATAGATTTCAGAGTGGAAGAATGTAGAGACGGAAAATACAAAAGAGGGAACGTGTGGCAGGATTTTACTGTGCATGAGGAAATCATCCTGACAAAGAAAGGCAAAAAAATTATCGAAAAAGTATATGAAAATGAACACGGAATTCTGGAAGGGGATCCCAATGTGCCCGGATGGTATCTGGTGGGAAACTGGTCCACCCGGTATCAATCAGGGGCGGGGGATATCATCGGAATGTTCGGAGTCATGGGTTCCCGCAACGTAAAGGAAGCAATGGAGCATTTTAAAAATTATGAATGTTCCACATATAACTGGGTTATAGCAGATACCCAAGGAAATATTGGATACCAGATGAGTGGTAAAGCATTCGCCCGGTCTCCGGAGTTCAGTGGTCTTCTGGCACAAAATGGAAATTCCGTGTTATATAATCACCAGGGATTCATTCCGGTGCAGGATTTACCTTCGCTATACAATCCACCGGAAGGAATCATCGTAACGGCAAACCAGGATCTGAACCATCTGGGGAAAAGCTCACCCATAAATCTTCCCATGGCCAGTTACCGTGCCGATTACATTGAGACGTTACTAAAAAAAGAGGCTAAGCTTTCCACTGAAAAAATGAAGGATATTCACAATAATCTTTATTCTCTTCAGGCGGAGATTCTAATGCCAATGATACTTCCGTATTTGCCTCCAGGAAAAAAGGGGGATATCCTCCGGTCCTGGGATTATTATTACACAGGGAGTTCGTTGGCACCTTCCCTGTTTGAAAATATTTATCTGGCTTTGTTAAAAATCGTTTTTGGAGAAAATTCATTGGGAAGGGAGGTTGTTCAATATTTAATGACGGAAACAGGAATTTTCAATGATTATTATGGTAATTTTGATAACATACTTTTGAAAGAAAATTCATCTTGGTATAATGGAATTTCACGGGATCAAATAATCGCCAGAGCGGTGAAGGAAGGTCTGGAACAGCCATCCAAACCCTATGGGAAAACAAAAAAATTTGTGTATTCCCATTTATTATTTGGTGGGAAATTCCCCCTTTTTCTGGGGTTTGATCGCGGATCTTTTTCTCTCCCGGGAGGTCGTGCCACCATTCCGCAGGGACAGTTGTTCCGCAGTGCTGGAAGGGCCACGTCTTTCAGTCCGTCGTATCGTTTTATAACGGATATGGGTACCGGGAGCTATGAATCCAATTCTGCCGGTGGAATTTCTGACCGGCGGTTTTCACGTCTTTACTTTAACAGGCACGCAGATTGGATAAAAGGGATATACATCCGGATTCAGTAATCGATGCAGATCGGGAAGACCTATCTTCCCGATATTCCTTTAATTATGGCGTTCTATTTGTTTTTAATAATATTCAGCGTGTATTCTTTTCGGATGGGTACGCCATTTAATCCGGTTGCTTCAATGGTGATATTTGTTGCATTCCGGAAATGGTTCCCCAGATTGTAAAAGCGGTCATAAAAAACCCGATGGAATTCCAGCCCGTTCCTGGTGAGCCATTTCTGATTTTTAAAATAGATAGATTCCATATCCCAGGAAATTACGGGTTTTTTATCATTATCTTTATACGCCTTCAGCGAATATACCCCCCATCTTTCCTTCCCGTTTCCGGAATCCTCTATGGCGGCATACATGTTGTAATCCTTTGTCATGGTCAGCGGTTTTTCAATGTCCCGGATAATGGCGAACCGGTCTTCCACCAGAACGCCAAACTGTTTTATGGAGGGTGATACGTTATTCACATAAAATATTTCTTTCTGCGGAAGATATTTCAACGGGTTGGCAATGCGGTTTTCTTGCGGATAATACAGGCCAAAGTGCAGGTGTGCACCACCGGAGTGTCCGGAATCACCGGAATGACCAATGGTTTGTTCCCTGGAAATGTCTTTCTGGGTATAAAGCTGTGCGTTGATGGTATCCAGATGCATGTATACTGTCCAGGATAGATCCGAATGTTCCATGACGATGGTTTTGCCACCGCCAAAAGGCAGTTCATTGGGGCGGAGCTTCCCTTCCAGGGCATAGACCACGGCACCTTCTTTCATGGGAAGGACAGGAACGCCTTTCCCGGGGATGTCCACTCCCGCATGAAAATGATCCAGACGACTTTCTCCAAATGTGGAACTGATAATGTGGGCATGTTTTTCTGGGATGGGCCACTGGAAGCCTCCGGCAATTAACGGAAGCGAGAACACCAGGAATAGGAAAAGAGGTATAGTCCGTAAAATTTCCATTACCAAGCATTCTTAATGAATTTACGGTGAACATCATTTTTTAATTACGGAAACAATGCGGTATGCTTTTACCATTGCCTATAAAGGGAAAAATTTCAGCGGATTTCAGATACAGAAAGAGGAAAGAACTGTCCAGGCCGAATTGGAAAAAGCCTTATGGATTATCCTGCGTGAAGAAATCCGTGTGTTTACCGCAGGCAGAACGGATGCCGGGGTTTCTGCCTTGGGACAGGTTATTCATTTTGATGTTTCCTTAGAGGAGTCCATCAGAAGAATGGTGAATCTGGAACGGTTTGTTTATTCCATGAACTCTGTTATGCCCAATGATATTTCCATCGTCTATGGTAAAAGCGTAACGGATGAATTTCATGCAAGATTTTCTGCGTTATCACGTGAATATGCGTATTTTACATACAGTGCAACGTACAAACATGCCATTTTTTCTGATCTGGGATTATGGTTCCGGAAGCCACTCAATCTAAATGCCATGCGTATGGCGGCAGAATATCTAATGGGGGAAAATGATTTTGCCGCATTTACCAGAGAAATGGTTCTGCGAAATAATGAACCCACCAGAAGAAGACTGGATGAAATCCGCATCATAGAAAAACAACCATTTGTTATTTTTTATTACAAAGGATCCGGTTTTCTGCATAACATGATCCGTATTCTCACCGGGACTCTGATAATGGCAGGTAGAGAGGAAATCCTTCCAGCGGATATGAAGTCCATTCTGGAAGGGAAAAAACGGAAAAACGCCGGAGTAACCTTACCGGCATTTCCCCTTTATTTTCTGAATGCCTCTTACGAAGAATACCAAACCCCATTGGAGAGAATTCCATTCTATAATTTTTTCCTGTGATTCATGAAAATTTACTTTACGTTTGGTGCGGATGGAAAATCCGTCTGTATGATGATCATTGGACACCGGGGGGCCATGGGGTACCGGACAGAGAATACTTTGTCTTCTTTTCAATATGCCATGGAGCTGAAACTTTCCATGATGGAGCTGGATGTACAAATGAGCAAAGATGGCCAATTGGTGGTTTTCCACGACCGCACTCTGGAAAGGCTGACCACAAAGAGAGGGCAGATTTCCGATTATTCCATGGAAGAGTTGCAAAAGATGATCCTCCCGGGTGGGGAAAAAATACCCTCTCTGGAAGAAGTTTTTGCCCTGGCTCGTGGAAAAATCAAGCTGAATCTGGAAATAAAAATGCAAAAAATTTCCGGCAAACTATCTTCCTCAATAAGGGATTATTTATCCCATTATTCCCTGAAGGTGGAGGATGTGGTGGTTTCTTCGTTTGACCATCGGGAATTGCTCCGCTTCCAATCTTTGCTGCCGGAAGTTCCTGTCGCGGTGCTGTATTATGGGATTCCGGTTTCTCTGAATGAAGTTTTTTACCGGATGAATCCATCGGCCGTGAATCTGGGGCTGGAATTTCTGGATGCGGCCTTGGTGGAAGAAATTCACTCCGCGGGCCGGGTTGTGAATGTTTATACTGTGAATGATGAAAGTGACTTCCAGCTAATAAAAAATTACGGTGTGGATGGAATTTTTACAAATTATCCGGAACGATTTCTTAATCGTAGTTAATGCAGAAACTCATCCGTATAATTTTCTGCAGCCTCGTGCAAATCCTGGGTGATGGTTTCTGAGGATTGGATTGCATCCCGGATTTTATCCAATAAGTCTTTTTTTCTCATTTTGTCCATATATGTTTCCGGGTTTGCGTAGTGTTGTTCCACCCTGTATGCCAGTTTATGGAGCTGGTCATTGCGTATAAATGGATTAATCTCTTTCACATCAATACGGATGATCCATTCAAAATAGGAATGGGCACTCTGCGGATCATCGGTAATAAGAAAATTGGCTTCATTTTTAGACTCCTCATATCTGCCGTCATAGAAAAAAAGTTCCATGAGGAAACGTCTTTCCGTGATCTTGCTCCTTTCCGTATTTTTGTTGTAATGAATATATTTTTCCAGAAACATTATCTGATCTTTCAGCTTAACGTTAAATCCGGCAAGGTCGGCCATTTTCTTTAAAATCTTTTCTTCGTTCAAACCTGTATGGGATAAAATATTTTCGGAGTTGATATCCATTTTTTTTGTGTTCTCCACAATATCCAGAATCCGGTTATATAGATGTTGTGAGGAATTATAATCAAAATTTTTTTCATACCAGTTGGCCATTTCATGGAGCAGAATTAAAAGTGCCGGTATCCCCTCCGGATTCATCTTTTGAATATTGAACGAGACCGGTTTGACGCTGGAAAAAGATGGATGAAAAATTTGGTCACTCTGTGGGTCATAAAAATATACATTGGTGATGGCGTGCTCTCTTACATAAGAGAACAGGTATTTTTTTCCTTTATCAGAAGAATACATACTGGTTTCTGGAATGCGGCAGAGATAAAAATGGTTTTCTTTCCGTTCCAGAAAATTCATGATCAGATATTTCATGGGAGGAAGAAAAGCTGATTGCTCTGAAAATTTTACAATTTTATAAAATTTCTGTTTTTCATTGAATTTCTGGATAATTTCCGGTTGGAATAAATTTGTGGTTATTTCCGAATTCCGTGGAAAACGGAATGCCATTTCTGCATCCGGAATTTTATTTGAAAGTTTATTTTTCAATGGTGAAATCCAGAAGGATTCTGTTGCTGCGGCACTGGATGCTGAATATGCCGCATATCCCCAAGTCGCAAGACTCACGACAAAAAGATAAACCAAGGTTCTGCGGTATTTCTTGTATGCGTACCTCAGGATGAAAAACTGGATTGCAACTATGAAAATACTCACAGGGAGGAACAACCATTTATAGTGAATATTGTAGAGAACGAAACCAATCGCCAGTATTACCCCAAAAAGAAGCTGCTCCTTTTCCACATAGGACTCCACACTTTTTTTGAAATAAAGTGTTTCCCAGTTTGCTAAAAATACATACATCAAAGCAAGGGTAAAATGAATGGGAAGATGGATAAAAACAATTCCAAAAACCAGAAAAAAACCCCCCAGACTGATAATGCCAAAACGGATATGGAATCTTTTCTTATGGTATTGCAGGAGGATAAACTGGAGAAGGAAGCCCATTGAGTATAACGCCAGCAAACCAAAAAAATAATGACGGAAGGAATCCAATATCCCATAAAAAGAGAGAATTAGAAGGAAAAACCGCAGTATATCCAGATTCTGCCGGAGAGGAGTCATTTTATTCCGGCCTCTGGGAACGTAATTTCCTGTTTCCCGCAAATATGGTAACGATAAAAATCCAATCATGGTTCCGGCCAGAAATAAATTAGAGGGCAGCAGAAGGATTGGATTGGGAATTATTCCCAGTATAATCCCGGCACCAAAGGACAACTTAAAAGGAATAAAATAGGGAAGCCGGTACGCCAGAAGGAAAAAATAAAAACCCAATGCCATGCTCAGTAATAGTGGATACCAGTACTGGATTTTTTCAAAATTGTCATAGTGCACAAAAAATAAAAATAACGCACTTACTAGACCCAGAACCAAGGGATAAAAGGAAAATGTCTTTCTTTTCTTTTTGTGATAAAAAACATGCCAGAAAAAGGAAACCCAGATAATGGAAAGCAGGAAGAGGAAGAAAATGCTCAGACTCACCATGGGTCGGTAAAATGGATAAAGCGTATTCAGGGTGAAACGAAAAACGACAGAAAAATAATATCCCCAGAAAAAGGGGATAATCCACAGAATGATTTTTAAAAATTTTCGGGAAATCATTGGTTATGGGGGGTGATCAGATTGTTTTTGTCTGCCGCCAGACTGAAACGGGTAATGCCGGAAGCATGGACGGCATCCATTACCGATATGATCATCTGGTAATCTGTATTTTTATCTCCCTTGATTAAAACCTTCAATTCCTTGGGGCTTTGTTTCCTGGCGGTTTTTAGCCTGGAGGTAAGATCGCCCAAGCTGATTTTTTCCGAATCCAGATATATTTCATTTTTATTGTCCACGATAATGTTCAGATTATCCTGGCTCATCACACTGGATGTTACTGATTCCGGCAAATCCACCCGGATCATGGTGTTTTTACCCACAGTGGAATTCAGCAGAAAATAGGTAATCAGAAGAAATACAATGTCCACCATCGGGGCCATTTCAATCCCCTTGATAATCTTAAGTCTACTTTTCATGGGATTTTTCGATAAAACGCAGATAATAATTCACACGCGAGTCCATTTCTTCGGACAGTAGATTTACTTTCCCCACAAAATAGTTATACATGATCAATGCGGGAATGGCAACAATCAAGCCCAATGCAGTGGTGATCAGAGCCTCATCTATTCCTGTCATCATGGCGGAGTTCATGGTGGATGCAAACGCACGGAAGGATTTTATCATTCCTGTCACCGTGCCCAGAAGCCCCAGAAGGGGAGCCACCGTGGCAATGGTTCCCAGTGCGGGCAGATATTTTTCCATTGCAGAAAGAACATTTTTTTTCTCATTTTCAATGTCTTCTATAATATCCACACCGTTTTCCAGAATACTTCCCATAACCAGAAAATGCGGATTACGGTGTATCTGGCAAAATCCAATGGCATCATTTTTGTTCTTATTCTGAAGCATCTCTTCAAAGCGGTTTTCTTCTTCCCGGCTGATTTTTGCCGTAAATGCCCGGAATGCCCAGAGTCTTTCCAGGATGATGGTCAGGGCAATTACGGATACCAGAATGATCAATACCGGTATAAACCACGCAGGGATTATGGAAATCATTTCACTCATGGTTCATAAATTACTTGGGAGAAGCGGCAACAAGTGTTTTTTATAGTAAAAGCGTTTACGTCCTGTCTCCGGGAAGCGATAATAAACCATGAGTAGAGGGAAATATTTAATTTTGGCGGTTTCCATTTTTCTGGTTTATACCTCCATGACCTGTAAATCAGAGGAAGCGGCCAAAGGAGAAACCTCCATTCCGGCAGCTTCATCGGAGCAGGGGAAAGAAACGGGCGGAGAGAAACCGCAGAAGAAGGATGCATCTGTCGTTGTGGCCTCCGGTGCACCCCGGGTTATGTATGGTCTTTATATCAATAATGCCAATGCCAATAATTTCCGGAAGATGGAAACATTTATCCAGGAAGCAAAAAAATATGGTTTTAATGCTTTTATCATGGATGTCCAGAGGGGGGCCACCCTCCGAATGATACCCCCGGCCATTGTGCAGAAAATTAAAGAAGCCGGTATTTTTACTGTGGCCCGGGTGGTGGTATTTCCCGGTGGTGGACTGGTGAATAACGTGGTCCCGGATGCCAAAATTTCCTCCGTAATCCGGATGATAGAGGAATCCCATCGGGCAGGATTCCAGGAAGTACAGTTGGATTATATCCGGTATGCAGATGAGGCCAGATTCTTCCGTCTGGGTTTGGATTATAAATACAAGCAGATGGAAAGAATCATGAAGCCTGCCAATGAAAAAGCAAAAGAATTGGGTTTACGCCTGGGTGCCGATGTGTTTGGCAGAGTGAGCCTGAACCAGAACGATTCCATCGGCCAGAAGCTGGAAAACTTTGCCAAATACATGGACGTGATCTATCCCATGCTGTATCCATCCCATTACGGAGAGGACAGAAAACGCATGTCCAATCCCTATGAAACCGTCAAAGAGGGAGTAGTTGAATCCAAAAAAAGAGTCCCGCAGACAAAAATCATCGCGTATATCCAGGGATTTGATATGCGGATTGGCTATGCCCGGATGGGGCTGTCCGATTATATCTATGAACAGATGAGGGGAGTCCGGGACGGTGGTGGCGATGGCTGGGTGGTATGGAATGCTAATAACGTGTACGGGCCATCCTTCAAGGCGTTGGAAAAACTGACCGCCCAGGGCAATGGAAAATAGTAAAGAAATATCCAAAGGTTGTCTTTATATTGTCTCCCTTCCCATTGGGAATACGGGAGATATAACCCAGCGTGCCCGGGATATTCTGGGCAGCGTGGATTATATTCTTGCGGAGGATACGCGCAAGGCCAGGGACTGGTTTTCCCGGGCCGGGATATCGTTTTCCGGCAGCATCCAGTCCAGTCATGCTCATAATGAGGAAAATACGTCCATTCGCTTTTCTGCCCTGGCAAAAACGGAAAACTCCCGGATTGCTATTGTGACAGACGCTGGAACACCCGGAATTTCTGATCCCGGTAATAAAGTGGTCCGCAAATTCTATGAAGAAAAAATTCCCGTAATTCCCATTCCCGGGGTCTCTGCTCTGGGAACCATTCTTTCCCTGTCTCCTTTTCCAGCAGCTCCCAGTGTGTTTCTGGGATTTCTATCCCCCAAAAGTGCCCGCAGAAAAAACCAGCTCCAGGATTATGACAATTTTTCCGGTTCTCTGGTAATCTATGAATCCCGCCATCGGGTTTTGGCCTTGTTGAAGGATGTTCTGGAACTCTGGGGAGATATGGACGTGTTCATTGGGAGGGATATGACCAAGACCCATGAAGAGTATTTCTCCGGTACAATATCCGCAGCCATGGCTCTTTTTGCCCAGCCACGAGGGGAGTTTACCCTAATACTCTATAAACCCCGGAGGAGGGGTAAAATAGAAAAAAAAGTTTATTGTAATGCTAATTCCTCCGATAATAATGGTAACCAGACAAAGAGAGGTTAATTATGGATATCAGTAAAGTAAGCAATGTAGGGAATGTAAGCATCCCCGAAAATATTAAAAAAAGTGCCCCCAAGGCCGATATCCGGTCCGCAGTACAGGATACAGTCACGATATCTAAGGAAGCGTTGAAGGCACAGGAAATTTCCCAAGCCAATAACATTGTTTCCAAAACAAGTGATGTTCGTGCTGATAAAGTGAAAGAAGTTAAGGAAAAAATGGCCCAGGGTAAGTATGATAATCTGGACGCAGAACTCCTGAATATTGTTGCGGATAAAATTGTGGAAAGCCTGATTGGCCGATGAAAATAAACAAGGATGAAGGGTGGAAAGAAGCGTACAGTTTACCCTTCCATCCCGGGTTTATTTTGAAAAAGATTACAGTTATAAAATGGGTGGCAAAATCGCCCAGTACGGAAGAAGACCTCTCTTAGTCAATGTAAAGTCAGAAAACAAAAATCCGGAAGAACTGTCCATCGTCAAAAACGGCCTCACCAAGCATACGGAGGGGGCCATTTTGTATGATGATATTGAATCCACTCCCACCATTGACCAGTTGGACAGTGCCATTTATTTTGCCAAAAAATCCCATATTGATTGCGTGGTTGCGTTTGGAGGTATTAAAACCTTTTATACTGCAAAAGCGGTTGCATTGCTGGCCAATAATTCTCTGTTCACAACCGATCTCCTGAATGGAAGAGGGGTTCCCAAGATAGAGGCACTCCCCCTCATAACAATTCCGGTGGAACCCACTATGGGAGAAGAGCTGACCCATGGGTTTGTGATTCATGACTCAAAGAATGACCAGAAAATGTATTATGAAGATGAGTCTCTGTTTCCGCGTGCCGTTTTTTATGATTCCAAAATATCCCAGCATCTGAATTCGGATGATGCAGCGAAAATTGGCGGGGCCATGCTGGTCTATGCAATAGAAAGCATTCTGGCTCCCCAGTCCAATCCTTTTACCAGTACCCTGATTTTAAGGGCCATAGACTCCATCAAAAAGAATCTGCCCTATTTTTATCAGGATCCTGGTAATGAAAAGACTCTGGAAAATATTCTATGGTCATCGGCGATGATTGGTGCGTCCATTATTTCCAGTCCGGTGGGGGTCACCTGGGCCATTGCCATGGCGTTATCTTCCCATTCAGAAATATCGTTCCATCATGGTCTCACCCTGATGCTGCCCCATGTGATGGAGTACTATCTGACAATGGCCCCGGTTGCGTTCATTAATGTGGCCAAAAGTCTGGGGGAAGACGTGAAGGATATTTCTGTCATCGAGGCCGCCATTAAAGCGGTGGAGGGGGTACGCCGGACATTCTTAGAGGTAAATCTTCCCACCCGGCTTTCCGAATACAATATTGAAAAAAAAGAACTTTCCAACATCGCACGGGACGCCGTGGGTTATCCGCATATGGAAAACACCAACCGTAAACTGGTCAAAAACGAAGTGGAGTCTATCCTTTTGGCCTGCTACTGATACTGGTGTTTCCCCTCAAAGAGAGGACGATCCTTCATAGGGCTTGCCCAGAGAAGAAGAGCTGGAATCAGAGCTATCCGCTATCAGATTGTCTTTATCCGATGGGTGCACGTGGTTATAGCGGGTCATATTCACTTCTTCAATGAGAACTATCCCATTGGGGATCATGGTGTCTAAAAGTTTTAGAATCTGCTCCACTTTTTTTTCTGTTTCCACCACCTCTAAAAGAATTCCTTTCTTCCGGAACAGAGGAAGGTCCACTTTGCCATGCACCACAAAATTTCCTCCGTAACTGGCTAAGGTATAAAAAACAGAGCATCCGGATACTTCGTTTTTTACAAATTCCTCCAGCAAAGCCTCGTAAAGGGCCTTCCCATTATACTTGTCCTTGCGGTTAATGTATATGGATATTTTTTTCCTGCGATCCTGAAACTTCATAATCCCATCATAGGTATTTAATATCAATGTCAACGATAAAATGCCCTTTCCGGAAAAATAATGGCTTTACTGCCAAATTATGTCTCAAAGAAAAATAGCATCCACCCGATACTGAAGATGGAAAAAAATCGTGGATTCCAGAATATTAATAGCGGATAAAGACCCATTACTCCGGGGGGTGACAGAAAGGATTGTCCACATGTCCGGAAGGTCATGTTTTACCGCCGGCACCCTTGCCGATGCGGATTCCATGCTGTCCAATAATAAAATCACCTTGGCCATTCTGGATGAAAATTTATTACCCAACCTAAAAGAATTTTCCCAATTGAAAAAGCGTTTTCCAATTCCCATGCTACTGACCACGGATAGAAATATTGATGAATTCTTTGAAAATATTGAGGAGGAAAAATTAAATATTGTGTTTTCCAAACCCATAAAGGCAGACGAATTCCGGATGGTTCTGGAAAAGCTGGAGAATCCTTCCTGTGAAACCTGGTTTGGAATTGAAAATTATCTGGAAAATTCCCGGGATTGCCAGACATACTATATCCGAAGATCCAATGAAATAGCAAAAACTATAGAAAAATTAACCAATCGGCTGGAAGAACTGGGATTTCACACGGACATGGTAACCTTTCTGCAGACCATCTGGTCAGAAATTATCACCAACGGAGTGTATCATTCCGGCGGTTTCACCAAAGAAAAAGAGGATGGACGTCATATTATTCTTCCGGATAACAGGAAAATTGTGGTACAGTGTGCCGCTAATGACACAAAATTCGGGATTTCTGTTTCTGATGGGGAAGGAAAACTGACCGGGGAAAAAATCCTGAAAGCCATCTATGGTGCCATCCGTCAGGAAAGGGAAGTAATGCGGAATCCGAATATGATGCTTTCCCCCAACGGACGCGGACTGGACATGATCCGGCGTCTGTCTGCTGAATACTATTTTGTGATAGCCCCCGGGATCAACACGGAGATAATAACCATCTATGATAAAAATTACGAGAAAGATGATACCTATTCTAATCTTAAAATTTTTGAGTTGCCAGAGTCCGCCTGCCGTGACAACCGAACCCAGGGTGACCGCTCCGCCTCCAGTGGCCTCCCGCACTGAAAATTGTTCCGCACGGTATGTTGAGATTACCTTCACGGGAGTGGATGGGGATTCCATCCTGCCGGAAATTGAAAACAATATAAGAGGGACATATCCCCGCCAGTTTATCTTTTCCCCCCCGCAGGACCCATCCTGCATGGTGGGCAGGATTCCCATTCTGGTGGAGAAACATGCAGGACGTTTTCGCATTGCCCGCACTGACGCTAAGAATGTCAACTACCGGTATGCACTGAATGAAACGGAAATTCCCATGGTGGTATCCTCCGTTCTGGAGGACTCAGAAATCTGGGAGTAACCACTCTCTCAGAAATTAATTCTCTTGTTAATGGATATTCCCATATCCTCCCGTCCGATGTGCGGAGTCAGGGAAATGTCCCCATCCTCCCAGTGGCTGCCATAGGAAAACCGGTACATGGGCTGATTCTTCCGGTTTTTCAGTTCCCATAAGGATTGGGAGTGGTAATAGGAAATAATATGCAGGGATGTCTGGGCAAGGACAGAATAGATTAAAAAGAGAAAAAAATAATCGGATTTATTACGATAATCCTGTACAGAATAAAATGATCCGGATTTCCGGGGATGCTCAAAATACAGAATTCCCGGCTGTCCCGACTGTGCCGTATAGGCAGCACCGGCAACGGAGTCATAGAAACGGTACTGGTTGTATGTATAGGCAATCATATACCATAAACCCAGCTTGGAAATACTGTAAAAACCGCCCCAAGCATATTCTTTCTGCATCCACATTCCGTAGCCCGGAACAAGGAAATCCGGCCATAGTTCATGTCTGGCATACGTTTCCGGAGTGTAAAATTCTGTCCGGATTTTCTGTGGCCATGCCGTTCCTGTCAGGAAGAGCAGAGCCAGAAGGAAAGCAGTGAAGCGCATATACCCATAGGCCAATGGAAAATCCAGCGTCAAGGCTAATACGGTTTTCATCTTTACGTCCCCGGATTGCAATTGTTTCTGCCCTATGATTAGGGCTGTTTATCCTGGTTCCTTTGATCCATTTACCAATGGTCATCTGGACATTGTGGAAAGGTCACTTCTGGTGGTGGATCATCTGACCATTGCTGTTCTGAAAAATACCAGCAAAAAAAATCTGCTGGAACCGGAAAAAAGGGTGGAATTAATCCGTGAAGTTTTTAAAGGACGGGAGGATATCAGTGTAGAGACATTTTCTGGTCTTTTGGTTGATTATCTCAAGATGAAAAATACCACCTGTGTGATCCGGGGGCTCCGGGCTGTTTCTGACTTTGATTACGAGCATGCGGTATTTCTGATGAATAACCGCCTGCTTCATGAATTTGAAACCATTTTTTTAATGGCCAGATCCGAAAACTCGTTCATTTCCTCATCTATTGTCAAGGAAGTGGCTTCTCTGGGTGGTAATATATCTGACCAGGTGCCGGAAGTGGTCTACCGCCAATTGCGGGAAATTTATAATAAATAGTATTACGATGTTTTTTTTGCCAGAAAATTATAAAAAAACACAAAAGAAGCACCCAGAATGATCCCATCCACTCCGGCATAAGCAAAGTCGATGATAATTCCCGCCAGATGCTCCCACAACCCCAGAGCGGGATCAGAAGCGATAAATGGAGTGGGGTGCAGGTCATGATAAATCATCCAGAAATTTTCAGCAAACCCCGTGAATCGGCTCCAGGTGGAGACAATGAGAGAAAAAATGGCAAACAGAATTCCCAGACCCAAAGATGCAGCCCGTAAATCCAAAGGGATATATCCGACATCCTTTTTTTTCAACACATCGCCGTTATTATTGTTATCAGGTTGATTTTCCATGGGTTATACTATGCGGTGGATTGCCAATGGCAACATTTTTTCCATATTTTCCCGGGTTGGCACCGTGGAAGAATCATAAATAAAAATCATGGAATGGTTTTTTAATGCTTGACGGGTTTTCTTTTCTTCCATCATTTGTGACATAAAAGCGGAGAATCGGGAAGAACGGATGAACCAGAAACAAAAAGATGAATTTGATAATACAGATGAAACTGTCCTCTGGAAAAAGTATAAAAAAAATCCGGATCTGATCATCCGGGAGTACTTTATTGAGAAATATGCACCATTGGTCAAATATGTGGCCGGAAAGGTGGCCGTGGGTATGCCACATAATGTGGAATATGAAGACTTGGTCAGTTATGGGACATTTGGACTTCTGGATGCCATCGAAAAATTTGACCCCACAAAAGAAGTAAAATTCAAGACCTATGCCATGACCAGAGTCCGTGGAGCTATCTTTGATGAACTCCGGACCATTGACTGGATTCCCAGATCTATCCGCCAGAAAGCAAAAGAAATAGAAAAAATTATTATTGATCTGGAAAATAAAATGGGGCGAACTGTGGAGGATGAGGAGATTGCACAGGAACTGGATCTATCTGTGGATGAGCTCCATTCCCTGTTTTCCAAAATTTCCGGAACCAGCCTGGTGTCTCTGAATGATGTATGGCATGGTAGCGATGAGTCAGAAGAATTATCTTTTATTGAGACAATAGAGTCCCCTGCGAATATGAATCCGGATGTCATGGTGGAAAGAGAAGAAATAAAAACCATGATTATTTCCGCCATCCAGAAGCTTCCGGACAGGGAAAAAAAGGTGATTGTGCTGTATTATTATGAAGACTTGACTCTGAAAGAAATTGGTGAGGTTCTGGAAGTTACGGAATCCCGGGTATCCCAGCTCCACACAAAAGCAATCATGCGGCTGCGCGGACGCCTCGCACAGATGAAGAATCTTCTGTAATTTTGCCTCATCCCTCTGTTATTCTGAAAAATCTGGGTGCGTCCGCCCGTAAATCCTTGGGACAGAATTTTCTGGTGGAAACGGGATTAACAACCACCGCATTGGATAATTTTTTCACTGAAAAAGAATGGGCAGAAAAAGGTTTTCTGGAAATTGGCCCCGGCTTGGGAGCGGTAACCCGGCTGCTTCTCGGAAAATCCCGCACTGTCCATGTGTGTGAATACGATAAAATGTTTGCCCCTTTTCTGAAAGAGGAATTCCCGGAAATCAGTGAGCACATTATCCAGGCAGATTTTATGGATATCCCTCCGGAATTTTGGAAGGAAAGGAAGATTTCCCTTGTGGTGGGGAATTTGCCTTTTTATATTACATCGCCCATCATCATTAAAATTATTCGGGATATGCCTTTTGTGGAAAAAGCCTTTCTGGGCATCCAGTGGGATTACGCTTCCAAACTCCAGGAAGAAAAATTGTCCTCCATATCCACTTTTCTAAAAACCATGGGAGATGTGGTCATGATCAAAAAAATACCCCGTGGACATTTTTATCCTGTTCCTGGAGTGGACGCCGCTTGGGTGGGTTGGGTGAGAAATCCAGGAATACCTCCGGATAAAGTGGAGCAGTATGAAATATTTTTGCGGGGGGTTTTCTGGGGGAAACGCAAAACATTGGGCAATTCTCTGATCAATAATCCCCATTATCCGGAATATTCATTTTCGGCAGGATGGGGGGATATCGTGAAAAAGGAAAAAGATATTTCCCCGGATTTTTTTCAGAAAAGACCGGAGGACTTAACTCTGGATGAGATGATTCATTTATTTGAGAAGCTGGAGAATTTTCCGGGCAATTCCGGACGCATCTAAACCGTATTTTTTTTCCAGATCTTTCATGCCACCATGTTCAATGGGGGTTGATGGATAACCAAAAGAATGAAATGCTTTTCCCTGAATATCTGTAAAAAATTCGGAAAGAAAATATGTCCCCACTCCGCCTGGATGGGTATGGCTTTCCAGGGTAAAAACCCCTTTCTTTCCCCGGATGGCCGCCCGAATGGTTTTTTCATCGAACGGTTTGATGCTTTTTAGATTGATCACGGACACGGAATAACCATTCTTTTCCAGGATTTCTGCCGCATCCAGTCCATTGCGGAGCATTTTCCCTTCCGTGAAAAGAGCTACATCTTTCCCCTTTTTTACCTCTCTGGATTTCCATACAGAGGAATGTTTCTTTTCCGCAAAAGGACGATTGTTTTGTTCCCATTTATAAAAAGAATATGATTTTGCGGAAATTTTGGGAAAGCGGACGGCCACCACGGCGTCTCCCGTGTCCCGCATGGCGTACAACATTTCCAGCAGATCTTTTTCATCAGCTGCGGAGAGTATTTTTATATTGGGGATGGGATACAGAAATCCAATGTCATACAGACCCTGGTGGGTTTCTCCATCGCCTTCCACTACGCCCGCTCGATCAATGACAATACGCACGGGTAAATTCATCAAGGCGATATCATGGATCACCTGGTCATAGCTACGCTGCAAAAATGTGGAATATATACAGAGGAAGGGAATCTTGCCGTTTTTCGCCAGTGCTCCAGATAAAGTGGCCGCATGCTGCTCCGCAATTCCGGTGTCAAAGAACTGATCCGGATATTTATCCGCAAAAATGGTCAATCCAGAGCCCTCCCGCATGGCCGGTGTGATAGCGAATATTCTATCATCCTTTTCCGCCATGGCAGACAGGGCATTCCCCACAAATTCACTGAGTGGCCAGGAACCGTTGGCGTCCTGAATAATTCCTTCTTCCGGATGAAACGGCTTTACTCCATGGTACCCGGTGGGATCCTTTTCTGCATAGGAAAATCCTTTTCCTTTTTTGGTGACAACATGCAGGAGGCTGGGTTTGTCCAAATCTTTAAAATTATTTAAAAGGCGGATCAGTTTTTTGACGTCATGTCCATCCACCGGGCCGTAGTAGGTGAACCCCAGTTCCGTAAAAAACTGGGTATCTGTTATGATGGATTTCATATTCGCGAAAAACCGGACAAACAAACGTTCCGTGGCCGGTCCAATGATGGGTATCCATCGGGCGAATTTCAGGAAACGATGCCAGGATTTTTTATAAAAGCGGGTGCTGATCAGGCCCGTCAGGGAATAACTGAGTGCCCCCACATTCTGGGAAATACTCATTTCATTGTCGTTCAGGATCACCAGCAGGGGGCTTTTCACATCGCCGGCATGGTTCATCGCTTCAAAGGCCATTCCGGAAGCAATGGACGCATCCCCGATGATGGCCACAACAGAGTAGGGAGATTCTCCGGCTTTCACCCGCATGTCCCGGTCTATAGCTTCCCCCATGGCCTGGGAAATGGAAGTCCCGGCATGGCCCACATTATAATGGTCATGCTCACTTTCTGAACGCTTGGGGAAGCCGGAAATTCCGCCAAAGGAGCGAACCCCGGAAATTTCATGCTTGCGTCCGGTCAGAATCTTATGGGTGTATGTCTGGTGTCCCACATCCCAGAGAAGACGGTCACGGGGGGAGTCAAAGACATAATGCAAGGCAACAATTAATTCCACCGTCCCCAGATTGGATGCTAAATGGCCTCCGCTACGGGAAATGGATTCAATAAGAAAGCTCCGGATTTCTCCGCAAAGGCTTTCCACTTGGGATATATTCAGTTGCTTCAGATCATGAGGAGAGTTGATCCTGTCTAATAATGATTCCATTGGATACCATTTTCATAAATCAGATTGGGGATACCGTCCTCAATTAAATAAAGTACGCCGTTTTCCTTTTCCAAGAGTGCGGCTTCTGGTTTGGCCGTGACGGGCTCACCGGATATGTGCTTTATTTCTTTTTGTTTGATTTTCTGGTTCAGTTTATCCAGGATCTCTTTGTCCGCCAGAATCAGGGGTTTTTTACTCCGGGGGCACACAAGAATTTTTAAAAATTGATCATCCATAGCGTCAGCGAAAAACCTGCCGGTAACCCGTAAAGAAAAAGCACATTAATCCACGCCATCCAAGATAGCATCTGTCATTTGCCGCAGGTTCAGGGCGGGATTCTTGTCTCCCTGCATGATCAAATCCCCGGTTCGGGCTCCGGAGGCGATGGCTTTTTTTACTGCCGTCTCTATGACATCCGCTTCTTTGTCCATTTTGAATGAGTATCTGAGCATCATGGCCACGGAAAGGATCTGTGCAATGGGGTTGGCAATGCCCTTTCCGGCAATATCCGGAGCCGAGCCACCAGCGGGTTCATAGAGCCCAAAGGAATAACCGTCCCTTCCCCAGCGGGAATGGGGATCTCCCATGGAAGCGGAGGCCAGCATGCCAATGGAGCCCGTTATCTGGCTGGCTTCATCGGACAGAATGTCCCCGAAAAGATTGGGACATAGCATCACATCAAACTGGGAAGGGTTTTTCACAAGCTGCATGGAGGCATTGTCCACATACTGGTGGATTAGCTTAACATCCGGGTAGCTTTTGGCCACGCTTTCCACGGTCTCCCGCCAGAAAACCATGGTGGTCAGAACATTGGCTTTATCAATGCTGTGGACAATTTTTTTCCGGTTGCGGGCATAGGAAAACGCAAGATGAGCTATTCTTTCAATTTCATAACGATGATAAATCATGGTGTCAAACGCAGCTTCCTCTTTTCCTTCTCCGCGTTTGCCCTTGGGCTGGCCAAAGTAGATATCCCCGGTCAGCTCCCTCATAATCAGAATGTCCAGACCGTTTTCCACCAGGGATGGTTTTAACGGGGAGGCATCTTTTAATTCCGGATAAATAATGGCCGGGCGTAAATTTGCAAACAGTTCAAAGTGTTTTCGGAGTGGAAGGAGAGCTGCCCGCTCCGGCTGTTCGGAGGGGGGGAGATGTTCCCATTTGGGTCCACCCACTGAGCCAAAAAGAATGGCGTCGCTTTGTTCTGCCACTTTCAGGGTTTCTGGCGGCAGGGCATTTCCCGTCTGGTCAATGGCTGCCCCACCCACCAATACTTCTGTGAATTCAATCTGGTGGGAGGAATTTTTCAGGGCTTTATGGGTTACTTCCCGTGCACTCTGCATCACTTCCGGACCAATGCCGTCTCCGCTCATCACTGCTACTTTGAAAATCATGGATCAGTTTTTATTTAAAGGTCAGGCTGAAAAATCATTTTCCGGACTTGTCTTTTCGTCCAGATTTTCTTTTTCGACAATTTTTTCCCAGACGTCATCGGCGGAATTTTGGGTAATGATCATTTTTCTGAAAGATTCTTCATTGACCAGACGAGCGATCCCGGCCAGGGTGCGGATATGCTGCTGGAATTGGTTTTTGGGTACAAATAGAAGGATGACAACATGAACCGGACGCCGATCAATGGAATCAAAATCAATCCCGTCTCTGGTTATACACATTGCCCCTATGGCGTCTTTTATGAAAGGAAGGGACACATGGGGTATGGCCACATTCTCCCCGATTCCGGTGGTCATGGATTTTTCCCTTTCCAGGATGGCCTCCACTGCTTTCTCCACGTCCTCATGGGTAAAACCACCCCTTCCCAGAATAATCCGGGAAATGTTCTCAAGGAACCGGAACTTATCCATGACCTCATCCGGACTGCTCTGGGGACACCCAATAAAGATATCTTCTTTTTTTAGCAGGCTGGAGAGTTTCATATTATTGCTGTTGCGGTGCTTCTTCCACAGCGTAGATTTCATCTTTTACCGGGAGCTCCCGGCGAAGATTTTTAATAAAGGGGTTAGGGTCTCCCATGGGTGCATAATCCGGACAATCTGTCTGTACGCGGCGGGCTACCGTAAAAAACTTATACTGTTTTTCTTCCCCGGATCTCTTTGCCCATCTTTTCTTGGAGCATTTGACACGTAATACGTATTTTGTGGCATCCTGCTCAAAAGCCCGGACAACCACGCAATGCTCACAGTTTGCACAATACACTTTTTCTTTCATAATATATATGTATTATTTTTTTTCCCGCATACAGTGTCAATTCTTAAACCCCATCTTTTATTTTTTTGGAAACAGATGCCACATGTTTATTCACGGCGTCCAGAAATCCACGGGCGGAGGCCTCCACGATGTCCGTGGATGTCCCTTTGCCGTAATAAATTTGGTTGTCAATGCGCAGACCCACCCGGGCTTCCCCTAAAGCGTCTTTTCCGTCACTGATGGGGGTGATCTGGTAGTGCACCAGCCGGGTTTCCAGACCGGTGGCCTTTTCAATGGCCCGGAACAGAGCGGACACAGGCCCATCTCCGGTTTCCGCCCCCTGGTGGACTTCGGTTTCTGTACCTTTTTTCAGATTTTCTATTTTTACGGTAGCAGTGGGGATCATGGTGGAGCCGGAGGTAATATGAAAATAGGCCAGTCTGAACATATCATCCGAAGACACAGCGGTTTCATCCTGCAACAGAACGGCCACATCTTCCTCATAAAGCTCTTTCTTCCGGTCGGCCAGATCCAGAAATTTCTGGTATGTTTTTTCCATCTCATCTTTGTTTAATTTATAGCCCAGCTCTTTTACTTTTTCGGAAAAGCCGGCCCTTCCGGAATGACGACCCAATACCAGCCGGGACCCTTCCAACCCCACGGATTCCGGAGTCATGATTTCATAGGTGAGGCGGTTTTTGATCATGCCGTCCTGGTGGATCCCGCTTTCATGGGCAAATGCGTTGGCCCCCACAATGGCTTTATTGGGCTGAACGGGAAGTCCGGAGACATGGGAAACCAGCCGGGAGGTTTTCATTATCTGGCGGGTATTGATTCCGGTCTGGAAGGGAAAATTTTCCGGCCGGGTTTTTATGGCCATGATCACTTCCTCCATGGAGGTGTTTCCGGCACGCTCCCCAATCCCATTGATGGTGCTTTCCACCTGCCTGGCCCCATGCTGGAGGGCGGTGAGGGAATTTGCTGTGGCCAGACCCAAGTCATTGTGGCAGTGGGCAGAAAAAATGATATTCCCGTCCGGATCTGTTTTGGATACTAATGTATCAAAAAAATGTGCATACTCTTTGGGAGTGGTATAGCCCACGGTGTCCGGAATATTGATGGTGGTGGCCCCCGCCTCAATGACCGCAGCGACAATCTCTGTGAGGAATACCAGATCGCTCCGGGTGGCATCTTCTGCGGAAAACTCCACATCGGCCACGAATTCCCGGGCCATCTTCACGGCGTTTACCGCCATCTTCAAAACTTCTGACGGAGTTTTCCCCAATTTATGCTTCATGTGGATTTCACTGGTGGCAATAAATGTATGGATACGCTTTTTTTTGGCCGGGAGCAGAGCCTTATGAGCGGCTTCAATATCTCCCCGGACGGCACGAGCTAAGGCAGCGATAACCGGACCGGACACTTCTTTGGATATTCTTTCCACCGCAGAAAACTGAACCGGAGAGGATACGGGAAAACCCGCTTCAATAATATCAATTTTGAGTGCGGCCAGTTGGTGGGCAACGGCCAATTTCTCATCCTCGCTCATGGATGCTCCGGGGCATTGTTCTCCGTCCCGTAAAGTGGTATCAAAAAAATAAACATAATCTTTGTTTTTTCTGTTCTTCATATTTTCCTCAAAGTCCCCGTAAAGGGATTCCATTTATAATAATAAAGAATCGTCCTTTGGCCAAAAATAATTGGATAAATAAATTTTTTATTAAAAAAATCATTCCAGAAGGGGAGTCAGAATTTTTTCCCAATCCCCGCAGGGAGCCAGCCGTGCCAGATTTCCCAGATGTCCTCCAATGGTGCGGTCAATGAAAACCATATCGGCGGGAAACGATAAATCCCTGGCCTGGAATGCATTCCCCCTTGCCTGGTCCATGACCTTTTTAATGAGATTATTTTTCCCACCAAAGCAGTATGGCTTTTCCGTGAAAATGGGCATAAAAATTTCCATATAGGGCTGGATGAAAGACCATGGGATAGGGTTTGTCTGGTTCATACGAATGCCCATGGTGAACAGAATTTCCGGAATTTTTTCCATTTCCTGTTGCAGGGAAGCCTTCAGGATTTCCCGGTAGCCATTCCGGATTATCGGGTTGGTAATTTTCACACTGCCAAAATCATACATGATGATAACCCCTTCCCGCAGAAAGGCAAAATTGGCGGCGTTGGGATCTGTATGGAGCCTTTCCTCCTTTACCAGTTGACCCATTACTAACTCAAAAAGAGTCCCTGCCCAGAGGTTTCTCTCTTCCTGCGACAGCCGGGCGGCTTCCTCCAGAGAGATTCCTTCCACAAATTCCGATGTGATGACTCTCCGGGTGGTTAATTCCGGAAGGGGACGGGGAATCCGGATGCGGGGATGCCCGGAAAAATGATCATAAAAATACTGCTGGTTTCGGGATTCCTGCCAATAATCAATTTCTTCCAGAAGCTTTGTTTTTATCTCCGTCCAGATGGGATTGATATCCGTATTTGTGAACCAGGACGCCAGGGCTTTAAAGAGCACCCGAAGATTTTTCAGATCCCCCAGAATTGCCCGATCAATTCCGGGATACTGGATTTTTATGATAACATCTTCCCCCTCTCTGGTTACGGCTTTATGCACCTGGCCGATGGAGGCGGAGGCGAAAGGTTTTTCCTCTATGTGGGTAAATTTCTCCCGGTAATCCGGTATCTCACTTTCCAGCGTCTCCTGTATCCGATGGAAGGACACGGGACGGGAATCCTTCTGGAGACTCTGGAGCACCGCCATCACCTCCGGAGGCAGCAGCCCGTCCTGCAGGGAGAGCATCTGCCCAATTTTCATGGCCCCTCCCTTGAGACGGGACAGGCTTTGGGTGATCCTTTCCGCATTGCGTAGCAGGTTTTCCAGCTTATTTTTGTCCTGGGATTCCTGCGTGTAGAAAAGGTTCAACGCAGCGTTTGTGGCCAGGGATGTCCCCACTTTTGTGGTGAGCTTTCCCAATTCCCAAAAGCGGTTCCACGCCGATGTAATCAGCTCATTTTCTGGCATAATCAATCCTGAATCCGGGCAGTGCGGATGATGGTTTCTGCAAACTCTGCGTAGTGCTCCCGCAAATAATCCCATACCCGTCCCGCTTTTTCCCGGAGGTTTTCCGGAGGAGCCAGAGGGTCAATGCCCATCCTTCCGGTGGCGGAGCGGGTGAAAAGCCAACGGGGAAAATCCTCCGGGATATTCTCCGGAAAATGGGGTGAGGACCCATCGGCCACCAGTTGCCCACTCCAGTAGAGATCCCGCAGATAGTTCACCGCTATAATTTTATGGAAAAGATGCTGTTTCTCCTGCATAAAACCGGGGAGGGTGACAGTCACCACTTCACGGATATGCTGCAAAATCTCCCCGTCCGATGGGCGAACCACCCGGAAGAGCTTTGTGGTGGTGAGAAGGTAGTCCGAATTCTCCAGAATGGCTTCCACTTTTTCCGGATACAAGTAAAGGAAGGAAGCAGTGGAAATATTGTCCAGAGCAGCGGAGATGAAAAGGCGGAAGGTTTCCTCCGCGTCCGGAAGATGGGGGAGGAATAGGGACAGATACTTTTCCAGCCATTCGGTATCAAAGGATCCGGATACAATCATGTTCTCCCCGGCAAAAAGGACGGGAACAGAGAGGACGCCATCTTTTAACGGGGAAAACGGGTGGTCTGCGGTATTGATGACCTGCGTGACTTCCTTGAAGCCGGTTTTCTCCAGCGTCTCCAGTAATTTGCGGCTGTACGGGCAGGTTGTATGGATATATGCTTTTAATTCCATCCTGTAAAATAATCAATCCGGCGGTTTGCATCCATATTTTTTTGCCAAAAAGGGACGTCCCCATGGAGACAAATCCCCCGGCTATTTGTGACATAAAAAAGGGAGCTCACCCGGAAAACCCTTGACCGGCCAGAGATTGCTTCCTCCATCAACCATGTTAGGGGCTATAATCGGGGATATTGCCGGAAGTGCATACGAGCATCCGGGGGTAAACCGGGATGCCACCTCTGTTTTTGCCCCGGGTTCCCATTTCACGGATGATACGGTACTCACCGTGGCCGTGGCAGACTCTCTTCTAAATCCAGATCAGAAAGGGGATTTCCCTTTTCGGGAGAAGCTGCAGGAATACACCCTCCGCTACCCCCATGCCGGCTTTGGTAGTGGCTATCTGGCCTGGGCAAAAAGCCGGTCCACCAGAGATAATGATAGTTATGGAAATGGAGCCGCCATGCGGGTTTCCCCCATCGGCCATTTTTTCCCGGATATGGAGGACGTCCTGCGTTATGCGGAGCTTTCCGCCCGGCCATCCCATTCCCACCCGGAAGCTCTGGCGTCTGTCCGGGCGGTGGCGGGCAGTGTGTTCCTGGCTCGGAATGGTCATCCCAAGGCAGAGATTCTGGAATTCATCCGGAGTACCGCCGGCTATGATATGGATTTTTCTCTGGAGAAATTGCGTCCGGAGTATGGGTTTAATTCCCGTTCGTCTTCCAGTGTTCCCGTGGCGTTACGATGTTTCCTGGATTCTGTGGACTATGCGGACGCCATCCGGCTGGCCATTTCCATGGGGGGGGATACGGACACGGAGGCCGCCATTGCCGGGTCCGTAGCAGAGGCGTTCTATGGTCACATCCCGCAGGAGTGGAAAAACGCAGCTTTGTCCCTGCTACCCGATGCATTTATCCGGGTAATCCGGCGGTTTGGGGAACGAAAATCCCCTGCAAAAAAAAATTAAAAAATCGTTAAGAAACCTGAATAATTCGACGCATAGACACCCCCAATGGGACGTCTATACTCATCCGTCGGGGCTAAAATCTTAAATAATCTTATTCTCCTGCAGAATTTTTTTGGTTAAGCCGGTCGCACGGGTAATCATATCTATGGAGAGACCCATGGAAAGCATATTGCGGGCAGTTTCCAACGCTTTTTGCAGTTCCCCTTGTTGCATTCCCTGCTGCATCCCCTGCTGGACCAAAAGTTGTGCTGTTGTCATGGCTATATCTC
>DYLW01000076.1 GCA_020721865.1 Leptospira biflexa | reverse complement strand
CAATCTGCCAATTAAATAAGACTTGCCGTGGCAGATCGGAATCCAAAACCTTCCGAAACCATCCTGAATAATTGAAAAGATTTGTTTCTTACGGGAGAATTTTTTTGCTCAATGCCACGGCAAATAAACCAACATCGAGGTAAAAATGGAAGACTGGGATAAAAAACCGCTCATAGTGCAGTCAGATAAAACATTACTCCTGGAAGTGGACCACCCGGCGTTTGAGGAAGTTCGGGATATTATTTCCCGGTTTGCGGAGCTGGAAAAATCCCCGGAATATCTGCACACGTACCGTATTACACCATTATCCTTATGGAATGCCGCTGCTGCTAAAATGAAAAGCGAAGAAATCATCAATGCCCTGTACAAGTATTCCAAATATCCCGTACCGCAAATAGTGAATTCAGAGATTGCCATGCAGTTAAATCGCTATGGCAAAATCAAACTCAAGCGGGATGAATCCGGGAATCTGGTTCTGGTATCCGATGATATTAACTACATAAAGGAAATAATTAGAAATAAAAGGGTAAACGAATTCATTGAAGGCCCCAAGGATAAAAACACTGTTTACGTGAAACCGGACTTCCGGGGTCATATCAAACAGGCACTGATCCGCATTGGGTATCCGGTGGAAGACCTGGCAGGGTATGACAAGGGAAATGATTATAAATTCAGCCTTCTGGAAAAATCCAAAACCGGAAAAGAATTCACCATCCGGGATTATCAGAGAAAATCCATAGATGCGTTTTATGCCGGGGGATCCTTGGAGGGCGGGTCCGGGGTGATTGTCCTGCCCTGCGGTGCGGGAAAAACCATTGTGGGAATTGGAACCATGTCTGCGGTGGGAACCCAGACTTTGATTTTGGTCACCAATACCCTGTCCATCCGGCAATGGAAAGCGGAGCTGCTGGATAAAACAACAATCACAGAGGAAGACATTGGGGAATACTCCGGAGATAAAAAAGAAATCCGCCCCATCACCATTGCCACGTATAACATCTTAACGCATCGGAAAAGGAAAGGCGGGGAGTTCACCCACTTTCATCTGTTTTCCTCCAATAACTGGGGATTGATTATCTATGACGAGGTGCACCTCCTGCCCGCTCCGGTATTCCGGATGACAAGTGAGCTACAGGCAAAAAGACGCCTGGGTCTGACGGCAACTCTTGTCCGGGAAGATGGCCTGGAAGAGGATGTGTTTTCCCTGATTGGTCCCAAAAAATACGATGTTCCCTGGAAAGAGCTGGAAAAAAAGTCCTGGATTGCGGAAGCCAGTTGTGTGGAAGTTCGCGTGCCCATGCGTTCTCTTATGCGGGGGCTTTATTCTGTTGCGGATGACAGGGAAAAATTCCGCCTTTCCTCAGAAAACCCGGAAAAATCCAGAGTGGTGGGGACTCTTCTGCACAAACACCAGGGGGAACAGATTCTGATTATTGGGCAGTATCTGGAACAGCTCCATAAAATAGCCTCCCGGTATAATCTGCCTTTGATCACGGGAAAAACACCGCTGGATGAGAGGGATAAGCTGTATCGACAATTCCGCAAGAAAGAAATTAAGGCTCTGGTGGTTTCCAAAGTAGCCAATTTTTCTATTGATCTTCCGGATGCCAGCATTGCTATCCAGATATCCGGGACATTTGGTAGCCGCCAGGAAGAAGCCCAGAGGCTGGGCAGGGTATTGCGCCCCAAAGATGACGACAACACGGCGATTTTTTATTCCGTGATTACCAGCGAATCCAATGAAGAAAGATTCAGCCATAACCGCCAGCTTTTTCTCACCGAACAGGGTTATGAATATTATATTTATTCCTATGATCAATTCCGGGAACGATTTGGTTCGTATATCAATGTTGTAAAAAAAATGAAAATGGCGGAGAAAGAAAAAAATGAGTTGGCCGGCGTGGAGGCGTAAAAAGGGTATCGTATGAAAAATACCGCCTTCCTGGCATTTTTTCTTTTTTTGGGAGTGGGGATGGTATTTCTTTTCCCTTCCCCTTTTGGAAATGTATCATTTATGCCGGCGGTCAGTCTGGATTCCATTTATTCCCAGGATGAGGCAGGAGTCATCGCACCGATTATGGAAACCGGCAGAGGAAAACCCACATCGGCACTGGAAGTATTTCCGTTAGAAGAGGACGGCCATACCCGGAAATATCGGGTGATGCCTCCGGTGGCAGGATCCGCCGGTTTTCTCATCTCCAGTGATTCCGCAGAAAAACCCAATTCCGCTAAGGATTATTATCTCACCTGGACAGACAAGGGGAGCCTTTTCATTTTATTTCCGCAGATTGGGAATGAAGTGTATCTGTTCAATGAAAAAGGGGAGTATCTATGGAAAACAAGAGAAACCCGTTATCTTCAGCTTTTTCCGGATGAAAACTGGATGATGGCTGTATCCGGGGATCATTCCCGCGTGGGTTTTCTGAACTATTCGTTTCAGGAAAAAATTTCCCATGAAGGATTTATCATGCACTCATATAATTTGGGCGAACGGGGAAAATACTGTCTGGGATTTCTGGATGGCTCGCTGTATATTGGGAATCTGGACGCGGGCACAAAGGGATACTTTCCGCAGGAAAAACCCACCAAAAAAACAAGCTGCAATTTTAACAGAAAAATGGTGATGACGCATGGAAATTACCGCAACAAGGAATCCATCAATATCTTCCGCTTTCTGGAAAAGGATAATAAGATAAATCTGACTCACCTCTATTCGGTTTCTCTGGCAGAAATTTATGAGATTGTGCAGGACGCGTATCCTTCCCGTATGCCACTGAAAAGCTCATTCTACCATCCGGATCCCATCGCCCTTTCCTGGCATGATTCAAATTTTGGGATAGCGGTAATTCATTTCCGGGTGGAGGGCAAAATTGTGCCGGTACTGGCCCTTCTGGACGATGCGGGGGTTTATGCAACCCTTCCTCTTCAGGATTTTCTGAAAACGGTTTCCTTCTCCGATTCCTGGGGTATCAGAAAAACACAAACGGGATTTATTGTCTTTAATAATACAATAGCTTTTCTGGTGGATAATAAAGGTGTCTATTCCATTTTCCGGATGGGCGGAAATCTGCAATGGACATCCACGGGAAATTCTCATACCGGTACGTTTATCCGGAGTAAGAATCCCCCGCTTTTTATTAAATACTCTTTTTCAGAAAAGCATTAAAACCGGCGGACAAAAATTCCGCTGCGTAGTTTTGGCTCAAACCATGTGGATTTGGGTGGCATGATTTTTCCTGCGTCTGCGATATCCATAAGCTGGCGTATGGAAACCGGATGAAGGGCAAACGCTATTTTCATCTCCCCGGAATCCACTCTTTTCTGTAGTTCAGCAAGGCCACGGATTCCCCCCACAAAATCAATCCCCTCATCGGTCCGGGGATCGATGATGCCAAAAACCGGGTTCAGCACAAGATTCTGGAGGAGGGAAATATCCAGGCTTTCCACCGGATCTTTGGGGATGGGGACGGTATCCAGAAGGGACAAAAGATACCACTGTTTTTCCAGATACATCCCAAAAGTGTTTGCTGTGTGTGGTTTGGCCTCTTCCGCAGAATTTACCTTCACGATGGAAAAATGTTTCCCCAGAATATCCAGAATTTCATGGGGCGTTTTGCCGTTCAAATGATTTATCACCCGATTGTAATCCATGATTTGGAGCTGGTCATGCGGAAAAAGCACACAAAGAAAATAATTGTAATCTTCTTCTCCGGTGTGGTTGGGATTCTCCGCTTTTAGTTGTTTACCGGTTTCTGCGGCGGACTTGGAACGATGGTGGCCGTCTGCGACATAGACAACATTGATTTTCTTGAATATTTCTGTGATGTTGTTTATTGTCTCTCTATCACGGATGACCCATGCCGTATGGCGGACATTAAAATCGTCCACAAAATCATATTCCGGGGGAGGTGCGACCTGGGCGGCAATAATATCATTGATATCCTGCCTGGCATTGTATGTGAGAAAAACCGGGCCGGTATTGGTGCGGGTGGTTTTCACATGATTAATTCTATCCTTTTCTTTTTTCTCTCTGGTAAGTTCATGGATTTTGATTTTTCCGGTCCAGTAATCTTCCACTGCGATGGATGCGACCAGCCCATACTGGGAATGACCATTCATTTCCTGTTTGTAAACATAATAAAAAGGTTCGCTATCCTGGGAAAGCCATCCTTCTTTTATGAAGTTCTCCAGATTTTCCCGTGCTTTATTATAGACCTTCTGGTCATAGACATCGGTATCCGGTGGGAGGTCAATTTCAGAGCGGACAATCCTCAAAAATGAGTAGTCATTTCCTTTTGCTTCCATTCTGGCTTCCTCTGTATTCAAAACATCGTAGGGCCGGGAGGCAATTTTTGCCACAAGTTCCCGCCGGGGGCGGAAAGCACGAAACGGTTTAATATCCATGGAAACGAAAATGGAAAAAAACTTCCGGCGGTAAAGCATTTAAAAGGTGGAATATGACCACCAGATTGTGTGGTTTTGATTGACAATATAACTATCTTTATGTATAGCGTCATAGCTAATAACCAGGGTCGATGGGTGGATGCAAAAAAAGAAAAATTCAGGGAGGTGAAATTCCATGTACTATGATATTGCCATGAAAACCCTGCTGGAATGTGCCCGCGA
>DYLW01000035.1 GCA_020721865.1 Leptospira biflexa | reverse complement strand
GGGATGCAGCAGGGCGAATTCCGCAAGGCTTTGGAAACGGCTCGCAATATGCTGTCTATGGGTTTATCCATAGATATGATTACCCGGGCAACCGGTTTAACGGAAAAAATTCTGCGGGAGAATAAGATTATTTAGGATTTTAGCCCCGGTGTCTCCACGAAAAACCTCCACCAAATTTTCTGCTTGCCGAGGTTTCCCCTTTTCCGGTTTCTCTGGATTTTATGAACGCGTATACTGCCACCATTGGACTTTTGATCGTATCCAATATTTTCATGACGTTTGCCTGGTATGGGCATTTAAAAAACCTGGCGGATAAGCCCTGGATGATTGCTGTCTTAGCAAGCTGGGGGATTGCCCTCCTGGAATATATGCTGCAGGTTCCCGCAAACCGGATTGGCCATGGGGTCATGAATCTGGGCCAGCTTAAAATTCTGCAGGAAGTGATCACCCTTTCTGTATTTGTCCCCTTCTCCATTTTCTATATGAAGGAAAAGATTACGCTGGATTATCTTTACGCGGGAATTGCCCTCTTCTTTGCGGTTTTCTTTATATTCCGGGGAAAAATGGCCGCATAAAAAGGGTTACAGCCGGGAAATGTACCACAGGGCAATTCCGGTGCCAATACTGGAACCCATCTGCGGCATCAAAACCAGCCAGAAAATCCGCAACACTTTGTTATGAAAAAAACCTTTCCATGAGGAAATATCGGCGGCGATGTTTTCAAAATCCTCCACAGTGGGTTTACGGAAATGGGCTTCTGCCAGAGCACTCACCCAGCCCGGCTTTAAAATCGGGTTAAAATTGCTGATGGGTGCCGTCAGGAATGCCCCAATGAGAGCCACCGGATGGGCCAGGATCACAGCCGCAAACAGAAACGAAACCACGGCTTTGATGACAATCCAGGCATAGATGCTTTCCATTATTGTTTTCATGTTCGATGTGTCACTCACCCAATAGAAAAGAACCATTACAAGGAGGATTGGGGTAAAAAAGCGGATCAAACCACCCCACACGGATTTCTGCTGCACCTCTTCCAGGGGTTTTAAATCCAGATTTTCGCTGAAATACCGGTCAATCCCCCGCAGATGTCCCGCACCCACTACCACCAGGATGTTTTTGGCATCCGGATTTTTCTGAGCCTCCTCTTTGATTTTCTGGGCCAGATAGCGGTCCCGCTCGTCAATGATGATTTCTTTGACATGGGCATAGCGTTTGGGCAGATTATCCAGAAGCTGTTCCAGGACATCTTTTTCCTTCATTTTCTCCACCTCGGCCTCTTCCAGCTCAAAGCGGAACAATAAACCAGCCAGAATTTCCGAAAATAAAAACATCTTGCCCCAGAATCCCATTTTCTGCCATGCCCGTTTGAGGGTAATCTGGATATCCCTGTCCACCAGTCCGATGGGTATTTCCCGCCTTTGAGCAATTTCCAGAGCGGTGATCATTTCCTGCCCCGGCTTGACATCCATTTTCTCTCCCATCTGTTTCTGAAATGCGGATAAAATGATGGAGGACATTAAAAGATATATTTTCTTTGTGCGGATGACTGTCACAATATCCAGCTTCCGCCAGCGGTCTTTATCCATGATGGATTGGTAGCGGGATGGGCATAATTCCACGAAAATCAGGGAGGTTTTCTCATGAGAAGCTATTTTCTCCACTGCCTCCACGCTTTTTTGGCTGATGTGGGCGGTTCCCAGAATAAAAATATTCTGATTTCCAAATTTTTTCTTTACCTGCGGGAGACCTTCTTCCCATTCTCTGCTTTTTTTATCCTTGGATATGAACCAGGATTGAAACGGGGATTTCATATCTGCCTTTATCCGGCCCAGGGACATGCCGTAAAACGGTTTCCAAAAATAACTTGATTTTTTATGCAATTCTACGATATTGATACAAATGGACTTTATTTTCAAAAAAATAGATGCTTTGCTGCAGAAAATCCCTCCGCATATAAAGGATATCATCCAGAAAGTGGCCATTGCCATGATTGCGTTCATAGCCCTGCTGGCGGTGGTAATGGGAATATCCCAGGGAACTCATGATGCCAAGCCGGGTGGCTTTGATCTTGCGAAGGATATCCAGGAGACATTTTATCTGGAGAAAATTCGCAATGAAAACCGTAGCCGTATTGCCCTCAGAGAAGACTATAATTATGATTTTGATGAAAAGCTGGACGAGGCGGCCATCGATGCCCGCTTCCAGAAACTCACCGAAGATAAAATGGACAGAATAATCGGGGAACGGGACGATGTGCTGCAAAAGGAAAATCCGCTCGCAGAAAAAGCGGATGACCGGCATTATCTGTCCGATTCTGCCCTTCCTCTGCCCCGGATGAACAGAGAGGAAGGCATCTCCACAGAGAATGATTTGGTTCCCATGGAAGAAAAATCCAGGGGAGAAACCGTTTCTCCGGACAGAAATGCAAATCCCTTGCCCCCGGAAAACCGGAATATCCCGCCGGCAGGCCGTCCATCCGTTTCGCCCTCTTCCCTGCCCGTTCCCCCTTCAACTCCCGCCACGGAAGAGAGACCCTCATCGGCCAATGGTAATGATATGCCATTTCTGGATTAAAAATGAACCATTGCAGAATTGCCATCCTTTTCCTTATGGTTTCCGCATACTCGTTGGCTGCACAGGAAAGCGGAAATATTCCACCAGAGAACGGAATTGTAATCCAGTCCACCTATTCCGGAGAGCAAAAGGAATCCATACCGCTTTCCTCTCCGGAGAATCCATCCGGGACAGAAATCCCGCCACAGAATAATCCGGATGCTCTTCCACCGCAGGATGGATTGAATCCAACTCCGCAATCCGGAGATCTTTTTCCCATTGCCGCAAACTATTTCCATAAACGTAAATTTGATGAGGCACTGAAAATTCTCGCGGCCATGGAAAAAATAAACCCGGATGATCCACGGGTACTGTCCATGAAAGAATATATTGAATATTCCCGGAAAGCCATGGAGAAAGGTTTTAAAATTGACGGATCGCAGGAAACCACCCCAGAGAAAATCAAAATCCAGGCAAATGCGTTGTCTTATGTCTCCGGAAAAGATCCGGGAAACCCCGGGCATACGCAAAATCTGTACCAGTTGCGGCACCAGTTGTTCCTGTATTCTCAGGATCAAAAAGAAAAAACCAATGCGGCAATGGAATTATTGTCCATGGATATCAATTCCGGGGATTTCACACAGACAACATTCTATCTGTACTTTCTGGAAAAAAATAATCCTCTTCTGAATGAAAAGGAAAAAAGCAGGCTCTATTATTATGCAGGGGAATATTATTCCCAAAAAAGCCAGAGAGACACCGTAAAAGCAAGAGATTATTTCCGGAAAAGCATGGAGATATCTCCCGGCTTCTATGCCAAAAAATCCCAAGCGAGAATCAATGATCTGAACCGATTGGATTACCGTTAGTTTTTTACTAACGGGAATCCGGATTTTTCCGATGTTTAATCGTATGAAATGGCTGGACAGAGTTTTAATATTCACCGCAGGGGTCTCCATTCTCTCCATAATTTATCTTTTCTCTGCGAGTCAGATCAGCTCCAATTATGTTCAGGTTAAGAATCTCCCCAAAGATGGCGATGTTGTCGTCTATAATGAAGAAGTGGAAGCCGCTCTGGAAAAATATTTTGAATCCATCCAGAGTGATCCCTCCATAGAAGAAGAAGAGAAAAGACTTTTTGAAGAAAATGATACCACGGAAAAGAATCATCCTGGGGAAGACATAAAAAATGAAACATCCGGTAAAGATATTCCTCCTGAAAAAAAAGAATCAGATGTAAATCCGGAATCTCCCTCCAAATCAGAAAAAGAAATTGCCCCCGGTTTCCGGATAGTCCACCACAGCGTCCAGAACGGAGAATCCATTTGGCGGATTGCCCGCAAATACGGGGTTTCCGTGGCCACCATTACGTCCGCAAACCCGGATAAAGCCAGAAAAATGATCCAACCGGGAGATGAGTTGGATATTCCCAGCCAAAATGGAATCTTTTATCCGGTGAAAAACGGAGACACTTTGGGCGGAATTGCCAAACGTTATAAAATCAAAAGTTTGGCCATAAAAGAAGCAAATGGTCTTACCTCCAACGCCATTCATAAAAACCAGAAGTTATTCTTACCGGGAGCCAAAGAAATTCCCCGGAAAAAAACATCCTGGCGAAGTCTTTTTGTTATGCCTTTGCACGGACGCATCACATCCGGCTTTGGCTGGAGGAAAAGTCCTTTTGGAGGACAGAGACATTTTCATACAGGAATTGACATTGGCGGGAACCCCGTGGGTACCAGAGTGCGAGCTGCGACGGATGGGGTTGTGGTGTATTCCGGATGGGGTGGACAATTCGGCAATATGATCATTTTAAAACATAAAAATGGATACTTCAGCGTTTACGCCCATTTATCCAGGATTATTGCCGAAAAAAATAAATATGTCAAACGGGGAGCAATAATCGGCAATGTGGGCTCCACCGGATTATCCACCGGGCCTCACCTGCATTTTGAAATCCGGCATTTGGGCAATCATATCAATCCATTCATCGCATTAAAACTGAAAGAAAAAGTTTATATCAAGGGATAACATGAAAATCCCCTTCTACCGTCCTGCCGGTTTTTCCCTTCCGGATTATTTCCGTTTTTACCAGACTCTCCGGAAAGGATGGCTCACCAGCGGTCCCCAGAATCAAAGGCTAAAATTATTGCTGGCAGAATATCTGCATAACCCCCGGATTCTAACAGTGAACTCGGCTACCTCTGGATTGAAACTGGCTCTCTATGTTAAAAAAATCGGCAAGGGAGACGAAGTGATTCTTCCGGTGAACACATTTTTTTCCACTCTGGAAGTGATCCACCAGGCTGGGGCCACTCCGGTTCTGGCGGATATAGATCCGGATACCTGGACAATTTCCATAGAGGAAATAAAAAGAAAAATCACCCGGAAAACGCGTGCTATTATTCCGGTTAATTTTGCCGGCAATGCTCCGGATATGAAAAAAATACAGGAAATAGCAGGAGACAATAATATCCATATAATATATGATAATGCTCACGGAATTGGAGACATGGCAGAGCAATTTGCCGATATTACCGTCTTCAGTTTTTATGCAACCAAAAATATTACCACGGGAGAAGGAGGAGCCATCTTTTTCCGAAATGAGGAAGATTACCTAAAAGCCGAACCACTGGTTCTTCACGGTATGGATAAAAAGTCCTGGAACCGCTACCATAAATCCCGGCACTGGAAATATGATATCAAAAATGCCGGATTCAAATACAACATGCCGGATGTCAACGCGGTGCTGGCATTGTCCCAAGTAAAATACTATGAACAAAATTTGCTCCACAGGGAATGCCTTTACCATTTTTATCGGAAAGAATTTGAGAAATTTTCATGGGTTCGCTTCCAGAAGAATAATCCGGATTTCCGGAATGTTCACCACCTGCTTCCGGTGTGGATTGAAAAAGAGGGCATCCGGGATAAAATCATGGACGCATTAGAAAATGCCGGAATTGGATATTCCCTGCATTTCATTCCTCTTTATGAATTCAGTTTTACGAAAGAGAATTATAATTTCTCCCGCAAAATTTTTCCCGTTATGGAGGAGTATTATAAGAATATCATCAGCCTCCCCTTTTATCCGGATCTGAAAAAATCCATGATCCGGAAAATCGGGCAGGTTTTTTCCAAATTTGACACTTTTTAATAAAAAACCGTTTACAGCCAGAATCGTAAAAAAAGCCTGGTCCATAAGTCTGGAAGTTTTTGTAAACAATAAAATTTCCAGGCCACAACGGGAAATTTTATTGTTTCAGAATATGAAACATTAAAGAGTTTTCCGGGAGGTATTATGGGCAATTTAAAGTCTTTTTTATTTGTATTTTCGTTTTTGTTTATTCTATGGTTGTTATTAGTGGGAACAACCCAATCCGATGAAATGATTATGGGAGGGGCAGGTGCATTTCTTCTTTCTCTTGTCTATTTTCGAAGCGGCGTTCACTCTGAAATGAAAATGACCATAAAAGCGGTAATTTTTATTCCTGTATATTTCATAGTTTTTGTCCTGGCTTTGGTTAAATCCAATCTGGATGTGGCATACAGAGTCGTTCACCCCAAGCTTCCCATTAAGCCGGGTATTGTAAAAGTAAAAACCACATTAAAATCCAGAGTGGGACGTTTGACTCTGGCAAATTCCATCACATTAACTCCGGGGACTCTTACCGTGGACGTCAAGGATGATATCCTCTACATCCATTGGATCAACGTATCCGGTAAAGACATAAATGACAGCACCGAACAAATTGTAAAAGGCTTTGAAAAATATCTGGAGGTAATCTTTGGCTAATCAAATATTACTGGTGGCTGTGGGTATCACCCTTCTGGCCGCTATTCTCGCATCCATTCGGCTGGTAATCGGAAAGACGGTTGTGGACCGTACCATCGCCATGGACGTACTGACCATAATCACTATCTCCCTGCTGGCCTATATTGCGGTTCACGCAGGCCGGATTATTTATCTGGATGTAGCCATGGTGTATGCACTAATCAGCTTTGTCGGGGTAATCGCCCTGGCCCGCTATGTGGAAGGGGGTCTCTGATGGAATTAGCTGGATCAGTCATCGCTTTATTGGGCTCCATCTTCCTGCTGCTGGGTGCGGTGGGTATCCTTCGTATGCCGGATGTTTACAACCGGATGCAAGCGGGTACAAAAGCCACCACTCTGGGCACCATGGCGTTCCTGACCGGACTTGCCCTATATAATCCGGAGTGGGTATGGCGATATGTTATTATCATAGGCTTTATCGTGTACACAAACCCCATATCATCCCACGCACTGGCAAGGGCGGCCCATTCCATCCGTATTCCCATATCGGAGAAGACTGTCAAGGACTGCTTGTTGGATGACGAAACGGGTAAACAAGAGGAGGGTTGCCAATGAGTGCAGAATTACCATTAATCGGGAAAATAATATTTGATTTTCCAACTGTTTTCATACTTATCCTGAGTCTATTGGCTTTGGTGGGCGGTATAGCGGTGATTTTTGTCCGGGACATATTAACTGCCGTGATCATTTCCGGCATTGTGAGTCTCATTGCCAGTATCCTCTTTCTTATGTTAGGTGCCCCGGATGTGGCAATGACGGAAGCCACCATAGGTTCTGCGTTAACCACGATTGTGTTTTTATACGCCCTCAAAAGGGTGAAAAATAAAAAGGAACTGAACGATGATTAGAAAAATCTTTGTGGCTGCCATTCTGGTGTCCATGGTATTTATGATTTATCCCGTGGTATCGGATTTCAAGCCCTTTGACAAGCTGAACCCTCTGGCAGAAAAGTATGTCAAGGACGGACCCGGTGAGCTGGGAGTTCCCAACTTGGTCACCTCCATAGTGGTAACCTACCGGGGGCTGGATACCTTGGGTGAGGTTACTGTTCTTTTCATCGCCACAGCAGGGGTGGGATTTCTGCTTGCAGCCAGAAAGGAGCAGGAGTCTGTCCTGCCCTGCTTGGAGAAAAAGAATGCTTCTGAATTTGTGGATACGGGCTCACGCTTCTTGATACCCTTTATCATTCTATTTGGTATATATATCTTTGTACACGGCCACCTTACTCCAGGGGGAGGATTCCAAGGCGGGGTTGTGATCGCAACTGCCTTTCTTATGGGACTGCTTTCGGATACATCCTATAAAATCAATGGGATAATTCTGGAATTAGTGGAATCCCTTTCCGGTGCAGGATTTGTCGCAGTGGCTATTCTGGGATTGGTTCTGGCCGGTGGATTTCTGGATAACCGTTTTTTACCATTGGGCGAATACGGGAGATTATTCAGTGGTGGAGCCATTGCTGTCATATACTCGTTAATCGGTCTGAAAGTGGGTTCTGAATTAACAGCAATCCTGAAAACCATGTCAAGGAGTGGCGAATGAATATCCTCATTATACTTGGTTTTGCATTGGTAATTGTGGGTCTGTGGGGGGTTCTTGTCCGTAGAAACATTATCAAAATGATATTATCTTTTGGGATCATGGACACCGGGGTCAATATTATTATTGTCTCTGTGGGATATCTGCCCGGCAAGACCGCTCCCATCATCAATGCTGCAGTGGATAAGGCAACGGCATTCCAGAAAGTTGTGGATCCCATTCCTTCCGCTCTGGTACTCACCGCTATCGTCATTGGGCTGGCGGTAACCGCCCTGATGCTGAGCTATGCCATTAAAATGTATGAGAAAAAAGGTACCTTATCCATCGATAAATACAAGGAGCTAAAATGGTAAACCCACTCTATCTGATCGCCGTAGCCATCGGCGTTGGCTTTCTTTTCGGTTTAATCGATAAACTGGGGAGAAAAATTTCCATTGGCGTTCTTCTTCTGACTTTGGGCTTTTTTCTGTATGTTTCTGTGTGTTATTTGCTCCATTTTATGGGGGGAATGGCAACTGTGGAGGTTTTTACCGCAGGTTTCAAGCCACCATATTCTATCAACTTCAGGTTAGATCTTTACGAAAGCATTTTTCTTGCTATGATTAACGGAGCAGGATTTTTAAGTGCATTATATCTTGCAGGGGATTTCAAGAAAAAGTCAGTCAAGTCCATGGTTCTGTTTTTAATGGCCATTACCGGGTTTAACGGCATTGTGATGACCCAGGATCTTTTCAACCTGTTTGTATTTATTGAGATTAGCTCTATCGCAGTTTATTCTCTGGTTTCTCTGGATGAGAATGATAAATCCTATGCGGCCGGTTTCAAATATATGATTGCCGGAAGCATTGCATCCGTATTTCTGTTAATTGGAATTATTTATCTGTATCACCAGACGGGCACACTCAACTTAAACGGCATTGCTATGGTTCCTGCGGGTAAAATAGGACTAATAGCCACATTCTTCCTATTCATGTCTTTGATAATTGAACTCAAACCATACCCCGCAAATGGATGGGCTCTGGATGTATATGAATCATCCAATCCAGCTTTTTCTGCTCTGCTTTCCGGAGCCTCTGCGGCAGCTTCCCTGTTTGCCTTATACAAAGTTCTGCTTTTGTTTGGTGGGATATGGTATAATGTTGTCCTGTGGGTGGGAATCTTTACCTTTTTGGGTTCCAATATTTATGCACTCAAGCAACACAATGCCAGGAGAACGCTTGGGTATTCCTCATTGAGTCAGATTGGCTTTCTTATGATTATCCTTGGACTGCAACCAATTCTTGGAGATAGTACCTCTTACCTTTTTCTGGGAATTTTAGTGACACACTTTTTTGCCAAAACCGGTCTTTTCTGGTTGAGCGGATTGGTTCCCGGAGAAAAACTTACCGATTGGTCAATTTTCCGGAACTCACGCTGGATGCTCTTTTTTCTGGGCACCTTTTTCCTTGCTCTGGTCGGAATGCCACCGTTCCCCTCTTTCTTTGCTAAATGGAGCATTATTATGAAAATCACCGCAAACGGGTACGGATGGCTTGCGGTAATTATACTCTTTGGCTCGTTTATTGAAGCGGTTTATCTTTTCCGATGGTTTGGATTCGCCGTAAAATGCACACCCATGGAGAAGAATCCCGTATCCAATTCCTGGAATAAGATAGTACCCGTTTTCATCTCTATGGTTGGGTTGTACTTTTTTGGTATATACACGGAACGTTTCTATAATTCCGGATATTATTTGGATTATCTCCCTCTGATTGTGATTGCCCTCTTCTTTGTATTGGATTTTCTCCCGAATAGAGTCAAAGCTCCTGTTGCAATATTTGTACTAAGCTTCTTTGCCTATAAAGTTCTGCCTGGCCAAAATGGCCTTGCACTGGTTTTTAACACCATTTTCCTGGCTGGAGGTGCTGCAACTCTGATAGCCACTTTCGCAACGGGAGGAATCCGTCCGGGTTTCTTCCCGCTGGCTCTGTTAATGTTTCTGGGATTGAGCGGGCTGACAACCAGCAATAATATGCTTTCCTTTTTTGTCGCATGGGAATTTATGACCATTGGTTCCTATCTTCTTATTTTAAGAGGAAAAAATGCAAGGCCACATGCTCTGAGTTATCTGCTGTTCTCTTTGGGGGGGGCATATTTGATCCTGTTTGCTTTTGCGTTGGGAGTTTCCTGGTTTGCAAAAGATGGCATGATACTGGGAACCTATCTTAAATTAACCAACCTTTCTGAAATTTCTGGATGGCTCCACGATGTAATTTGGACGCTTGCCATTGCTGGCTTTTTGACAAAAGCAGCCGGGTTTGGTCTTCATATATGGCTTCCGGGAGCTCATTCAGAAGCAGAATCGGATGTATCCCCTTTAGTGTCGGCAATATTACTGAAAGCGGGAATTTTTGGAATGATGCTCGTTATGGTACAGATGGGTTCTGCTCATATTTCCTTTGGGACAGCATCGATTAACTTGGGGACAATTTTAGGATGGCTTGGTGCCATTACCGCTATTATTGGAACCATGGGAGCACTTTTTCAGGAAGATGCAAAGAGACTCCTTGCCTATTCCAGCATTGGGCAGTTAGGATACATTATCTTTGGCGTTGCAACCATGACAAAATTTGGATGGATTCTTGCTCTCCTTTATACTGTCATACACTTCCTGTATAAGTCCACATTGTTCCTTGGGGTTGGTGGTATGTATGCAAGAACTCATACCAAAAATATGTATGAGATGGGTGGTCTCATCAAGAAAATGCCCTTTACATTTACATCCATTTTGATAGCAATCATCTCCCTTGCCGGAATCCCCCCTTTGATTGGCTTTGGAGGCAAATGGATGACATACAACGCTGTTTTGGAAACAGGTTGGTATCTTCAGGGGGTTATGGTACTTTTTGCCGGATTCGCTGCATTCCTTTACTGTTACCGCATTTTATTCGGCCCCTTTCTGGGGCAGCCCAAAGACAATCTGAGAAACGTCAAAGAAGCAAATGTTTTTATGCTGATTCCTCAGTATATTTTTGTTGGGATCTTACTATACCTTTCCATTGTTCCAGAACATATTTTTCAGTTTTTTGCCCAGATAACCAATAGCATACCAGCATTACATGGCGAGCAGATACTCTGGAAAGATGGGGTGGCATATTCATCCTTTGGATACTGGAATCCAGTATTAATCATGACCGTTGTTGGTTCTGTCTTTATGATTGTACTCCTCTGGCTTTATTACTGGGTTCATAATACCCATAAGGTAAAACAATTTAATATTGTATATTCCGGAGAGTCTCCCTATCTGCCGGAAACAACCCATTATGCACATAATTTTTTCGCAAGTTACAGGAAGGCAATGGGTTTTCTTTATGCTTTAGTAGCTGAGAAATTCTGGGAATGGATATCGGATACAATTCACGCTGTTTCCGACCAGTCCCGTCGCTTGTATACAGGCAATGGGCAGACCTATGCACTGCATATTCTGATTTTTATCACTGTGATTTACATGTTTGTGATGGGAGGTCTGGGATGATTGAAATTGGTGTAAAAATCGGATGGGTAGCACTTACCATATTCATTGTATTGAATTATGGCCTCCTTCTCAGAGCCCTGATGATGAAACTGGTGGCCCGTGTAGGTCGCCGGATTGGGGTTCCATTTTATCAGATGTACATAAATCTGTTCAAGGCATACGCATTACGAACACATATTTTTCATGGTGTTATGTATTATCTGGGACCAGTGTTTCGATTGACCGGTGGAGTTGGAATGTTGCTTTTCCTGCCGGTAATCTATAATGATGCACGGTTCTCAAATTTTTCTCATGCGGGGGATTTAATCCTTGTTATGTATTTCATGTTTTTTGGTACTCTGGGAATGGCCCTGGGTGCCGGAGAAGGTGGACACCCGAACGCAGCCATTGGTGTTACTCGTGGACTTTCGATGATGTCGGTCAGTGAAATTCCTCTTACAATGTCGCTGATTGCTGTCGCCATACAATACGGGACTCTGGATATAAATAAAATTATAGCTGCCCAACAAGGTGGGTTTTTAAATTGGCTGATGTTCACAAATCCGCTGGCATTTATAACTGGGATTTTTGGACTATTGGGAAGTTTTGGATATGGACCTTTTTCTATCATAATTGCCCCCCAGGAAACTCCCATCGGCCCGCCCACGGAATATGAAGGAAACTACATGGGGGTTCTTGAATTGAACAGATCCATTTTTCCCAGTGCTAAATTAATTCTGTTTATGAATCTGTTTCTTGGTGGAGCTTCCAGTTGGCCGGAATTGGTTGTAAAAACTTTTTTCTTCTACCTTTTCTTTGTAATTGTGGGAGCTGTGTTTCCTCGGTACCGCACCGAACAGGCAGTTCGCTGGTTTATCAAAATTCCATTGGCTGTGGGAATTATCACTTTAATTCTAACACCGCTTGTGAAGTAGCAATGTAAGGAACAATTTATGCCAAAAGAAAATATCGCAAAAAGAACAGTAACATCTTTAGATGGCCAGATTATCGAGGTGGATCCCCTCAAGGATTACTACTCTGATGAGTTGCCAACATACGAAAAGCCTTCCTCGTCTAAAATAGCAGAAAAATTTATGAACTGGGCAAGGGCAAACTCCATTAATGTAGTGGCCTATGGTACCGGTTGTGGTTCCATCGAGTTGCGTCCGTTATTTGCCCCCCGCTATGACGCCATGCGTTTTGGGATTGCCATGCGTCCCACTGCCCGCCAGTCCAATCTCATTATCGTGAGTGGTTATGCAGCGATAAAAACACTGAAAAGGATCATCAAGGTTTATGAGCAAATGCCCGCACCCAAGTTTGTGGTTGCTTTAGGAAGCTGTACCATTAATGGCGGAATGTACTATGACAGCTACAATACAATAAACAGGCTGGACCATTATATTCCTGTAGATATTTATATCGCCGGTTGTATGCCCAGACCGGAAGCCCTTCTGGCCGGATTTGACCAATTGAAAAAGCAAATTAAAGCCGGGGAAGGAGAAGGAGCAAATAAATATGCACAAAATTTTGAATGGTACAAGGCAAACCAGAAAAAAATAATAAAAGACTGGGATATGCCGGATTATAACTGGTAAAGGAACCAACATGAAAGAAACGCTATCAACTCTGGGAATCCATTTTGAAATCCTGAAAACCGATATAAAAAGAGAAGATCTGGCCTATGTTACCGTTAAACGCGACCGGCTCCTTTCTGCCCTGTTTTATATGAAGCAGAATCTGGGCATGAAACATTTTGTGCTTTTGTCTGCCGTGGATTTCATTGAAGACAATAAATTCCAGCTCACCTATCACCTCAACAATCCGGAAAAAAAGTTCATCATAGCCCTCAGGGTGGAAATTGACAGAGAAAAAGCTTCCATGGAAAGTGCCCATACAGCCTGGCCCACCATAGCCACATACCAGCGGGAGATAAAAGAGCTTTATGGAATTGACTTTCCGGGAAGCCCTCGGGTCAACGAGGAGCTTATCCTGGAAGGTTGGGATACCACTCCCCCTTTCCGCAGGGAATTTGATACTCTCAAATACTCTGAAGAGACCTTTTTCCCGCGACCGGGAAGATTCAAAGAAGACCCAAAAACCTATATGAAAAAGCAGATGTACGGAGAATGGAAAAAGGACGAAAAAAATGTTTGAGAATGCCAATATTGAAGCCCCAAGAATCAAGTTGACCGATCCAAGGGAATACTACCCGGAACAAAAAGACGGTGTGCCCATAGTTGATTACAGCTCTCAGAAATTTGTAAAACTCTGGCAAGGACCACAACATCCGGGTATCACCGGCAATATGTCTGTGGAACTTACCATATCCGGTGATGAGATAGTGGAAGCCAAAACGCACGTTGGATATCTTCACCGTGCGTTTGAAAAATTAATGGAAAGAAGGCGTTATATCCAGTGCTTTCCCATCTGTGACCGTATCTGTGTACCGGAACCGGATATCAATGAATACTGTCTGGCACGAGCCACGGAAGAACTGGCTGGTATTGAAATACCGGAAACAGCAAAATGGTTGCGGACTCTAGACTTGGAAATGGCCAGAATGGCCAACCTTCTTGCAGGATTGGGGGGACAGGCAGCCACGATGGGTATGGGGGTCATTGGCCAATGGCAGCTACAAAACCGTGAGTATATGCTTGACCGTTTTGAAGAACTGACCGGAGGACGAATTTATCACATGTACATGTTGCCCGGCGGTGTCCGCTCATTGCTTCCCGATGGATTTAAAAAAAGGATGCTGGAAAGCCTGGAGGAAATAGAAGAATCCATGGTCAGAGTGGACAAAGTAATGTTCAACAACGCCGTGTTCAATAAAAGAACGCAGGGCGTGGCTGTCATAAAACCGGAGTGGGTGGACGAATACGGACTGGTGGGAGTGAATGCCCGGTCAGCCGGATTCGCACGGGATGTCCGGAAAGACAATCCCTATCTGGTTTATGATAAACTGGATTTTGATATAATCATTTCTCAGGAATCTGATATATACAACCGGTCCCGACTGCGTTATCAGGAGATACTTCTTTCCGTTGATTTAATCCGCCAGATTCTGGACAGAATGCCCCAGGGGAAGACGGATTTTATGGCAAAAGTTCCCAATGTTCTGAATTGGAAAGTGCCACCGGGAGAAACCTATGTTAAGCTGGAATCCGCACGCGGGGAATTTGGATATTATATGGTTTCCGATGGAAGCATCTATCCCCGACGTATCCATACCCGGGGTGCATCCTATACGACCGGAATTCCATTCCTGGAAAAAATACTCATCGGCCAGAATTTTGCGGATGTTTCCAGCATCATGGTGTCCCTGCAGATATGCCCGCCGGAAATTGAGAGGTAAAAAATGTTAAAAGATCTGATTTCACCGTTTACAGCATGGGGAAACATATTTAAAAACCCCGTCACAATCAAAGACCCAGTCAAGGAAAAAACCGGGGCACCACGCTATCGTGGATTTCACAAGAACGATATTGATACATGCATTGGGTGTGGTACCTGTGAAGAGATATGCCAGAATGCAGCCATCGACTTAGTTCCGGTAGAAGGACTCCAATCAAAAAATGGGGACAGCGGTTTACGACCCCGAATTGACTATGGTCGCTGTTGCTGGTGTGCCCTTTGTGTGGATGTTTGTACCACCTCCTCCCTGAGTCTATCCAATGAATTTATCTGGGTGGACAAAGATCCAGATGTTTTTCGTTTCATTCCAGGAGTGGATGAAAAGTCCTGGGATAAAAAAGAACTGGGATACAAAAGATCAGATAACTACAATATACTGGATTTGGAAAGAAAGCCCATGGAAGAGTTGCATCCACATGAGCGGGATAGCTCTTTCATTGAAATCGTAAAAGGATTCACCAAAGATGTGGCCATCGCAGAAGCAGAGCGTTGTGTGAGTTGCGGAATTTGTGTGGCCACCTGCCCTGCTCACATGGATATTCCCGACTATATTGAAAAAATCAGAAATGACGATATGGAAGGTGCCCTGAAGATTCTTTATGAAACCAATCCCCTTCCTGGTATCTGCGGGCGGGTGTGTACCCACCGCTGCGAGAAAGTTTGTTCCATATCTCATCGTGGGGAAGCAGTTGCCATCCGTTGGCTCAAGCGATATATTGTGGACAGTGTGGACGAGGAGAATTACCAGAAATATCTGGGGGATGATTTCATTAAACCGGTAAATAAAAAAGTGGCCATCGTGGGAGCCGGTCCGTCCGGTCTTACAGCAGCGTATTATTTGGCAAAAATGGGATATAAAATCACTATTTTTGAGATGAAACCGGAAGCGGGTGGGATGATGCGTTACGGTATTCCTTCTTACCGCCTGCCCTATGACACGATTGATAAAGATATCAATTACATCAAAAGCTTGGGCGTGGAAATTAAAACCAATACAACCATTGGAAAGGACATTTCACTGCAAAAGTTGAAGGAAGATTTTGATGTAGTTTATGTGGGAACCGGTCTTTCTCTGGGCAGATCCACAGGAGTCGCCAACTCAAACCACCCCAACGTTTACCAATCCGTGGATTTACTGAGGGATATCACCATGGGTAAAGATGTACCCGTCACGGAAAAAATTGTTGTAATTGGCGGTGGAAATGTAGCGATGGATATCTCCCGGTCGATGGCAAGGCTCCAGAAAGCAAAGTTTGGAAAAGTAAGCATCATCACCACTTCTCTGGAGACAATGGACATTATGCCGGCAGATAAAGAGGAAATTGCAGAAGGCGGAGATGAGGGAATCCATTTTGAACCAGGACGTGGTCCAAAAGAAATTGTTGTTGAAAATGGGAAGATAAAAGGATTGCGTTCTATACGCTGTTTGAGTGTTTTTGATGAGGAAAAACGGTTCAATCCCAAATTTGATGAAAATGACACAATCTTCATGGAAGGAGACATGATCATCGAATCCATTGGGCAGGCTCCTGATATGACCTTTCTGCCGGAAGATTTGGCCAAACAACTGGAGTATAACGGAAGAAGGATCAAAGTGAACCAGTATTACCAGACAAGTCTTCCCTGGCTGTTTATGGGGGGGGACGTGGTACAAGGACCGGATGTTGTAACCAGTATCAACAATGGACATAAAGCTGCTGTTGGGATTGATGAGTATTTAAACAAAAATTAAGGAAATTATGACTCCTGCGAAACGGAGCATCATTGGAACGCTGGAAGACAGCACAACATACCTGATGAAGGTAATGACAGCGAAAAACATACGTCACGTCCCCATCATTGACAATCAGAAATTAGTGGGTGTCATTTCTGTTCGGGATGGATCCGTGTTACCCTGGAGGAATCAGAAACGGAAGCCCGTATGTTACGGGATTTTGTTCGCAGTCCTTACGGTATTGCACCACTCTGAGCAGACATTTTTCCTTAAAGAACCGGTACGAAGAATTGGGCTACGGTCCGGTTTGGGATATTACATAAAATGAAAAAAATCCGCATTCTTGCAAATTTTTTTTTGTTTTTGTCGTTATATGTTTCTGCCTGCAGAAATCGCGTTCCATTACCTTATGAACAAATTTCCGGCAAAGCCATTGGCACGGGTTTGCATATCACATACCAGCCGTCATCATGGATGGTGGAAAAATCCATAGATAAAAACCAGGTTTGGGAAACCATTAATAGGGAAATTTCAGCGTTGAATGGTATATTTTCCACCTACTCTCCGGATTCCACCATAAGCCGGTTCAACCAATCGAGCAGCCTGGAATTCCAGGAAATCCCCCCTATTCTTTATGCCCGAATTGAAAATGCTTTTAAAATCCATATTTTCTCAGATGGACTATATGACATAACGATCAATCCGCTTTACCGGGCATGGAATTTTTACCATAAAGATAATATCCAGGGAATTCCCCAGAAAGATTACATTATGAGCATACTAAAATACACCGGCTGCGGACACCTGCAATTAAAAAACGGAAAGATCAGGAAGACCCACCCCCGGACAGAGCTGGATTTATCCAGTATTGCCAAAGGATTTTATGTGGATTATATTGCGGCAATTTTTACGCAAAAATACAGAATCCGGAATTTCCTGATTGAGATTGGAGGGGAAATTATCGTCAGAGGCAAATCTCCCTCCGGAAAACCCTGGAGGATTGCATTGGAAAAACCTCTGGAAGACCGCAGTGTTCCATTTCGGATCATCCATTCATCGGCCATTGCTGTTGCCACATCCGGAAACTACCGCAATTTTTATATTTATAAAGGGAAGAAATATTCCCATATCATTAATCCAAAAACTGGATATCCGGTGGAAACAAAGAATATGGCAGTAACGGTATTGCACCGTTCCTGTGAAATGGCCGATGGATACGCAACCGCATTGTATGCTATGGATATCAATCGGGGTCTGGAAAAAGCTAACCGTGAAAAAATTGCCGTTCACTATGTAACCGTCCATAAAGACAGGATAAGCGAGTATTCATCCCAGGAGATGAAAAAATATCTTCATTGAATTTTTTGTATTGACACCCGCCAATTTAGAATTAATCTAACAGAAAAAGGAGGATCTATGCAAAATAACTTTGAAATGATGCAGGACGAAGAAAACGAATCCGGTTAGTCCGGAGATTCTTATACAGAAACAGAAGAAGTGGGATGGGGCTCCCGCCTCAAAGATTCCATTGGAAGTGTTGTGGGCGGAGGGGTGCTTTTCCTGGCGTCCTTTGTTATTCTTTTCAGCAACGAAGGGTGTTCTGTTAAGAATGCGAAAGCCATAAAAGAAGGAGCTAAAGCGATCATCTCGCTTCCGTCTGTGGAAAAAACAGATCCCGTAAATAATGGGAAATTGGTGCATTTCTCCGGAAGGACACAATTGGGTGCTAATCTAACTGATCCGGATACGGGTGTTTCCGTGGAGGGAATCAAGCTGATACGCAATGTGGAAATGTACCAATGGCATGAATCAAGGAAGACAAAAAAAGAAAAAAAGATTGGAGGAGGAGAAAAAAAGACGCATACTTACAGATACTACAAGAACTGGTCATCCCGCCTGATTTATTCCTCCGGTTTTAAGAAACAAGAAGCACACAGAAACCCTACCTCCATGCCTCTGAAAAATCTGAATATAGTCAATGAAAAAGTGAATGTGGGAGCCTTTGCCATTCCATCGGGATTGCTTTCCCGTCTGTCCGAAAGCGACGATTTGAAGCTGTCAGCCCAGGAAAAATATGGGCTTTCACAGCAATTTGCAGCATTGTATAAAATACAACCGGATGGATCATTGTACAAGGGCACTCCGGAAAATCCGACCATCGGCGATGTGCGGATTTCCTATGAAGTGGTTCCTGCACAGGATGTGTCCATCATAGCCGCCCAGAGCGGGAATACTGTCGCTCCGCACCAGACAACGGCAGACAGGACCACATTCCTCATCTCATCCGGGGTCGTGACCGCAGATGCTATGTTTAAAACCCAGACGGAAGGGAATAAAATGATGACATGGGTTGTGCGACTTGTCGGTTTTATGGCCATGGCCTTTGGGCTGTATATGGTTTTTAAACCTCTGGCAACTGTTGCTGATGTGCTTCCGTTTCTGGGAAATCTTCTGGAATTTGGGTTGGGAATTTTTTCCTTCCTGATTGCTCTTTTCCTGTCCCTGATAACCATCGCCATCGCGGGATTTTTTACCGCCCTCTTCTGGGAATCTCTCTTTTTGTTCTGGGTGTGGGTGGCATCTTAAGCTGGAAATATTACGCTGCCAGAAAAAAAACGGCCTGAGCCGATTATGAAATCCCCGGCATACCGGGGATTTTTTTCTGATATAATTACTTGACGCTTCTTATATAAATTGGGAAATGAAGCGTGGATAAAAGAACTCTTAACAAAGTTTACCGGCGGAGCATATTCACAGACCGAGCCAAGGATTATGTGATTACTTTTGACTTGGATAAGACCTATCTGGATACGGAATTTGAAACCCTGTCCGGACTGCTCAAGATTCCGTTTGAATCTGCCCATAAGAAAAAAAATATCCCCGGATCAGATTCGGTGGTGAGAGAATTAAGGCGGAGCGGCAAAGACTTTCCACGGGCTTTGTTTTTTATATCCGGCTCCCCCACCAGAATGGAAAACGTCATCCGCCAAAAGCTTGCCATAGACAAAGTGGAGTTTGATGGAATATTGCTGAAAAATTTCTCCGCCGCGATCCGAAAATTTCAATTTAAAAAGTTAATCGATAAGGTGGGATTCAAGCTTTCCGCCCTGCTCTATGGCCGGTCTGTGTATCCGCTGGAAACCGATGAAATCCTCTTTGGCGATGATTCTGAATATGACGCCACCATATATTCCCTTTATTCCGATATCATTGCGGGCAATCTGAGCAAGGAAGAAGTACTGACCATATTGAGGAAATGGAATATTTACCATGATGAAATAGAAACCATTGATTGGGCACTGGATAACCTGGAATATATGGGCTGGATCCCCCGGAAAGCGGTCGCAAAAATATTTATCCACATGGAAACGGGAAGTACTCCCCGGGATTTTCTTACTTTCTCTGAAAAAATAACCCCCACATATAATTACTTCCAGACGGCTATCATTCTGCAAAATGAAGAGTTTTTTACACGATTTGGAATATACCGGGTTATCTCTGACCTGATCAATATCTATGAGTTCCAGCAATCGGATTTCCAGCAATCTCTGGAAGATTTAATTCTCCGGGATATGCTGGAAATACGGGAGGCAAAAAGGATTCTGCGTACCGTAAAAAAAGCAGAATCGAAGGAAAAACTCAATCTTTTCCTTCCGGGAATCCTGCTGGATTTCAAGAATATCATAAAAACCTCCCATAAATTAAAGAAAAAACTGCCTTCTGGTTTTTTTCAGAGGAAAAATCCTCCGGCAAATGCTTTTGAAAAATATATAAATATTACCCTTGAGAGAAGGGTTTAAGAAAAGTCTTTGACAGCCTAAGTTTATTTTCATAATTGGCCAAAATTAAATACTTCAAGGAGGGTAAGTAAATGGATATAGAGACCGCAACAGTAATTGGAAACAAAGCCTTGTTTCAAACCAATGATAAAGGCCTTCATGTACTGGGAGATTTTTATGAGACGACGTCCGGTGATGATTTTATGACGGAAAGCGAAAAATTACGCAAATTCTGTATAGAGAAGGTTAACGAAGTTGGTTTAACTGTTGTGGGAGATACCTTTTACCAATTCCCTGAAGGCGGTGTAACCGGAGTCGTTATTCTCGCAGAATCCCACATCGCCATCCACACCTGGCCAGAGAAAAATTATCTTACGCTGGATATTTACGTGTGCAATGTAACCCAAAACAACAACGATAAAGCCCGCAGGCTTTATGACATTTTGTTTGGGCTTTTCCAGCCACAGAAATACAACCACCAGGAAATAGCCAGAGATTAGGCAAACACCAGTCGGGAGATTTCCCCGGTGAAAGTGTTGAACAATTTTTCATCGGTGTGATCCAGGATGCTGGAAACGGCATTCTTACGGGCTTTTGCAAGTTGGGATGTGTCCTGCATCAGAGAGGAAAAAAGCCTGACGAAATCGGATTCATCTTTCGCTTTGAAGATGAATCCGTTTTTTCCGTGGGTTACATATTCTTTGGGGCCTCCCTTATCCGATACCAGGACGGGGACACCGGAGGCGAGGGATTCCAGAACGGTTTTTCCCAGAGTCTCACTGGCCGATGGAAGTACATAGAGGTCGCTGGACGCATACAGTTGTCGCAATTCATCGCCGGTTTTAACCCCCAGAAAGTGAATGTTTTTTGATCCGGCGTACTCTCTCTGGTATTTTTCGCTTTCCGGACCTCCGCCAATCAAGACCAGCTCTGTGTTTTCATATTTTTCTGTCCGCATCGCATTCAAAACAAAATCGATATCTTTTACTTTTGTGATTCTTCCCACAAAAATGACAATGGTTTTTTCCGGGGAAATACCGTATCTTCTCCAAATATCCCTGTTCTGATTATCCGGATGGAATACTCTGGCGTTGACACCGGCAGGGAAAAAACGGATTTTATCCGGAGAGTGCCCTTTCTTCACCATCAGATCAAAATACTCTTGGGTTCGGACAAAAATAAGATCCGCCTGCTTTTGGTACATCTTCACAAAGAATAGAGCCGGAGACTGGGTGAACGGTTTGATCCATTTGGAGGAGAGAGTATCCATGTAAAAATCCACATCGGTATGATAAATATCAACCCAAGGTATATTCAGAAAACGGGCAGCCGCCATCGCCACAAGACCCATCGCAGCCGGAGTGTTGGACACAATGACATTTACCCGATGTTTGATCAGATAATTCACAATACTGCTGAAAAGAGGAACCCTGATATTGGTACCTTTATAGAATGAACCGGTGGGTAATTTTACCAGGGTAGAAAAATTATAGAAGGGGTATAAATCCTTGTTGTACGTGGAGACGGGATACCAGGGAATTCCTTTTTTCTGGGCCATTTCATAAAATTCAATGGTATCGGTAATCACTCCGGAAACTTCATCAAAGATATCCGCCATCCAAGCAACTCTTAAATCCATAATTCTGTCATCATTATTGTTCATATTATTCCCCCGTTGTTAAGAACCAATTGAATTTATTCCTGAAAATACCAGAACTTTTTATGAATTTTCAGAAAATTTAACATCTAAAACGCTCTTGATTTTCAAAAGCGATGGGTTTTTGGGGTCCAGATGGAAACCTTCTTCTATAATAGATCCATATATTCCGGTATTTTCACATCTTCCGGTTTCACGGGAAATTCCGGGTTCTGCACATACTCCCCAAACCGGTCTCTGTGGCTGTTTTTATAATTAATCTGAAAGAAAAAACGGTTATCTTTATTCCTTTTCAGAAAATCAATGGTTTTTTTGGAGTCTTTAATAACAGCTCTTCTGCAAAAATCCCACTGGGCCGCTCATTGTAACCATACCAGGATGCGGGCATAAAAGGGGAAATATGCCTTTCCCCGCTAAAACACGGATCGGGAGATGTATTTAATCATCTCCGGAATGGCGGGCAGAATATCCTCCGGATCCAGGAACCGGCGGGCGTAACTGGCGGATTCCTTGAATATATTATAATATTGACCGCCGGTTGGGTCAATATTAAAATAGATCATTTTGATGCCGGCTTTCACCGCTTCCCGCATGGCGATGGCGGTATCCTGCACCGCTCCATCTCCGGTGTAATTATTAGCCACCGGTTGTCCATCGCTAATCAGGAAAAAGAATTTTTCTTCTTCCCTGCTTTTGGATAATTTTCCTGTGATATAACGGATAAAATCCCCATCCCTGTTGGCGGCATCGCTCACAAAACCGGATATGGCCTCAATGGTTTGTGCCCGGTAAACATTTGTGGAAGACCAACTGTTAAAGGAATAGATTTCAATGTCCTTTGTGATGGACTGGAGGGAGCGGGCAAAAATAATGGCAAACGCTTTTTCAATATCCAGTACCGTAGTTTCCTTTGAGCGGTTTTTTACCTCGTTCAATGTGTCCAGAGAAAGGTCGGTGGATCCGCTGGTATCCAAACCGATGATGATTTTTGCCGAACGACGGGTGGGTATAAACAAATCCAGAAGTTCCACAGAATTATCCTTCACCGGTGAGGAAAGCACTTCAATGAGTCTTTCCATATTCAGATCCCCCTCCATCATGGAGCTGGATTCCTGGTCAATATTCCGGGGCAGGATATTCCGGAGCTGTCTTTTCACACGGGAAGAGACAAATTCCCATTGGGCGAATTTTTTCAAATATTCATAATCAATATTCTCAAAGGGGTATTCATTTACTTCCGCAAGTAGAGTACGGCTACCGGTTGTTGTGTCCAAGCTGCGGATGAAGTTGCGTCTTGGGGTGTCCTTTTTCTTCTGTCTTTTCCCCTTCCCCTTTTTCTTCCGTGGCGGTTTTCCATCTGTCCGGGCTTCATATTTTCTACGCTGCGTCTGAAATTTTGCCGCGTCATCATCGTTCACCGTGCGGCGGGAATAATCCAGTATATCTTCATTCTGAGGAAGCATTCCGTTTTCTTCCAGAATCATCTCCGTTGCCTCACTGTGGCGGGGAGCGGTAGCCATTTCCGCATCCTTCTTTTTATCATCCGGAAAAAGTTGCGGAAACACAGGCAGATTATGGTTCTCCAGAAATTCTTTGGGATCGCGATTGTATTCCCTCTGCAAAGACTTGAGTCCTTCTTCTGTTTCCACGTACATCCGGGGTTGCTCGACTCCATCCCCCTCGTCTGCCCTTCTATGCCTTCCGGTGGGTATATTCTGCATCTGGCGGACTTCGGTGGCGGACGTATTGGGCCAGTGTTTCATTATTTCATAGAATTCCCGGGCCAGAGGATACGCTCCCAGGGGATTGGGAATTTCTATATTCCGGAGACGCTCAATTCCATATTCCAGAAATGTCTGCATGGTTTTAAATCGGCCCAGATTCATGCTGGCAGAAAAAAGTGGCTCAAAATATTTCTGGTATTCGGGAAAACCGGCAAAAGATTTTCCATACCCCTGGGCTTCGGAAGCTATATAGAAAAGAGCCAGAATATATTGGGGAGGACTTCCCTCCGAAAAAACCCAATTGTAGATAAATGTCTCATTCATGAAACGGATCAGTTCTTCCGCCTGCGGATGGGCATTCACCTGCTCCAGAAAGACTTCGATGCGGTAGTCCTCAAAAACATTGTGGATATGCTGGAATAAATCCGGCTTTTCCAGACGTTTCACGTAATATAATAAATCAAACCGGAATGTCCCCGCCAGAATATGTCCACATTCATGCAGGGTCAAACCGGCATAGATGGAGAGATTGCGGTTTTCCGTGATGGGTTCCAGAGGATCTTTATAGCGGGAGACATAATCCGGCAGGAAAATCCGTTTCCCGTCTGTGTATGCCCCCATCTCTCCGTTTTCAATCTTCACCAAGCCCAGAATACCGGTCGCTATAATCCGGTTATATCCCAAGGCGACTTGGAAACTCACCCGGTACCAGTAGTCCGGTTCAAAGGCCTCCCACAGTTTGGTCCAATCCGATGGATTTTCCGAATCTTCCACAAATTTGAATATCCCTTTAATACCATGGGCGTATGCGGAAAAATCCTCCGGTTCCACTTTTTCCAGAGACGTAACCAATCGGTCTATATTCCGGGTGGTGTGTGCAATACTGGTGATCTCGTTAAAGAGATAATTATTGTCTGAATATTTTTTCCGGTACGGAGCCCACACCACCTCTTTCATGGCATTCAAAACCCCCGGATAATCTCTTTCACCTAAACGGATGGGGTCGATACCTTTCACAAATATTCTGTGCAGGTCATCCACAAATTTGTCCATGCCTTTCACCGGGGTGATTTCCACCAGTTTGAGCATAATAAAAATATATTCAAAGAATACCAGCCGCAGGACTTCTGCCTGAAGGCGGCTGGAGGAAGTCTCTGCCTCCACGTATTTGATAAAGAGAGCTCTTCTTTTGATAAAATTCCGGTCAATCTTCAAACCCAGCAATAATTTGATGATGATGGGATAAAGCCCAATGCCAATCTGCCTCACCTTCATTTCCGCAATGGCAGTGATGATGGCTTTGACCAGAAGCCGAATGGTATCCATGTCATTCTGGTAGTTCATTTTAATTGAGTAAAAAGATGGCGAGATAAATATCTCCATTCCCCGGACTGCTTTTTCTGGTGCGATTTCGGAGAGTAGTTTCCAAATAAAAATTGTAAATGGTTCATTCCAGTGGTAAAAATCCGTGAGAAATTTTTTCCAGATCAACATATCATCCGGAAGTAATTTTTCCATAAAAGGCAAAGATGCAACAAAACGGTTTGTAATAACTTCTCTTTGGTGTCTGTATTTTTCATAGGGATATTTTGAAGCATATTCCATGACCACATCCAGAAAAAAAACCGGATCCGAATGACTGGAAAGAATGGAAAATATGGGATCCAGAAAGGATTGGACAAACCCCATTTCTTGGAAAAACCGGATCATATCCATAAATTCCACCGATGTTATTTTTCTTAACATGGCATGGAATTTATTTTCATCTTTTGTCCAAAGAAGTAAATCCAAAAGATGGCCATGGATAGCCGGATAAACCGCAGAGTAAATTTCCCATTCCCGTAAAGATTTTAATAAGAAGTAATGTCCCGTGTCCCGGTGCATGGAGCAGTATAATTCCGTTAAATCCGAATCCGCTTCTGTGACAGCAATGAAACCTTTCCGGAAAATATCATAGGTTTCCATATCCATCGGCACCTTATAATAAATCCTCTGTGCTTCCTTGAAGTTTTTTTCCGTCATGGCCCGGGCAATGGACCCCACCTTTGCCGGAGAGATTTCCAGTGCAACCCGCCGCAGCAAAAGATGAGTACCGGAGCCAAAGCGACCCGGAGACGCATTCACACTGCGTTCCAGATATGTCTGGAAATTTTTTGTCCGCAGAAGTTCATCCAGATAGTGTAAATTTTTTGGAGTAAACAAATCCTGAATGGATGTTTCCACCTCTTTGCGGTTGGCGGGAGATTTCCGGAAAAAATCTTCCAGAACCTCCACAGCAGCCGGACTCAGCGAAGATTTATAATCATTTGGCGGCATTCTTAACCTGCAGCATATCCGCCACAATGGAACGCGTGTTATAATCCGCCTTTGCCGCGAACAGCCGCATACTCTTTGCGATGGAGTTCACAAAGGAATACACCGTTTCATCCCGCATCCGGGAATTTTTATAATGGCCAAACGTGAGCTGGTCAATCACAATCCGCGTGGCATAGGACTGGGCAAGATACGGATTAGCCCCTTTACCAATCAAGTAATTATAGTGTTTCATTGCCGCAATCTCAATCCGGGCGGAGCTTTCGTGGATGGTCAGCAGCTCCAGATCTTCCGTCTCCTCCAGTTTTTCCAGGCCGATTTGTTTCAACAGGGGAGATTCCCCACTGGTTTTCAGAGAATACATCAAATTGGTGAAGCGGGACAAAATACGTGGCAATTCTTTTTCCTTGTAAGCGGACTTCCCCAAGGCTTCCAAGTTTTTCATTTTGCGTTCATCCATATTATTCCAGATGCTGGACGGATCATAGACAGAATAAATGTAATCCGGTTTTTCCATGGATGGCTCCCGCTTGAAAAAATCCATCCATTTTTTCTGTTCCACACTACCGGAAGACACCCTCTCTTCGTAAATAAAATTTCCGCCCGCCGTGATGGCCCTTCTCTGGAGATCCAGCCCGAATTCACTGGCCAGTTTTTCATCGTTTCCTTTCTGGGGATCCGCCCGGAGTGATGCCACATAGGCCTGAAAATCCGGACTCCACCGGTTATAGTGCAGATGAATGAAACGGTCTGCCACACTGTCCTCCAAATCCAAACTGCTCAGATTATCCGTGGGATTATAGGAAATGACCCCCCAGAAATCCTTATGGGCGTGGACTTCCACTCCGTCAATCCGGTCGATGGAAGAACGGTCATCGAACGCAGAATTCAACCGTTTCTGCACATCCTCTTTGAGTAAATTAAATTCATCGCCATAAAAAATCCCGCCTTCTTCCATTGCCCTCGTGAGCGGCCCATTGACCTGCTGGGTCACACTCACACCGTTTTTTTCCATTAGCATGGGAAACGAGATGATGTGGGATTCTGTGGTTTTGCTGGAGCAGGTTTTTGTGTACAGCTTCTTTTTCAGGAGCCGGGCAATTTCAATCAGGCTCTGCGTCTTCCCCACCCCCGGCGGGCCGTCTAATGCAGAATGGGTTTTTAACTGGTATGCCATATAAAGCCGCTGTAATTCATCAAATCCTTCATAGGTGACCTGGTTGGCAATATAAAGGTAGGATTTCTGTTTTTTGGGATATCCCGCCGATGGGTTTTCACCCGAACCCGTATTCACCGGATAAGAACGGATCTTTTTTTCAATGTAACCCACTTTTTCCTTTATGCTACTTTTTGTTCCATTCAATTCCAGAAACAAGGTCATCACCGATGGTTTGGATATATTCACCTCTGCCCGTATTTCTTCCAGTTTTTCCAGAATCTGCGTTTCCAGGGACTTTTCCGCACTGAACACCGCCACCAGATATGCAAACATCTGTATTCTCTTCTTATCATCCGCAGGAAGGGTATATTCCCCGGGACGGTTATTCCATTTTGCAATAGCCGATTTAAACTCCACCTCCGTTATTTTCCATTCCTCCATCATGGTTTTAATGGAAAGCGGATTTTCCGTGCTTTTCCGCAATGCGGATATGGATATAATGTTAATCAGTAAATTTTCTCTTGTCATATTTATTTATCTCATTTTCCTTTTATGGAAAAAACTCCTCTTGCTTATGTAACGGGCATCCCGGTTTTTGGGATAAAATCAAATCTCAAAAAACGTGCATCCTGTCCATTTTTTTTCCCGTTTTTATCACAAAGGGGGACGCCCAGCGGGCGGATGTCTTCGAGGGTGACGTCCCATGGATGACATATCCTGCCACAAGATGTGACATAAAAAGAA
>DYLW01000075.1 GCA_020721865.1 Leptospira biflexa | reverse complement strand
ACCGCCGCAAAATATCTGGACACCCTCGCAGAAGATGGATTTTTAACGAAGGAAAGAATGGGCAATTCCAATTTTTATATCAATCTACCATTATTTAAGCTCTTTCTTCCAAAGGGTTCGGATGAATAATGGATAAACTTTTAACATAGATGACATGGTATGGTGAAAAAATGAAATAATTTTAACATAGATGACATACTATAGTGTAAAAATGAAAATATTTTTAACTGATTGACCCAAAAAGGAGTAGCATGGCCAAAATAAGCGAAATACAGATGGAAGAAACCATCGAAACGGATTTGATGAATGCCGGTTATTTTAAGCGGGATGCCTCCCATTATGATAAATCCCTCTGCCTGGATACAGAGAAGCTCTTGGATTTTATCATCGTCACCCAGCCGGAAAAATGGGAAGAATACCGGAAACAGTTGAGGGAGGACGCACGGGATTCCCTCCTGAACCGGATAAAAAGCATAATCGATAAAAATGGTACGTTGAAATTACTGCGAAAACCTGTGGGGAGCCATGGGGTGTATTTTGATTTGGCCTATTTTAAACCTTCTTCCGGAATGAATGAAAGCCACCGGAAAAAATACCAGAACAATATTTTCAGCGTGATGCGTCAGGTGAGATACAGCGAGCAAAACCAGAATTCTCTGGACATGGTGCTTTTCCTGAATGGCATTCCCCTGGTGACCATGGAATTCAAAGATCGGATGACCGGCTCCGGTTACCGTGCGGAAAGTGCCATCCGCCAGTACCAGGACGATCGGGATCCCAGAGAGCCACTTTTTAAATATGGCCGATGTCTGGTACACTTCGCACTGGATGAAGAGCTGGTCTATATGACCACCCACCTGAAGGGGAAAAAGACAAATTTTCTGCCTTTCAACAAAGGGGATAAAGGAAATGCCGGCAATCCCGCTTCGGAAGGTTTTTCCAGCGAATATCTCTGGAAAGAAGTTTTGGCCCGTGACAGCCTTCTGGATCTTCTGCAGAAATTTATACAGGAAACGGATGTCAGAGACGAGCATGGAAAACCCACCGGAGAAAAAAAGATTATTTTCCCCCGGTATCACCAGATGGACGCCGTCCGGAAAATAGTGGACCATGCGAGGAAAAATGGCACGGGAAATCAATACCTCATACAACACAGTGCGGGCAGCGGCAAATCCAACACCATAAGCTGGCTGGCCCACCAGCTTGCCAGTCTGCACGATAGTAATGATAAAAATATTTTTGATTCCATTTTGGTGATAACAGATAGAAGGATTCTGGATAGCCAGCTCCGCGAGAATATTCTGGCCTTTGAACACAATCCCGGTGTGGTTGCGGGAATTGAAAGAGGCTCCAAACAACTCAGAGAGGAACTGCAGGGAGGCACCAAAATTATTGTCAGCACATTGCAGAAATTTCCCTATATTGAGGAAGAGACAAAAAACCTTCCGGGAAAACGTTTTGCCATCATTCTGGACGAAGCCCATTCCTCTTCCAGCGGGGAGATGTCAAAAAGTGTGAAAAAGGTACTCAAGCAAAACGCAGAGGATGATCCGGAAGAAGAAGACCGTACCTATGAAGATGAAATTGATGAAGCAATAGAAAAAAGCATGAAGGCAAGGGGCAGGCAGAATAATGTCTCTTACTTTGCCTTTACCGCAACCCCCAAACCCAAAACACTGGAATTATTTGGTACCCCAAACGCCGATGGGTCATTCTCTCCGTTTCATCTATACACCATGAATCAAGCCATCCAAGAAGGATTCATCAAGAATGTTCTTAACAATTATGTCAGTTATGAAACCTTTTTCCATCTCATAAAAAAAATCGAGAGGGATCCCATTTACGATGAAAAGGTGGCAAACTCTCTTCTTTTGACATACGTGGAAATGAATGAGCTCACCATAAATAAAAAAACAAAAATCATGGTGGATCATTTTATATCTAACTGTATCAATGAAATGAATGGAAATGCTAAAGCCATGGTTGTCTGCTCATCCCGTGCACAGGCGGTAAAATATAAAAAGGCCTTTGATCAGTATCTGAGCGAAAATAGAATTCCATACAAAGCCTTGGTTGCCTTCTCCGGTGGGGTTACATTTGAAGATCAAAGCAATGCGAAACAAGAGGATCACACCGAGGCTGGAATGAACGGATTTGCGGAAGAACGTACCGCAGAAAAATTCAAAGAACCGGAATATAAATTCCTGATCGTGGCCAATAAATTCCAGACCGGTTTTGATCAGCCGCTACTGTATGCCATGTATGTGAATAAAAAACTGCAGGGCGTAAATGCTGTGCAGACGCTCAGCAGATTGAATCGGGTGTATCCGAAGAAAAAAGATCCCATCATACTGGATTTTGTCAATAAGCCAACAGTAATCCAGCAGGCTTTTCAGAATTTCTATGAGGGAGTCATGCTGGAAAAAGAAACCAATCAGGATAAACTGTATGATCTCAAAAGTGATCTGGAAGATTTTCATTATTATACCCCGGAAGATGTGGAGAAATTTTCCAAAATTTATTTTAGCAAAAACCTCCCACAAGAAAAACTTGTCCCCATCTTAAAGCCGGTTATAGAAAATTTTCAAAATGAGGCGGATAAAGGAAGAAAAGAGAAATTTCGTGAAGTGCTCAAGACCTATATCCGGGTGTATTCTTTTTTATCCCAATTGATATCATTCACGGACATAGAGATGGAAAAGCTGTATGTCTTTGGACGAATCCTCCTGCGATTACTCCCTTACGATAAAAAAAGAATTCCATTGGAAATTCTACAGCAAGTGGATCAGGAAAATACACAAATAAATTCCAAGGGAAAAAAAAAGATGCAGTTAAAATCCGGAGAAGACACCATATTCCAACCCGGAGATGAGAACCCCATGGGAGGCAGAAAGGAAATCCCGGAGCTTTTATCTATCATTATTGATAAAATTAACAAAAAATATGGGACACCATTCAATGGAAAGGATAAGGATGTTGCGGAAAAACTCTTGTCCCGGATTATAAACGAAAAAGAGATGAAAGAGGAAGTGAAAAATAATCCCAAAGAAAATGTTTGGTATGCTTTTGAGAAAAAATTCAATGAAGAGCTCCAGAAAATACTGGAAGAAAACTTTGACTTTTACAAAAAGCTGAACGATGACAGAGAAATTAAAAATGAAATAATGCAGCAGATGTTTGATATGATATATGCCAGCATGAAAAAAACGGGGTAAAGCCAATAGATCCATCCCCCGTGGCAAAAAATAACCCCATCGGCGGCAAAGCGCTGCCCGCGTAGGGCTCCCGTAAATACACTTTACAAAAATACAAGAATCATCCACGTGTAACCATGAAAAATCTACTCATTGTATGCGCACTAATAATCGTACTGCCCGCATGGCCGTCGGCACTGAGTAATTTCAGTGAAAAAGCAAACGAAGAAAAAAATACCGCTAAAAAGAAAAATACAGACAAAAAGAAAAACGAGACAAAAGAAGAAGAAAAAGATTCCGATGAATCAGAAATAACGAGATCCCCAACCGCATGGGAAGATGAAACGCCTGAATCGAAAGAGGATAACATAGCCGGAAAATTCCTGGGGGCAGCCTACTCCCTCAATTTTGAAGTGGCATACGATGCCTACCCGTTTGCCCACCGCCCCGCCTACTATTACTGGGCTTTTGAAAAAGAACCAGAAAAGGCAAGGGAAAGCATGTTCGATGACTTAGAATATTTTCCCAAAGTAAAGAACTGGTATATTCTGCCGGAGCTGGAGTACTTCCACTACGACGATGCAACGTTCTCGTGGAATGGAGGCGTGCGGTCTCGTTTTTTCTCCACGATTGGCCCAGCTTTTTTCTACAAATCCATACGGGACGAAAAAGACAAACTCACTGTTATGGAAGGCGGGCTGGAAATAGCCATCGCGCAGCTGCATTTTTTCTCGTTCAGTCTGTATTTCGGTGGATCCCAATTCCGGGAAGCACTCGATATTTCAACGAGTGTCGTAGGCATTTTTGCAGATATGACAGCCCTCAAGCCATTCGTGCTCTCGTTCCGGGCAGCAAAGTACACCCACGATGACATCAGCTTTGTATTGTACGAACCAAAAATTGGAATCATGCTCACGCGCACAGAATGGTTTGTGAATTACTCCACTCTGTTTTCAAAAACAGCGGCGCTCAATGCCTACGGACTTGGCGCTCGCGTCTGGTTTTAACATCAGCCACTAAACCGCCTTCTCCACTCCCGTCCAGTCTTCTAAAGCAGCAAAGAAGAGCTTGTAAACATCCTTCCTGCGAACTGCGTAAAAAAAAAGATGATAAATTCCAAAGAGAAGATACAGCCCAACGAGAATGAGATCAAAACGCTCTTCGGCAGGTTTGTTCAGATTTTCGTACTGCGTTATGGGATCCCCCCCGCCCGCAATCCAGAGGTTTCCGGCGGAAGCAGCCCAGACTTCACTTTCCAGACATGGGAAGACAAATCGATTTCAAAAGGAGAAATATCGCGTTCGCCGTAAAAAGCGGGCAGACTAAACGGTAACAGTAACAATAGAACAAAAAGAAGATAATAGCGATCCGGTTTCATTGTTCCCACTTTGTATGCAATTGATTCGTAAAGTCAAAACTTTTTCTCATCCACGGAGCACCGGCCCCAAAAAATGTAAAACCTAAAGAAATACGTGACAATCAAGGGGATGGCACTTCGTGCGGATTTTTCTTGCAGACCCTGCGGGTCGCGTATCGTTACAAGTGCCTGCCGTTCTATTGCTCT
>DYLW01000034.1 GCA_020721865.1 Leptospira biflexa | reverse complement strand
AAACGACAGATTGGCCTGCAACGCAGCTGACCAGGAAGCCGATGGGAATTCCGTGCTCAACCACTACCGCAGGCTGATCGTGCTCAGAAAGGGAAGCGACGCACTCGTGTACGGGACGTTCAGGCCGGTGAGGCCGGGCGAACGCGACCTGTTCGCGTATCTCCGCTCGGGATCAGACGGAACGTATTACGTCGAGTGCAATCTTGGTCGGCGTAATAAAATCAGGCATGAGCCGCCTGCTGGTGCGAAACTCGCGGCCTCGAACTACCCGGGAATCCCGGGAAGGCGGTATCGCCCCTACGAGGCGAACGTATGGAAAGTGAAGGCTGGCACGGGAGAGAAATGATGAGTTAACGAGAGCTTACCAAAGCCGGATACCGGAGTCAAACCACCCGATTTTTTTTCTTGGAGAGGGAATTATTTCTTGACTGTTTCATTTGTATATTTTCAGTCACAGAATGGAGGCTATCATGAAACACTTTTTAACTGCGGTATCAATTGCTTGCACTGGGCTTTTTTATCTAAGCATGGGGTTTGCCATTAGCCTTTCTGCGAGTCAAGTTGATTCGGTGTTAGAAAAACGCGGGTATAATCCAAATAGCGTGGATTATTCGAGATTGGGCAAAGAAACCGGAACTCTTCCTCCAGTAATTGGTAACATAGATACTCCCGATGTAACAATTAACACAAAATATGAAGCGGCGATAGCTTTAGAGTGGAATGACGCTCATTGGGTCAACTCCATTCTTTTACTTAAGGAAATGCAGCGAACATACCCAAAAAAATCTGATAGTTTTCAAAAAAATATAGATAATATCAAAAAAAGCAAAGGCGTTACAGACAAGCAGATCGAAGATGCATATATTGTGCAGTTGAAAGAGTTTTGTGCTAATAATCAGCAGTTTACCTTTTATGTAAAAGGTACTCGGCAGATCAGCCCGGAAGTCAGTATCCTTTTAAGGTATTTAACAGCCTCCCCATCAGATTGCGGGAAGTATAAAAGTGATATTATTAGGCTTGCTAAAAATCTTACCGTGAAATCACTTAGCGATGGTCACGGCTCTATTGCTCGCAATAAACAAGAAGAGTTTAGCATTGTAATCTCGAATTACCAGGATATAGAAGATTTTGTTATGCCAGAAGTTGATAAAATATATGCCCAGATCTGATCTGTGAGATAAGATTTTGCTTCATAAAAAAGCCGCAATGATGCGGCTTTTTTTATGTCCTCTCATCCCGATACGCTCCTGCGGAGCTACTCGATGACCGGGGTATTCTGACACCAAGAACCGGACACCCGCTCCCCGATTTTCGCTTTGAAAAGCGTATCGTGGAGACCGGCGGCTGGAATTGCACTGCCGGGAATTGGTTCTCCAGAAGGAAAAATGCTTTAATCCAGACACAGGATTTGATAACTGGATCATGGAGATGACAATCAACGTTACAGCGTCTCCCAAGTGTCTCATTTGGATTGATAGAGAGCCGGCCATCAGTGATTCCCTTCGTGTGGAGATGCTGAAAACGGATATATTACTGGCAAAGACAAAACATGAAGAAATCCATCAATTGAAACAAAAGCACACAGATACAAAATTTTATCTGTTCTCCCTGGATGGTTTCATTAACCAGGCCGGAGCAAAAAAAGAGTATGATCTGTTTGCTAAGGCCAATGATTATTCCCTGGTCATAGAAAATTTTATTAAAAACCGGTCTGTGGTTTACACCAGTTATATTGATCCCAAAGTGGAAGCCCATTTCAAAAGGAATAAAATTCCCATCGTCATGAAGAATCTCAATGACGATGCCATAGCCATCGGCTTTTTGAAAAAAATATCGGAAATTTTTTTTCCTGCCGGAGAAGCCCGGTTGCAGAGGGGGTTCTTGAGGCTGGTAATGAAAGACCAGAGTGTGAAAGCAGACATCCATATAGATGACAAGAGGAAGATATCTGCCATTGTACAGGATATCAGCCTGAACGGAGCAGGATTTATGGTGGATCCCCGTTTTCTGGATTTAATTCCGCCCAAAAGCCTGGTTGTGATTAAATTTTATATCCCCCGGTTTGTGATCCGTATAAAAAAAGCGGTCATCGTCCGGGCAGGGCAGACCGGGGAGGTGGGAGTCCAGTTTAATATTGATGATGAGCGAATGGTGGATCCTCTGGAAGTAAAAACACTTTCGTCCTTTGTCATGGCCTGCATCAAAGATCTGGATAAATCCAATTTATTCGCAGAATGCGGAAATTAATCCCATTTTTATTGACGCTGTAAAATCCGCCCAAATTCTGCCATGTGCCAAATACCCGTTATATTTTTATCACGGGGGGGGTGGCCAGTTCCCTGGGAAAGGGAGTGACCATCGCCTCCATTGGAGCTCTTTTAGAAGCGAGGGGATTCAAAGTCACCATCCAGAAGATGGATCCCTATATCAACGTGGATCCAGGTACCATGAGTCCTTTCCAACATGGCGAGGTGTATGTCACAAGTGATGGTGCGGAGACAGATCTGGACTTGGGGTACTATGAGAGGTTTACAGATGCAAAATTAACCATACTGAATTCCATTACCACTGGGCGAATTTACAGAACGGTCATTGAAAGAGAACGAAATGGAGAATATCACGGAAAGACAGTGCAGGTGGTTCCGCACATCACCAGTGAAATACAAAGTCGCATACTAAGATTAAGCGACGCTGATCCGAATCTGGACTTCGTTCTGGTGGAGATTGGTGGCACGGTGGGGGACATAGAATCCGTTCCCTTCCTGGAAGCCATCCGCCAGTTCCGCTTCAATCACGGCAGAGATAAAACGCTTTATATTCATCTCACCCTGGTGCCCACTGTCAGTGTGGCCGGGGAAATCAAAACCAAGCCCACCCAGCATTCGGTGAAGGAGTTATTGAAACAGGGAATACAGCCGGACATTCTCGTTTCCCGTGCCACCCAGCCATTGTCCCCGGAAATCAAAGAGAAAATTTCTCAATTCACAAATGTCCCTCAGAATCGGGTGTTCAGTGCGGCCGATATTGATTATACCATATATGAAGTCCCCCTGAATCTCCACCGGGAAGGGATTGATGATGTCATCATCCAATATTTTGGAATGGAAAATGTTTCCCCGCTTTTTCAGGGAGAGATGAACCCCATGCTCCAGAAATGGGAAAAAATATTGGATTATTTCAAAAATCCCTCCACCACTGTGAAAATTGCTATTGTGGGAAAATATGTGGAAGTGAGTGACGCATACCGCAGCCTGTATGAAGCCCTCTGGCACGGCGGATTTCCGCATAAATGTAAAGTGGAATCCATTAAAGTTGACTCCGAAAAAATCACCCCGGAAAATTACAAGGAATATCTGAGCGGTATCCAGGGAATTCTGGTGCCGGGCGGATTTGGAAACCGGGGGGTGGAGGGTAAACTCATCGCCATCCAATACGCACGGGAAAGCAAGATTCCGTTTTTTGGTATCTGTCTGGGTATGCAGTGTGCGGTCATTGAATACGGCCGGAATGTCCTGGGTCTGGAAGGAGCCAATTCCACGGAATTCAACCCGGACACCCCGCACCCGGTGATCCATATCATGGACGAACAGATTGGTGTGAATATATTGGGTGACACCGCCCGGAAGGGTTCATTTCCCTGTGAAATCCGGGAGAATACCCGTATGGAAGAGGCCTATGGGCAGAAAATCATTCAGGAACGCCACCGCCATCGGTATGAATTCAACAACCGATATCTTGATCAATTTGTCCGCAAGGGTCTGGTGATCTCCGGTGTCTCGCCGGGAAAAACTCTGGTGGAAGCCGTGGAGCTGTCCCGGAATGACCATCCCTGGTTTGTGGGAACCCAGTTTCATCCGGAATTCCAGAGCAAGCCGCATAAACCCCATCCTCTTTTTGTAAAATTTATTGAAGCGGCCATTCAGTACCAGAAAGAAAATCCTTGAACGAGCTGTTCTCCACGCATCGTCTTCCTGTATGGAGCCGGCTCCGCCCGGATAGCTGGGAGAAATTTGCATTTTTTTCTGGCTTGAAGGAATTCCGGGATAAATTCATCCGCAATCCGTTTTCCTTCATTCTGTACGGGCCACCGGGAGCCGGGAAAACCACATTCATTGAGTTGCTCATTAAGGACCCGGAGCTTCCCATGAAATCCCTGAGCATGGGGGCGGCCTCCTCTTCGCTGGCGGAAATCCGTAAAATCATGGATTCCCGGTCAGGGACTTTTATCCTGTTTATGGATGAGCTGCACCGCTTTTCCAAATCCAGGCAGGATTTTTTTCTGAAACCGCTGGAAGAGGGACGGGTCATTCTGGCTGGAGCCACCACGGAATCTCCCTGGTATTATTTTACCCGCCCGCTGCTTTCCCGTGTCCAGCTAAAAGAATTTATTCCCCCGGAGCCTCTTCATTTTAAAAAAATTATTACGGATGGGTTGGATTCTCTGCTTTCCGCCTATGGAGAAAACGGGGGAGGCGGTTTTCCGGATGCGGTAATGGATATGATTGTGGATTATTCATACCCGGATTTCCGGTCTGCGTATCTGGCCATGGAGCATCTTCTGGAAAATCTGCCCATCGGAGAGAACGCCGCAGAACCACGGGCGATGGAACATTACAGAAAGACTCTTCTCTCCTTTTTTGAGAATAATCGTATATATAACAAAAACCGGGAGAAATATTCTTATGAACTGATGAGTGCCTTTATCAAATCCATTCGCGGGTCGGATCCGGATGCCGCCATTTTGTATCTGGCAAAGATGCTGGATATGGATGTGGACCCTGCATATATTGCCCGGCGTCTGGTGGTTTCCGCTTCCGAAGACATTGGCCTGGCAAATTCCCAGGCCGCAGTGCTGGCCACATCGGTCATGGAATCTGTGGAGAAAACCGGGATGCCGGAGGCCCGGATTCTTTTGTCCCATGCGGTCATCTATCTGGCGGCCTCCCCCAAATCCAATTCCGCCTATCTGGCCATCAACCGGGCGATGGATTATGTTAAGGACAAAACCATCTTTCCCCCCTTGCATATTGTCAACCATTCGGACCGGATCAAAGACTACCTCTATCCTCACGATTTTGGAGGTTTTGTCCCGCAGAATTACTGGCCGGAGGATCTCCCCCGGCAAAATTTTTATGTGCCGGCAGAGACCCGGTTTGAAAACTCCATGGAAAACCGCATCCGGGAGATTCTGGAGAAGCTACATAAAGATAAATAAAAATCTTGATGGTGTAAAGAGTTGTCCAAGGGTGGCCCATGTTCACCATACTCCCACCCGATAAAACAAAATACGATGAGATTAGCTTGGGGGAGGTCATGCTCCGCTTTGACCCGATGGATACCCGCATCAAAACTGCCCGAATGATGCGGATCTCAGAAGGCGGCGGGGAATATAATGTCGCCAGAGGTCTGCGGAGAGCCTTTGGTCTGCGGACAGCCATGGTCACCGGTAATGTGGATAATGAGGTGGGCTACCTTCTGGAAGATCTGATGCTCCAGGGGGGAGTGGATTTATCCTATGTAAAGTGGTTTCCCTATGATGGCATTGGCCGGGATGTCCGTGTGGGTCTGAATTTTGTGGAAAGAGGTTTTGGAATCCGTGCGGCCAAAGGCGTCTCCGACCGGGCATATTCCGCTGCCGGTAGCCTGAAAAAAGGGGATATACCCTGGAAGAAAATTTTCCTGGAAGAAAAATCCCGCTGGTTTCACACTGGGGGTATTTTTGCCGGCCTTTCTGAATCCACCCCGGAAGTGGTATTGGAAGCCATGGCGGCAGCAAAAGAAGCCGGCACCATCATCAGCTATGATCTGAATTACCGCCCCAGCCTATGGAAAGCCAGAGGCGGAATCAAAGAAGCACAGAAAATTAACCGGGAAATTGCCCGCTATGTGGATGTCATGATTGGCAATGAAGAGGATTTCTCCAAAGCCTTGGGGTATGAGGTGGAAGACATGGACGATGATATTTCCAAAATTAACGTGGAAAGCTTCCGGAAGATGATTGAAAATGTGGTGAAAGATTATCCCAATTTCCATGCCATTGCCACTACTCTCCGGAACGCAAAAACAGCCACCTTTAATGACTGGGGCGGGATGCTGTTTTATGAAAACAATTTTTATGAAGCCCGCATGCGGGAAAATCTTGAAATTTATGACCGCGTGGGCGGAGGAGACAGCTTTGCTTCCGGCCTCATCTATGGCTTTTTGTCCGGGAAATCCCCGCAGGAAACCGTGGAATACGGAGTCGCACACGGAGCCCTGGCCATGACCACCCCTGGAGACACCACCATGGCGTCCCTATCTGAAATTGAAAAAGCTATCCATTCCAAATCTGCGAGGGTGGACCGATGAACAAATACTCCCGCTGCGAAATTTATGAAATTCTGACCCGCACCCGGGTGATTCCGGTCTTCTATCATGATGAGCCGCAGACTGCCTGGGATGTCATTACCATTCTACACCGCCATGGCTTCCACGCAGTGGAATTCACACATCGGGGAGAAAAAGCCAGAGAAGTCTTTGCGTATATCCAGCAGCAGAGAAAATCCCTGGACGGATTTATCATTGGCGTTGGGTCTGTGATGGACGCACCACTGGCATCCCATTATATCCACTCCGGAGCGGACTTTCTGGTGAGCCCCGGGATTTCTGAGGAAATTTTTTCTCTGGCAAACCTGTATAAAGTACCCTATTTTCCGGGGACAGGCACCCTCACAGAAATCCAGCATGCCCACCGGCTGGGAGCGGAAATTGTGAAAATGTTCCCCGGAGATTCTGTGGGCGGTCCGGATTATATAAAGGCTGTGCTGGGTCCCATGCCCTTTACCCGCATCATGCCCACCGGCGGAGTGGAGCCCAAAAAAGAATCCCTGCAAAAATGGTTTTCCGCCGGAGCCGTTTGCGTGGGCATGGGCTCCGCCTTAATATCCAAAGACATCCTCCGGAATAAAAATTTTCAGGAGCTGGAAAACCGCCTCCGCTCCCTGAAGGAAATTCTGAAGGAAATCTAACCCCGCCGGAGAAATCCGGGAAGCAGATTATTTGCCATGACTTTTCTGATATCCATCCCAATCATATAATAGATGGGTATCAGGAAAAGGGTGAGTGTTGTTCCCGCTGCCAGCCCATAGGCCATTACCAGACACATATCGGAAAGCATGGGATCATATCCCCCAATTCCATAACCTGTGGGCAATAGCCCCAAAATGGTGGTGATGGATGTCAGGAGCACAGGCCGGAGCCGGGAAACTGCCCCCTCCACAATCTCGCCGATGGAGATGTCTCCGTTTTGTCCCAAACGGGTGATGGTATCCACCATCACAATGCCGTCATTAACCACCACCCCCATCAGACCCAGCATGGAAACCCCTGCCAGAGTGGACATGGGCAGACCATGGGTCACCAGAGCAAAGACAATTCCAATCAAAGAAAATGGAATCACAAATACAATAATGAATGTTTTTTTATAGGAATTAAAGATCATTGAAATAATCACAAAAACCCCTACCAATGCGGTGATTGCCGCTGCTCCCAGATCTTTGAATATCTTTCCCGTTTCCACCGGCATTCCGGCGTAGGATACGCTGGTATTCTGGTCAGAGGTAAATTTTTTGCGAACGAGCTCATAGGCGTCCTTGTGCGACAGAATGGACAAATCCAGGTTCAGATAAATGCTGATGGCCCGCTCCCGCTCAATATGGTGGATCTCACCGGACGCTTCCGATTCCCGCAGCCGAATGATATCACCCAGATTTATCAACTGCCCATATTGGTTCACAATGGGCAGGGTTTTAATATAATTTTCGTTCGCTCTTCCCGTTTCATTCAGACGTAGCCGGAAATCCAGGGTATTTTCCGGAAGACTGATGGAGGTGACAATCATTCCATCATAAGCAATACGCAGCGTGGTCAGAACATCCTCCACTGTCAAACCTACCGTGGCCAGAAGTTTATAATTGATCTCCACATTCAGTTCTTTTTTTCCGGCAATGGTATTTTCAGAAACATCCTTGATTCCCTTCACGGTACGCAGATAGGCCTTCATTTCTTCCGCCCGCTTTTTCATGGCGACTTCATCTTTTCCAGATATACGTATCTCCAGATCTTTACCCATCGGCGGGCCCAGGCGGACCAGATTTATGGAATATGCGAATTTGTGGGTGGCAAGGAGCGGATCTATCTGCTTGCGGATATCTTCCATAATTTTATAGGCAGTTCTTGTCCTTCCTGAATACGGGGTCAGGTAAACAAAAATAATCGCCAGATTATCCTGTGTCCCCCTCTCTGTGACGGAGCTTTCATTGAGAGTGCCAATCCGGGAGCTGAAGCCAATCAATTCTTTTTTGGGAAGTGAATTCAGAATCGTCTCAATTTTTGTGAGTTCCTCCGTGGTCTTCTCTTTACTGAACCCTTCCGGATATGTAATCTGGATGTTGAAGGATTCCGCCGCCCCCTGGGGAAACGCGTCTTGCTTGATGAAAAATTTCATACTCAGAATGGCCAGAAGAAAAAGCCCAACAAAAATTCCCAGATAGATATAGCGGTGATTCAGAACCCGCTTGAGAGCATTTCTGTATTTATTTTCCAGAAAGATAATGAATTTTTTTCTCTGGGGAAATTTTTCCTTGTTTACATCTGCTTTTTCTTTCCTGTGTGCCAGATGGACGGGCAGAAGAAAATAGCTTTCCAGAAGAGCAATGGTCAGAGTGATCACCACCATCAGTGGGATGATCCAGACAAATTTTCCAGGAAACCCGCCCAGATACATGGCAGGGGAAAAAGCGGCCATGGTGGTGGTGGAAGCTCCCAATATGGGCTTCCACATCACTTTTACTGCATCCACAGCGGACGCTTCCGGGCTTATGCCGTTTTCCAGATTCGTGTTGATTTCTTCCGCCACCACAATGGCATCATCCACCAGCATACCCAGCACGATGATGAAACCTCCCAGAGAAATTAAATTCAGGGAAATATCCACGGCGGACAGGACTATAAAAGAAGCAAGCAACGTAAAAGGTATCCCAAAGGCCACCCAGAATGCGGTGTGGGCATTGAAAACCACGTACAGTATCAACACCACCAGAAAAAAACCAAGAGCCGAATTGCTCACAATCATTTTCAGCCTGTCCCGGGTGAGGCGGGATCCGTCATTCAGAATTTTATATTGGACGCCATCCGGAACTTTCAGCTTCTGAAAAACAGATTGTATATTTTCCGATGTCTTCAGTATGTCAGCTTTCCCTTCTTTTTTGAGATACATCATCACTCCGGGCTTTCCGTTATTCCGGACAGTTAGCCCCATATTTTTGGGAGCAACGGAAACGCTGGCAATATCCTTCAACTGGACATCATAACCCAGATCAGAGACCCGTAAAAATGTGTTCAGAATATCCTCATGGTCTTTGTATTTGTGATAGGATACCACCTTCTTTTCCGCCATAAAGGATTCCAGCGTACCCCCGGAGCCCTGCACATTCCTTTTCTTCACTGCGGTGGCCACCATGCCCAGTCCCACAGAATATTCCCGTGCCCGGGCAGCGTCCACCAGGATATTTAATTCGTCATCCGGCATACCAATCGTGTTCACATAGGATATCCCGTCTGCTTTCTGTAATTCCTTTTCCAGAAAAGGGATATATTTTTTTAATTTATCCTCATGGCCGGTGATGGCAATTTCCATCACCGGAATATCTTTGGATGTGAATGTGGTGATCACCGGTCTGCCATCAATTTCCGCAGGCAAGTCTTTTGTCCCGCGAACGGCATCATCCACCTTATCCAGAATTTTATCAAATTCGGAGGCATTGGCATCCTCATCGGCATCGATGGAGATCAAAGATAATCCTTCCGAGGAGACGGATGTCATCTCATCAATGCCTTCCACCTCAGACAGGGATTCCTCCAGAGGGACAGTCACATTCAGCTCCACATCCTTTGCGGAGGAGCCCGGATAGACTGTCTGGATAAATATCTTATTCATGGAAATTTCCGGAAATGCCTCCTTTCGCATTTTAGTGGCATTATTGATGCCAATCAATAAAACCATTAATACGGTCAAATGAACCATCATTGGATTATTCAGAAAATATTTGACTATTTTTCCCAATTTCATACTCCTTGTTTTTTTCTATTCGATTTATGCTTCCCGGCAGGGGTCTCCGTGCAGTATCGTTTCACCAGAATATCCAGATATCCCTTCCGTATCTCCGGATCCTGATAATTAAGCCCAAAGATTTTTTCCAGTTGCTCCCCCATCAGAATGGGATAGGCAACGCTACCCATGAGTGCTATCGCAGACATGGTGGACCATTCGGGGGGATTCTCTCCATTCCTGGTTTTTTCCAGTTCCGCTTGGAACAGACCCAGTCCCTTGCGGATCATTTCAATGACCTCTGGGTATTGAAATTTCTGGCCAATGATCTGGAAAAAGAATGATCGCATAAGGCCCCGGTATTCCACCATGATCTGCGTGTAGGCGGTAATGAATCCCCTCACTCGCTCCCGGGAGGAGAGGTTCTCCTCCTCAAGAAATTTAAAAGATTGACCCATATTGTCCCGGAAATGCAGGATGATCTCCCGGATCAAATTTTCCTTGTTGCCAAAGTGGTAGTTCATGGAAGCAATGTTCACGTCGCTTTCGGTGGCAATGCGTCGCATGGTAATGGCGTCCACCCCTTCTTTTCCAATGATTTCCAGAGATTTTCGGATGATCTTTTCTTTGGTATCCTCTTTCATGTTTTCCCATGGTATAAATCCTCCTGAAAATGTAAACACTTATTTAAAACGGTTGTTTGAATTTTTTGTTATCCACACATGGCGGATAAACTGCCGCTTGCTGGAAATATGTCCCGCCGTCTAAAAGGCTAAAGCGATGTAAAAGCGATGTAAAAATATCCTTGCCAGGGTTGTTTCCATTCCGGAAAAAGTCCCATGCGGTTTGGAAAAAAATTGATTCTGGTTACTCATGGATATATTGCCATCACTTGGATTATTCTGCTCATCAGCTATTTATTCACTCCAAATTTTCATCCTTTCATCTGGATTGTCGCCACCACTTTCACTCCGTTTTCTTATCTCACGGTGTTCTGGTTTATTCGCTCCCTGAAAAAAGACATACAAAAAGAAAAAAAAGAAGCGGCCATCCGGAAGATACAAAGGTTCCCTTATATGCTCACTTTCCTGCTCTATTTTTTTGATTTTTTTATTTTTGTCACTGGAATTATTTTACATAAAACAGGGGTACTGGATATTCTGGAGGCAATGGTTCTGGCCATGCTGGTGGGGGCATATCTTTTCTTTGGTTTTGAAAACGCTCTTTATGAATTGAAAAAAGAGGGCTATTACCAGAACCTGAGAAAAATCCGCATCCCTTTTACCCTGAAGATAATCACTACATTTTTTGTGTTCATTATTGTCCCCATGGCTTTCATCGGATTCAAACTCTATTATTTCACATCGACTGGTATGACCATTTTAGGGGACGCTGCCTATCTGGCCATCATGCAGACCGTGCTCCGGACCATTTTTATATCCCTGATTTCCGGAGCCATCCTGGGATACAATATTATTTTCCCCATCAAAGTAATGAGTGAAAATATGGGGCTGGTGGAAAGCTCTGCCTTTGAAATACGCACTCCGGTTTTCACCAACGATGAATTTGGGCTTTTAAGCTCCGGATTTAACCTCATGGTGGAAGGACTCAAGGAAAAAGAAAAAATCAAAAACACGTTCGGAAAGGTGGTGGATCCTGTTATCAGAGACACCCTTCTGCGAGGAAATCTGGAATTAGGTGGAGTTTCCCGGAAGGGAGTGGTCCTGTTCTCCGATATCCGGGAATTTACTTCACTTTCAGAAAACCTGGACGCAGCCGATTTGGTAAAAATCCTCAATGACTATTTTGAGAAAATGGGCGTTCCCATTGCACGGAATTCCGGTCTCATCAATAAGTTCATTGGCGATGCCATTCTGGCCATCTTCAATATTCCGGTGAAAATGGAGCATCCGGAGAAAAAAGCCCTCCTGGCCGCTGTGGGTATGATACGGGAGTTGCACGCATTAAACCGGGAAAAATCCTGGAATCTGCGGACCGGAATTGGTATCCATTCCGGTAGAGTCATTGCGGGAAACATTGGCACTCCGGAGCGGATGGAATATACTGTCATTGGGGACACAGTCAACACTGCATCCCGCCTGGAATCCATCACAAAAATTTATCATACTCCCATTCTGGCCACAGAAGATGTCATTTCCGCCCTTCCCGATGGAGAGTCTACGGGGAAAGATTTTTATTTCAGGGAAATAGACACCGCCCTTCTGAAGGGGAAGGAGAATCCGGTGAAAATCTATGAAATCTTCGGTTATGAGCCAGAGGAATTGCTCCACCAGAAGCTGGAACATTCAGGTATTTTCAGTAACGCATTGGAGGAATATAAAAAGGGAAATTTCTCTCAGGCTCGTGCTGCCTTTAAGGAATACAGCGGAAAGATGAAGGATGATCCCCTTCCGGATATTTTCATCCGCCGATGCGAAAAATTGACCCATCGGCCTCCGGGAAAAAACTGGAAGGGTGTGGCAAAAATCCTGATTAAATAAACCATGAGTAAAAAAGCAGTTGTTTTATTAAGCGGAGGACTGGACTCCACGCTGGCAGCCCGTTGGCTCCTGCAGGAGAATATTGAAGTCCATGGCATCAGCTTTATAACCGGTTTTTGCCCGGCGTCCTGGAGAAATCGCCTGGACAATACTCCTTATGTTTCCACCGCCCGGAAATCTGCGGAAGCACTGGGCATTCCCTTCATGGAAAAAGACATCCGCGAGAAAATGAAAAAAATTGTCATCTCCCCCCGGTTTGGATATGGCAAAAATATGAACCCCTGTGTGGACTGCCGGATTCTGATGCTCCGGGAGGCGGCAGATTATATGCGTGAAATTAATGCCGATTTTGTGGCTACAGGAGAGGTGCTGGACCAGCGTCCCATGTCCCAGAAATATCCTCGCCTCCGGTCGCTTTCCCGTTATTCCGGATTGGGGGGGCGTCTTCTGCGTCCGCTTTCCGCCCGCTGCCTTCCGCCCAGTCTCCCGGAAAAGGAAGGGTGGATAAAAAGGGAAAACCTGGGCAACATTCAGGGCAGAACGCGGAAACACCAGATTGCGGCGATGAAAAAATGGAACCTGACCGAAGGGGTGGACAGCGGTGGAATCAGTTGTTCTCTCACAGATCCCAATTATGCGGTGAAACTGAAAAATTATCTGGAAGAAGAAAAAAAATCCATCACCGGAGATAATTCTATTGTTCTGGATAACTCTCTTCTGTCTTTATTTTACATCGGACGGCATTTCAAACTCCGCTCTGGGATGATGGTATCCATTGGCAGAAACCGCGAAGACAACGATAACATGGAAAAAATCAAAGCAGGTAAAATATTGATAATGGTGGAAAACCTGCCCGCCCCCAGTGGTCTTCTTTACTGGAACTCCCCTAAAAATGACCCATCCATGCTGGATTTGGGAGAAGAGAATACTGCATCCCAGTTTGTGCGGGAAAATTACTCCGCCGAATATGGCTCCTGGTTGCGGGATAACCCGATTATGAAAACGTCACTCCCGGATGGAGTAAACCCCATGGATGTATTTATCACTTCCGCCCTGGTTGTGTCGTATTCGCATCGTCTTGGAGATAAAGACATTCCGTTCAGAATGGAAATTCCCAGAGAAAACCAAAAAATAGATGAGATGACATATAAAATGGACAGAGTTTTTACCCATGAAGCGTTATCCCGCTTTCAACTTGTGAACTCTGGAACAAAATAAAAAGTGATTTTTTTTCAAAAGATTTTATTAAATTTCAAAATTCCATTGTCAATGCAAGAGGAAAATATTTTATTACCGGAATTACTTAAAATAAATTTGGAGGAAAATATGGCAAGATCGTCTAAGCAGGTACAAACTGCTATTGATAACAACGTAGCAAAACAAAACAAACTGAAAGCGGAAATTGACAAACTCAAAGAAGAGGTAAAATCTCTGAAAGAAGAATTGAAAACCGCTAAAGCAGCAGAAAAAGATAAAAAACCAGCAAAAAAGAAATGACTGTAACCGCCCCGGAATTAATATTTTCTGGCATTTATTTTGTGCTGGTATTTGCGTCCACATTGTCCAAATACCGGGAGCTGGAGATATACAGAAAGTTGAAACCTTTACCGGTTCTGGGGCTTTTTCTTATCTTATTGTACCATGCCGCTTTTTCTGAATCCGGAGTCCAAACGGAAAAAGCTCGATATTATCTGGTCATGGGTGGCCTTTTGTCTGGTCTGGTAGGGGACATATTGCTCCTGAACAGAAAATATTTTAAATTAGGGCTTTTAGCATTTCTCACCGGTCATGTCCTTTACATTACAGCCTTCTATGCTCCGGGCTGGGGAAAAAAAATCTTCTTCATCGTAATAGCCTTTGCGGCCTCTTCTTTGTATTTTCGCATTTTTTCCAGAGCATTTCTGAAAAAGAATCCAGATAAAATGCGGAGACTTTATCTGATTGGTTTTTATATTCTGGTATTATCCATTTTATTTATTATCTCAGCAAATTTTTCCATTAATTACGGAAAAGCCATTGGCCGATGGGTAATCGCAGGGGCATTTTTTTTCTCCATTTCGGATGGAATGCTGGCCTGGCAGTACTTCATTAATGAAAATAAAATCAAAAAAATATTCATATCCGCTTTTTATTATTCTGCCCAGGCCACTTTTGCCGCCTCCGCATTCTATCTTTTTGGATAAATAAGAAAATATGTAGTTTACAAATCGTAATAAGGTTATATTTAAACCCAAATTATTAAACAGGATAGGTTATGCAAGACTTCAATGAAAAACCATGTTACTTTCAGGGGAACTATATCCCTCTGAAAAACGCGAACGTCAATATACAAACCCATGCCCTCCAGTATGGAACAGCCTTTTTTGGCGGTATACGGGGGTACTGGAATGCGGAGAAAAACAACATCTATGTATTCCGTCTGGACGAACACTATAAACGTCTGAAAAGTTCCTCCAAGATTCTCCAGATGAATTTCCCATACACCTTTGATCAATTTCAGGAAATCACTTTGAATGTAATCCGGAAGGGAGAATGGAAGCAAAATGTATACCTCCGGCCATTTATATACAAATCGGCTCTGGAGCTCTCCCCCCGATTGCACAATGTACAGGATGATTTTGCCATTTATGCGATCCCTCTGAATGATTATCTGGATACCAAAAAAGGTCTCCGTGCTCAGACTTCTTCCTGGAGAAGAATTTCTGATAACCAGATTCCCACCCGCTCCAAGGCCTCCGGAGGATATATCAACTCCGCACTGGCAAAATCGGAAGCATTGCAGAATGGATTTGATGAAGCCATTTTCCTGGATGAGAGAGGTTTTGTCTCCGAAGGATCAGCGGAAAACCTCTTTTTTATTCGTGACAGGGAGCTCATCACGCCATCCGTCACCTCTGCCATTCTGGAAGGGATCACCCGTAAATCCATCATCGCCCTGGCAAAACAAAAAGGATATGTTGTCAAGGAACGGGATATATCCCGCACAGAAATGTATGTGGCTGATGAAGTATTTTTTTCTGGAACCGGTGTACAGGTCGCATGGATACGGGAAATTGACCATCGGCCGATTGGCAATGGCAATATTGGGGAGATCACAAAAGATATACAGGATACCTTCTTTGACATTGTCACTGGTAAAATTGAAGAATACCGGAATTGGATCTTTCCGGTTTACTGATTTGATGGAGCCATCGGCCAGAATTATTGATTACTATAACAAAGCCGGATACCCGGCCAGTCTGGTATTTACTGGAGAGCCATCACGGAAAAAGAAACAATTTATCCTGGATACCATTACAGGGATTCTGGAGCGGGAGCAAATAACGGAACACCAGTTGACTTTCCATGAAATTGCAGAAAAAATTTATGGAAACGAACACCCAGATTATTATTATTTCCCTCCCGCCCCGATAAAAATTGGAGATCCGGTGAATCCTGAACCGGGTACCATACGGCATCTGCTGGGAAAATTTCTTCCATACTCTGGTTACAAAAGTAAAACTCGGATTGTCTATTTTGACGATGCCGGCGGGATTAAAAACGAAGCCGAATCCGCACTGCTCAAGTCCATGGAAGAACCGCCGTCTTACGTGCGGTTTTTTCTGTCTGTTTCCTCCACGGATGAATTAAAAGATACCATCCTCAGCCGATCTGTTGCGGTACCCATGCGAAAAAACCAGGAAGGCGAACTATTACCGGAAGATTTATGGGAAAGATTCTGGGCAATGAGTGGCTATGCGTCTGATCCTCTTTTCCTGAATGCCAGAAAAAAAGAGTGGCCCCGAATCATCCGGGAGGAATACGATAAAATGGTGTTCTCACGCTATGACTACAGTCTTTTTGAGAATCTGGGCTGGAATAAAGTCCGCTCTGTTTTCCGGGGAGCTGGCACAACCGAACAGCTTTTCTATGCAAAAATGGCCTTTCTTCCGGTTTTTTATGCAATCCGGGACAGAATTATTTACGGCGGGATGATCCCATCGGCTTCTCCCATCGCCCTTCCCTTTACGGATAGAGATCATCTTTTTTGTCTTTATACCGCAATTCAGGATTTGTACCGGAATATAGAAGTGAGAGTTTTTGGAAATATGCCACTGTCCCACCGGGCAGTGATTTTTTCCTTTCTTGTCAAATTTCTGCCGTGCTGGCGACAGGCAGACTAACCCCTTTTTATATAAACAGAATCAATATATAAAAACCGGAAAAAATTATTTACTTCTGGGTGGCATACTTTAAATTGTCGTCATGAAAAAGGTATTGAAAATAACGGGTTACAGTTTACTTACACTAATTGTGGCCTTTGTTGGTTTTACTTATTTTGGAAATTATCAGCCCTCTGAAGTAGAGGAAATGGATATTGTCTGTGACGCAAAAACCCCATCATTGACGCAAGGAGCAACCATTAAAGTGCTCAGTTGGAATGTGCAGTATATGGCAGGAAAAAATTATGTTTTTTTCTATGACAAACTCGATGGCAGTGGAAAGGATTCCCGGCCATCCCGCCAGGATATTGCTATTACATTTGATGAGGTGGCAAGGATCATAAAGGCAGAGAATCCTGACATCATCCTGATCCAGGAAGTGGATGAAAACTCAAAAAGAACAGATTACGAAAACCAGGTGAAAATTCTAAAAGATAAAATATCATCGGAATATGGATGCTATACCAGTGCGTTTTATCACAAATCCACATTTGTTCCCCATCCCATGATAATGGGCAGTGTGGGCTTAAAAATGGCTACATACTCCAAATATAAAATGACAAAATCCACCCGCCACCAATTAGAGAAAATTCCTACCAATATAATCATGCAACAGTATAATCTCAAGCGGGCTGTTTTGGAAACACAGATTTCCATAGAAGGATCGGATAAACCATTGACAGTGTTCAATACCCATCTGGACGCTTTTGCCCAGGGCTATGATACCATGGAAAAACAGGTAAAGGAAATCAAGGAATTGCTGGATTCCAAAACCAAAGGAAATATCCCATGGCTGATTGGCGGAGATTTCAATCTACTTCCACCGGGTGAAGCCTATGCACGCCTGGATGACGATGAGAAGGCATACTTCCAGAAAGAAACAGAATTGAAGAAGATATTTCAGGATTATCCCGGCATCCCTGCTCTGAAAGACGTCAACGGTAAAGAGTTTTCCAAATGGTTCACCCACATTCCCAATGGCCGTTCCAACGTTCCAGACAGAACCATTGACTATATTTTCTATTCGCCCAATCTGAAACTTGGAAAATACTACGTCCGCCAGCAGGATACCCAGAAAATCTCCGACCACATGCCACTGGTAGGCTATTTTACACTGCCAGGAAAAGCGGAAAAAAACCAGAAATAAAGGGATTATAGAGAAGCGGTTGAAAGATACCGCTCAATCTCTTTCTGTATCATGGAATAGCTCTTGGGGCGACTGGAAATACCATAATCAATGGTATAAATCCGGGATTCCTGCAGAGTCCGTTGATTTCTGATAACGCCCACTTTCTGGAAAAACCATCTATCACTGGCTGTGCTTTTCACTGTCTCATCCAGAAGAAATTGACGGGCCACATAAGCAGTATATTTTTGCAGTTTATCGCTTTTCCAAACCACATCTCCCACCATAAGCAATTCTTTTTTCTTACCGGGGCCCATATTGGCTTCCAGTATTTCACCAGTGGATAACCCAATTCCCAGATAAATAATCTTCAAAGGATTCTGGCGGGGTGATTTCTTCCGTATCATTTTGAACTCATCCAGAATGTCTAGGCAGGCCTGGATGGCGTCATCGGCATTGGATTTGGGAAAAAATGCGTGCACCTTGTCCGAAGCAATCTGAACATGGCCTTTATATTGGAGGATTATTTTTCCGGAAAGCTCATAAAATGTATTCATAGTGGAATACAAATGGGACGCCGGCAGTTTGCTAATGATTGTCTCCAGGGAGAGAATCCCAATGGATGCGACCACCGCATCTTGCTTAACCGGTGAAATATTAGCTTCTCCCTGCATGAACGCAGTTAATAAATTATTGTTATTCTGTAAAGTAAAAAGACGATGCTTTTTACTCTGTCCGCAGAAAGATGGGGAATGCCCTTTGCACGGAGATTGTGAGAAGGCGTTTCCATGCAAAGGAAAATAGTTAAGAATCGGTATTGCTTCCGGGATTTTATTTAATATCCCGCCACCCCTGCACCGCCATGAACAATGGATATTCCTGCACTGGCACCAATACGGGTGGCCCCGGCCTGAAGCATGGCCAATGCCCCCTTGTAATCGCGAACCCCGCCGGATGCCTTCACACCCATGGCATTCCCCACAGTTTTTCGCATCAGGGCAATGTCTTCCACGGTTGCCCCGCCGGTGGAAAAGCCGGTTGATGTCTTCACATAGTGGGCACCCGCATCCAGAGAAAGCTTACAGGCCAGCTCTATTTCAGATTTCTCCAGAAGACAAGTCTCTAATATCACCTTGACAAGTTTACCCCGGGCAGCCTTGACCACTGCCTTTATCTCATTGCCCACCATCGTGTGGTTTTTACTTTTTAGTGCCCCCACATTGATAACCATGTCAATCTCATCGGCACCCATATCCACGGCATCTCCGGTTTCATGGACTTTTGTGGAGGTGGAATTCGCACCCAGTGGAAAACCAATGACAGTACATACCAGCACACCGGAACCCTTCAGCTCCTTTGCTGCTACGGGAATCCAAGATGGATTGATGCAGACACTTTTAAATTGATTCTCCCGTGCTTCTTTGCAAAGCTGAACAATTGCCTTTTCCGGGGTCTCCGGCTTGAGGGCAGTATGGTCGATGAGTTGAGCCAAGTGCGTGCCTTTCAGATCCCCGGCATTTCCGGAAATTCCCCGGTGTTCCATGTATGCGTCCAATGTGCCTACTCCGTGTTCAATGAAGGATTTTGTCATAATTTTTTTCTCCGTATTTTATTTTTGCAAACCATTTTCAATAATGGCCACCGCATCCTCCGGAGATTCAGCCACCTGGAGGATATCCATATCTTTGGGCGATATAGTCTTTATCTTTGCCAGATATGCTATACGGTCAAAGAGTGGCTGCCATGTTTTCTTTGAACCCAGAAGTACCACCGGCACGGCTTTTTTCTTGTGTGTCTGGATTTTGGATACAGTCTCAAAGATTTCCCATTCTGTACCCACTCCTCCGGGGGCAATAACAATAGCCACCGCCCGATCCACCATGTCCGCTTCCCGCTGGGAAAAACTGGCAAACATATATCCATCGGTTGTGTAACGGTTTGCCTTTTCTGCTCCACTTCCAAAATAGGTGGCGTAATAAAGGCTCTTGCCTCCGGCTTCCAGGGCACCGCGATTACCCGCCTCCATGATGCCGGGGCCCCCTCCGGTCAGAATGGGATATTTCTTCCCCATTTTTTTTGTCCAGAGCGATGCAAATGCACGGGTATGGTCGTATGAGGTCATGCCTTCCTTCGCACGGGCACTACCGAATATCGTAATCACACCGCCTGGAGCACTCCTTTTGATGACTTCTCCGGCACAGTAGCCATCCAGAGCCAGATCCTCTGGTGTTGGGATTTCTCCATCGGAGACCCTGCGGCCTGGTTGCTCACACCGGGAAGGATCCAGATGAATGGTTTTCCCGGTTTGGTTGCAGCCACTCAAAACCATTGTCCCTGCAATAAGGCAGATTATTATGTAATGTTGTTTTTTGTTCATCTTTTTACCTCCGTTAAATTTATTTATGGTTACTCAATCGGCTAATCTATCCCACACTGCTGGATTTTGATTCCGGCAATTTTGCTCCCCAGATCAGCAGAAAGAGCAACATGCCGATAACCGCCGAGGTAATATAAAAAATAATACCGCCATTCCATCCCCAGCGATCCACGATCATTCCTGTACCCACACCGCACACGGTGGCCCCAATATATCCAAAAAGCCCGGTGAGACCCACCGCTGCCGCCGCCGCCTTGCTGGTTGCAAAATCGGTGGCCGCCACCGCTACCATCATCTGCGGACCATAGACAAAGAAACCCACTCCCAGAAGGGCCGTCAGCATCAGCCAGAAATTACCGGATGGGACAAAGAAAATGGCCACCACAGACAGCGTCAACCACAACATAAAAAAGACGGAAACCGGTCCTCTACGGCCCTTGAAAACCTTATCAGAAATCCATCCGGAGGCAAAAGCCCCGGCAATCCCCACAAATTCAAATCCGGATACTGCCAGTCCCGCCTGTTCGGTGGTGAACCCACGGGCATTTTCCAGAAATTTGGGTGCCCAATCCAGAATACCTATGCGCACAATATAGACAAAGAAGTTAGCAATACTCACAATCCAGACAATTTTGTTTTTGAGGACATATTTCACAAAGATTTCTCTGGACGTTTCTTCCTTACCGCCTGTCCCAGCCGTTCCCAAAGTCCCATTCTCGTGAAATTTTTCCACAGAAGGCAACCCAATGGATTCCGGAGTGTCCCGGAGCCGGCTGATCGTGAAAATGGCTACAGCAATGGCGATGATGGCCGGTACATAAAATGCCGCCCGCCAGCCATAAGTGGACACCAAAAATCCGGCAAGAATCACAATGATCCCGCCACCAATCTGGTGGGAAGCATTCCAGACTCCCCATGCCCGTCCCCTTGTATTCGGTGGAAACCATATAGTGAGGAGACGGCTGCAAGGCGGCATGCCCATCCCCTGAAACAGGTTGTTCAATGCCCAGAAGAGAATGAACAGTGGCAGTGCGGAGCTCAGGCCAAAGAATATATTCATTATGGCGGATAACACCAGACCAATGGCCATGAAGTACCGCGGATTGGCGTGATCTGCAAGAATCCCGCTCAAAAATTTGGAGCCGGCATAAACAATGGTTGCCAGACTCAGAATAATGCCCATCTCCGTGTTGGAAAACCCAAATTCTTTGGCGATGGCGTTATTAGCCATGGAAAAGTTTTTCCGCACAAAATAGAAAGTGGCATACGTAATCATCATGCTATACATGATCCGGATCTGCCAGTACCGGTAGCTTCTGTTTATTTCATTAGTATCCCGGATAGGTTCAATGGGACCCTGTGTCCGCAGGGCCGTTAGTATTTTTTCAATCAAAATCCCCCCTTTGCCAAATCTCAAAATCGGCACGATCATCCTATCCGTGGATATCCGTTGTCAATGATTTATTGTGGGTCACAAAAGAACCGGGGGTTTTTATGATCCAAGCGGAGGAGTAAAAAGGAGGAATCTTCTGGTCTATTTGTATTGACAGGATTTGTCTGGCTGATATTTTGATTCAGATTTCTTTGGTGAAACAAGAAAAAGGAATATATGATGGACAATGGTCTGTCTAATATCACGTGAGTTTGTAAAAAAAATCAGAAGCATATTAGGTATACATTTGAAGGCCATTATTCTTTTTGGGTCGCGTGCTCGTGGGGATGAAAAGCCCCATTCCGACTATGATTTTTTAATTCTTGTTGATGAACGCAACAGTGAAATTGTTCAATTGATCCGTAACGTCGAGGTTGAATTATTGGATACTTATGGCACATTATTCGGAAGTATAATTTACAACGAAGCGGAATGGGTAAAAAGGAAGAATCTTCCTATTGGAATCAATATAGAGCGGGATGGTATTTCTCTATGAAAACGGAGACTATGATGTTTTCGATATAATTGATATGGATACCGCTGATAAGGGAATTAAAAATGCAGACAGGATTATTACGTCCATTCGGAAATATTTCGAAATGATATCTTAAAGTATCCTGGTGAGGTTTTCCACCGCCCGGAGGAGGCCATCCGGCGATGGAATTGTTTTCTCCTCTTGGTTCCAGTTGATACGTATATTACGGATGGACACAGCCAGATATCCCACTGCCAGAAGAGAATCCAAATAGAGCGGATAATTCCCATATCCCCCCAAATCCAGATAGGCCAGAAAGTGGTTCAACGTGAGTATTGCAGAATAAATAACCAACTGAAGAAAACCCGTTAGTGCGAGTTTAAATTCATAGGTATCAAAATTATACAACCAGATGCCCGGAACCCAACCAATCAAAAATGGCCCCAGATATAATATTTTTTCCGCTTTTTTTATGTTTTCCTGATTATTTTCTATTATCTGAGAAATATCCATTGTCAATTCTCCGGAGTTTTTTGTATTTCATGGGAGTTCTTTTTTTTGGGGTTGAAATAGACTTCCATGGTTTCAAACAGATACGGCACTACCCAGATTTTCCCGTGACTGGCATTGAAATAGCCAATGCCCAGAGTCACCATAAAGGCTATTGTTCCTATGTAAAGAAGGGCGTTTGTAATAATGGGAACGAATAATATGGCTTTCAAAATATGGGAAATCACCGGCACATTGGATATAAACCAGACACCCAGCAGAAACCCCAAAAATGCAATCTGTACATAAGCAGAGTTTCTGGCATGAAGCATGGTGAGTTTTTGCTTCCTTTTGAATAAAAAACCAATAACCACACCCAGAACCGGTAGATACGCCAGGGATGCATAGGTGTTTTCATTGTCCGGATCTTTCAATGACTTATGGATATTCTGGCTTAGTTTTTGCAAATTCTCTTTGCTTTTTTCCCATAACTCTTTCGTTTTCACCTTAGCTTTTTCTGTAAAGGTGGCCTCATCCATGTTATCCATGGGGTATACTGGGAATTGAATTCAGGGAATCAAGAATGTTTTTATCTGTACCGAAATCTAAGGAGCGGACAAGAAGACTAATACCTTGGTTGTCCCAAACATTTCAGAATTCTTTCACTGACATCCTGGGCAGCCTTTTCTTCTGGAGTTGTACCTTCCGGGGCGGAATCTTTTTCCAGTGAGTCCACATCCAGAATTTCTGGATTTTGAATGCCGTAGCGGGAGATGGCTTCTTCCAGTATATTTCTGCGGATGACCAGAATGGAGGCTCCGGATTTTTCCAGAGCAGGACGGACACAGGAGTCCCATCCTTTTCCGGTGAGCTCCAACGGACCAATCTCGTCTATAAATACCACGGATTTTTCCGGTATGGCGGGCATTTCCAGGCACTGCCTCCCAAAGCGGAATCCGGATTCATAGAAACTGAATCGGCCGGTGCGGACGGCATCCCCGCCGATCCCTTTGATGGCAAAAGCGGTTTTTTCCCCGGTCCGCACAGAGAGGATATCAAATCCCGTTCTCTGGCCGTTTTTCATATACCCCGGAGTCAGGAAACCATAGGTGAAAACATTGTCGCTTTTCAATATGTTGTCCACGGCCAAGGCCATAGTGGTTTTTCCAGAATGGAGAGATCCGGTAATGATGGTCACCCGCGTGCAGGCTTCCGGTACACTGGAATAGCGGGCAATCCACTTCCGGGCAGAAACCAGCATACAGATGGCCACCTTAAAAGGGTCTTTTGTCCGCCGGGAGGATTCCACCAGAATTCCACTCATGAAAGGCATGGCCAGGAAAGCGACCTCCAGAGAAGGCTGCAACCGGGCAAACCCCAGGCTGTGGAAAAAACGCCGGATTTTTTCATGCTTCAGCTCCATCCCAATGACGGAAAACCCAATGATCATAATAAATGCCCGGAAAATCATCTTCCCGCCGATGTATGCCCCCTCCAGTGTAAACGCATCCCGGGATGTAGCATTTCCTCCGCCCAGAAAAAAACCGGTCAAAAATGCGAGCAGAATAAAGGTGACATACATCCCTGGTTTTTTAAATTTTCTTGCCAGGTTTTTATATCGGTACAGGTTAAAGCCAATATATGCCGCCGTGTACAAAAAACCATAGAGAATAAAACTGGTTTCAATAAAATACAAACCAAAGACAATGAGAAACATCTGGACCAGACCCATGGCAAGCGAAGGCCGGGGATGGGAAATTTTTGGATAATTTTTTTTTAGCGGAATTACGTTCTGCCCTTCTGTGCATGGTTCCTCCTTTTTCAGGGATCTCCGGCCAATCCAGATTCCGGTGGCAGAAAAAACCATCCCTCCCAAGAATGGAAGGGCGATAAAAGCAATTACTAGGAAATATTCATCACCGGGAAGCCGGACAAAACCCATTTTTTCTGCTGCATACCGGTATAAATTTCGGTATAATTCCACCAGATTGAATCCATAAACCAGCACCAGATTAAAGAGCCTCTGGACAATGCTCCAAGATGCGGCAATGGCCCCGGAAATAATGAAGCCCGCAATATGCCGGCGAGTTACGGCCAGGGATATTTCAAAGAGAAAACCCTCCATGACAATGGCCATCATGGGTCCCAGGATCACTGCACTGGGGGAAACTGCTTTCATGGAAGCGGCAACAAGGGCAGACCGCCAGATCATCCCTTTTGCCGGCCAGACTTGGGAAGCGGCGGAAATCAGGAAAACAGAAAGAAGGGAAAGAAATGTTCCCGTCAGGGGGATATGGAGATTGTGGAGAAAAGAGCCAATGAGTATTTCCACGGAAGCCCAGATGCTACCCAGCATACCGGCATACAACCAGACATTTTCCCGGTAATCATTGGGGACAGTCACCACCACGAAAACAATTTTTTATCCGACATCTCGTAAAGCATATTAAAAAAGGCGGGTAACCCCGCCCCATGCGACTTTTGGGAAAATCAGCAACCTTCCGCAGCGGGAATAGCTGGTTTCTTAGCTGGCTTTCCGGGAAGTTTTTGTTGTTTTATTGCCTTGATGGCTGGTCCCTTTGGTAATGTTTTTTCGCAGGCTGGAGACAGTTTAGCTCTGTTATCCACCAAGCATTTTTGCACATTACCTTTTTTCTTTTCCACGCCAGCACAGAATTTCTGTACATCTGCCGCACATGGACCTTTTTTGGCTTCAGCTTTTTTGGCATTTATTGCCTTTCCAGCCAGTGGCTTTCCTTGTGCAAAAGTAAGTCCTGTCAATCCAAAAACCAACATAGCCATAAGGCTCATTAATACAACTTTTTTCATTTACTATCCTCCTTGGAAATTTTTACAACGTTTTGCAACGTCCATCCCATATTTAAACTGCCATGGAAAAAGCAATTTTTTTTTCAGCCAGCGTGTACCACATGATCCACATAACTCAGGGAAAACGCTCCCATTTTGTCAAACTCCAGATAACGATACACATCGGCTTTTTTGTCCGCGATTTTTGCGTTGTACATCTGCAGATACTCTGCCGGAGTGGGCAATTTACCCAGCACGGCAGCAGTAGCCGCCAGTTCCGCAGAACCCAGAAACACCTGTGCCCCATCTCCCATCCGATTATCAAAATTCCGGGTGGACGTGGAAATCACGGTGGTTCCCGGCTGTACCCTGGCCTGGTTTCCCATGCACAGAGAGCATCCCGGAATTTCTGTTCTCACCCCAGCACCGGAATAAATGGAATAATATCCCTCTTTTTTAAGCTGGGTTTCATCCATTTTTGTGGGGGGAGCAATCCACATGCGGGTGCTTTTCAGATAACCAGCTCCGTCCAGAATCTTCCCAGCAGCCCGGAAATGGCCGATATTGGTCATACAGGAGCCTATGAAAACCTCATCAATCTTGGTTCCCGCCACTTCAGAAAGGAGCTTCACATCGTCCGGATCATTGGGGCAGGCCAGAATGGGTTCTTTAATTTGAGACATATCAATCTCAATAACGGCGGCATATTCCGCATTTTCATCCCGTTTCATGAGCTGCGGATTCTGGAGCCATTTTTCCACTTCCGCAATCCGTTTTTTCAGGGTTTCCGCTGTGGCATAGCCATCCTCAATCATCTTCCGCATGAGAGCCACATTGGAGCGTAAATAATTGGCCACGGATTTTTCTGAAAGGGCAATGGTACCACCGGCGGCAGAGCGTTCTGCTGTGGCGTCCGTCAGTTCAAAAGCCTGTTCCACGGTCAAATCAGGGAGACCTTCCATTTCCAGAATACGGCCATTGAAGATGTTTTTCTTATTTTTTTTCTCCACGGTCAGAAGACCCTGCTTAATGGCATAGTAAGGAATGGCGTTGACAATATCTCTCAGGGTGATGCCGGGATTCATCTGGCCTTTGAATTTCACCAGAACGCTTTCCGGCATATCCAGCGGCATAAATCCCAAAGCACCTGCAAAAGCTACCAGACCGGATCCGGCAGGAAAACTCAACCCAATGGGGAAACGGGTATGGGAATCTCCGCCTGTTCCCAGGGTATCCGGAAGCAGCAGACGGTTCAGCCAGGAATGGATCACGCCATCACCCGGACGCAGAGCCACCCCTTTGCGGGCATTGATAAATTTGGGAAGGGTCTCATGCATTTCCACATCTTTGGATTTGGGATATGCGGCGGTGTGACAGAAGGACTGCATGAACAACTCGGACTGGAATTCCAGACAGGCCAGCTCTGTCAGCTCGTCCCGGGTCATGGGACCGGTGGTGTCCTGGGAACCCACGGTGGTCATTTTGGCTTCCACGGAACTGCCGGGGAGTACACCCTTGACACCGGCGGCTTTGCCCACCATTTTCTGTGCCAGGGAATAGCCCTGATTTTGCTTTGCGACAGGATTCTCCGGAATAATAAAAAAGTCCGCCGGAGCCATTCCCAGAGCTTTTCTGGCCTGGTTGGTCAGGTTCCGCCCGATGATCAGCATCAGACGGCCACCGGCACGGTATTCATCTTTCAGCGTGGAGGGGGTAATCTGGATATCGCTGAGCTTTTCCCCTTTTTCATTGACAATCACATTTTTCCGGAAATCCATGGTAATGATGTCTCCGGTATTCATGCGGGTAACATCCGCTTTTAACGGCAAGCCACCGCAGTCTTCTGCAGTGTTGAAGAAAATGGGAGCAATCAAACCGCCCAGGATCACACCGTGGGTTCTTTTATTGGGCACGTGAGGAATATCTTCACCAATATGCCACATGACGGAATTACAGGCAGACTTCCGGGATGACCCGGTTCCCACCACATCGCCCACAAAAGCAACGGAATGCCCTTCCGCACGGAATTTTTTCACAACATCATTACCGCCGGGAAAACGGGTTTCCCCCATGATCATCGCATGTTGGGGGATATCCGGACGACTCCAGGCGTGCTTGGCAGGTGAAAAATCATCGGTATTGATTTCACCATCCACTTTGAATACCTTCAGCTTCAACTCCTGCGGGAATTCCGGACGCTGTAAAAACCATTCTCCGTTTGCCCAGGATTGCAGTACGCTTTTCGCGTTTTCATTGGTGGAGGACATTTTTAATATTTTTTCATAACCACCGTACACCAGCACTATGTTTTTCAACGCATCGGCGGCAAATTTGCCCAGAGATTTATCTTCCAGAAGAGCAATCAGCGGATCCACATTGTAGCCACCCATCATGGTGCCCAGAATGGATATCGCTTCCTGGGGAGAAACGACGGGAGATTTTTTGCTTCCTTTGGCAATTTTTTCCAACCATTCAGCTTTTACTTTGGCCGATGGGTCCACACCCGGGGCTACCCGGTTTTTTATCAAATCCAGCAGAACACTTTCCTTTCCGGATGGCGGGTTTTCCAGAAGTCCGCATAATTCGGTGGTCTGTGCCACATCCAGAGGCAGATTGGGAATGCCCATGGCTTCTCTTTTTTCACCCATACTGAAATAGGACTCTAACATTGAAATTCTCCTTCTTAATATAATTAATACGATTCATTCGATTTTATCGCGGGATGGAATGCGATGAGATGATTACGGCAACCCAAATCCCGGCGTCAAGGACTTTCCGTTCCCACTGGGCACGAATTGGGTGCTGGGGCACGCGGGCATGGATGCCCTAAAAAATCCAATAGGCGTCCTCCGGGGGAGGGCACTCACATGGTGTGGCACATCCCGCCAATACGACATAATCCAACGTATACGCGGAGGCGGGTGGCCCCAGAGAGATGCCCGCTGGGGGATATTTTATCCATTGACAATCCACCACCAGAAATAATCAGAGAATGTGGAACGATTCTACCTCACGTTCGATGAGTTTTTCAAATTGGGAGCAAAGGCATTCTTTGAGGCCTTTGGCTATAAGGTTACCACAGAATTTGAA
>DYLW01000033.1 GCA_020721865.1 Leptospira biflexa | reverse complement strand
CAATTTTGGTTGTTCTGCCGCACGCCCCAATAGCGGCTTTCCCGATCTAATATTTTTTTTCTTGCCAAAAGAAAAGAGATAAATATAATTGATTGTTTGGCTCATTTGCCACGGGAGGCATCATGGATAAATGGAGCTATTCCTCCTCTGCATCCAAAATGGATATTTCCCAAATAGGGAGCCTGGATTTTAAACCCATGATCCATAAAAACCGCTTGGCCGAATTAGCCCCCCAAAATGCCGGCTATGTTTACCTGAAAGCGGATTTTACTCTGGAAGAAAATTTACTGGGGAAACCTCTTTCCCTTTTTGCCGGCAGGATTATTTGGGCAGATGAAGTCTATGTGAATGGACACCGGATTGGATCCACCGGCTCCGGCCCGCCACGGGCATCCAATCACTGGAACATTCCCCGATTATATCCCATCCCGGATATGTTTTTAAACGGGAAAAGGAATAACCAGATTGTCATGATGGTGTATGTGGACACGGAAGGTGCCCTCTCCGATATTCCTGTCATTGGCCCATCGGTAGAAATGGAAAAGCAAAACCGGTTGCATAGATTCCTGAATGTGGAGATCAATGTTATCTTAACTTTTTTTCTTCTCTTCATATCCATCTACCACTTTCTGATTTACTGGTATCGGAAAAAGGATGTCTCCAATTTATACTATTCCCTGCTTCTGGTCTCCTTTGGATTGTACAATGCCAATATGTTTATCTGGGCTGCTGTTAAAAAAGTTCCCCATTCCCGGCAGATGTTCATTGGGGTTGTTTTTCTGCTGGGCGGCAGTGTGCATGATATTCTGCTGGTGGTTTTTAATCTCAATTCCGGGATATACATTGCAGGATGGGGATTATTTCCTGACAACCCTCCTCTTAAATCCCCTGAGCAATAAAAAGGATCCATGCGAGAATCTGAAAATTGATTTTATCACAGAACAAAAAAAGCATTTTCAATTCAGAAAATACCAGAAGGAAATTGGCGGCGATCTGTGTACATCGCACCGGATTTTTCTGCGGAATCGCCCATTCACGGTATTCCTGAATGCCGATGCCATGGGAAAATCCATACAGGGAGCCGGTGGTATTTTGGTTTTGGGATCTGTTTTTCAGAATATTATTGAACGCACCCATGCTGTGAACGCAGAAAAGGAAAAATATCCGGAGAGGTGGCTCAAAAACACCATCCTGGAGCTGCATAAAACTTTTGAAAGCTTTGACGGATCCATGCTGGTTTCTGTTATCCTGGGTTTGATTGACGAAAAAACCGGAATGATGTATTATATCAACGCAGAGCATCCATTTATGATTCTTTTACGGGACGGGAAAGCAGATTTCCTCGAAAAGGAACTGAAGCACCATAAACTGGGCACCACCGGTTTGCAGGGAAAAATCCATGTGGATACATTCCAGTTAATGCCCGGAGATGTCATTTTTTCCGGATCGGACGGAAAAGATGATTTGCGGATGAAGGATGAATCCGGGGAAGAGTACGTCAATGAGGATGAAACCCAGATCCTGCGAATTATTGAAAAATCCGGGGGGGATTTGGAGAAGGTTTACCATGCCATCAGGGAAACCGGAGAATTGATGGATGATCTCTCCCTGATGCGGATTGAATATTCTCCTTCTGCATTCCTGAATGATAATTCTGAACGCCGGGAAAAAGCCATGGAATTGTATTCCCTTGCCAGAAAAAAACTGGCCACAAAAAATCTGAAGGAAGCAGAAAAGCTGCTGCGGGAGGCATTGTCCCTCCAGCCGGAACTGGACGATGCCCTGCGGGCAATCATCAGGCTGCACCTGGAACAGAAAGATTATGCCAGTGCCACCAGCTTGCTGGATGGCTATACCTGTAATCATCCGGCAGAAGAAAATTATCTGTATCTGGCTTCTTATTGCCATCGAAAAAACCGGAACTACCAGAAAGCCATTGACCTGGGGGAAAGGCTCCGGATACGGGCGGCCACCCATACGGAGAATCTGATTAACCTTGGGAAGTCATACATAATGATGAAAAATCCGGAAAGAGCCAGGGCTATCCTGAAAGAAGCACTGGAGCTGGAACCGGACAATAAAAATGCAAGGGAGTTGTGGAAAAAGCTGGCATCCGGCACAGAATAGCGGCTTTCCCGGTTATCCCAAAAAATTATCATTTCAGGTTTTTTTTCCATGCCGATAAATGAACATGGAAGAAAGGATAAACTCCACGGAGGAAAAGCGTCCCATAATGATTGGGAAGGATAAACCCAGAGTCCCCGTACAGAAACCCCCTGCACAGAGAACGCATGAGGAGAATATACCGGCAGAAAAAAGTACACTTTCGGCACAGCGTACCGAATCCACTTTCAGGAAACCTCCCGAAATTCCTGTGATTTCTTTTTCCTTCATATTTTCCATTGTTCTGCTGAATGTCATCATTTTTCTGGGGGTTTTTGCTGGGGTTTCCTTCTTCTCCATTAAAAACCATGTCATCAAAATGCAGGAAATTTATTACCAGAGAGGAAAAGAGCTGAATCTGACTCTTGCGTCTCTTTCTTCCGAATCCATAAAAAAGGGAAACTATGCGGAGCTGAATGTGCTTTTTTCCAAGCTGGCCAATAAACAGGATGCGATAAAGAGAGAAAATCCCATAAGTGAAATTTTATTATTGGATAAAAAGGGGGTTGTTTGGGCACATTCCAACATGTCCCAAATCACATCCAATGCACACCTCCCCAGCGATAAAATATCTGCATTTTATAACCAGGATTATTTTCATGAGGCTCTTTTATTTGACCCCGGAAATGTGCTGATGAAGGATTACCACTTTTACAAAGAGGAAATCCGGGATAAATTTTCTCTTTTTCTGGAATTCCTTTTGACAGAAAAACTCTCTTATTCTACAGATTTCACATCGGTATTGTCCAAGGGGGGAATGAATATTGCAACGCTGCATGTTATCCTGAATAAAATGTATATTTATAATTATCTGCGAAACTGGGTTTATGATTCCATGAGCGTACTGGCGGGCGTGATGGGAGCCAGTCTGCTTTTTTCTGTGCTCATTCTTTTCTTGTTTTATATGAAAGCATCATCCACAAGAAAAATACTGCTGGCAGCATCGGGGGCAGGTACCGGGGAAGTCACAATCAATACCTCTGGTCTGGAATCCTCCATCCGGCAGATGATGGATAAAATTGCGACATTGCCACAAAGAATGGAAAAATCCCAGGCTTCCTCCGAACAGAGCCGCCCAAGCGGCCCCGTGCTGGATGCGATTTTAGTGGAAGAGGAAGGTAAATAATGGTGGAAGCAGACACATCCATACATGGAAATTTACTGAACGTGACCATACGGGGTGCGGTGAACTCCTCCACGTCCCTGTCATTCCGTTCCTGGGTGGAAGACAAAATGCTGGATGGTTTCACTCGGATCAATATGGACCTCTCAGAAGTGGAATACATATCTTCCGATGGAATTTCTCTGTTTATGAATATATCCCGGCTATTATCTTCCCGGAATGGTTCGTTGTCTTTCAGTGGCCTTTCCGATGAGCTGAAACTTCTTTTTGGTTTTTTTAAAGTGGGGGAAACCATTCCGGTGTATGATAATGCCCAGGATGCCTTTTCCGGGGAATCCACCCATCGGCCGGAAGAGAAAGTTTCTATAGATTCTGGAAAAAAAATTCTCCCACAGAAAACCATGAAGCGGATTATGTCTTCCAACCGTAAAAATTTGCGAATGATGGATAATACTCTTTTGGTTTCTGATCTAGCAACGAATCCCGCGGAAAAAACCCCATCTCCGTTGCGGGAGAAAAGTGCCGGCATGGAAACCCCGGTTCAGGAAATACAGCCCGCGAAGGAAAACGTCCCGGAAACCACGGAGATGCCGGATAAAGCTACCGCCATCGCCGAGACAAAAGAGCAAAAAAGTGAATCCGCCAATGCGGAAAAAGTGATATTCTGTATGAACTGCGGTGCCCAATTGAAAGTGAGCAAACCGGGAAAATATATCTGCCCGGCCTGCCGATTGAAATTCACTTATGTGAACCAATAAAGATTATTTGCCTTTTTTTGCCTGTTCTTCTGTAATGACTGTCAATTTGTTTTTTAAATCCCATTTGCGGTATGGGGCCAAGGCGTCAATTCTCGCGTCTGGAAGAAAATAAATTTTTTCCGCATAGTTTACAATGGCTCCATTGTAATTGGCGTGTTTGCCTTTAAAATCTATCCGGCCAATTTCTTTCACCGCCTTCCAGTTCTCACATGCTTTTAATACCGGAAGTTTATATAAGTGTAATTCTCTTACTTTATTTTCTTCCAGATTTCTGGCTAAAAGTGTTGACCAATCCATTGCCCATTATGGTATCCTTTTTTGTGTAGTCAATAAAAATCCGGAGTATGGCCTTACCCTTTCCACTCATGGTATTGCCGGATTAAGCCGGTGGTGGAAGAATCATGCTTCCCTTTGGTATTTTTGTCTTCAATTTCTGGGAGAATCACATTGGCCAGAACTTTGCCCAGCTCCACCCCAAACTGGTCAAAGCTGAAAATATTCCAGAGCACTCCCTGCGTAAATATTTTATGCTCGTAAAAGGCGATGAGGGAACCCAGATTGCGGGGATTAATTTCTTTTATGAGAAAAGTATTGGATGGGCGGTTTCCGGGGAACACCTTGTATGGTGCCAGATCTTCCATTTCCTTTTTGCTCATGCCTTTGCTGGAAAGCTCTTCCATCACCTCTTTTTTTGTTTTCCCTTTCATCAGTGCTTCTGTCTGGGCAAAGCAGTTGGACAAAAGAATCTGGTGCTGGTTATGTTTGTTATTGCGGGAGTGCACGGCTGCGATGAAATCACTGGGAATGAAATGTGTGCCCTGGTGGATGGCCTGATAAAAAGCGTGCTGCCCGTTAGTTCCCGGCTCTCCCCATATTACCGGAGAGGTGGGATACTGCACTTTTTTCCCCATTCTGTCCACGGATTTTCCATTGCTTTCCATAATGCCCTGTTGGAGGTATGCCGGAAAGCGGTGGAGATACTGATCATAGGGGAGGATGGCTTCCGTCTGGGATCCCCAGAAAGCGGTGTACCAGAAGCCGATTACCGCCATCAGGATGGGAATATTTCTCTCCGGGGCGGTGTGGCGGAAATGGAGATCTGCTTCCCGTGCACCCCGTAATAATTCCAGAAATTTATCATACCCAATAGTCAGGGCAATGGACAGTCCGATGGCTGACCACAGGGAGAACCGGCCTCCCACCCAATCCCAGAACGCAAAGGTATTCTCCGGGGTAATACCAAATTCGGTTACCTTGGGAATATTTGTGGAAAGGGCGGCAAAGTGAAGGGCGGTATCCTTTTCCTGTGCTCCGGAATCCAGAAATGCTTTTTTTGCGGTATTTGCGTTCGCCATGGTCTCCTGCGTGGTAAATGTTTTGGAGGCTATGAGAAACAGGGTTGTCTCAAAATTTATCTCTTTCAACACCGTATGGATATGGGAGGGATCAATATTGGAAACAAAATGTACGTGAATGCCTTCTTTCCAATCCGGGCGGAGGGCTTCTGTCACCATGACCGGCCCCAGATCCGATCCGCCAATGCCAATATTGACAATATCTGTGAATTTTTTTCCGGTGTATCCGGTCATGGCTCCGGAGTGGAAACGCCCGCAGAAAGACTTTATTTTTTCCTGCACTTCTCTCACTTGATGGGAAACGTTTTGCTCCCCAATATAAAAATCCCTGTCTTGTTCAGACTCCGGAGACAGTTTCCGCAGGGCGGTATGGAGGACGGCACGCTTTTCTGTTTCATTGATCAACTCGCCGGAGAACATGGATTCTATGGCCTTGCCGAGTTTCATTTCTTTTGCAAAATCCAGCAACAGGGATAATGCTTTCTGGTCGATGATATTTTTGGAATAGTCAAAGAGAAAGTCATTCCATGCCAGGGAAAATTTCCCAAATCGGTCGGATTTTTCAAACAAATCCCGCAGATGGATTTTCTTCATTTCTTTTGCGTGTGCTTTGAGTTTTGGATAGCTCTTTGTTTTCAGAGGATTAATTTTTGGCAGCATATATTTTCTCCCATTCGCTTTGTATGCTTTCCTGAAGATTCTCAAGGAAAACCTGGTTTTGTGTTCCGTTTTTCATATTTTTCATCTGGACGCTATTATTTTTTATTTCTTCTTCTCCCAGAATGATCACCAGAGGTATGTTTTTTTCATCGGCTTCCTGGAACTGTTTTCCCATCTTTTTCTGACCCAGATTCATTTCCACATTCAAACCCGCTTTCCGTAAATCGCTCGCAATATTCAGAGCATGAGGTAGGAGAGAAGGGTCAGGGAAAACAGCCAGATATACATGCACCAGTTTATCCGGATTCTGCACCAGATGATGGGATTCCAGAAAATCCTGGAGGGTGACATCTCCCATCCCAAAACCCACAGCATTTGCGGACTGGATGCCAAAATTTTCCAACAGGCGATCATAGCGTCCTCCTCCAAAAAGGGAGCGGTTATTGCCCGGAGTGAGGTCAAATATCTCAAAGACAAATCCCGTATAGTAATCAAATCCCCGCACCACGGAGGGATCATATTCCACATAATCCCGCAGACCGCTTTCTGCTGCCACAGCCATAAGCTTTTCCATCTCCGCAAAAACCGGAGAGCCGTCCCTATGGTCAGCAAAAAACCGGGCGGGATTTTCCAGATACAAATCCACGGAGGCAATCTGGGCATCTCCCAAGCCGGCGGCAGTCATCATGGCCATATATTCATCGCGGGGGATTTTTTCTTTCTTATCCATAATCCTCGCCACGGGTGCCCACCAATCGGCCTGGATTTTGAGGACATTTTCAAAAAGATAATTGATGATTCTGCGGTCATTCATCTTGACACGGAACATGGTATGATCCGCACCAAAGTTTTTTAGAAGAGTAACCGCCAGATGCAGGATTTCCAGATCCGCCCAGAAAGGATCCGGAGCACCAAAAATATCACAGTTCAGTTGCCAGTGTTCCCGCAGTCTGCCTTTGGATGGCCGTTCATAACGCCACAGATTGGGGATGGAATACCATCGGATGGGTTTTTTTAAATCCCGGAATTTTCCCGCCACCATCCGGGACACACTGGGGGTCATTTCCGGACGGATCACCATCTGGCGGTCCCCCCTGTCCTTGAAAGTATAAATCTGCGTGGAGACAATTTCCTCCGATGTTTTTGCCAGATACAGGTCGATGGGTTCCAATATGGGAGCGTCCATTTCCTCAAATCCAAATTGTTCCACGCTACTCCGCAGGCGGGAAAACATCCATTTTCTGAATCGCATTTCCGGAGGATAAAAATCCCGGCTTCCCCGGTAGGGTTTCACAGATAGCATTGGCAAAAGTGTAGATGGGATATTCATGGTCAATGATAAAGCGGGAATCCCGCTGAAGATTTTTGTCATGTGGCTCCATCGTCCGGGCCGATGGGTTTTGACAAAATGGGGTTTTATTCGGGTTGCATAAGAGTGGATAAGATTTCCATTGATCCGGACATAGCTGATTAAAATATGGCGTACGAACAAAATGAGGAATCATGAGAAATATAAATAACAGAAAAAAATTTTTGGCAAACCTGCCGATGGTGGATCTGCATAATGACAGGGCATTTTGTCTGGTGGCGGCCCATCGGCCATGGAACAATTGTTTCCGGTGTGATCTCTGCAGCGAGCATTACCATAATTCCCAGTTTTTTTTCGCATTGTGGAGGCCTCCGTATAATTTCACCAAATGGCCGGCATTTTTATTGAATCCGGAACAGATGCGGCAGATGTGGGAAAAAAACCATTATGAATTCATCCTGAATGCACTGGAAAAACTGAAAGAGCTGGAGATCCCGCTTTCCGCAAATCCCCAGGATCTGGGATCGGAAAAAAATGGTGCGTTCATTGGAATTGAGGGAGCGTATCTTCTCAATAACAATGCCGGGGATTTACGACCGGATTCCCCCATGCCGGAATCCATCCCGGAGATGGTCGCGGAATTGAAAGAAAAAAAGGTATCCTATATCACTCTGACATGGAACAACCCCAATCCCTATATGGGTTCTCATCTGGAGCCGGAAAAGGGTCTCACTAAGGCGGGGGAAAAAATGGTGCGGCATTTGATTGATAACCGGATCATGCCGGATTTGAGCCACGCGTCCCGCAAGGGGATTCTGGATTTTTATCATTTTACAGGCGGAGGCCATCCCCTGTTTTTTTCCCATTCCAATGCGTATTCTCTTTGCCGGCATACTCGGAATGTGGACGATGAAATTCTGAATCTGGTGCGGGAAACCAGGGGGCTGATGGGTATCAACTACGCAGCCAGTTTTCTGAATGTGACCGGCAATGCCACCGGGAAGGATATCCTCAAACATATCCGGTATATTATCCGGCAGGCCGGAGAGGAATCTGTTTCTTTTGGTTCTGACTTTGATGGATGGGTGAAGCTACCCCGGGGCATTTCCAACCCGGACGATGTGCGGAATCTATTTGTGGAGGAATCCACGGCCAATGAAAATTTATTGAGAAAGATATTTCACCAGAATGCAAGGGATTTCTTTGTCCGGAATTTTGTCCCTTAAAAGACGCCGGCACTGGAAAATGCCGGCATCCCAAGAAATTAACCGGTCAGCAACCCTCGCTACCGGAAATTGATTTTCCACCTTTAGCGGATTCAGCCACTTCCGCTTCTGTTGCACGTTTTTTGGGCAAATCAATTTTATGTTTTTTGTATGTCCCTAACTCGGCAAAACCGTCATGGTATACCACATTGGTTTTTACAAATTTTACGTTTTTCACGCCCAGACTGTTCAGTTTTTCATAGGCAATTTCTGCCAGAATACCGCTGTTGCAGTACACATAAACAGTTTTGTTCGCAAACTCGGCCACTTTGGACTGGTTGATGTCCATTGCGGGATAGTTTTTTGCGTTGGGAAGGTGCATAATATCGAACTCTTCCGCAGGACGGGCGTCCACAATCATATCGCCGGCTCCTGGATTTTTTACCTTGGCCACAAAATCTTCCACATCAATTTCTCCGGGCAGCAGATTGCGAGTGTATGAGATAGTGGTTTTGAGCTGGTTGGCCACGGTTTTTCCGCCGGCAGCCTTGTACCTTTCAATACCTCCGTTCAGAATGGCCACATTATTATAACCCCAGGAAAAAATGTCTTTCAGTGCCGGAGCTATGTCCACCTTGGCATCGCCTTTATCACATTTATTGTTGTCCAGATACAGGACGATGGGTGCATTTTTATTGTATGGGTTCTTCACATCTGGAAATTTGGCTTTCCATTTTGGAAGATCTTTCTGGAGAATATTGATGGCACCGGGAATATGGTCTTTGGCGGCGTTTTCTCGCATGTCAATGATGATCATGGACACATTCTTTTTCTGCTGGTCCAGCATTCCTTTCACATTCAGACATACCGGATGTCCGGTCATTCTCCACGCGGGAAATCCCAGATGGTACACTTTAAAATTGGTATATCCTGCGTTTTTGGCAACAATAGCCGATCCGGGTGCCAGGTTACAGTGGAGACCACCGCAAAAGAAAATAATCTCTTTGTTTTTATCTTTTCCCAGTAATTTTTCAATGTCCTTGCTTTGCTTTAATACGGGATATTCAATATTGATGGCACCGGGAATGGTTCCTGTGTTATACACGGAAGCCGGACGGGAGTCCACTAGAAGAAAGCTGGAAGTATCCGGAGGAACGGTCTTGATTTTTCCTTCCATGTAATCCGTGAGCACCACATACTCTTTCACTCTTTCGACGAGTGGTGGTAATGCTTTGACCTTGACGGCAACCAGATCTTCCCCTTCTTTTTTGAAATCCACAATCAGACAGGTTTGTGGTTTGATGGTCGCCAGGCTGTCTGCCCCTTCCAATACCGTTTTCTCGTTGAAGATCAGAAGTTTGGTTTCCTTATTGATCTGCAGTCTTAAAGTTTTTGCTTTATTGGACACACCCTTCATCGCTCCAATGAAACGGTTTTCCACCAGTTCATCTTCCACACAGCAGATACAATTTTTGTCCGCTACTTTTGCCACGTCAATCTTGGGTCCGCAGGAAGCCAGAACCATGGACGCCATGGCGATAAATGGCAATATTATTTGTTTTTTAAACATATTTAACCCTCTCTTTTAATCTTAGAATTCTTGCAACCATTGCCAGAATTAATCTGATTTGTAAAGAAATATTTTATTCGGTATAAAATTTTAAATTATATAAATTTAGATGGGTTCTAAAAAAAATAGTCCGGGTTACCCGGACTATTCATGAAATTCAGCAGCCTTCCGCAGCACTGATGGCCGGTTTGGAGCCGGAAGCGGCAGCTCCTCCGGAGCCTTCTGCTTTTTTCCCTTCCTTAATGGATGTGATTTGTTCCGGGGTCAAAAGAATCGTGGCACTCTGGTCTTTTTCTGTGATCTCTATACCACCATTTCCATCGCCCTTGACTCTTGCCCACATGAAATAGGGATATATCTTATTCTGTGCCAGGATATCCCGTGCAAGTTCTGCTCTTTCTCCACCGGGGCAGAAGAAATAATATTTTTTACTCTTATCCAGCTCTTTGATTTTTCCCGGTAAGGAACCCAGAGGGATATTCTTTGCACCAAGCAGGGTCATCCCCGGATCTTCGGAAACTTCTGTGGTCTCCCGGACATCAATCAGCTCCACATCGGCGGGAAGTCCGTTCGCGGCCAGAGTCGCAAATTCCCCTCCAGAAACTTCACCCTGGAGTTTGCCTCTCTGCCAGGATGTTTTGGTGTCTGTCACATCCAGCGTCCGGGCGATGGGAATTCCATCCTCTGCGGTGGTGAAATCCACAATGGCACATTTGCCCATCTCTTTTTTCAAGGGCATAATCAAAGCTTTAATTCCATCCTTGTCTTTAATTTCGGTGCCATTGACTTTGGTATTCTTGTTGTAGCGGATAACATATTTGTTATCATTCACAATAAGCTTCACCATTTTTCCTTTGCCCACAGCCCCGGCAAGAATTCCAATATAACGGTTGCTCTGGACTTTATCCGCGTGGACTTTGCATTCAGATGAGATCAATTTGGGGTCATCCTTTGCCGGTCCACAGGAAGCAAGAAAACCAGCCACAATCGCTAAAACCATAAAATGAAGATTTTGTCTTTTCATATATACCTCATGTCCCGGATGGGTTTGGGCAATCTTATGTAAAGAGTTTTTAGAAGTGAAAACTTTTTTTGGGCGGTTCCGTGGCGATGGATTGGGACCGCCGTTGGATATAATACTTGACATGGCATTTTTCCGCCGCAGATTACCGGTATGGATTCTTCCTCTAAGATTGTGGTTATTGGTGCCGGAGCCATCGGCGGAATTACCGCCGGATTTCTGAAAAAAGCCGGCTATGATGTTACCCTGGTGACACGTTATCCGGAAGCTGTAGCCACCATAGAAAACTCCGGTCTGGAAATAACCGGAATACGGGGAGACTTCCGTATCCGGATTCCCACGGTTTTCCGGATTGCGGATATTCCGCACAAGGCCGATGTGGTATTCTTGGCGACAAAAACCACGGATATTGAGGTACCCGCACAAGAAGCACTGAAAATCATGGGTAAGGATTCTGTTCTGGTATCTATGCAGAATGGAATTGTGGAGGAGGATCTGGAAAAAATTGTGGGGAAAGAACGGCTCATCTCCTGTGTGGTGGGCTGGGGGGCGACCATGCTTTCTCCCACACGGCTGGAGATGACCTCCACCGGAGATTTTGTGATTGGAAACTACCGGGGAATAGCTGATGCCCGCCTGGCTCCGCTCAAAGCGATCATGGATTCTGTGCTGGAAACCCGGATTTCTGAAAATATGCAGGGTTATCTCTATTCCAAGCTGATTATCAATTCCTGCATCACTTCCCTGGGGGCCATTACCGGATTAACCTTGGGCAGTATGCTCAAACAGAAAAAAATACGGAATTTATTTCTATGTGTTATGAAAGAAGCCATGGATGTTGCCAATCAAATGAATCTGAATGTGGAGAAATATGCTGGAAAAGTGGATTACTATGATCTCACATCGCCCGGTGGCCGATGGAAAAAATTCCGGAATCATCTTCTGCTCCGGATCATTGGATTTAAATACAGAAGGCTCAAATCATCCAGCCTCCAGTCCCTGGAAAGAGGGCGTCCCACGGAGGTGGATTCCCTGAATGGATACATTGCCCGCAAAGCCACTGAACTCTCTGTGGAAGTACCATTAAACAAAAGAATTGTCTCCATGATTCATGAAATTGAACGCAAGGAAAGGAAAAGCCATCCGGAGAACCTCAGAGAAGATATTTTTGTCCAGTGTTCCGGTGGGGATGGGCAATGAAAGAATTCCAGGAAAGAGTAAATACCTTTTTCTATGATCATCTGCGGCATACCTTTTTTTATTCATTTTTTTCTGATTTAAGCAATTTTATTCACTTCTCCGTGGAGGTTTTTTCCGGGATTACCCGGGTACGCGGGCCTCATCTGGACGCATTTCTGCGGGTGGTAATCAGCCAGATAAAATTTACGGGAAGAAAGGCGTTGCCTCTGGTATCTTTTATTTCCCTGATCATCGGCGGGACCACCATTATCCAGTCCATGACATTTCTTCCCAAGCTGGGACAGCAGGATTTTATTGGGAATCTGCTGAAGATGGTGATTGTCCGGGAGATTGGTCCTCTGATCACCGCCATTATTATTCTGATCCGTTCGGGGTCTGCCATTGCCGCCGAATTGTCCACCCAGAAACTGCATAGGGAAATTGAAGCCATTGAGCTGATGGGTATCAATCCCTATGTTCTCTGGATTTTGCCCCGGGTGGTGGGTGGCCTGATTTCTGTTGCCTTACTGATTGTGTATTTTGATTTTATTGCTTTTCTGGGCGGGTATTTTCTGTCCAGCATGGTGGTGGCCATTCCTTTTGGTACATTTATTGAGGCCGTCATCCGTTCCATTACCCTGCCGGATATCCTTTCCAGTGTGGTGAAAATGTTTGTCTATGGAATTTCCATTCCCCTCACGTGCAGTTATTATGGGTTCAAACCACAGACCTTATTTGAAATTCCCATTTATGTTTCCAGTGCGGTGGTTCGGAGTCTGGTGTATATTTTTATACTGAACGCATTTATTTCTATTCTGTTTTATCTTTGAATGATCAATGAAATGGTCAATGGATTTATTCCAGAAGAAAACGGATGCTCTCCGCCGTTCTCTCTGCGTCTCTGCGTCCCATTTCAAAGGTTTCCTCAATTAAATCCGGCCGGGAGTATTCCCAGACTTTTACCTTCACTTTTTTCCCGGGGTAAAATATGAAAACATCTTCCCTGTCCAGATATTCTTCATAGTTGATTAAATCGGCGGGATCATACACAACCCCCAAGCGGTAGTCCACTTTCCGGAGGTGCTGCAAAGGGAGGTTCGCAAAAATTCCGCCATCCAGATACCGCTCCCTTCCGATTTTCTGGAATTTCACCAGCGGGGGCACGGAAGACGATGCCAGAATAATGTCCTCCAGGTGCTTTACATTTTCAATATCTTCCTTGAAAAAAACTTTTTCCGTGAGACCGTATTTGGCGGCGACTTTGAGCAGATGTTTTTCACTCAGCCCATTAGCTATTCTTTCCCCATCCTTCAGATACGCCTTGGTTAATTCATAGAATGCTTTGACACCTTCCGGAAAGGATTGAAACGCATCCGGAGGAACTTTGGCCACCGGGATAGCGATGTCTTTTACAAGTGTCTGGAATTGCTCCCAGTCGATGGCTTTGCGTACTGTAGTGCGGTACATATTTTCGTGGGGGAAGGGGGTTTTGCCTTTCATCAGTCTGGTGATGTACAGATTTTTTTCGTTGATCTCCGTCAGGGCGGTAAAAACGGTCATCACCTCATCCACTTTACGCAGTGCCAGGGTGAGTGCCATGCTGGCTCCGGCAGAGGTACCCGCCCAGGCGTCCACATTGAGTCCGAACTCCTGGAGGCGGGAAAAAAGTCCCAGGCCATAAAATGCTTTACATCCGCCTCCGGCAATGGCAACCCCCACCCGTGGCCGGGGTGAAAACCGGGGCAGCTTTATTTGGGGCAGTTTCAAACTGAAGGTTACAGCCATAGGGGATTTCAGATAGGAAAAAAAGGGGGGGTTTGGTGAAAAGCAAAAAATTATCTGCACTGGTCTGGCTGCGGGATGACTTCCGTCTTATGGACAACCCTGCTTTATCCGCAGCACTGCGTGCCCATGGGAATTCCGTTCTCCTTTATTTGTCTTTACCGGAGGAGATATCCACCAATTCCGGAAAACTCTCCGCCGCCGGTTTGGGGATTTTTATGGACATCCTCCGGGAAAGAAATATTCCCTTTGCTGTGGACAAGGGCGATTTGGATGACCTAAATCATCTGGTTTCTGAATACGGTATTACCCACATTTACTGGAACCGGCGGTATGCTCCCGAACTGCGGACAAGGGATGAACAAATAAAAAAATACTTCCGCGAAAAAGGAATACAACCGGAATCCTTTCCGGGGAATCTTCTGGCGGAACCGTGGGAGTACAAAACAAAAGAGAGAAAATTTTATAGAGATTTTACCCCTTACTATAAAAATTTTATTTCCGCATATTCTCCGCCGGAAACCAGCAATCCGGAAAAATTCATTTCCGGATTTTCTCCGGAAGATTTTTTTATTCACCCCGGTTCATTAGAAAAATACCAGAAAATGAAAAACCAGCTTCCTCCCGGTGTATTTTCATTGGCGGGGGAGGAAAGTGGAAAGCGGGCTCTGGAGAATTTTATTCGGACGTCTTTGGCCGATTATCCCCTCCAGAGAGATTTTCCCGCACGGAAGGGGACATCCGGAATTTCCGCGTATCTTGCCCGGGGATTTTTGGGGATCCACTATGTCTGGAATAAAATTCTGGCTGCAGAAACCCCGGAAAATTCGGAAGGGGTGCATGCGTTTCTGCGTCAGCTTGTTTGGCGGGATTTTTCCTGGCATGTGTATTATCACTTTCCGAAACTGGATAAAAATCCCTACCAGAAAATGTATGAAAATTTCCCTTGGTCCAAAAATCAAGGACACTGGAAAGCATGGGAAAGTGGAGACACTGGCTATACTTTTGTGGACGCCGGAATGCGGCAGCTTCTCTCCACCGGATTCATCCACAACCGGCCCCGGATGATTGCCGCTTCCTTTCTGACAAAGCATCTGCGGATTGCCTGGACACTGGGAATGGAAACCTTTGCCCGGTTGCTGTATGATCACGACGTGGCCATCAACGCCTTTTCCTGGCAATGGGTGGCCGGTTGCGGAATGGATGCGGCTCCGTATTTCCGGATTTTCAATCCCGTGACCCAGGCAAAAAAATTTGATCCGCAGGGGGAGTACGCTTCCTCATTTATTCCGGACAATGGGGATTTATTTGGGGGAAGAGGAAACATCCACGAACCCATCATTCGGCTGGATGAGGAAAGAGAAAAAACCCTGTCCATCTATTATTTACTGCGGAAAGGGGAGCACTGACCATGGCGGATGTGGATTTAATCCATATTTTTTATATGGCCGTCCATATTGCCGTGATAGCTGTCAATACGTTTGGATGGTTGTTCCTGGCCACCAGAAAATTTTCTCTTGCGGTGCAGTTGCTCACTCTGGCATCCTGGACCATTGGTGGTTATTTTTATGGATGGGGATATTGCTTCCTCACAGATCTGCATTACCAGCACCTGTATTCTTCCGGAGTGCGGGATCTTCCCAATTCCTATATGAAATATTTATTTGACCTCTGGATGCCCTGGGATATTTCTCCGGAAATGACAGATGCAATAACAGCGGCGGTGTTTTTTCTGTCCATCCTCTTTGCCTGGGTTCTGTACCTCCGGCAGAGAAAAGGTATCAAAAATCTTGAAAAATAAAAAAGTCATTAACGGAAAAATCCTCCTTTCTATCTATGTTATCTATGCACTTATAGTAATTATGATCCATTCCTTTTTTATTAAACCCTTGCCGGAAAAGTATGCACTGCGGGATGGGTGGACGCTCATTAAAATCCAGAAAAATACGAGAAAAATACTGGAGCAAAAGAAAGTGGAATTGCCATTTCTAATTAAAGTAGAAAAAGGGGAAACCGGGATTCTGGAAAGAGAGGTTACTGCAACATCCAATGCCTATGACTATTTCTATCTGAATTTTTTTCTGGATTATCTGAAAATATCCAAAGATGGCCTTACCATTTATGAGCATGGAAAAAACTGGCAGTATGGAAAGAAATTCCATATTGTACCCATGAACCCCGGCCCCTGTAATCCGGCTCTTCCCTCTCCTCTGGAGCCGTATACAATATCACTGGAATTATCCCACACCGGACATTCCTACTATTATTTTCCGGTTCCGCATATTTTACCCCATTCAGAATTATTGAAAAGCATGATCTGGAATGATATTATCTTCTTTATGATTTCTGGATTTGTGCTTTCCATGAGTGTGCTTTTGTTTATATATTATTTCTATCAGGGGAAAAAAGCTGTTTTTCTATTCTCCGGTCTATTTATCGGCTTTAACGGAATATGGACAACAACCCTGATTCCATCATTGCATAACTTTGAATCCATATCGCTGTACGCTTCCATGGTAATGAAAATTACTGCTCATTTGAGTATTCCGCTTCTGGTTTTTTTATTCTATTACGTGACAAAAATCCACCAGTTTTTTTGGGAAGGAATTTTGTGGGGTATTTTCTCCGTTTCCGTTCTTTTGATCACTGGATTCGGGAGAAATAATGTCCCCGGAATGGTTTATTTTGTTGCTTACTTTTTTTACCAGTATCCGGTTATTCATCGGCTTCACAGGCTAACGGAAAATAAACGAGGAAATGCCACGATGATTATTATAACCTCGGCATTTTTTGTATCCGGAATAGCAACATTGGTTGACGCATTCAAAAATGCCGGTTTTCTGCATTACTCCTTTTCCATGATACAATGGACTTCTCCCATATATGCGGCCAGTCTATCCTTCTATCTTTTTCTGAATATTGCCATGGCTGCCCGCCAGAAAGAGATGATTTTAAAGAATAACACATCGGTCAAATTAAAATTACTAATGGCCAGCATTAATCCTCATTTTCTGTTTAACAGTCTTTCCACGGTTTATTCATTGATAAATATCAATCCCACCCTGGCCAGGGAGACTCTCATGTATCTGTCCGATGTATACCACCACATCATTGAGTCCAAATCAGAAAAAAAAGTGACCTTAGAAAGCGAATGGAGACACATTCAGAATTATACTCGTCTTCTGCAGATCCGCTTTCCCGGTAGATTTACCTTTGACCTGTACTGCTCCAGCGAATTGATGAATATAAAAATATATCCTCTGGCGTTGCATGTTCTTCTGGAAAATTTTTATAAAAGCCAGAAATCGGAAAAAGCCACTATTTCTGTTCATATAAAAAAGGTATATACAGCCAAGCGACGAACATCCATGACCATTGAATTTATGTCCGTTCCGGGGATTGAAATCAACAGAAAAATCCGCAAGGCTGCCCATGATATCCTCGGATCAACACAGGATTCCTATTCCGAAATCAAAGAAGAGGATTCCTGGACATCCGTAAAAATTTATATGGATAATCCGGAAACGTCCGAACAGAAAATCGTTGAATAATTGTTGCCGGTATAAAACATAGCCTATGCGTTTTATCCGGATGATCATTTTATTTGCTATAATGACGGGTTCGGCATGGACACAGGAAACAGAATCCGCAGCAAAAAAAAAGCCGGAAGCAGCTCCACCGGAGGAGAAGGCCGCCTGGGTGATTCCGGATTATGATCTGGATCCATATTATTCCAGTGTGTATCTGATTTTTAATTTAACATCCAGCCCCATCCCCAATCTGGGGGATAAAAATGAATGGGAAATATACCGCTATCTTTTTCTGAATTCCTATAAACCCAGAAATTTTATTGTGGAAGCCAGTATCAATCCCCTTCCCTTAACCGGGGTTGCTCTCCGGCATTATGAACCGGATATCTACCATGGATCTGAAGTTTATGATATGAATATGGTGGAAGCCATTGTGGCCGATTTTGAAGAACCTTATGCGTTATCCTTTTTTTTGGGAAATGTGGTGAGTTTTGAGAAAAAAGGGCAGGAGACCTTGAGCGGAAACAAGGGATATTCCGGCTATCTTTTCAGTGCCGGGAATTACCATATCAAAGACAGTGAGTTGATTCCGGACTTCTGGTATGAAACAGAAGCGAAGATAAAAGGAGAACGGTCTGTCAATGACCAGAGTCTGAGCTGGAGTTTCCGCCTGGGGGCAAAAGTTCATGAGCATCCGGAAATTAAGGATGTGATTTATATATCCTTCCGGCGTAGCTCGCTGGATTACAAAGCCCCGGTAATTTCCTTTATTTTCAACAGTGGCTTTGAATATACCTTTTCCATGGATTACCGCACCGCAGATCCCATCCGCCATTATTTCACCATCGATAAGAAATACCCCATGTGCTGCTACGCATTCCGTTTGCGTCTGGGGGTTCTATGGGAATCCTATAAAAAATATACCGGAAGCCTGGCAGAAGATAATCCGTATAAAAAAAATGAATGGCAGTTTGTGATCCAGCCCAATATCACCTTCTAACCAGTGATCATCAAAAGCCAGAGTGAGAGGATATACATCATTATCTTGCCATAGAGGTAAGGATGGGTGGTTTTATGGGAGATATAATAAAAAAAAGGTGTGCCCACGGAAAACGCAAATGTCTCGATGGCAAACCGTGGGAGAAAACCCAACAGGGCAGTCCCAATGGACTTTCCAGAATGGTGCCAGGTGGCCAGAATTTCATATTCAAAAAACAGATACCATAACAGAAACGAAGATAAGAAAACCACACCGGAAAGGATAAACAGGGCGATGGATTTTCCCGCCAGAAAATAAACCCGGTCAGGATGGGAAAACCAGATCAAATACGTGGAATCCCGGTATTCCATGGCCCCGCTTTCTGAATAGAGAACCGGCAGGGTGAGCAGGTATGTCATCCATAAAATTCCCTCTACGGGAAAAAAATCTGTGGTAACAAACCCGGAGCGGGAGGCCAGAAATAGTTTGGAGAAGTATAATAGAATAAAAATCCATAGAAAAATCCACAGATATATTTTTTCCCGGAAAAGCAGAATGCGGATTTCCTTAAGGAAAAAAAACATCACGGCTGGCTTTCCTCTATGCTCTGGTGACGAATGTTCCACTGCCGGTTAAACAACGGATGGACGTTATTCTCTTCATGGGAAACCACCACCAGAATCCGGTCCGCCCGTGTAAATTCCCCGGACAGGAGATCGGAGACTGCCTGCCGGGAGAGGGGGTCCAGATGGGCAAAGGGCTCATCCAGAAAAACATAATCCATCTCCAGAATCAATCCCAGGGAGATTTTTGCCTTCATGAGATTTCCGGCGGAAAAATGGGATAAACGAGTGTTTTTTTCTTTTCCCAGATCCAGCCGATGGAGAATCTCCCCGGAACGCCGGCAATCTCTCCGGAAGATACGGCAGAAAAAATCTATATTCTCTTCCAGGGTCAGGGCGGAATAAAGCCCCGCGTCCGGGAAAACGGCATAAGCGTTCTTATGGAAACCGGCGGAATTCTCCAGAAATATTTTTCCGGTATCCGGCATGACGCGGGACAGGATCATCTTCAGAAGAGTGGTCTTTCCGGAGCCGTTTGCTCCCCGCAGGAGGATGGAATCCCCCAATCCGATGCGGATGGATACATTCCGGAAAACTATTTTATCCTCATAGGATTTGGATAGATTTTGTATGTCAATCATTGCCGCCTTCTGTATTTCGGTCTTTTTTCCGTGTATAGAAAAGAAGAAAAGCCGTTACCGCAGCGAACACCACGGCCACTCCGGCGGTTTCCATTTTTGTGAAAGGATGGGTGATTCTGAGATCGCGGGCTTTTTCCGGGGAAGACTCCGGAATGGAATTTTCTGCCTGGAAGAGGTAACGATTGCAATCCTCCTGGGGAGAATATATACTCACCTTCGCCTCCGGGGAACCTTCCTGGAATTCCCGGATTTCCTCCCCGTTAATAAAAAGACGGGACTCCGGAGGAGAAAGCAGAAGAAACAGACGGGGATTCAGCTTCCGGTTCTGGCACAGGACATATTCTTCCCCATGGGGTTTTTCCCACAGGATGGAAATATAAAGCACGGGACGGCTTGTCCGGGTTTTCAATGTAACCATTCCCGGATCATTTTTTTCCAGATATCCCTTCTCCCATTTTTTTCCGGCAAGATCGTCCAGATAATAAACCTCTCTGGCGGTGGCCTGCACATCGGCGGGAAAGGTATACTCTCCGTTTTTTTCCGGAGAAGAGACAAAAATTCCCTGGGACACCATCGTGTATTCATTCTGGCGGATAAAATGAAATGCAGGCTCCATGGGCAATATGGCAAAGGGAACCAGAAAAATGAATGGGGAAAAAAAACGCATCCAATGCACATTCTATTTTCTTGCCGGGATGTCCAGCGTAATGAGTCCGGATGGGTGGATGACTCCCTTCTGGATAAAGTCAAAAATTCCCCCTCCGATTCCGGTGTGTATTTCTGGAAAGATGCCCAGGGCGGAATACTGTACATTGGCAAGGCGGGGAAACTCCGGAACCGGCTGCGGCAGTATCTGGTCAGCAGTGATTATAAAACCCGTTTTCTGATGGAAAAAGTCGCCGATGTGGAGTGGATTGCTACATCCAATGAGACCGAAGCACTGATTCTGGAAAATAATCTGATCAAAAAACACCACCCGCCCTATAACATCCGCCTCAAAGATGATAAAAATTATCCTTATGTCTGCGTGAGCACCGGGGAGAGTTTTCCCCGTGTCTTTATCACCCGAAAAAAGAAGAATCCCCGCCATACCTATTTTGGACCGTTCGCGGATGTGCGGGCAGTGCACCACCTTATTGAAATTATCCATCGGGTTTTTCCCATCCGCAAAAGAAATTTAAAACTCCCCATGAAAACCCCGCAGCGACCCTGTGTGAACTACCATATTGGACGATGCTGGGCACCCTGTACCGGAAAAGTGGACACGGAAGAATACGGACATCTGGTGGAGTCCATTCTGGATTTTCTGAACGGAAAGCGGGAGGAAATTCTGGTAAAAATCAACCATGAAATGGAACGCTATTCCAGCCAGATGCAGTATGAAAAAGCTGCCCGCTACCGGGATTTTGTCTATGCCATCCGCAATATACAGGAAAAGCAGGACATGGAGGATGCTTCCGGAGATTCGGATTTTGATGTTGTGGGAGTGTATACATCGGATTTGAAATCCCTGCGGCTGGAAATGGGGATTGACTATCCGGATTCCGGGCGGGAAGAATTTCTTTTTTCCCAGGTGAGTGTGCTCAAAATCCGCTCCGGGAAAGTAATCCATAAAGCCAGCTATGCCATGACGGAAGAACTCAAAGATATATCAACGGATCAAAATTCAGAAGACACCCAGAAAAGAATTCTCACTGCGTTCTTCCGGGATTTTTACTGGAATCCGCAGGAAATTCCCCCGGTCATCTGGGCGGGAATCCACACAAATGCAGATCTGGAATGGGAAAAATATTTTCTGTCCTCCGGCCTGGGCAACGTCCGGATACTGACGATGGCGGATACGGAAAAAGGTGGATATATGTTCCGTCTGGGGAGCCTGGCCCGAAAAAATGCCGCCCTTTCCCTGAAAGAAAGAATTCTTTCGGAAAGATACCGCAACCAGAAATTGGGCCTTCTCCAGCTCCAGAAATCTCTGGACCTCAAAAAAATTCCCTCTGTCATTGAATGCTATGATATTTCCAATTTTCAGGGAAAGGAAGCGGTGGCGTCCGGTGTGATGCTGAAGGACGGAATGCCCCATAAAAGTGGATACAGAAAATACCGAATTCGGAGTCTGGATGAACCCAATGATCCAGCCATGATCTATGAAGTGATTAGCCGGAGGATGCGGAAATTCCGTGAGGGGACAGAATCCATCCCGGATTTGATGGTGATGGACGGAGGGATCACCCAGCTCCGTGCTGCACTCCGGGCAAGGGAGGAAGCCGGAATTTCCGTGACAATTATATCCTTGGCAAAAAAAGAAGAGGAGATTTACACGGAGCATGGAGAGGTCATCCAATCCGATCCCAATTCCCCTGGTATGCTGGTGCTGCGGCTGGCACGGGATGAAGCCCATCGGTTTGGGGTGGCATACCACCGGAATCTTCGCATGAAACGGAATTTAAAATCGGCATTTGACTCCATACCCGGCATGGGAGAAAAAAAAATCCGGGAACTCCAGATATGGCTGCGGAAAAAAAATCTGGACGATGCGTTTCTTTCCGATATGGAAACGGAAATCCGGAAGCTGCCCGGAATGGCCTCCGTCCCTGCGGAAACCATGGACGCCATCACCGCCAGAATCCGGGCAATGGCTGCAGAATAATGGATTTACATTGAGGATTTATGAAAATTAAAAATACCTGGATCATTGCCGGCGTCCATGCTGTGCACGATAACTACACGGCCTTCCTTCCCACGCTCCTGCCCAAGCTGATTGAGAAGCTTTCTATTAACAATACTTATGCAGGGCTTCTGTCCATTTTCCTCCAGGGGCCGTCCGTCATCCAGCCCTTTGTGGGTTATGCGTCCGATAAAAAAAATCTGGTATGGATATTTATTCTCACGCCGGCTGTCACAGGAATTGGGATGAGTCTGGCCGGGGCGTCCCAGTCCTATGCCATGTTGGCGGTTTTTCTGTTCATTGTGGGGATTTCATCGTCTTTGTTTCATTCGCTGGGCTCTGTGGCCATTGGCTATCAGGATAAATCCACTCTGGGAAAATCCATGGGCTTCTGGATGCTGGGCGGGGAGCTGGGGAGAACCACTGGCCCCGTGGTGATTGTTCTTGCGGTGGAATTTCTGACGCTGGAAGGAACGGTTTGGATGTTCCCCGGAGGAATCCTGGCATCCATCCTGTTATACCTGCGTTTCCGCCATTCGGATACCCACGGCAGCAGAGGCCACAACCCCGCCCGGTTGAGCACGGTATGGGGAATTCTGAAAAAATATATAATGTCTTTAATTCTGGTGATCATTGGACGGAGCTTCCTTCTGGCCGCAGTGACAATTTTTCTTCCTGTAATCATCACCCAAACCGGGGAAGCGTATATCTGGGGCGGGACATCTCTATTTCTGGTGGAAGCCTTTGGCGTTGCGGGGGCCATGGTGGGCGGAACCACCAGCGACCGGTGGGGACGAAGAAAAATCATCTTTTTGTCCATGACAATTTCCGCCACTTTTATGGGAATCCTGGGGGTCATGTTTTTCTTCCAGTCCGGGATGAATGCCTGGGTTTTCCGGGGCGGTTATCTGGTTCTTTTATCCGTCATCGGGTTCACATCCCTCTCCGTGGGACCATCCTTTCTGGCTCTGATACAGGAGAATTTTCCGGATAACCGGGCTCTGGCCAATGGAGTATACCTGGGCCTGAATTTTGGAATCCGCTCCCTGGTGGTTTTGCTCTTTGGTGTATTTCTGGACCACCTCTCCCTGGAACTATCCTGGAGTATCGCGGCGATGGGTGTTCTTTGCGGAGCGTTTTTCATCTGGCGGATTCCGGAATTCCCAAAATAACTGGAAAATACCATCGGAAGACTTGACCGCTTATTTTTTCACACGCCCAGGTAGGCTTCTTTCACGTGGTCATCCGCCAACAACTGCCGGCCGGTTCCGCTTATGGTGATCTGGCCGTTTTCTAACACATAAGCCCTATCGGAGATGGCAAGTGTCTGATTGACATTTTGTTCAACAATCAGCACGGTAACGCCCTCGTCTCTGATTTTTGTGATTACCTTGAAAGTCCCTCGCACCAGAATTGGGGATAGACCGAGGGATGGTTCATCGAACATTATGATCTTCGGTTTGGACATGAGGCCCCGGCCAATGGCTACCATCTGCTGTTCTCCACCGGATAAGGTTCCGGCTATCTGTCGGCGGCGTTCCTTTAATTTTGGAAAAATATCAAAAACCATTTCCAGACTATCGGATCTTTGTCTTTTGGCCTCCCCGTGCAGAGAGCCCATTATAAGATTTTCTTCTACAGTCATTTCCACAAAGAGACGCCGGGCTTCCGGTACATGGGCCAAACCTAATTCCACCAGCTTAAATGGTTTTATTTTATGAATTGGCTTTCCTTCAAAGAGGATTTCGCCAACACGCGGCCGCTTTATTCCGGAAATGGTTTTGAGAATGGTTGATTTGCCGGCACCGTTTGCACCAACCAGGGCGACAATTTCCCCTTTGTTCACGAAAAAGGAAACACCGCGAACTACCTGCACATCGCCGTAATAAACATCAATTTCTTTAATTTCAAGCATGGGCTTCCCCCAGATAGGCTTCGATTACCTCAGGGTTGTTGCCGATTTCCTGTGGCGTTCCCTCCGCGATTTTTTTTCCGTGAGACAGAACAACAATCCGGTCTGATATGGACATGATCACCCTCATGTGATGCTCAATAATCATAATAGTAATACCTTGGCTCTTGATCTTCTTGATAATTTCAATAGATTGATTTAATTCCGATGGATTGAGACCGGCAAAAGATTCATCCAGGAGCAACAACTCCGGCTTTGTAGCCAAGGCACGGGCGATTTCGAGGCGTTTCCTTTTCCCTAACGGCAATCCTTTGGACAAAACGTGCTTATCGTCCGCTAAAGCAGTCAGCTCCAACACTTCCATGGCCAACCTTTCGGCTTCTGCTTTGGTTTTAGTGCGCAGGAACGCACTGGCTATGACATTGTCCAACACGCTCATCCTCTGGAGTGTTTTAACAACTTGAAATGTCCTTGCTATTCCTCTGTAGCAGATTTGGTGCGGCTTTAACCGGGAAATGTCTTTACCGTTAAACAAAATTGTACCGGTGGAGGGCGGATAAAAACCATTGATGCAGTTAAACATCGTGGTCTTTCCGGCACCATTCGGCCCGATTAATGCGACAATCTCTCCTTTGTTGACAGAAAAGCTCACATTTCTGAATGCGGTCAGCCCGCCGAAAAAACGAGAAACATTGTTTACCTGTAAGAGACTCATGATCGCCTGCCTATGTGGAGTATTTTTTTAATTTTGGCAAAATCCCCAACAATGCCGTTCGGCAGGAAGATAATGATCACGATTAGTATGATTCCGAACAACGCCTGGTGTGCCGCTTCGAGCTCCTTGAAGCTGGATCGGACTACTTCTGCCAATAAAATCATGATAACGGCTCCCACCGTCGGTCCCCAGAAGGTGGCGACACCTCCGACCATAACTACCATAATCGTGACGATGGATATATCGTGCAAAGCGAAAACTATTTTGGGATCTATGTATCCCATATAGTTAGTATAAAATGCACCTGCGATCCCAGTGATTACGGCACTGACCGTCAATGCGATTGTCTTGTACAGAGTGGTATTGATACCAAGCGATTCTGCTGCGTCCTGATTTTCGCGTATCGCAACAAAATAATAACCCCATCTGGACTTGACAATACGGTAGATTAAAAAAGCGACAAATAGTGCGAAGACGAGAATTATATAGTAGTAATAGGTTTTATCAATCCAGGTTCTCTTCTCCAACATGATCCCCAGATCTCCCTGGGTTAGTTTGGTCATATTTTCCGTACTGATGCGCAATATTTCACCGGAAGCCAGAGTGGCCAGGGCAAAATAGGGACCCCGCAGCCTCAATACAATAAATCCCAAAATCAGAGAAAAAATACCCACGATGAGTATACTCAACGGAAGCCCCCACCAGGCACTTATTTTGAGATGAAAATAGACCAAACCTGCACTGTACGCACCGATGCCGAAAAATGCGGCGTGGCCAAAAGAAACCTGTCCGGTGTATCCGGATAGTAAATTCCACGCCATACCGATTGCTGACCACATTATGCACAGAATGAGAATATGCATATAGTAGCTGGATATCGGCATAAGCGGTAGAATGAATAAAAAACCGATAAGTGCATACGGAAGATATTTTTTTATTTTTTCCATCATCCAAGCCTCTTTTTCTTTAGTATGGAGGCGATTCCGCCGGGAAGAAAAATTAACGCAGCGACAAATATAATGAATCGTCCGACCGGTGCCCAGCCCATACCCAGATAAGAAGCGGTCATAGATTCAAAAATGCCCAATACGACACCGCCAATGATGGCACCTATAGTAGAACCCAATCCCCCCAGTATGGTAATGACAAAGGCTATTAAAGTAAACTGGCCTCCCAACGCAGGGTATAAATAGTGCATTGGAATAAAAAGTGCACCGGCTGCACCGACCAGTGCAGATCCTATGCCAAAGGATAGCATGTGCATCCGTTCGACATTCACTCCCATAAGCAAGGCGGCATCCTTATCCTGCGATGTGGCACGTATAGATTTTCCTATGTCTGTTCTGGTTAAAAAATACCATAGTAGAATGGTGATAAACAATGCAATTAAAAATGAAAATGACCAGGAGTAAGAAAGTGACAGCTCAAACGGTGGATTTTTCCAAAAATCACTAAGATACAAAGCCTTTGTCGCATAATCTACCGGAGTGGAACGGTAATCGGATTTGAAAATGATGGTGACAATGCTGGATAACACCATACCGATGCCCACGGTAAGGATTACCTGATTTTCCGGCAATATGGAATCGACTTTCAATACGGGAGTTATGAGAAATTTTTGCAAAAAAACGCCGAGGAAAAACAATAAGCTGGCACTGACAAAAACGGAAATATATGGATCTAACTTGAAATACGTGAAAAGAACGTATGTTATATACATGGCAACCATCATAAGTTCGCCATGTGCCAAATTGATAATCTTCATGACGCCCATGATGAGCGTCATGCCGATACCAATTAAAGCATACAAACCGCCAAGCAAAATGCCAGCTATTAACGTTTGTAAGAATAACTCCATTATTTGCGGTCCTTCCAGCTTGGAATGGGGTATATGTATTTGGCACTTGCGAAATTGGCAGGCCATACGGTTTCAAATTTCCCCTTTTGTACCTGCAACAGCAGTGTATCCACAAAGTTTTGGTTCTGGTATCCGTCTTTGTCTTCAAACCTGACCGGACCAAAAACCGTGGTCATATTTGTTTCCTTCAACGCATCGCGGATAGCATCCGGAGTTTTTTCTTTGGTGCGGATAAGAGCATCCTGGATAACGTACACGGCTGAATAAGCCAACGCAGCATGGTATCCAGCTTCCTTGTTGAATTTTTGATTGTATTTATTATAAAAATCCATCACACCTGGATACTTAACTTTGGGACTCCATAAGGTAGCAGAAAAGACATACTCTGCCGCTTCGCCAGCATTGGTTAAAAATTCTGGAATGGCAAACCCAGCCGCTCCACCGGCGAAAACTTTGGCATCCATGCGGAGTTCCTTGATTTGTTTCATCAGCAGGGATGCGTCCATAACATAGGAAACCATAAAAAGGACATCCGGCTTCAGGGCTTTTACCTTGGAAAGCAATGGTTTGAAATCGACCGCACCCTTCTCGTACTTTTCTGTCAACAGTACATTAAATCCTGCTTTTTTCGCGTCTTTTTCCATTGCTTTGGCACCGGATGTGCCGAAATCGGAACTTTCATGCAGAATGACAATGGTCTTGGGCTTGACCACTTCTTTGAGAAAACCCATAAGTGCATTGGCGTAATATGCATTGGTTGGATTGAGGCGGTATACATACTTATAATTTTTTTGCGTGATGATATCATCCGCACTGGATACCACCAGGTAAGGAACTTTCCGCTCTTCCGCAACGGCCGCAACTGCCTTGGCACATGCCGAGGTGTACTCGCCAAAAATGACCGGCTGTTTGCTTTCGATAATTTTCTCGGTGATGGAACGGGCAATCTCCGGTTTCCCCTGCGAATCCTCAAAAACAAGATTCAATTTTTCGCCTTTAATCCCGCCGGCAGCATTGATTTCCTCCGCTGCCATCATATAGGCATATTTCTGGGCTTCGCCGAATTTAGCGTTTGCACCGGTCAGTGGCAACGGAATTGAAAAAACAAGGCCTTCCTGCTTTTTTGCACAACCGATGGCGAGTAGCACTAAGAGGCTGAATACCCCTATAAACCTTAATCGCATAACATTTCTCCTTTGATTGATGAATTTTTGGTGAGAATTTATTATGTTAGCCCTTTTGTCAATATAAAAAAATTTGACGCCGTATGCGTCCAGGCGGGAACCTGCTTGCGGAAAAGGTTGGGCTATCTCTTGTGCTGCGTGTTATCGGTCTATCCAGGCAGCAGTTGCGGGAGCACGGAATAATCCGGTAGAGACGCCGCAATTGGGCATCACTACGGTATCCTTCCGCCGGATCCCATCCTTCGGAACGCCCGGCATCCGCCGTGGCTAAAATCCTAAATAATCTTATTCTCCCGCAGTTGGCTTTCCGTCAACCCGGTCGCACGGATAATCACATCTATGGATAAACCCATGGACAACAGATTGCGGGCCGTTTCCAAAGCTTTAAGGTGTTCCCCTTCTTGCTTCCCTTTTTGGATTCCCTTTTGCATCTGTTGATCCAAAAGGGTATTCTGGTCTCTCTCCCATTTCAATTGGCCTTCGTATAAATACCGGAGTT
>DYLW01000074.1 GCA_020721865.1 Leptospira biflexa | reverse complement strand
GTCGACTGGTGGGGAATCCTGTTATTTTTTATCTGGTTTGTCAACTTTTTTTTGGGGAAAAATAGCGTTTTTTTAAAAAAAATTTGATTATCCCGGATTTCACTTTCTGTTTTCCACCCATCGGCCGTCAGACCACATAGGTTTTTTCAATGGTCAGGATTTCTCCTTTCCCAATAATCAACATATTTTCCGGGTTTTCCGCCACGGGATACATCCGGAAGCTGTCTTCCTCCGAATCCAGAAATTTTTGGGATTTTTCCATGAGCTGGATTTTTGCTTTTTGGTTGCGGAGCCGCAGTTCAAACACAGAGTATTGGACGCGTCTGCCGTATTCGGACAGAAGTTTATAGAGTTTTCTGCGTCTTCTGTTTCCGCCCTTGCTGTATGGGATATCATAGGCGGCCAGGTATAATTTCCCTTCTGTTAGTTGCCCCATAGGTCATCCAGATCTTCCACAACAATGGGTTTTCTTCCTTCTTCTGTATTTTGTTCAAAGTCATCTAAGGAGATGCTTTTCCCTTCCTGTATGCAATACTTTGTATGAGCGGTGAGTTTTTGCATGAATTCAAAGGCACTGCGGGGAATTCCCATATAGTTTTTTTCCCGGAACAAAGAGTCGTTAAAGAGTTTGAAGAATTGTCTGCGGCCTTCTTCATTTAGTAGCACTCCGTTTTCCTGAAACATAAAATGCTCCGTGGGCTTGAGCAGTTCTTTATTCATGATGGTTAGGGTAAGACGTTCCGTGAATGCTGGACGCATGGGTTCCATTAAATCCACGGCCAGGGACACCCGGCCATATTCGGTGGTATGGTAAAAGCCATAGTACGGGTCCAGGCCACTTCCTTCCAGAAGGCTGGACAGACGGGCGGTGATCAAAGAGTTAGAAAGAGACAGGAGGGCATTGGCGGGGTCTTTGGGAGGCCGGCGGTTTCTTCCCTGGAATGCCTCCGTGGCCGTAAAGGCTTTGCCATACATCTCAAAATAGTCTTTGGAAAAAATTCCTTCCAGCCCCAGCAGATTTTTGGGTTCTTTGGCAGAAGCAACGTTATTTTTCACTCCGTACATCCGGGGGGGAATCTGGAAATTCTTTCTTTTTTTGCCGGCATCCCGGAGCATTTCCAGAGAAAGATTCATTTTTAGTAAAATAATTTCTTTGGCCATGGAAAGGGTAAAATCCGGTTCAGAGAAAAGCTGGAATTGCTTCTGTCGCAGATGGATATTCTTTCCGAGTGGTGCGGACAGCCGCCCGGCATATTTCCCCCTTATGGAAAAAAAAGACAAATCAATGCCATCCTCCATCAACAGTTTGATGGTCTGGGGCGTAATAGAGATATTGCCAAACAGAAAAATTGTGTCAAAATTCTTTGCGGGGGCTTCAAACAGCACCCGTTCCTCCTTCTGGATGATCAGAACTTCCCCTTTTTTCTTTATTTTGGAACCCTGGGTGACCACAAATAAATCCGCCATAATTGGGGTAATTAATATTCTTGATGCCTTGTCGTTCATTTTTTCTATGAAAAACCACAAAAAATGGAGAATTTATCCCAATACCACCCTGCCCTCCGCTTCATGGACACCATAAATTTCCGGGTTTATGAAATCCATATCGCGTTTGCCCATGACCACCCCGCAAGGGAACGGCTTTTCTGGCAAGGGACTCTCCGGGGAGCCATTGGGCATGAGCTATACACCCGCTTCTGCTACCATCCCCTTAAGTGCGGGAATACTTGCCAAAATCCGGAGGAATGCCTGTATGAACAGATTTTTGGAAGCCAACCGGGCAATGATAGAAAGCCCTGGGTACTCTCCAGCCTGCGAATGATGGATGGGCAAAACGCAAGCATCCGCTTGGTAACGTTCCGGAAACCGGAAGTGTACTCCACCGCCATCATGGAAGCCATCGCCTGTGCTGGAAAACGGGGCATTGCCAATAACCAGAAATTTGAAGTGCTCCAGATTTTTGAAAAGGTCGATGAGTCCTCTCCCTCCATACGGGAAGAAGCAGCATCCATGTTAGCGAAAAACGGAGCAGATTTTCCCGTGGATATGCAGTGGGAAACCCGCAGCCCGCTTCACCTCACCCACCATGGAACCTTCCAGAAAATGCCGGATACAAAAATTCTTCTGAACGCCGCGTACCGCAGACTGGCCGATTTATCCCTCCCGGAGACAGAAACGGATACAGAAAAGGTTTACACCCTCCCCGCCAATTTTTTCGCATATAAAACCACTTTCCGGAGAATAGAGGAAGTATTCCGGGACAGATACTCCACCCGTCAAAAAAGGTCCATCCGGATGACAGGAATAGAAGCCCAGGTTTACGTGGAAAATACTCCCCTCTGGGCATTCCTCCTTCTGAAAATGGCCGGAATCATCCACATGGGGAAATACAGTGTCTTTGGCTTTGGCAATCTGGAGACATCCTTGGTGGAATACTCAGAGGGGTGAATTTATTTTCCCTCTCCCAATATATTTTTGTATTCCATTTTCACCGTTTGGATGTAATGCGAAATATTCTGGACATCGTTGAGGTGTCGATCCAAAGATCTTTCTTTTGTAAAATGAGATGTGGTAATCCTTATTGTATTAACTGCCTTATAAACTTTATATAATTTATTATATTTTTTCTCTTTTAATAAGTCACCAGCTTTCTTGCGATTATCCTCAATAGCCTTATCCTGTTTAGAAGAACATTCCCATCTCATATCGGCACAAACAATCGAAAGAATTGTTTCTTTGAGAATAATATACGCATAACCATATTGTTTTTTATCCATCATCCATTCAGCAAATTTTATATTCATATCTATTTCATCATTATTTTTTTTACCAAATCTTTTCTCAAATTCACTGATTACTTTTTCAAGAAGAATCTTTTTCGATTTCGTCAAAGAGACATCCTCCTCAATTTCAAGCCTGATTTTTTCAATGATGCGGGGAATTTCAAATGGATAGTTTAAACCCATGGAATTGGAAAAATACACAAGCTGGTTGGCCATTTTTTTATTAGCCAACATCATATCAGCCAAAAGATACCCCTTCCCGGTTTCTTTGAATTCATGTGCCGCTTTGATCAACTGCATCATCTCATAGGTATCCATCATATTGATAATGGGAGTGTATCCTAATTCACCAGATTCCTCAAACATACCGTAAAAAATCCCTTTTATGGTGATATTTTGTGAAATAATATCCGTAATATATGAAATGGATGTCTGTAGAAAAAAACCATGGGAGCGAAAGGAATGCGTAAAATCCAAGTACACCTCATCGTTATCCTTCAGTTGGTCAGCCATTTCAAGCAAAGTCTCAAAATTCTTTTCTCTTTCTGCCCCATCAATACCTTTTTCCAGAAAAAAAATCCTGGAATCTCCTCCCATGGATTTTTCCACCGTCCGGATCAAATTATCTTCTGAATAGTTACCTCCTTCTCTTGTTAAGGAGGCATTTTTCATATCCATCAATCCCAGATAGATATCCTCATCAATTTTCACATCTGGATAAAAATCACAGAACTGTTTATATACCTCCTCCCACATGGCTTCCTTGGTACCCAATAGAAAAATCCTCTCCGGTTGCAAAAATTTTGTTAGTGCCAGAGCAATAAAAGATGTTTCCATCTCCTGACCATCATAGCGATACAATGCTTTTTTATATTCTCTGGCTTTTTGGGAAGATCCGACCCCCACCAGACTAATCAATACTTTTCCCATATTCCTCTCCTCAGGGATGTGGCTCCAGCAGATTTACGTGGAATATATGCTTCTCATCAAATACACCAAACCCCCGGTACGCCCCGCCATCGGACCAAACGTAAAATTCATGGGTGTTCCCCTTATACCCATTTTTGTATTCTTTGAAAGACAGGCTTTGGGGGTTGCTTCCCTTCTCCAGAAAAACCGCTACCGCATCCAACTGCTGGTTGATCTGGGAAATCCTGTCTGGATGGTTTTTGGCCCCTTTTCTGAAGGACTCTTCCACAACCATTTTGTCACTGATGGACGGCAGAATCTCTCCGATGTAATAATCCTCTCTGTACTTTTTTGCCAGCATTTGTCCCCATTCGGAAAGGATGATCTGATCCTCTATTTGTGTGTAAAGGGCATCCGGAATGCGGGATTTCTTCATGCCCGGATAATCCACATCCAGCCCATTCAGCAACCTCCGAAAACGAATGGCGTCCCCCGCATCCAGCTCCAGATCCACCTTGAGAGGCAGACGGGGAATGGTGACAATTTCTGCATTTCTCTCAAAAATATAAAAAACCTCATCTGCGTAAATGCCCAGAATGGTCTGTAAAAATCCATTCAGGCTTTTAAAACCCCCGCTCAGATTGGCCGTGATAAAATGTACGTCTTTGTTCGGCGTAATAATATTTGTGACAATTTGTTCCACCAATCCCTTGATGGCTCCCTGGAACGTTTCTTTGTTCTTCACATTCAAACCGGTGTTTCTGATTTCCTGCACCAGCCCATAGTCCTCCAGAATCTCTTTTACAATAGCCACGGTTTGGGGTCCCAGGAACGTATCTGTTTGGATCAGATAATGCATAAAGATATCCTGCTTGGAGATTTTCTTTTCCTCTATGTACGTGAAAAATCCATTGAGCTCTGCACTGTTTTTCTTGAGAAATTTTCTATCATCCCGATTTTCCAAAAACTTTTTGTGTCTATCTCCGATAAATTCCTGAAGTATTCCCAGATTTTCTGGGGATATCTCCTTTTCCTGCAAATTGGAATGTCCATTGACCAGATCTCTTATAGTAGCATCTTTGGTGTTTGTCAAAACACTGGTACCCACGGAGTGTATAAAGATATATTTTTTCATTTTTTCTTTTATTTTCTATGGTATTATTGTAATCATTTTATTGGCGTCAAATCTTTTTTGGGG
>DYLW01000006.1 GCA_020721865.1 Leptospira biflexa | reverse complement strand
AAGGTGGGGTGGCTTGAACCTCTCTGTCGGATATGTGTCCGGGGTTTACAAATTTTCCCAAAGGGATAAAAATTTTTTCTATTTTCTGGGAGATGTTACGGTTTTATCCACACTTTTCCACAATTGTGGATAACTTTTTTGATATAAAAATTATAAATAATTCTTTACAATAGATGAAAATAAAAATAATGAGAAGCCCTTTTAAAATACGGAGAATTGACAATGATAAAAAAAAATATAGTCCTGCAACTGACAATAGCGATTTCCCTTCTGGTGTCCGGAGTAGTGATTCTGGGCTGTTCCAGTGTGGATTCCAAAGATAAAAAGTTCGGTGTGAAAAATAATAACCTGATTTATTTTCAGGATTCCTATTCTGCCTGCCGGGATGAATTCAGAAAAGCTTCCTCAGATCTGAAAGCAAAATATCCCAACGCTACCATAGGGAAATTCAATGTTCCCAGCAAAGTGGATAATGATCTGACCATTGACTACGTTTACATCCCCCCATCGGACAAAAAAGTAAAACTTCTGATACTATCCTCCGGCGTGCACGGAGTAGAGGGCTTTTCCGGCAGTGCCGCCCAGCAGCTTTTCATGAAAGAATACATGGAAAAAATTGACCATAAAAACACTGGAGTTTTGCTGTTGCACGGAATGAACCCTTATGGTTTTAAATACCAGAGGCGGGTAACAGAGAATAACGTGGATTTGAACCGGAATTCCGATGTGTCCGCAGACCTCTACCAGAATAAAAACAAAGGCTATACCAAATTAAATGATTTTCTGAACCCCACTACAAAGGTGGATGTTGGCAGCTTCAAGAACCGCTTCTTTTACATGCGGGCACTGTTCCGGATCATGAAGGATTCCGTGGCCACCCTGCGGCAGGCCATATTGCAAGGGCAGTATGAATATGAAAAGGGGCTTTATTTTGGCGGAAAAACTTTTGAGCCACAGATTGTTACCATGCAGAAATTTCTGGGAGAGACCATGAAAGATTATGCAACAATCCTGGAGCTGGATATCCACACCGGTTATGGAGAAAGAGGAAAGCTGCATCTGTTCCCTAATCCCATGAAAGATAAAGATGAAAAAGCCGGAGTGGAAACCATCTTCAAAGGCTATGACATAGACTGGGGAGATGAAGAAGATTTCTATACCGTCACCGGAGACTTCACTGATTTTATTGGAAAAATATATCCGGAAAAATTCTATATGCCCATGACCTTTGAATACGGAACCATGGACAGCCAGACCACTGGTGGCTCCATCAAATCCATCCACAATATGATTCTGGAAAACCAGGGCATCCATTATGGTTATGATTCCGATGACGATAAAAAAGAAGTTCTGCGGAGGATGATGGAAATGTATTATCCGTCCTCTCCAGCCTGGCGTTCCCATACTCTGGAACAAACCCGGAAAATCTTTGATACCACCGTTGAAAGATATAATTCCATGAATTAACCCGGGGGTCTCCCCCGGACTTTTTAAACAAAACCGATGAGAAACATTAAACCGATGCTATTATTGTTACTATTTTCCTCTTTTTTACATCCCATCCAGGATCTGCCGAAACCCCTGAGGAATAAAAAACCGGTGGATGACAAGGAAATTGCCAAAAAAAAAGAGGGCAGCTATTTTACAGGTCTGGGGGTTCCGGCATCCAATCCGGATCTGGGGCTTCTGGGTGTTTTCTTCATAAGCTATTACATAAACGGACATTCCACTGATCCCTATTTTTACTATACCCCGTATCTGCACCAGATATCGGCGGTGACCATCCATTCCACCAAAGGCCTGCATCTTTATGGCTTAGTCTGGAAAGCCCCTTATTTCCTGTCCACGGCCAATAAAGTATCCGCCAATGTGAATTATTCCCGGAATATCACCGCCCAGTATTTTGGGGTGGGGGAAAATACTATGAAGAAATTGACCACTCCCCAGGGGGTGCAATACCAGACTTATGATGAATATTTCCGCGACATAAAAAACATTGAAAACGGAACCACAGATTCCTATTATAATAATTATATTGATGAAAGGGTGGATATGGATTTAAACATATCCCGGGATATAAAAGACACCGATTTTAAATTTACCTATGGGTTGATTTTTTCCCGCTTCTGGATTTATGATTACACCGGAAAGAAAGTTCCTTCCTACCAAAACGGTGATGAAAATGAGATCAAAGATGCCATCCAGGAAAAAACCCTTCTGGCAGAAGATAATGAGAAGGGTCTTGTCAATGGATACAACGGTGGATGGGATAATTCCATTAAAATTGGTTTTGCCTATGACACCCGGGATCTGGAGCCCAACCCCCGGAGAGGCGGTTTCCATGATATAAATTTAAAATTAAGCCAGCCATACTGGGGAAGCGATTACCAATACCATGAGGTCACTGTGGCCACCCGTTTTTATTATTCCCCATTTCCATCCATAGCCGATGTTATCCTGGCATTCCGGGGAGTTTTCAGTGCAAAAAGCGGAAACATACCATTTTTCACCATGGATAGAATTACCTTTTCTGATAAATCCATCGAAGGGCTGGGGGGAGCCACCACCATGCGAGGGTACCTGGAGCCCCGTTTTGTGGCACCAGTCATGAATTTTTATAACCTGGAAATACGCTATGTTTTCCACCATGTCCACGCATGGAAACAGTATTTTGAGTTTATGATTGTTCCCTTTCTGGATGCGGGGCGGGTTTTTGATAATATAAAAAGCACAATTCTGGATAATTATCGTTATTCTTACGGGGCAGGATTCCGTATAGCCTGGAACCAGTCCACCATCATTGCCATGAATCTGGGCTTCTGTGATGAGGGGACCGGGTTTTATGTGAATGCAGATCATATTTTTTAAAAAAAAAGTCTTTACATTTTATCAATCAAATATAAATGAAAAATATATATGGGCGGGGAAAAGGGACAAAAAACGGGATCAATTCTTTTGCCTGTCAATTTAATCCTCACCAGAGACGGCATCTCCCTCTTTTTGGATAATACCAAACTCAAAAGAATCAACAACAGAGAGGGGGTCATAAAAGAAGGGCTGGTATTCCCCTCCTACAATGCAACCACCATCCAGAAAATGGTGATGAACTCCTATGTGGAAGAAATTTATGTCAAACTGCCCGATCTGCTCAGTCGCCGTTCTGAGGTGATCAGCACCAACAATCTGGTGGTTTATGCCATTTTATATAAAAAATTAAGCCCGTCTCTGGGACAGATGATCATTGAATCCCCGGTCTTAAAAACATTCAACCGAAATAATCCCAAAAGCTCCATTGTTTCCCTTTCCAATATCAGCCCGTCTCTGGTAGATAAGCTATTTCACGAAAATAAAGACCACATGAACGGAATAAAAAAAGAGCTCTCCGAACGAGTTTTGCAAAAAATAGTTTCCGATCCATCGCTATCGGAAGACGACCGTAATGCCCGGCTGAAGAGTCTGGATAAATTCATTGACTGGATTGATAAACGAATCTGGTATCTTTACCTGATCATATACCGGTCTTCCCTGAAAAACCAGATTGAGACCAGTTTTGCCAGCATGGTGTATCTGTACATGGATAATACCCAGATTGCCACTCATCTGAGCAATCTGCTGATGGAATTTGTGCAGAATGCGGAAAAAGCCCATTTTGAACGACTGGCCCGGATGAGTGGAATCATTGGCCCCGGACAGTCCGTGGATTTGGTGCTCCGGGATAAGGTAAAAAGACAGGCTCTGACCGTCCTTGCAGAAAAGAGTAAACAATTCCTGGAAATATCCTGGAACCTGAACCCGGAAAGAACCAGCGTGGGCAGACAATACCGCATCCAGATCATTATATCCAATTACGGAACCATTGATGAACACCAGAGAGCAAAACTTGCCCGCAAAATGAAAACAAATACCGATGGGATATCCCTGTCATCCTTTTACCAGGAAAGCGACCCCACAAAACTGGGAGCAGGTCTGGGGCTGATGTACAACTCTTATCTGGAAGATATCTGCCGTACCAAAAATATCCGGTATATCTGCAATATCTACCCGGAGCCAGTAAAAGAAAAAACAACAGTAAAAATTGATATCACACTTTAATCCATAAAAAAGCCCCGTTTTTCCGGGGCTTTTCCTTGCCGATGGGTTTATTTTTCTAAATTTATTTACCCAGAGCGGCTTTCATGGTACGACCAATTTCGGCAGGGGTTTCCACAACATGCACCCCGGCTTTTTTCATGGCTTCCATTTTGCTGGCCGCAGTTCCGGACCCACCGGAGATAATGGCACCAGCATGTCCCATTCTTTTTCCCGGAGGAGCTGTCTGGCCGGCGATGAACCCAACAACCGGTTTTTTCACATTGGCCTTGATATATTCAGAGGCTTCCTCTTCCGCAGTTCCGCCGATCTCTCCGATCATCACAATACCGTCAGTATCCGGATCTTCCGCCAGCAGTTTCACCGCTGCAAGGTGAGGAAGGCCAATAATGGGATCCCCGCCAATCCCGATGGCAGTGCTCTGCCCCAGACCCAGTTCGGTGAGCTGGGAAACCGCTTCATAGGTGAGGGTTCCGGAGCGGGAAATAACCCCAATCCGTCCTGGTTTGTGGATAAAGCCGGGCATAATCCCGATTTTTCCAATCCCCGGAGAAATAATTCCCGGGCAGTTGGGTCCAATCAAAACCGATTTGGAAGACCGGACAAAGGGAATGATCCGGGCCATGTCTCTCACAGGAATTCCTTCCGTAATGGCCACAATCAAATCCATTCCCGCACCCACAGATTCCATAATGGCGTCTGCGGAGAATGCCGGTGGCACAAAAATAACAGAAGCGTTTGCTCCTGTGGCGGCAACAGCTTCCGCAACGGAGTTAAAAACGGGCAGTCCATGCTCGGATTTTGTTCCACCTTTTCCGGGAGTTACCCCGGCCACCACTTTGGTTCCATAATCAATCATCTGACCGGTGTGGAATGTACCTTCTTTCCCGGTTATTCCCTGTACCAGTACTTTTGTTTTTTCAGTTAATAATACAGCCATTTTATCCTCTTTATTTTCCTACTGCTTTACGGATTTTTTCCGCACCGTCTTTGATATTCTCGGCGATTTCCATTTTGATGCCGCTGTTTTTTAAAATCACTTTGGCTTCTTCCGCGTTGGTTCCGGCCAGACGTACCACCAGAGGAACCTTGATTTCCACATTTTTTGCGGCTTCAATGATTCCATTGGCAATCCGGTCTCCCCGTACAATTCCGCCAAAGATATTCACAAAGATTCCTTTTACGTTGGGATCAGAAAGAATAATTTTAAACCCATTGGTCACGGTTTCCACGTTAGCACCGCCACCCACATCCAAAAAGTTGGCCGGGGTTGCCCCTGCGTACTTGATGATATCCATGGTGGCCATAGCCAGACCGGCTCCGTTTACCATACAGCCCACATCGCCGTCCAGACGGACATAGTTCAAATCAGATCTGGAAGCTTCCAGCTCCAGAGGATCCTCCTCTGTCTCATCCCGTAACTCTGCATGTTCCGGATGACGGTACCCGGCATTGTCGTCAAAATTCAATTTTGCATCCAGTGCCAGAACTCTTCCGTCTCCGGTGGTTACCAGAGGATTGATTTCTATCAGAGAGCAGTCTTCTTTGTCGTATGCTGCCCAGAGAGAAGTCAAAAATTTAATCGCCTGTTTAGCGTAATCTCCTTCCAGTCCCAATGCATAGGCCAGACGGGATGCCTGCCATCTTTGCAGACCCAAGGTTGGTTCAATGGCTTCCTTGATAATTTTTTCCGGGGTGTTCTTTGCCACGGTTTCAATTTCCATTCCGCCTTCCGTGGAAACCATAAAGACCGGTTTTCCGGATTTTCTGTCCAGGGTAATTCCCACATAATATTCTTTGAGAATATTCATGCCCTCTTCAATTAAAACCTGGAGAACCTTTTTCCCCTCTGGTCCTGTTTGGTGGGTAACCAAATTCATTCCAATAATGTCCGTGGAATACTTGACCGCTTCCTCTGCAGATTTTGCCAATTTTACACCGCCGCCTTTTCCACGGCCGCCGGCGTGAATCTGGGCTTTCACCACCACTACGCTGGTGCCCAGTTTCTTGTATATCTCAGATGCTTCGGTTGGGTTTTTGGTCACAAAACCATTAGGAACATTAATGCCATATTTTCTAAATATTTCTTTTGCCTGATATTCATGAATTTTCATAACATGACCAGATTGAGAGCCGGAAACCGGGGGTCAAATGAAATTAGATATCAATATTGGTGGTGGATAGTGCTTTCTCCAGCGAGGCAACCGGATGGGAACAGTAGTGGGCCGCTGAATAGGCACCCGGCCAGTGGCTACCGCTTTCCTTGATTCCGCCAAAGGGAAGCCGGCTGGATGCACCCGTGGTCTTACGGTTAAAATTGACAATGCCCGCCTCAATCTCTGCCCAAAAAACCCGGTATAATTCCGGATCCCCGGAGAACAGGGCGGCGGCCAGCCCATAGCGGGTATTATTAGCTTCCCGGATGGCATCCGCAAAGGAAGAAACCCGGATCACTTGGAGTACCGGCCCAAAGATTTCCTCATCAATTTTCTCTCTAACATCTGTGGAATCCAGAAGAGCCGCACTAAGTAGATTTTGCCGGCCACGAAGGGCTTCCAATGGAACCAGCTCCCGTGCTCCGGATTGGAGAATTTTTTGCGTCTGTCCCAATACTCTTTGGGCGGCGTCCGGGGAAATGAGGGTTCCCATATACGCTTCTTCTTTATCAAAATAGAATCCGGCTTTTACTCCCCGGATTTTTTCCGTGAGGGCATCCAGAAAATCATCCCCTTCCCGGTCTTTCAGGAGGATGAGGCGACGGGCAGCGGTGCACCTCTGTCCGGCACTGGTATAGGCACTGTCCAGTACCATATCCGCAACCGCCTGCGTCTGGTTCTCAATTTTATGGACAATGACCGGATTATTCCCTCCCATCTCCAGGGCAAGCAGAACATCCGGACGCCCGGCAAAGTGGGCATGGATGCTCCGTCCTGTGGCAGAACTGCCGGTAAAAAACACCCCTTTCAGGTTTTCCCGGGTTAAAATCCCACGGGCAGTATCCAGACCTCCCTGCAAGAGGTTCAGAACACCTCCGGGCAGACCCGCTTCTTCCCAGGCCGCCACCATCCACACGGCCGTCTGGGGAGTCAGTTCGGAGGGTTTGAATAAAACGGTATTCCCCGCCAGCAATGCGGGAAGGATGTGGCCATTGGGAAGATGGCCCGGCATATTATACGGTCCTATGACGGCTACCATCCCCAAGGGTTTATACCGTTCATAGGCAAAACCTCCTTCCACCGGAAACGAGCGGGGAAGATTTTTTTCTTTGTATGCTTCAATGGAGATGTCCGCCTTCGCAATCATGGAGCCCAGTTCCGTGCGGGACTCCCAGAGCGGTTTTCCCGTTTCTCTGGATAATTCCAGGGAATATTTCTCCTTGTTTGTCTCCAGAATTTTCTGAAAATTTTTAATGATTTCTATTCTCTTCTCCAGAGAAACCTGCGACCATTCCGAGAACGCTCTCCGGGCGGATAATGCGGCCTTTTCCACCTGGGCCAAAGATGCGGATTTCCCCACCCAGAGGGTTTCATCCGTGGATTTATCCCACGCACGGAGTTCGTCCCCACTTCCTTCTTCCCAGAAACCGTTAATATAGTGGATTTTTTGTCCCATATTGGATTATGCCCGCAGGGTCACATAACGAATGGATTCTCCCTCCTGGACTTCCAGAACGCCGGCGTCTTTTGCGGAAAGAAATATCCCATCCTCTTCTACATGGATCCGGGTTTTCACTGCCCGGAAATCCGCTCTTGGGTTAGATACAATGTAATCGGCATAACCTGATGGAATATCCCGGAACCCTTTGATCTTTGCCAGAGTGCTCTGCCGGATGGAGCGGATATTTTTGATGTCCGCTTTAATGAGAGGTCCGGCTTCAAAAATATCCACATGGTGGCTGAAGGTGAAGCCTTCGTTGTACAAAATATTCAGGGCGGGTTCCGTGTTCGGGTGGGTTTTCCCGATGACATTCTGTGCGTCTTTGGGCAGGAGGTTCACATAGATGGGGTAAGACGGCATCAGCTCCTCAATAAAGGTTTTATCCACTCCGGTTAAATAATCGGCCTCCGGAAAATCTATGTCAAAAAAATGACGCCCCACGGCTTCCCAGAACGGAGAATATCCATTGTCATCAATCACCCCCCGCATTTCCGCAATAACGTGGGGCTCAAAACTCTGCATAAAATCTGCCATGAACACAAATCGGACAAGAGAGAGAAAGCGTCCTGTTCCCGAATGCCGGTGCTCCGGTTTCAGATACAGTGTCCCCAGAGCGGAAGGACCATTGTAATCCCGGTACAGATGGAGTATCCGGATTTCCCTCCGTTTCTTTAAACTCTCCGATTTTAAATCCAGGGTTTCCACCCGGAAGGAATAAAAGGGCTTGAATCCGCCCACTTTGGACTCTATGGCACTGGTCCCGACGATCTTTCCTGTTTCCGTATCTTCCATGATGAAAAGGTACGTCTGGCCGGCGGGAGCCTCCCCCAGTTTGGAGAAACTTTCCAGGGAATGGTGTATTTTTTTTTCCAGAATTTTGCGGTCTTTGGTTAGGGTGGTAATCCCAAAAGTGCTTTCCGCTGCGAGGTCATACAGACCATCTAAATCTTTTTGTGCAATGGGTCTTATAACGTACATAATTTCTCCTTAGCCAATAATCTCTTTCCGCTGGCGAACACTGCGGGCTTTGGAAACCCGGTGTCCAGAAAAATCCGGTTATTTTTTCATTGACCATAATAATCAATTTTCTTTTACATCGGCCGATGAGCCACTGTGAAGATGCAAAAGAAGAAATCCGTGACCACCATATAATCCGTCATTATAAGAAATTCCAGCGTCGCTATAAAATTTATCTGAGTCTGGCCATACTGGCTTCCCTTGCCGTTTCCCTGGCGTCTCTTTTTCTGGGATCCTATGGACTTTCTCCGGGAAAAGTGCTCCTGGCCCTTCTGGGTCAATCCAATGATTCTTCCGGAGTGGTGGTTCTTACCCTGCGTCTTCCCCGGATTTTGGCGTCTCTGGTGTCCGGCCTGGGACTGGCCATTTCCGGAGCGGTTATGCAAAGTGCACTCCGCAATCCTCTGGCATCTCCCTTCACTCTGGGAATCAGCAACGGGGCCGCCTTTGGAGCTGCACTGGCCATCATTCTCACCGCGGACTCCGGACAAAATCCTATAGCCCTGCATTCCTCTGCTACCCCGCTTGTGACCTTTAATAATATTTATCTGGTGTCCGGTTTTGCCCTGGCGGGATCCATGCTGACCATGGGGGCGGTTTTACTGCTGGCCGGATTGCGGAACATGAAAAGCGATGCAGTGATCCTGGCCGGGATTGCCCTGTCCTCCCTCTTTGCCTCCGGAACTGTTCTGCTCCAGTATCTGGCCGATGAAGTCCAACTGGCAGCGATTGTTTTCTGGAGCTTTGGGGATGTATCCCGCTCTTCCGGCAACGAACTGGGACTGGTGGCTGCCGGGGTGGGCATGGGTGCATTTTATTTTTATATTCTTCGCTGGAAGCTGAATGCCCTTCTGGAAAGCGATGAAACGTCCATGAGTCTGGGAATCCACCCCGCCCGAACCCGGATGTTCCTTATGCTGGCAGCGTCGCTGGTGACCTCTTTCATAGTGGCGTTCCATGGAGTCATTGCCTTTCTGGGTCTTCTGGCTCCGCATATTGCCCGCCGCTTTGTGGGGGATGATACTCGTTATCTGATCCCGCTTTCCGGAGCCATTGGCATGGGATTGCTGATTGTGTCCGATACCCTGGGGAGAATTCTGGTTCCCTCCGGAACGCTGCCGGTGGGAGTCATCACTTCTTTTATGGGTGCTCCGCTTTTTATTCTGTTACTGACCCGGGGGCGACGATGATTTTATCTGTGGAAAATTTAACCTTTGCCTATGGGAAAAACCCCCTTCTGGAAGATATTTCTTTTGCTATCCAACCCGGACAGCTCACCGCACTTCTGGGTGTGAACGGAGCGGGCAAAACCACTCTTCTGAAATGCTGCAACCGGATCCTTCGTCCGGATGCGGGCAGCGTTTTTCTGGATAATACAGACATCGCCATTCTCAAGCAGCGGGATATTGCCAAAATAGTTGGTTTTGTCCCCCACGCCCATGCCGATGTGAATATTTCTGTCTTTGAGATGATTCTGATGGGCCGGCAACCCCACTCTTTCTGGGGTCCCACAGAAAAAGATGAACAAATCACGGAAGAAATCATTGCCCTTCTGGGGATTGAGCATTTATCCCAACGGCCATTCCAAACGCTTTCCGGCGGAGAGTCCCAGATTGTCCTGATTGGGCGAGCCATGGCCCAGGAACCCAGAATTCTGCTGTTGGATGAACCCACCTCCAGTCTGGATCTGCATAACCAGGCCATCATTATGAACCTGCTACAGCATCTGGCCCATGTCCACCAGATGGGCATTCTGGCCATCATTCATGATGTGAACCTGGCTGTCCGAACCGTTGATCATATTCTCATGCTTAAAGACAAAAATATTATATGGACAGGAAGTCCCATGGATTTAACTCCGGGGGTAATTGCCACGGTGTATGGTATTCTTCCCCGGGTGGTGAATGTGGATCATCGCCCCGTGTTTGTCGTATAAACCCGGCAATAAAAAAAAAGGAGTGGATATGAAAAAAAGCTGGATTATTCTTATGGTATCCGCCATGATGATGCTCACTTGGTCATGCGGACCCAAAACAAATTTAAAAGGAAAACCGGTGACAGACATCGCCGGCAGGATTGTACCGGTACCGGAAAATCCTCAGAAAATAGTAGCCATTGGCCCGGGTGGGTTGCGGCTGGTAGCGTACCTGGGAGCTCTGGATAAAGTGTCCGGAGTGGAGGCTTTTGAGAAGAAAAACTTCAAAGGCCGGGTTTACCGTTACGGGTTTCCCCAGGCGGACACGCTTCCGGTAATTGGCCCCGGTGGTCCCCAGAGTATCAATACGATGCCGGATGTGGAGGCCGTTCTCAAAACAGGAGCTCAACTCATCATCGCATCCCACATGAAAAAGGATATGGCGGATAAACTTCAGGCAAAAGCCGGAATTGCCGTGTTTGTGGTGAGCTATGGACCTCGCTTTGCGACCATAACCCCAGATTTTTTTAAATCCCTGAATCTTCTGGGAAAAATTCTGGGAAAGGAACAAAGAGCAGCAGAGATTGAAAAATTCTACCAGGATTTCAACAAAGATATAGAAACCCGGGTGATGGCTGCGGAAAAAACCGGAGTAAAAAAACTATTGGTTTATGTGGGTGCTGTTGGGTATCGCGGAGCCCAGGGTATCACCAGTACAGATCCGATGTTTCTGCCCTTAATGTCTTTGAAAACCAACGATGTGGCCAGCAAACACAGTCCCAAAGAGCATATTTTTCTGGACAAGGAAAAATTGCTCAAGGATAACCCGGAAATTATCTTTGTGGACGGATTGGGTTTGAAAATGGTCAAAGAAGATTTTTCCAAAAACAAAGATTTTTACGCATCGCTGGGGGCTTTTCAGAATAAAAAGGTCTATCTGCAGCTTCCTTTCAATTTTTACACCACCAATCTGGGAACATCCATGGTGGATACCTATCTTGCAGGGAAAATTTTATATCCTACACAGTTTAAAGATGTGGAAATAAAGAAAAAAGCCGGAGAAATATACACCTTTTTACTGGGAAAAGATTTTTATCCGCAGGTTGTGACGGATTTTGGTGATCCGGAAAAACCGCTAAATTTTTCCAAATAAAATACCATTATAGAGACGCCCAATTTGGGCGTCTCTACTGGATGATTCCGTTTTCCCTTAGCTGGTGCTCCGTTAAGCCGGTTAAGTCTTTGATCAGCGAAATTTCCATCTTGCGGGCAAGCATGTTCCGGGCGGTGGCGAGTTTTGCCTGTAGCTCTCCCTTCCGTGCACCTTCCTGTAAACCTTCCTGTTTGCCTTCCTGCCGCCCTTCCTGTCGCCCTTCCTGTCGCCCTTCCTGTTTCCCCTTATCAAACCAAGGTTTAGCGATACGCGTCACATCTGCTCTCATTGTGGCTGGCATAATAAACTCCTTGAACTCCTCTCCCTCAAAATTATCAATTCTAAGGTAAATATAATCATGCAGGATGTCGAGTATTTTTTGTGATTCTGTATTTTTTCTGAACAGACTCTCTTTAAAGGCTTCCGTTTCCGCAAAATCACGAAAAAAAGCCTGGTCAACCCCTTTCAATTCGGTTTTATTTAAATCCACAAAGTAAATGGAAAAAAGGCCATAATGAATTTTCCAAACCCCCGCCGATGGGCCTTCAATATTAACGGCATGGGCTTTCAGAAATTTTTTGGGAACATGATTTGCCAGAATAGTCATGCTGGTATTGTTGTAATCTGCCCCGTTGGTCAAATTGATATAGCCATTCAGATAAATTAAGGCATCCCGGAAGTCTTTTTCTCTCACAGGATCAGCGGGGGATTTGTAACTAATCAGATTGTGTTTGGTAAACCACGTAAAGAGTGCAAAATCTTCCGGTGGGGCTTTTGCCTCTGCTTCAATGACAAGAACGTCAATTTTTTTGGGAAGTTTAAATAGTTCAAACTCGGTGGTAACCTTATAGCCGAATGCTTCAAAGAATGCTTTTGCTCCCATTTTAAAATATTCGTCGAATGTGAGGTAAAAGCGTTCCATGCTCTGGTGTTTCTCTGCTGGGACAGAATGGCTGGTCATTTACTCCCCCCGCCTCACCGGAATACCGTTACTATGCAGATACTCTTTCAAATCCGGAATGGATAATTCCTGATAATGGAATAAAGAGGCGGCCAGAGCGGCGGAAACTCCCAGATCAAATGCCTCCTTGAAGTGTTCTTTTGTCCCCGCCCCACCGCTGGCAATGACGGGGATGTTCACCCGCTCTATGACTCTGCGGGTCAGCTCCAGCTCAAAACCGGATTTTGTGCCGTCCGTATCCATGCTTGTCAGAAGAATTTCCCCGGCTCCCCGCATTTGGGCTTCCTCCGCCCAGTCCACAGCGTCTCTTCCCGTGGGAGTGCGTCCGCCGTGCAGATACACTTCATAAAATTTTCCATTGAACCGGGCGTCAATGGCACAGACAATACACTGGCTCCCAAAATGTTCCGCTCCCTGTGTGAGCACTTCCGGGTTTTCAAACGCGGCGGTATTCAGAGCCACCTTGTCCGCCCCTTCGGAAAGGACCAGTTTCATATCTTCCAGAGTGCGGATCCCTCCTCCCACGGCAAAAGGAATGAATACTTTTTCTGCGACCTTTTTCACCAGCTCCAGAATAATACTGCGACGGTCACTGGACGCGGTGATATCCAGAAAAACCAGTTCATCCGCTCCCTGCTCATTATATGCCACCGCATTTTCTATGGGATCTCCGGCGTCTCTCAGATTAACAAATTCCACGCCTTTGACAACTCTACCGTCTTTGACATCCAGACAGGGTATGATCCTTCTTTGCAGCATAGGGTTTTTTTTGCTTTATTGCTTACCGGTCAATTCATTTGATACTTTCATGCCCATGGAACCCATCGGAATTTTTGACAGCGGACTGGGAGGTCTGACCGTCCTATCCGCAATCCGTAAAAAAATGCCTTTTGAAAATTTAATTTATTTTGGGGATACCGCCAGGGTTCCCTATGGAAGCAAATCCAAAGAAACCATCATACGTTACTCCCTGGAGATTCTGGACTTTTTACTCAAAAAAAATGTAAAGATGGTGGTGGTGGCCTGTAACACCGCATCCTCCCATGCACTGGAAAGCCTGCGGGCAAAATCCCCCATACCCATCATTGGGGTGGTGGAACCCGGAATTGACGCCCTCTTCCGGAATACGGAAAAAATAAAAAAAGCCGGAGTGATTGCCACCCGTTCCACGGTAAACAGCCATTCCTATGTACACGCCCTGCGAAAAAAAAATGATGATATTTTTTTATTCCAGAAAGCCTGCCCCCTGTTTGTCCCTCTGATTGAAGAAGGCTTTGCCAATAAAAATGTCACGGAAATGGTGATCCGGGAATATCTGGAAGAGTTCAACCGGGAAGAAATCCACCACATCATTCTGGGATGCACCCATTATCCGCTCATCAAAGAAGCCATTCTCCGGATTTATCCGCATTTTACGCTCATTGACTCTTCCATAGAAACCAGTGAAACGGTTTACCGCAAGGCCGATGAGTTGAACCTGCTTAATGAGGAAAACCGTTCGGCGGGTAAAAATGGCAGTATAGAAATCTATGCTTCTGATCTCACGGAAAGTCTGGAGGATCTGCGCCGCATGTTTTTTGGGGAAAGCATCGATAAAATGGAGAAAGTCTCACTCCAGTGGTAATATCTCCGGGAAAAAAGGTTGTCAGTTTGCTTTCCCGGAAAAAAAAAGAGCATGATTCACTATCTGAGAATATCCGTGCTGGCAATATCCTTTATTGTTTTTTCAGGATTTCTTAACGCAACCCCCACCCCGGAAAATAATAAAAGCGACATCCCCCGGGAAAAAAATACGCATGTCGATGACAAAAAGATTTATTTTGACATAGGGGACATTTATGATTCCATCCGGCGTTCCGGAAAACTCCGCATAGGTATTTCCCGGTTTTATCCTCCCCTGAATAACACCAGAAAAGAAAACGGTGTTCTGGTCCACTATGGAGCGGAAATTAAAATGGGAGAATCCCTTGCGGATTTTCTGGGGGTAAAACCGGAATTCATCCCCCTGGATGTACCGGACTATATCCCGGCCATAACAAACAGAAAAGTGGATGTGGTCATTGGGGGGTTTTCCCGTAATCTGGAACGGGGCAAAACAATATGGTTTTCCCAGCCATATCTGAGCATCACACCCGGTGCTCTTGCGGATTCCCGGATTATTCCCCAAACCCGCTTTGGGGAAGAGTTTGAAGAGGAACCCTTCCGCACCATCTGGGATTTAAACCGTCTGGCCGATTTGAATTTTGCCGTAAAAAAAGGATCCGCTTATGAATCCCTCATCCGGGAAAAATTCCCCCGGCATACGGTAATTTTATATAATGCCAATGAAGAAGGACTCCAGCTTCTAATGAGTAACAAAGCCCATGTTTTTGTTCATGATTCCCTTTTTTTAAAATATATTTACGATACCACTCCGGAATGGAAATCCCGGTATTTTTTCCTGCAGGGTGGAGCATACCGGGAAGAGCTTTCCGTGGGCTTGCCCATGGGGGATTTGATATTGAAACAATCGGTGGATTTCTGGATACAGGAAATTCTGCGTACCGAGAAACTGGAAGAATGGATGCGGGATGAATAAAAATAATTATACATATTTTGTCTTTCTGCTTTCTTTGGTTTTGGGGATATTTTCTGCCTCGTATGCACAGGAAGAAAGCATGGATCAGAATCTTCAAAACCTGAGGTTGAATGGTTTTTTCCGTACCCGGGGCTGGTATATGGACACGGAAACAAAAATGGGGGATTTTACATCGGACGGAGAAAAAACGGCAACCTATTCCGATTTGTTTTTCCGCAACCGGCTGGAACTCAAAGTACTCCCCGGCTTATTTATCAACTACACCTTTGATATTTTTAATATATTCGGGGAGGAGGCCGCTGCTCTGGGAAACAATGATGTCACCATGAAAACCAGATCTGTGTTTTTTGTCGTCAATTTGGGAGAGAAATCCCAGCTTTCTGCCGGCCTCCAGCCGTTTAGCGTTAGCGGAGGATATATTCTGGCCAGAGACGGGGCGGGTATAAAATATGAGCATAAATTTCTGAATGGTAAAATTGCCCCGTATTTGTACTGGATAAAAGCTTATGACAATTCCAGAGAGGAGAATCTGGAGGGCTATGGAAAAAACAACTACTCCGATGATGATATTTATATTGCGGGCACAAAAATACACTATCTCCCTAACCTCAACGGGGAATTTTATATGATCTATGAAAGAGATATGGACAATTCCCTAACATATAATCCGGATGCACCAGGAAGCCGCAAAACAGGAAATCTCTGCTGGCTGGGAACCCATAACCAATGGATCCAGGGAAATTGGAATCTCCAGTGGGGTGGCATCTATAACTGGGGAATTTTATCCACAAATGATGAACGCCCAAACCCCCGGCGGGTGGTTTCTGCTGCTCAGTATGAAGCATCCATTGGCCATCAATTCCGCCATACACTTATATCCTTTGTTTCAGAAGGAGCCACCGGAGATGCGTCCGATGAGTTTGGGATAGATTCTTTCCAGCAAATCAAAGCTTCCCATGGTTTCTCCAATATTTTCATCAATGATTCCGGTGGAATTGCCTACCGTGCATCCGGAGAATCACCCTGGTATGGTTTATATGGATTTGGGATTAAGGCAGATTTCATTTTAAGTTTCGCATTGAAAGGGGAACTGCGGCTGGAAAGCAGGTTTCTGCATTTTCAATCCACCCATTCTTTTAATACCTCCCATATCATGGGGGAAGAATGGGATTTCCGGGCGGAATATGTCTTCTATAAAAAATTGGCGGTTTATCTGGAATCCGGATTATTTTTCCCCATGAAAGCATTCCATGGAGTGAGTGGCTGCTCTGATAAATCTGCCACAATGGAGATTATGCTGGGCACCACCATCCGGTATTAACAAAGATGAAAATACATATTATATGTCTCTCATTCTTTCTGGGGCTTTTTTCCTTCTTTGGGGGCATTATTCTTCCCAAATCCCCCGGAAAGGATAAATCCATTCTACTGGATTATGAAAAAGAAGAATGGGGAATTTATTACCGTTACCTGCCCAACGGAGAAATGGATGTCTGCCTGGAATATTTTCCGCAAATTTTTATTCTCCGGGAAGAAAACTACCGCTTTGCCGAACCGGTAATCCGGAAAGCCTGGGGAAAGAGGAATTATCGTGTGCTTTCCACCCTTCTTCCCGGTGCGGTGCGGTTTCCCTGTGAAAAAACCCAGAATCCTCTGGAGTGCAGATCGCATCGAAAAAAAATCCATTTTATATATCAGAAAATCGCCCATGATGGAAACTACCTCGCGTATAGAAAGAAAAATCAGAAATGGAACCACGGATATTTTTTTTATAACAATCGCTATTATCTCATCGCGGAGGACTTTGGGTTCACTCTGGAAAGCAAAATCCCGGTATTTTTGGAAACCCATCCTGTACGGGAAAATGAATCGCTCATCCGCATGGCAATGGTAATGGAAAATTCCACTGGAATGGTTTATGTGGTATTGAATCCGGAACTGCTGCATTTGTCCCTGGAGGATTTTTATCGCCGGGTATGGGAAAACCATATCGAAAAAAGTAACCCACCGGAATACGGAGAATCCAGAATCGGGATCAGTGGCACCAGAGAAGCAACTCTTGGCATCACCGCAATAAAGGATGGATACCAGTACATATTCTGGAAATCTTCCTCCCGTGGAATTATTGTGAAAACCCCGGTTTCCGATGCCGGGAACATAATTTTCTTCCTTTCTACCGTTTCAGATATTTTACCAGAGTAACGGAATTTCCCCGGTCGTTATAGTTCACTTCATCCATATTGATTTTGGTTATCAGAATACCCCGCCCGTTCAGATTTTGGATATTCGCCGCATCCCTGGGACTGGGTACCCGGGAAACATCAAAACCGGGACCTTCATCGGTAATGGTGAAAGAAACCCGGTCATTGAAGTAATGGTAAGTGAACCACACTTTTCTGTCTTTATAAGGGGCTGTCCTGGATTTGGCTTCCAGATAGTCATAATAATCAATAAATTCTTCCAGAAGATTCTTTTTCTTCTCATAGGTGATTTCCAGATTCCCGTGTTCCATGGCGTTTACCACCATTTCATAAAGGGAGAACCGCATCCCCCGTATTTCTGTCTTATCAAAATCAGGAAAATTTTGAATCATTTTCATTAAATCATCCAGAAAGATATTGATCAGATCAAAATCCGTGGGTAATATGAAAGAACGTTTTTCCTCCACCACCATGGCCTGGACATCGTAAGCCATTCTGCCATAGGAGGTTAAAGACTGAAATTTTGTGAGAATGGATAGTAGATCTTTTACATTTACTGGTTTGGCAATGAAGTCAATGGCCCCGGACTGGAAGGCTTCCACCGCATCCTCCATTTTTCCATCCCTGGTAAGTATAATGAACATAACGTCCGGCATCCGGGTACGAACTTTTTTAATGAACGCAAAAGCATCCTCATGTTCTGGAAGCTCCGTTTCCACCATTATCAACTGGTAATTTCTTTCCCAGCATTTTCCCATCGCATCCTTGATGGTGGAAACATAATCAATATCAATTTTTCCGGGAAATAACTCTTCCATCTGGTTTTTATAATTCGCTTCCGGATCAATAACCAGCAGGTTCGGTAGATTCATTGTGTACAGTTATACTATTAACGCAGGGGTCAATATTTTTTCCCTGCAAAAAACTTTCTTTACATTTGATGAATCATTTATAAGCCGATAAAAAAAATCGTCAACGCTAAAAAGGAGCCAATAACAATGCAGACATTAAATGAATTATTTCGCTACACTCTGGAGAATCATCCGGAGATGATGTCCTTCCATGATAAGGACCAGAAAAAGAATTTCCAAACCACCACTTTCCGTGAGACATTTGAAATGGCCACCCATCTGGGATATGCCCTGATGGACATGGGCCTGCAGCCCAAAGAAAATATTGGTCTGTTTGCAGACAACCGTCTGGAATGGTGGATCGCAGATATTGCCGTCCAACTCAATGGGGCAGTGGATGTTCCGCGTGGTACGGACAGCACCCCCAGGGAAATAGAATATATTCTAAACCACAGTGAAGCTAAAATTGTTTATATTGAAAATTCCGCCACCTACCATAAACTCAAGGAAATCCTGCCGAACACAAAAGTGGAAAAGGTGATTCTCCTGAATAAAGGGGATTTGGTTTCCGCAGAAAATGTTTTCAATGTCTATGATCTGATTGAGAAAGGAAAATCCCTGAAATCCCGTTATGCGGCAGAATTGGAAAAAAGAGAAAAGGCCGTTACCAAAGATGATTTGTTCACCATGATTTATACGTCCGGAACCACCGGAAATCCCAAAGGCGTAATGCTCACCCACCAGAATATGATTTATAACACGGAAGTGGTGCCGCCCATGGTGGACCTGCGTAATGGAGACCGGACGCTGTCCATTCTGCCCGTTTGGCATGTGTTTGAAAGAGCGGTGGATTATGCTATCATCCGGAAAGGTGCCAAAATCTATTTTACCAATATCCGGGATCTGCGGGATGACTTCCAGAAATGCAAACCCACATTTATGGTTTCCGCCCCCCGTCTCTGGGAAAATATTTACCAGGGAATTAAAAACCAGATTGAGAAAGCGGAAGGCATGAAAAAGATTCTTTTCAACAATGCCTATGAGCTGAAAAAGAATTTTAAACGAAGTGTGGATTATCTCCAGGGAAATAAACTCCAGACAGAAGAAGAGCCCATCGCCGCAAAAGTAATCAACGGAGCCACCTCCCTTTTCACTGTTTCCAATCTTCTGGGTCTGGCTCTCCTCTCCGATGCAGTGGTTTTCAAAAAACTTCGGCAGGCTCTGGGGGGGCATCTGCGGGGAACCATTTCCGGGGGCGGTGCACTGCCGGCCCATGTGGATGAATTTTTTAACGCGATTGGGATTCCCATTTACGAAGGCTATGGCATGACAGAAACCGCTCCCATCATCGCCGTCCGGGAAGTGGGTCACGTTATCCAGGGGTCTGTGGGCTATCTTCCTCCGGGAACGCTGTTGAAGATCCTCAACGATAAAGGAGAAGAAATGCCCAAAGGCCATATTGGGGTGATCCATGTCAAAGGTCCACAAGTGATGCGGGGTTATTATAAAAATCCGGAGGAAACTTCCAAGGTATTAAAAGACGGCTGGCTGAATACCGGCGATCTGGGTTTTATTAGTTTCAATAACACCCTGAGCATCCGGGGACGTGCCAAAGAAACCATCGTCCTCACCGGAGGGGAAAACGTGGAACCGGTGCCCATTGAAAACCTGCTTCTGGAAAGCGATTTTATTAACCAAATCATAGTCGTGGGACAGGACAGAAAAACCCTGGGTGCCCTGATCTGGCCGGACGTGGACAAACTCCGCTCTGCGGGATTTTCCATTTCCGATGGCGAGGATCTGAATAAAAACGAGGATGTCCGGAAAGAAATTCACAAGGTGCTGAAAAAAACTATCTCCGCAGAAAATGGATTCAAGTCCTTTGAAAAGGTCACAGGATTTCAGTTTCTGCCCAAACCCATGGAAGTGGGAGATGAGTTGACCAATCTGTTTAAAATGAAGCGGAATGTTATTGCCAATAAATACGCAGATTTAATTGAACGGATTTATATTTAAGGAAAACACCCCGGTTCTCGTATCCGGGGTTTTTCTGTTTTCTACAGAATTTCCCGATTCTGGGGAAAGCTCTTCAGGTGGTCATCATAAAAGGATACGGTTTTCCGGTCATCCTGCCATAATGTCCGGCCATCCAGAAGGGCTTCTTCCAGAACTTTTTCCATGGTACGCACCGGAATAAATTTCAGGTTTTCCCTGACCTCTGCCGGCACATCGTCCATATCCTTGAGATTGTCCTCCGGAATGATGATTTTTTGAATCCCCCCCCGGTACGCGGCCAGAGCTTTTTCTTTCAACCCCCCAATGGCCAACACTTTCCCGGTCAGGGTAATCTCTCCGGTCATAGCAATATCCGGATGGATTTCCCGCTGCATGATGGAAGAGAGGATGGCGGTAGTTATGGATATCCCCGCCGATGGGCCGTCTTTGGGAATGGCACCTTCCGGGGCGTGGACAAATAAATCGGTTTTCTCAAAAAAATCCCTGGGCAGACCAAAAAAAAGTGCACGGGAGCGGATATACCCAATGGAGGTCTGGACAGATTCTTTCATCACATCCCCCAGGTTTCCGGTTATCATCACATTGCCCTTGCCAAAGGAAAGAGCCGCTTCAATATTTAAAATGTCTCCTCCGGATTGAGTCCATGCCAGTCCGTGAACCCGCCCGATGAATGGTCCTTTGTCTGTTTTTCCATACTGGTATTGTTCCCGTCCCAGAAAACGAACGATGGTGGTTTTATCCAGCAGATATTTTACGGACTTGCCGGTATTATGAGTTTTTTCCTCCAAATATTCTCGGGCAATTTTGCGAGCCACTTTGGATAATTCCCTCTGGAGCTGCCGCACCCCAGCTTCCCTGGTATAATGGCGTATGATAAAGGCAATGGATTTTTCATTGTATTTCAGGACCACATCCTGAATACCATTTTCTATGATTTGGTTTGGAATGATATGCTTCTGGGCGATGTTGATTTTTTCTCTTTCTGTGTATCCGGAAATATGGATCAGCTCCAGCCTGTCCAGAAGTGGTTCCGGTATTGTATGCACGGCATTTGCTGTGGTCAGGAATAGTACCTGGGATAAATCCACCGGCAACTCCATATAATGATCCAGAAATTCCCGGTTTTGTTCCGGATCCAGAACTTCCAGAAGAGCCGCAGCCGGATTACCCCGTTGGTCGGAGGACAGCTTGTCAATTTCATCCAACAATATCAAGGGATTCGCAGCCTTTGCTTTTTTTAATGCTGATATAATTCTCCCCGGAAGGGCACCAATATAGGTACGGCGATGTCCCCGGATCTCTGCTTCATCCCGCACACCGCCCAGGGAAATCCGCACAAACGGGCGGTTCAGACTTTCCGCCACTGATCTGGCCAAGGATGTTTTTCCCACACCGGGGGGCCCTGCCAAGCACAGAATGGGGCCACGGGAATCCGGAGAAAGCGTTTTTACGGCAATAAATTCCAGAATTCTTTCTTTTACTTTTTCCAGCCCGTAATGGCTGTCATCCAGGATCCGGGCAGCATGGGCAATATCTTCGTTTTCTTCTGTTTTATCTTTCCAGGGGAGCTGGACAATCCAGTCCAAGTAATTCTGGATAATGGTGGATTCAATGGAAAACGGCGGAGTCTTCTTCAGTTTACGGAGTTCGGATTCTGCTTTATCCCGTATTTCCTGGGGCAGATTCTTTTCTTGAATTTTTGCTTCCAGTTCTTTAAATTCAGATTCATCGTCCTCACCTAATTCTTCTTTGATTACTTTAATTTTTTCATTCAGAAAATACTTTTTCTGGGCATTATCCATCTGGCGACCCACTTTTTCCTGCAGGGAATTTTCCAGAGTTTGCATTTCCAGATGTTCATTGGTGAAATTTTTTACAACTTTTGCTCTTTCTATTATATCAATGGTCTCCAGTATCTTCTGTTTTTCCGCAAATGGAATGGCCAGAAACGGGGAAACAGAGTCAATCACTGAAGAAGGATTGGATTTTTCCAGAATTTCCGTAAAAAAATCATCGGATACTTTGCGGGTCTGCTGATTATATGCCCGGAAAGACTCAACGATTTCCAGCACCAGCTTATCCAGCAGTTTTTCTTGCAGGGAATCCTTTTCCGGTTCCTGGGATTTTATATGGGAAACCGTTACCTCAAAATGGGTACCCAGATCCTGAAGATCCTGTAACTGGATCCGGTGGATACCTTCCACCAGAATTTTCAGCGTTCCGTCTGGCATTTTCAGAAGCTGGAGTATCTCCCCCAGAACCCCGTATTCGTAAAGGTCATTCTGGGTTGGATTCAGATTTTTGGAATCTTTCTGGGAAAAAAAGGCGATGAGACGGGAATTCTGCATGGCCACTTGGGTGGATTCCATGGATTTATCCCTGCCCACAAATAGAGGAAGGACATTACCAGGGAAAAGAACTGTATTTCTTAACGGTATGAGCGGATAACGCCCGTCTATTGGTTTAACATTTCTCAGCGATACCGTCTTCATGGTCATCCAATCAATAGATTATTATCGGATGGCTTATCCTGTTTGTTGATCTTTTTGAAAGTATCCGCCTTTTTTTTCACTTCTTCACTGGATTCCCCAAAGGAAACAACCCGGGGTTCTTCTTTGGCGGCAATGACCCCTTCATGAATAATTACTTCTTTTACCCCTTTCATGGAGGGGATTTCATACATTAAATCCATCATAGCCTCTTCCATGATGCTCCGCAAACCCCTTGCCCCGGTTTCCCTTTTGATGGATAATTCCGCGATTTTGCGGATGGCATCCGGTTCCACTGTCAGTTTGACGTTTTCCATCTCAAAGATTTTTTCATACTGGCGAATGAGGGAGTTCCGGGGTTCGGTCAGGATTCTCACCAGAGCCTCCACATCCAGGGTATCCAAGGTTTTCACCACCGGAAGCCTTCCCACAAACTCCGGAATAAGACCATAGTGCATGAGGTCATCCTGGCTGACACTTTTCAGATAAGAATGCCGGCTTCTTTTGTCTCTGGATTTGGCCGTAGAATCAAACCCCAGGGCAGAGCGGTCCACTCGTTTCTGGATAATTTCCTCCAGCCCCTCAAATGCTCCGCCACAGATGAAAAGGATATTCTTTGTGTTGATAGTCAGAAATTCCTGGTGGGGGTGTTTTCTTCCCCCCGATGGCGGTACATTGGCCAGAGTCCCTTCAATGATTTTCAATAACGCTTGTTGGACACCTTCTCCGGAAACATCCCGTGTAATGGATGGATTATCCCCTTTGCGGGCCACTTTATCAATTTCATCAATATAAATAATTCCTAACTCCGTGCGGGCAATATCCTGGTCTGCGTTCTGGTAAAGCCGGAGCAGAATGTTTTCCACATCCTCGCCCACATAGCCGGCTTCTGTGAGTGCGGTTGCATCCACAACAGCAATGGGAACTTTCACAACTTTGGAAAGAGTTTGGGCCAGAAGGGTTTTTCCGGAACCGGTGGGCCCAATCAGCAGAATATTGGATTTATCAATGGTTATGTGTTCCGCATCCCCTTTCCTTTTTATATTTTTTGCATTTTTCTGTTCATTCTGGATACGTTTATAATGGTTATACACTGCAACAGAAAGGGCTTTTTTCGCATCATCCTGCCCAATGATATACTCATCCAGGGTTTTCTTAATATCTTTGGGGCGGGGAACGTTGGAAAGGGCTTCCGTTTCCGTATCATAGCTCTGGTCTTCATCTAAAATGGTATTGCAAAGCTCCACGCATTCGTCACAGATGAACACCCCCGGGCCGGCAATCAATCGTTTTACTTCATTTTGCTCCTTTCCACAAAATGAACAGTAATATTTATTCCCTTCTTTTTTTGTATTGGCCATAATTATTCCTTCGGACTGGATTCGGTATCTCCCTGCCGATTTTCTATTATTGTGTCAATAATTCCATATTTTTTTGCTTCCACAGCGTCCATATAGAAATCCCGGTCTGTCTCTGACTCTATTTTTTTTATGGGACGTCCGGTGTGTTTGGAATACAACTCATTGATTTTTCCCCGTATCCGGATAATTTCATTGGCCTGAATTTCAACATCCATGGCCTGTCCGGAAGCACCCCCCATGGGCTGGTGCATCATAATACGGGTATTGGGAAGAGCAGAACGCTTTCCCGGCGTTCCGGCGGCCAGCAGCAGAGCGGCAATATTGGAGGCCTGCCCCAGACAAACCGTGCGGATATCCGGTTTGACGAACTGCATGGTATCATAGATGGCCATTCCGGAGGAAATATATCCCCCCGGAGAGTTAATATAGAGATAAATATCCTTGTCCGGATCTTCCGATTCCAGGAAGAGCAACTGGGCAATAATAATATTTGCGTAATAATCGTCTATGCCGGTACCAATAAAGATGATCCGGTCTTTCAAAAGGCGGGAAAAAATATCGTACTGCCTTTCCCCCCGGCTGGTCTGTTCAATCACAATGGGTGCATAAGCCATAGTATATGGTCATTATGTCAGATACACGGTCAAGTTTAATCCGTTTCTAAAATTCTGTACCGCCTGAAATCCTCCGTAATTATGGTCCATGATTTATTCTCTGTGGGAAAAAACGCCCCGGATGGACCCGGATATCTTTATTGCCCCGTCCGCAGATATCATTGGAGATGTGCGGATGGCAAAAGGAAGCTCCGCGTGGTTTAACGCAACCCTGCGGGCAGACACAACCTATATTTCCGTGGGTGAGGATTCCAATATACAGGATAATGTGGCCATCCATGTGACGGGAGAAACCATGCCCGTCAACATCCATAAAGGGGTAACGGTGGGGCATTCTGCGGTAATCCACGGTGCCACCCTGCTGGATTATGCGTTTATTGGCATGGGGGCCATTGTTCTGGACGGGGCGGTGGTAGAATCCTATGGATTTGTGGCAGCCGGAGCCCTGGTTCCTCCTGGATTCCGGGTTCCCTCCCGCAAACTGGTGGCGGGAATACCGGCAAAGATCATCCGGGATATTACCCCGGAAGAAATAGAAATGATAGAAAAAAACGCCTCCCATTACACCGCGAAAGCCCGGCTTATGCAAAAAAACCTGAAACCGGTCTCCCATTAAAAAGTGGAACTCGTTGGTCTTATACTGATCCTGACTTTTTTATCCGCTTTTTTTTCCGGAAGCGAAACCGCCATTTTTTCCCTGAACCCCGGACAGAAAGAAAAATTCAGGAAAAGAAGAAAATTAAACAGGAAGGCATACTGGATCAACTCCTGGTTGCGTAATCCGGAAAAAACCATGGCCGGAATTCTGCTGGGGAATCTGGCTGTAAACATTGCCATCTCTGAAATTGGACACCGCTTTCTGGAAAAAACCATCGGCCAGAATATTCAGAATTTCTCTTTATATTCTATGGGTATCATCACGGTTTTTCTTCTTATTTTTGGTGAGATTATGCCCAAAATTCTGGCATTGAAAATTTCCGAATTCTGGCTCCAGATTTTTTCCCCCCTTCTTCAGGGCTGGTTTTCCTCTGCCCAGTTTTTGGTCCAGCCCATATACCGTTCCACCATCTGGATTGTCTCCCGCTTCCAACATTTCCAGAAAGAAGTGGATGAACAGGATTTACTGGAATCCATCCAGTACGCAGATGCCATGGGCATCATCGAAAAGGAAGAAAAAAAAATCCTGATGCGTTCCGTCATTTTCCACCACGATACCGTTTATAACGCCATGGTTCCCAGGTCCTCCGTTTTTATGCTTCCCCATGATATTTCCCCCGGAAAGGCAAGGCGGCAATTTGCCGAACGCAAACACCAGATTGCATTATTGTACCATGAAAAAGAAGGACATATTATTGGATTTCTGCATGTTCGGAATTTGCTGGCTGTTTTGCATCGTAAACTGAAATCCCTCCGCAGCCAGACTCAGGAAATCCTATTTTTTCCGGAAAGTCTCCCCTTAAAATCCGCCATGCAGGAATTTATCATCAATAAGAAAGAAGTCGCGGCGGTGGTGGATGAATCCGGGGAATTCTCCGGTTTGATAACCTTCAAGGATATTTTAACCCGGATTGTGGGGGGGGTTGATGAGGACAGCGAATCCGGCATCCTCACCATTGATAAAGAAATTCGCAGAATTTCCAGGGATATTTATGTAATTTCCGGAGATTTGGATTTGAATACATTCAACGAATTCTTTTCCTCCTCTTTTGAAGCCAAAGATGCAGAAACTCTTTCCGGATTCATTCTGGAAAAACTGGACGGATTTCCGCAAAAAAGCACCCGACTGGAATTAGATGGCTTCCAATTTTTTTCCATGCGGGTAGAAAACTTCCGGATTATGTCCTTCCGTGTCCGGTTACCGGCTCTGCTCTCTTCCGGGGAACCCGATGTCCCGCAAGCCATGGATGATATTCCGGAAGATCAGCTTAAGAAGGAATAAATGGAAGTCTGGATAATCTTTATCATGCTGGCATTTGCCGCCTTTTTTTCCGGGATGGAAAATGCCATCGTGGGACTGGGGCCCATGAATATTGCATCCGGAGACAACAAAAAACAACGTTCATGGCTGGCTTCCCTGCTGAGGAAAAAAGAAAAAATAATCGCAACCTGTTTGATTGGGAACAATATCACCATTGTGGGTGCAACCTTGGCTGTTAACTCCCTGCTGGAGGCTTACCAAACCATTTATATCGTGGTCATTGTTTTTATCTCCCAATTGGTATTTTTCTTTTTCCTGGGAGAAGTCTTTCCCAAAAGCCTTTTCCGTAAACTGGATATCCGGATGCTGACTTTTTTTTATTATCCAATCCTGACCTTTTATTATTTATTTCTGCCATTTTCCACTTCCCTCGTGGTCATCATGAATAAAACATTGTACTTTTTCTTCCCTCGCCAGGAGAAAAAAATCGACAAAGAGGATATTTTTTATCATGTGGCCTCCAATCTCCGGGAAGAACGTTTGACCATCACCCGGGATATCCTGAGACTGGAAAATACCCGGGCAAAGGAGATTATTACTCCCATGACCGATGTGTACGCACTTTCCGTGGATGCTACGGTGGAAGATGCCATGGAAGTTATTGAAGAAGCCCACTACAGCCGGTATCCCGTTTACGAAGAACGTATGGATAATATCATTGGCTATGTTTCCGTATCCGATTTTATCCCCCTGAAAAAATCCACCCGGATGAGAACTATTATGGAGAAGGCACACTTTGTCCCGGAAAGTCTCTCCATCGACCGGGTACTCTTCAAAATGCAAAATGAAAAAATTCCCATGATTTTTGTGGTGAATGAGCATGGGCTGATTCTGGGCATTATAACCCGGGAAGACGTCGCAGAAGAGCTGGTGGGGGAAATTGTCAATGAGGAACAGAAAAACGAATGGGAACACATCCAAAGTGCAACGCAGTCTGAATATCCGGATGCCGGGGTAAAAAATCCGGAAATTAATATAAAAAAAATATACTTTCTTGATGGAAATCTGGACATTGACGATTTTAATGAATACTTTTCCATGAGGATAAAGAAAGACGGATTTGAAACCATCACCGGATATATCATAAAAAAGCTGGGCTACATCCCTGTTCCCGGAGAAATGGTAGTTATGGATGCCGGAAGGATGGTTATTGAAAAAGCAGATGAAAAAACGATAGACCGGATACGCTATATTCTTGATTAAAAAATATTTGACCCAAAAATTAAGAAAAAAAGCTTGTCCGACCCCTTGGGGATACCACTTTTATGCGAGGTTGCTATGAATAAAAAAAATGAATATACAATGAAAGCCGATGATGAGCTGGAAGATCTGGATGATTTTGAAGACGAGGAAGATGAGAGTTCTCATGAAATCATTGTCAGCTATGCATGTGAAGACTGCGATTACCGATGGGAGGTAACGTTTGAAGACGAAGAAGATGAAATGCTGAATGAATCCCAGTATTGCCCCATGTGTGGCAGCAAGAATACCACCCAAATATAAATGTCATTACGGTCATCCATTCTTGCCATCCTTCTGCTGGGGTTCTTAGTTCTGATACTGATAAACATACATGTTGTGCCATTTCAGTTTTTCCTGTTTTCCCTCGAAGTGCCACTGTTTTATATCATTTCCCTTTCCGTATTATTTGGGGTGAGCCTTTCCTGGATGTTTATATCCCTGGGACACAACGAGCGGAAATGGAAACGCTTTCTGGAAAAAGGCAGGGAAGATAAAAAGAAATAGTACTTACATTTCCGGACGATGGGTTTTCTTTTGGGGGAAATACCATAAAGGATGTAAAACGATGGCCATCCTTTCCGCCAGAGCATAAAGAGCGGAGAAAACAGAATCGCTGTCCTCCTGTACACCCTGTGCCAACGGAAAGTTTTCCACTCCCATTAATTTCTCCGCCACGCCAGCGTATTTCCTTGCTTCCCCGGCATCCAGATAGCGGAGCATCCCATAGGCTGCGACGGAAAAGCTGATCCTCTCCCGATCCCGGATTTGGGCAGAAAAAAACCGGTATTTCTCCGGTTCCGGCAGGATAAATTTCTGCCTCTCTGCCTGGAAGTCCAAGCGGACTTCGTAGTGGGAGAGATCGGTTTTTTGCTCCGGATTTCCCAGATATGGGTATAATTGCGGGCTTTCCGGGGAAAAAAATGGATGATCCTTTCTATTATCCCAGGAAATACTCCCTTTACCGGTCAAAGCCAGAAATGGCTTATTTTTTTCCCGTGCCAGAACCAGCAAGAATTCCGCCGGCATCACATGAGATTTTTCCCCTTTTATGGATACACCATCTCCTTCCGGAATGGCCACAGTCTTTAAATTCTTTGTCCGGCCATCCCATCCCTTTTCCGATGCCGCAAAAAATGGCAGGGCATTTCGCTCCTGGAGAAAGGAATATTTCTCCTTCCATAAATTTTGGGCAAGGAAAAGAGCGGTATTATACGAAACCAGAGGAAGAAAAACTTCCCCCAGATAACCATTCCGGGCGATGGTCTCTGCTATAATATGGTGAAAACTCCGGGGCGTCTGGTACAGCCATTCCATGCCGAAAGATTTATCTTCGCAGCCAGGGGAAAAACCGTGCCCAGCCGGTGCGTTTTTTCCGGTGTTCCTCCAGAAAATCGTCGATGATGGATTTTACCTCTTCATCCCTGACTTGGTGCACATTATGTCCGGCTCCCTCCACCACCCGGAAAACCGCAGACACCATTTTCTGGGCGACGGAAGAACCATAGCCGGATGGAGTCAACTGGTCATACGCACCATAGATAAACAAAACCGGGGAGTGAAAATTTGTTATCATAGATTCCATGGACAAACCAATAAAACTGTTTACATAACCACGGGCAGCGTGGACAGGATGGTTGTTTTTTTTAATTTTATAATACTGCAAGTGCCCCGGTATCCGATGGCCTTTTTCCGGGTCATAAATATAGGTGCGATCTTTAAACGGGAATTTTCCTCTCACCGCTCGCAGGAACAAAAACCAGTTTCCCAGCCACAAGGGAATTTTCCCCAGCCGGCGGAAAACATGATCAAAATTACCAAAATCAATGACCGGAGAGATCAGGATCACATTCTGTATATCCTTGGGATAATTCATAGCAAGCTGCATGGATAAAAACGCCCCCAACGAATGCCCCACCACAGTGACAGAGGCATGGGTTTTTTGAATCTTCCAAAACAGAAATTCCAGAGCCTCGTAAGCTTCATACATCCCATAGGAAAAACCTTTTTCCTTGTAACTGGAACCATGTCCGGGTAAATCCAGAGCAAAGACATGGTAATGGTGGGCATACCGGTCGATGAGGGGACCAAAGCAGTCTCTGGCATTCTGGAACCAGCCATGAACAAAAAGAAGGGTTTCTTTCCCCTCCCCTTTTTCGATATAAAAAATTTTTTTGGCTTTTGCTCCAGGATCAGCAGTAATGGAATTTAGAATCAGACTTGGCATACGTCATAATCCCGATAAATTCCAATCCGGCAAGGATTTTCCTTTTTTTCATTGACAATATAAATACCGGATTTTGTCAAAAAGAACGCACGCTGCGGAAACGGAAAGCCATAAAATTGAGGGGCTTTTCCCGGATGGGGGAATCCCGTCCGGTCTGTTTTGTGTGCTTTGGTATCTGAAAAATGCTTGCAAATTTACTCTTTAATACATAATCATCCATAAACAAATCTACGAAAAGCGAGGAAATCATGTCGGAGAAGAAAAAACGTACCAGATATTATATTGACAAAAATTTTCAGAATCAGTTCATTGGAAAGTTCTCCAGTATCATTCTGATCATCGCAGCCATAATTATTTTGTCATTATGGTTCATCAATAAAAACGCATATAACCTTTTACCGGGGAATACGGCAGTGCTGAGTGCCATCGATGCGGGAAAATCCCGTTCACTGCAGTTGGAAAAAACTCCGGATGGGACATACAAAGAATCTGATTCTGCGGATGCGTCTCTTTTTCTGGAGATGAAAAAAACCCCAAAAATCTATGATGCCTTTGAAATTTACTGGCTTCCATTCTTGTTAATAAGCGGGGTTTATCTGGTTGTGATCATTATTTTCAGCTTGTTTTTCTCCCATAAAATGGCTGGCCCCGTACACCGTATTAAGCTCACCCTGGAGGAGTATAATTCCGGAAAAAAGGTCCACCGAATCCGGCTCCGGAAGGGGGATTATTTTGATGAACTGGCCGATTTGATTAACAAAGCCCTGAAACTGGAGGATAAGAAAAATGATAAATAGTATGAAGAAACGTCTGGAATTTGTTCTGGTGCTGGTCATGGCCGGCATTCTGGGCATTTCATTGGTTGCCCAAGACCCCATTCGCGAAGGCGTCAACCGGGTTGGGCTCAAGGATGCTGACCAATTACTAAAGCTCATAGAAAGAGATGATATTACCACCAGCGTTAAAATCCGGGCCATCCAGAGGATTGCCACCCTGTACCGGGAAAACCGGGAAGAAGCGGAACCCCAGGCACAGAAATTCATCCAAAGTCTTTCCGGAGCCCTCCAGAATCTGAAAAAAGATGAGAATCCATATTTCCATTTTAAAGTAAGATCCTCCGCTTGCATGGCCTTGGGCGATTTTGATAACTCCGACCACGGAGCTTCCGCCATCGGGGTGATTAAAGAGGCTCTGCTGAACGACCCAGATCCCAAGGTAATCCAGGCCTGTGCACAGTCATTGGGTGAATTCCGGAACAACCGATCTCCGGCAGCGGATGCCCTCATAGAGCGGGTCAATAAAAGCATGAGTGAACCCATCATCAAATACGGTGATGTGGGAGTAATGAGCGTGAGCATTGCTTCCCTCGCGAAGCTCAAGCAAAAGAAAGCCTTTATTCCTTTGATGAAAGTCCTGCAATCCGGGTATCCGGATCATGTAAAAAAGGAAGCAGACCGTGCGATAGCTTCCTTTGACTTGGAATAATTGCCCATTAAAATTAAACCACTAACCAGAATAAACCCCCAGCGAGGGGTTTATTCTTTTATACCGTTATGGTTTAAAAAAATAGGAACATCCCACATAGATCGCAAAGATGAGCAGGGAGGCTCCTGTAATTTTATTGATTATAATTAGCATTCGGAAAATAAAATTTTTCTTGTATTTATGTATAAATAGAGGTAAAAGCCCTCTTTAATTTTCAAAGGAAAATACGGAAAGAAAATCCTCCAGCTCTACCACATTCCCACGGAAAACAATTCTATCTGTTTTGCGTGACAACTGGTAATCATACATGGGATCATAATAAAATTCCAGTAGAAGGCGAATCCATTCCCGGTGTCTGTCCCCATCTCCCGTCCGGAGCTGGAACTGAAAAGCGTCCTGGAGGATGGTTTTTATCATTCTATGGCGGTCTCCACCCAGTCTTTTCTGGATTCTATCCAGACTGTCCACCATCGACTGGTACCAGTCACCCAGATAATTTTCAGTGGATTCCTGGCGATAAAGCTGCTGATTTTCCGTAACATATTCCTGAAAGATGATACCCACGCGTTCCTCCATGGGGGTTTCCAGAACAGCGAGGGGAGCAGCGGATAAGTATTCCAGAAGCCCGGGAGGAATATACAATCGGCCCACATTCCTGCCTTCATCCTCAAATAGCAGGAAGGGAAATTTCTGATCCGCCAATTGGATCAACCGGAATGCCAGAGCATTTTCAAAGTTTATCTGGGTGGGTTGGTCATGAATATGCCGACCAAAGGAGGACCCCCGGTGATGAGCCAGTTTTTCCAGATCCACCGCCTCGGCACGTTTCTGTAAAAACAATGTTTTTCCGGAGCCTGTCCTGCCCCCCAGAATTAACGGAGAAAATTTTCCCTCCGGATTTTCCAGCCACTGGAGCAGAAAACCACGGAAGCCCTTGTATCCTTTTCCCAGGCGGAGTACATTCCCTCCGGCGTCCAGAATCCATTGCTGGGAAATCTGGGATCTCTTGCCACCCCGGAAACAGTACAACACGGCATCTGGATTCTTTTTTATGAAATCTATCCATCCCTGGACTCTTTTTTCTTTAATCTCCCCGGATATCAAGCGGTAACCCATATCGATGGCGTACTCTTTTCCCCGGTCTTTGTACGCTATTCCGATGTCTCTCCTTTCATCATCCAGAAGAAGGGGTAAATTGACACTTCCGGGGAACGCACCTTTGGCAAATTCCACGGGAGCCCGGACATCAATCAGGGGAATATTCCGGGTTATTATGGAGGAATAATCATCCATCACCGGAAGCTGCAAATTAGTTTCCTCTTAAATTTAACTTTTCCTTCCATGGTCCATCCAAAAGACAGAGAGGGGAAACACGGTAAAGCAAATCTGGTTCCGGGTTTTCCCGATTTTTCTTCCCGATAGAAATCATTGGGTCTCTTATTTTCTTCTTGCTAAGGTAAATGGGAATGGGAGATTGTACTTTTATGGCAATATCACCCAAAGACCCGGCGGAGAAAGAGCCGAAAAAAACCAAACAACAACCGACGGAAAACGTAGGATATCAGCAAAAAGAACCGGAAGAGTCAGAAAAATCCGATTCCAGTGAAAACGGTATTATAGCAGCTCTCAAAATGAAAGCTCTGGCCATTCTGGAAAAAATAAAATCCAGCCGGGAAGCCGCAAAAGAAAAAGCGGCCTCTGCCATGGTTCCGCCCCCGGAAGAAGGAAAAAAACCAGTACGGAAAATTATCTTCCGCTCGCTGAAAATTGCCTTCGGCGTGGTGGTGGTTCTTGTTGTTATTGTCTATTTTTATGTGACCAGCTCGTCTTTCCTGGAAAAGACGATTCCGGAAGTTTTTTCCAGCATATCCAACGGAAAAATCAGCCTCAAGGTGAATCTGGCTTCCCTTTTCAGGGGATTTGAATTTGAAGATATTGAAATCCTCTCCGGACCGGATTTTGACAATAAGCCTCTGGTACAAATCAAGAAGCTTTCCCTCCGTTATAATGTCTATGGATTTTTTACCGGAGATTATGGGGTCTTTGAAGTGGGGATTTATCAGCCCCGGATTTTTCTGATCCAGAGGAATAATGTCTGGAACGCCCAGACCCTGATGAAACCGGGAGAACCTTCGCCGGAGGAAGAAAAAGAACCGGAAGAACCCAAAGAGGAAGACAAATCCGAAGCCAAAGATATCCAGCTTCCTTTTGAATTACAGATTTTTTTCAAGTTTATCCTGGACGATTTCCATATTTCCATCGATGGGGGAGACAAGAGCAACTCCGCACCCATGGAATTCGGGATGAAAAATTTTACCTTCAAAACCCATATCCTTACCAAAGAGTTCTCCAGTATTCCCGCCGGATTGGGGGCACTGGATATTGTGGACACCTTTCTGGTGCAGTTGAATCCGGATAAACCTCTGGATATTTATTTCCGTAATGCCCAGGCCTCCACCAAAACGCCGTTTGATATGCACTGGCTGCTGGCGTTGGATTCCTCCGGAGAAAAGCCCCGTTTCTTAACCACATTAAAGATTGGCCATAACAACGTGCCTGTTACCTATTCCGGACGGCATCTGGCCCCGCTGGGGATCAACATAGAATACAATATCCACTATTCGCCCCTGGAAGACCGTTTAAAGATTGGCTTTTTCCGATTCCAGTTTCTGGATGACACCTGGCTAAATCTTACCGGGCAGATCAATTCGGCCACCAAACCAGACCAGATGAAAATGTATCTGGAGCTGGATGAATCCAATATCAACCTTAATAAATTGTACCCATACTATGTGAAATTCACCAACGACCGCTCCATCAGTTTCCGGGGTAATATGTCTCTGGCTCCCCTGAAAATTGAGGGCGGAATGGATGATCTGAACATTGACGGCAAATTTAATATGAAAAATGTGTTCGTCTTTGCCGCCGGAATGCCCATTTCCATTCCATTTTTTGATCTCTATTATAATACCAGACTGAATCTGCAGAAAAAAGAAGGTCTCCCGGTGGTGTTCGCCAAAGCTGGATGGAGGGGATATCTGAACGGGGCAGCCCTGAAAGCGGATGTTCATTATATTCCCCAGGAAAAAGTTCAGGTGGGGGTCTTTGTCCGGAATCTGAATCCGGCGGTGTACTCCAAGGGCATGGCCTCCGGAAATGTTAATCTGGCTCTGACGGTCGATGGAAAGTCAGAGAACCATCTTACCTCCAATTTTACGCTGGATATTCCCTGGCTGATTTATGTGCTCAACCGGGGGAAATCCGGAGTTAATAGAATCCATTTCACCACCGGCGTGAAAATTGATGCTCCGGACATAAAATTTGAGACAGTCAAGATCGATGTGCACAAGATAGCTTTCTCTCTGAAAAATGAACAGCACAAAAAAGCGGTCTGGATGAATGCGGCCAATAAAGTGAACATGGATACCAAATCCGGCAACATGGACATTCACTTCCAGCTTTTTAATCTTTCCACCAATGTGATCCAATTAATGCCCACTCTCACGGCTGCCCATGCGGAATCCGCTGAAACCGCCACGGAATATTTACGCAAGGATATTGTCCTGAAAGGGCAGACCAGAGTGGGAATCCGGGGAAACACCCAGTTGATTGACCATGAAACCAATTTTATTCTGGAGGATTTTGATATATCTGACCTCTGGTTGCGGGCAAAGGTGGGAATCTACCCCAAACAAATCCAGCTTTCTTCCATCACCTTGGACGGTTTGAACAAAGCCCTGAGTATGAAAATCCATGGCAATCTGACGGAAGACCGGGTGAAAACTGTGGATGAAAAAACCGGAAAAACAGTTTATGTGAATGAAATGGTGCCCGACGTGAAAGTGGCCCTGAAATTCGGGAAAGCGAAGAGGGAAAAAATATTCCAGAACAATTCCATTGAGGGATTCCTGGGGATGAATGTGCATGCGTATAAAGATATTGCCAAAGGCGAAGTCACCATTGATAAATTTTATTACGACGATGGTGGATTTACCAAAGTCAATAATATCAATATGAATTTCCCATTTTTGCACCAGATGAAACTGAAAAAATCCCTTAATCTCACAGCGGCAAATAAGGAGAGGATTATTAAAAACTATAATTTTTCCGAACCATTTAATTTTTCCATTGAATCTGTGGAGATTGAAAATCCGGTAAAAGAAAAAGAGTCCTTCAAGCTTTTATATCCCACCCAGAATTATCCCGGCTTTGGTGCCACTATGAATTATAAGGATAATGTGTTCCGCATCCCCGCCCTGCAGATCAATATCCTGAATGGTATCATCAGTGGCAATGATATCCTGTTTAATGTGGGCAGAGGAAAAACAAAAGAGATGGAATACCTTGCCCAGATACAGGTGAAAGATCTGGATTTAAAACAGTTAATCCCGCCGGATAAAGCAAAGGCCATTAAAGACGGTATTATCCGCATGGATATGTTTGTGGTTGGAGACAATCTGGACCAGCCCATTGAAAATCTGCATGGTTATGTTTCTGTGTATAAAATTGGGGAAGAATTTGGTAAACAGGGCCTGAAGGTGGTCAAACCGGATTCCGCAAAACTGGTGGATTTAGCTATTGATAACAGTATTGTCGTTAAAAAAATGGATCTGGACATAAAAGAAGGCCTGGTTTACGCCAAAGTAGTCTACCGCAAAGGTGTTGTGGGGGTAATGTTCATTTCTCCACAGGGAGATTCCATTCTCCAGGATAGGATTCCCATTCAGGAATTTTTCCAGCGAGCGAATAAAGAAGCAAAGGTGTACTCCAGAAAAAAAGAAGAAACCGGAAATACTGCCCAGTAAAAATGGAGCTTCAGGAAAACCGATTCGTTTATAAACCGGATGTACTTTATGAATCCATAGAACCATCGGATTCTGAAGCGGTTATTCAGAATTTAGCCGATTTTAAAACGGGGTACTTAAAACCTCTGGAAGAGCATGTTATTACTGCGGATAACCTGAGGAAGTATCTGAATTCCGCTTCCGCAACCCAGGAAATCAAAGCCGAATTTGCTTTCAAACAGAAGGAAATTGAAGAGGCCCTTCTGGATATTGTCCGGAATTATTCGGAAGTGGAAGAAAAGTTAAATGATGCATTTCTGGAAACTGCAGCACATAGAGAATATTATGGTGTATTTTCCAATGATGATATTGATGAAAGAAAGCTGAAGTTCCTTATCATGAAAAACATTTACGAAACCATTAAAACATTCAATGAAAAGGTAAAGGGAAACTGGCTTTTTCTGCAGAAAGTCTTTGAAAAGATTAAAGTTCAGTCCGTAAATCATTTATTTCTGGAACAGGTTCTCCTCTACAAGATTTATCCCCGTCTGGAACTCACAGAGAAAACGGATCTTCTGCTGAGGCGGATGAATTATATTTTGCGTATCAAAGAAGAAAGTATGGGCAATGACCGATGGGTAGCTAAAGGCTCCTATTCCTCTGCTATTGAGTATGGCCACTCCGTTCTTTTTCAGTCCGATCTCAGCTTTATGGATTTTGACGAATCGGAAATTATTACCAAACAATCCCGGGATGAATCCATTTCCAGTACCCCGTCTGTGGATACAGCCATCAAAAATCCATTTTATCTGGATACCAGGGGCACAGAGTTATTCAACCAGAGTTATATATATACACTGAAAATCAATGAAGAACGGATTGAGGTGGAAGAGAAAAAAATCCGTCATGCAATTTACATAGAGACTCATTTGGGAGCGGAAGAATCTGCGTTGCGGCAGGATTTAATCCGGAAGTTTATCTCCCAGGTCAGAAAAAAAACAGATCCGGTGATGGATTATGAACACTTTTTGTATGAGTATTTTGATTTTATCGCAGAGACTGTTATCCTGATCAATTTTGCATCCATGGATGAGGTAGATAAACGATTGGTGCTGTACCATACCACTCCCGTTTTCTTCTTAAAAATTATTCTTCATTTCATGAAAGAAGGTCGCACCGGATTCATCCATCGACGTTTGAAAAGGAACCAGATGGTACGGGAACTCCCTTTTGAATATTTGAAATATTTTTTAAAAAACTGGTGGAACACAAATGTTTACATGAAATTAACCGCCCAATACCGCAATTCCAGGGAAAAATATGATTATGTCCGGGCATCACTCCGGTCCATCTGGATTAACTCTGCCCCGGATATTCTGGCAAAAATACGGAATGATTCTTTTTTGTTGCGAGCCTTTAACATCCATGACCATAAAACCTTAGCTCCGCTACTGATCGATGAATTAAGCTTTGTGATTTTTTCCATGCTCCAGAGATTTTATGGGCAGGACTTCCTATATATGCCGGTCCCTGCCCATAAAAAGGATACTTAACGTGTGTATTTCTTTAATTCCTGGACGGCCTCATCCCTGCTGATCTCTTTCCGGAGGGCCACCCCATAGCGGACATTAAACCGGAGTGGGTCCACATAGTCCTTGGGAAATTTATACGTCCATCTGGTCACATCTTCTGAAATCAATTTATCTATTTCTCCCACTCCGGATGGATTGATGAACCGAATCCGCTTGAGCCGCCCGTTTCCCGGGTATAATTCCAGCATCAACACCCCATGGGCAAAATATTCAATTTTATTATATTTTTCAATCACCTTCCGGAAGGCAATATTTCCTTTCTCATCATGCTGAAATTCAATGGCGTCCTGTGCGGAAACCTGTTTTACAGTAAATTCATCCGATGTGATAAAAACCTGAAAGACTTCTTCCTCCATGGGAGGCATGGCAAAAAACCGCTCACGGGAAACATCAAAAAAGGTTTTCTCCACCGGTTTTTTTTCCGTTTTCCCGGACGATTTGCACCCAAAGATAAATAAAATTGATATGCCCCAAAAAACGACCCACGATTCCCATCTTAATATTTTCCCAAGTTTCATAAGTAAAAATGAATTCCTTTGAATATATGTCAATTCATAAAATAATACGAATCATAATTTTTATAATTTTTTTTATTGACATCTTATGAAGTATTAATATTTATCAGCGAAGCTTAAAAAAAAAAAAATGGAGGAAAGAATGAAGAAAATATTTGCACGTCTTGCGTTAGTAGCCTTTTTTTCCGGCATTATGGCCGTTGGTTTGGTTGTGGGTGGAGCCACCAGTGAAATCAAAGCCGGTCCCACCGACGGTGTCACCGGATGCTGGAGAACAGTATCGGACAAAGAAGGAGAAAAAGGAAAAATTAAATCCACAGTCTGTATTTGGGCACACAATCAAAAGCTATATGGAAAAATCAAAGTGCTCAATCCACCAGATCCAAATAAAGAGTGCACAAAATGTGCTAAAATTAAAGATAAAAAGACCGGAGCGATGGTATTTCCTAAAACAGAAGGTCTCCTGATTATCTGGGGTCTGAAAAAAGGTGACGATGCTTGGGAAGATGGAAGCATTCTGGATCCAGAAAGTGGAAAGGTTTACGGATGTAAAATCTGGACAGAAGGCGGAAAACTGCAGGTTCGTGGCTATATGGGTATCTCTGCCCTGGGACGCTCGCAGACCTGGATTAAGTAATTCTGAAAAATTATACTGAAAAAGATTCGTCTTTTTCAGTATAATTCATATTTTTTCATATCAAGAACAAATTTTTTCGTTTTATCTCTGGTAAACAGTGAGACTGTTTCATAAGGGATGCCCATTTCTGAGTATTTTCTGAACTTATCCGTCCCCACCAGCGTGTCCAGAGCATATGTAGTTTTATATTTTTTATAGAATGGGTTTTTGGATCCCGCAAAAAAACGGTTCCGGATATATGTAAAAAACTCATAACCCTCCTTATCCGGCTGAAATGTTTCCCAATCCAGTATTTCCATACGGAAAGCCGGCAGGGAACGCCCCCGGAAAGGCCCACCAAAAGGTTGATAAACCACCGGCTCCCACTTCACCCCGTTTTTTTCCGGAGGTAATTCATCAAACCGGAACGATGGATGACCAATCACACAAAATGGATCCCGGGAAAACCTACCCTCGTCCACATAGGTGGATTCAAAATAGATGGTCACCCAATAGCAGGCCAGAGACCGTTTATCCGCCAGACTGGGAGAAGGGGGAAAATAATCAAACGCCGCAAAGATATCCAGTGTTTTCCTGAATCCCGGAGCTTTCACAATATGTAAATCCAGGGAAAGACGGTTTTGTCCGGCGTAAAAGCCCGCCAGTTCTCCATAGGTATAGCCGGGGAAAAAGGGAATTTCCTCTTCCCCAATATAACTGTAAAAAGATTTTTCCGTCATCGTTCCCCGTGCCCCCAGCCAGGTAGCAAAATTGGGATGATCCAGTAGCCAGATCTCTATTTTTTCCTTTTTCCCCGTCCGGGCAATTGCATCTGCCGCACGGAGAGCCCGGACAATATCGGTGCGGTATGTATATGGGCGGATTCCGGAATCCGGTAAGGAGATCAGAAACAGAGAGCATCCCTGAAGCTCCCGCTTCCAGGATTCCACCGGTTTATTAAAAACACTGACCACTGGAAAAACGATGCGGGAGGAATTCCCTTTATCTTCTTCTTGCGTAAAAAGGCCATGCTCCGGCGTCATCACCTTCAATCCCTTTGCCCCGCTTTCCATGAAAATTTCATGCAGCCGGCTGGGATAGGCCGGGTCTATGGCGGGCTCCAGCAGAAATTTTCCGGTGGTGGATGCATTCGTGAACACGCAGACATTCTTGCCTGCCAGCGTCCCGGAGTGCTCCCGCAGGAAAATTTCCGTGGATTCCATAAAGGGTGCCTTTCGGGTGGATTCACGATGGCAGCCGCCCATAAGGATGGTGACAGTCACCAAAATCCAGTTTCCATAAAAAAACCGGGTTTTCAAAAGCATAATCCTCTGTTTATAATCCGGAAACCGCCCGTAAATGATTAAAAAAATGGTTTATCTCCGGATTCTATCTTATTATTAATAGTAAATTGAAATTATGTAAAAATCCCCAAGGAGGAGTATGAATGTCTAATCTTTTCAATGCTAAAAATTCGTTTTATATGTCCCCGGTGAAAACCGCCATGGCTGAACCCGGAACCGGGAAGATCACTCCGGCCCAGATACACTATTATGAAAAAAGAGCCCAGGGCGGGGTGGGCACCATCATTCTGGAGCCGGTTGCCGTGACCACATCAGGAAAGGAACATCCCAAACAGATGATGCTGGAGGATTCCCAGAGCGTGGAGCTCTTGAGAAATTTTGTGGATTCTTTGAGAAAATCCGGAGCCCGGGTGGTGGTACACTTGAACCACGCCGGAAGAGCGGCCAATCCCGCTGCCTCCGGAGGGAAACCGCTGGCTCCTGCTTCCCTCCCCTGTCCCATGAGCGGCCAGACCGCAGAAATCCTGGACATTGCCCAAATCCGGGAAATTGAGGACGCATTCGCCGCAAAAGCACTCATTGCCCAAAATGCCGGGGCAGACGGGGTGGAGCTCCAGATGGGGCATGGATACCTGGCCGTACAATTCATCTCAAAGAAATTGAACAATCGGACGGATGAATATGGAAAAAACCGCTTTTTATTCGCAGAAAATATTCTGAAAAAAGTAACCTCTGCCGTAAAAATCCCGGTAATCGTTAGAATTTCCGGTTCGGAATTCACGGACAACCTGACCGATGAAGATGAAAATGAAATGTTGAACCTTTTTCAAAAATATGCCATCGCCGGGATTCATGTGGGATGGGGAAACGCCTGCGAGACTCCCGCCTGGTATTACAACCACATGGCCTTGCCGCTGGATAAAATGGATGATAAGCTGGCCATTCTGCGGCAGAAAACCAGTCTTCCCATTATTGCCGCCGGTAGGATGCAGACCAATGACCGGTATAAAACCCTCCTGGCAAACGGAACCATCGACGGGGTTGTTTTTGGAAGACAGCTCATCACGGATCCGGATTTTGTGAATAAAATTCTGAATAGGCAAAAAACCATCCGTTGTGCCGGCTGTCTGCAGGGATGCCTCACCAGTGTGAAAGCGGGAAAACCCGTGACTTGTATAGCCAATCCAGAAGCTTCCCGGGACATCCTCCCCACGGGGAAAAGCTCCCGCACAGCCATGGTCATTGGGGGCGGACCGGCCGGGATTTATACGGGTATTTATCTTGCCAGAAAAGGATTAAAAGTCACCCTCTTTGAGAAAGAAAAAAATCCCGGCGGACAGTGGAATCTTGCGTATAAAGTCCCTGGAAAGAGCACTATGAAAAACACTCTGGATGATCTGATTTCCCTTGCAGAGGATTTTATGGAAATCAAAACCGGAGTTTATATGGACGAGGAATTTGTATTATCACAAAATTATGACGAAGTGGTTGTGGCCACTGGTGCTTTGCCCGTGGAAATTCCCATCCCCGGTCTGACGCAGTACATCACAGGATTTGATGTGTATAAAAATCCGGAGTCTATTAAAAACAAAAATGTACTGATTATCGGCGGGGGCATGATTGGGATGGAGGCGGCAGAGATTCTTCTTCCCCACGGAAACCAGATAACTGTGGTCGAGATGTTAGAGGAAATATCCCGGGGTATGGATCCGGTCAGCAAGGGCCTTCTTCTGAAAGCCGTCACGGGTAGGGTAAACATACTGACCCGGACTAAGGTGACCCGTGTGCAAGATTCGGAGGTGTATATCCAGAGTGAATCCGGAGAAAGCTCTCTGGGTAAATTCGATGTGATTGTCATGGCCATTGGGACAAAGCCGGAGAACTCTCTCTATGAAAAACTTAAGGGGAAAGTCAAAAACCTGCACCTTGTGGGGGATGCGGAGAAAACCGCCCAGATTATGGAAGCATCTGTGGCGGCGTATTCACTTTCCGGAAAAATTGCCGGATAATCAGAAGTAGCTGGAGCGTACTTTCAGCAGAATATCCAGTGCTTCTTTGTATCTTTCCTGGTGCATGAGGATACTGCCGTAGGTTACCCAGTTTCCAATGGGAATCTCTGTCAGGTTTGTTTTCTCGCGAATACTGGCAGAGATGGACTTTGCCCAAGCCTCCATCTTTGCCTCATTCCCAAACTGGGAAAGGAGAGATTCTTTGAGTGAAGGGAGTGCTCTGCCTCCTTTTTTTTCCATTAGAGAAACATACAGTTTTTCCGCAATATCGTATCGGGCAATCTGCATGGCGGAATATGCCAGAATTTGGTGGATTTCCTCGTTCAAGGATCTTTTTTCATCGGCATTCATGGCCAGATAGAAATCCAATGCCATCCCATACTGGGCCAACCCAAATGCCGCGATAATTCCACCATTTTTATTTTTATTACCGTTTTTACCGATGAAGGACAAAGCCTTATGGTATTTTTTTTCTGCCAGATAATAACTGGAAATCTGGTCCAGATAATCCCCGGAGTGGGAAAATTTTTCCAGACCCATCACCCACAGATCTTCTGTGTATTTACTTTTTTGCACATAATAGTGCATACAGATTTCCGCCCACACCACCGGTTCGGAAATTTTTTTCAGGATTTTCTGGGACGCTACCAGAATCGTACCACTTTTCTCCAACTGGTTAATAGCTTCGTTTGCCGATGAAGAAATCCCGTTAGCTGGAAACTGCCCATGTAAACTGCCAAATGAATGTTTATGATACCATGGGGAATAATCGGATGGGTTCTGCCTCTCGTTTTGTACTTCCATATTTGATGTATCGGGCAGAATATTTTTTTTTTTAGATTTTTTTCAACAGGAAACTTTCTTTACGCCCGGAGAAAGCAATAGAAAAGGAACAATGGGTCGCACCATATACCACCCCGGAGACATACTGATCCTCATTGTGGATGATAACATGGTAAATTTGCAGGTTCTGGGAAAATTTCTCTCGGACGCAGGGTATAAAACAGGTGTCGCCCGCTCTGGGGTAAAAGCTCTTGCTTTTCTGGAGCAAAAAATTCCAGATTTGATCATCATGGATATTATGATGCCAGAAATGGATGGGTACGAGACCGTAGATAACATAAAAAAAGTCCACCCGGATATCCCTGTTATCTATTTAAGTGCCTTGAAAGATTTCCAGAATAAAGTGAAGGCATTTGAACACGGAGGCGTTGATTATATTGAAAAACCTTTCCATAAGGATGAAATTCTTGCCCGCGTTGCCACCCAGATCAATGTTTTCATGATGCGGCGGCAATTGGAGGAGCAGAATAATCGGCTTAAAAAAGAAATAAAACTACGGGAAACATCGGAAAACCTGCTCCAGGCCACCAAACGGAAAATGCAGAGCATTTTTAACAATGCAGAAATCGGGATCATTTTCATCGACACACAATTCACTATACAATATGCCAATCCTGCTGTTCAGGAAATCCTTGGATTTACGGAAAAGGACATGCTGAATTCAAATATCAATCAGTTTATTGCCATATCCGACCGGGGAAAAGACCAGAGATACTGGGATAAGCTGGTGTCTGCCCAGATAGATTATTATGAGATTGAGAGACAATTCACAAAGTCAAACAAAGATATTATTGACTGTCACACCAAATCCATCGCGTACAGAAATGAAGAGGAAATTCTGGAGTATATCATTATACTAATTGAGGATGTTACCCAGAAAAATAAAATACAGGATGCATTTAATAATTATCTTTATTTCCTTCAAGTACTCATTGAAACCATTCCCACCCCGGTTTATTATAAAAATAAGGAAGGGAAATTTATTGGCTGTAACACTGCCTTTGCGGATCTTGTGGGTCGCCGTAAAACCGATATTATTGGAAATTCCTGTCTTGATATTTTTCCCAAAGAATTCAATGAAGAACAGGCCCTGAAGGAAACAGAAATTCTCAGAAACGGAAATACGCAGACTTTTGAGACAAAACTCATTGATGGGAAAAAAAATGAACTTTATGTGATTTATAACCGGGCTGCGTACATGATGGAAGACGGATCCATTGGAGGAATCATCGGGACTATTCTAGATATAACCCAGATAAAAAATGCAGAGATACGACTAAGGGAAAATGAAAAAAAATTAATGGAGCTGAATGCCTCCAAAGACAAGTTTTTCTCCATCATTGCCCATGATTTGAAGAACCCGTTTAATTCGCTGATTGGTCTTTCTGATGTCATCCTCCAGGATTTTCATGAACTGGATAAAGACCAGATATTCAATACCGTAAAAAGCCTGAACCGATCGTCCAGATCGGCCTTTAACCTCCTCCAGAACCTGCTGGAGTGGGCCATAAGCCAAACCTCTTCAATAGATTACAAACCTCAGAATTTTTCCATTCAAAGGCTTGTGGAAGAGGCTCTGGAGCCGCATACCGGGGTAGCAGAAAGAAAAAATATTACCATAAAAATTTCATCCGATGAAAATCCCTCCGTTTTTGGGGATGTTAATATGCTCCGCACAGTAATCCGCAATCTGATCTCCAATGCCATTAAATTCACCAATCAGAGCGGAGAAATCCGGATACGGATCCGGAGGGACACCGCATTCTGTTATGTGGACGTGGAAGATAACGGAATTGGCATACCGGAAAAAGATATTCCTCTCCTTTTTCGAATTGACCGGCATTACTCGCGGCGGGGCACCAGCGGAGAAACGGGTACAAGCCTTGGATTGATTTTATGTAAGGAATTTGTGGAAAAAAATAAAGGTGAAATTTTTGTCAAGAGCGAACTGAACAAAGGGACGGTTTTCACTTTTTCCATACCTTTATCCCCCAGTGATTTTCATTTGGAGGAAGAAAACCCAGAATCATTCAATCCCATGGGAAAAGTGGGAAACATAGGGGATCTTACCATTCTCTATGCCGACGATGATGATGATTCGTTTAATCTGGTGAACCTGATTCTGAGACGTCATATCCACGATCTTCTCCGAGCAAAGGATGGGGCAGAAGCGGTAAGACTGGCCATGGAAAATCCAGTGGATATGGCTATTCTGGATTACGAAATGCCGTTAAAAAACGGTTTGGACACCATGATGGAAATAAAAAAATCCAAAAGTATTCCCATCATCCTTCTGACCTCGCATTCCGAGCCATCCATGCTGGAAGACTTAAAAAGCAAAGGATTTCAGGATTTTATTATTAAACCGGTGAACCGCCGGGATCTCATAGAAAAAATAATAAAAAACAGACAGTAAATAATTATTTTTGTTAAGTGATTTCAGTTTAATCCGATATTCGGAGTAAGGAGGAAAATATGGAATCTATCAGCGAAATGTTTCCTTCCGTTATCAGTGCCGAGGAGGTAAGGAGTTTTTACCAGTTAGTAACGTCAGGACCTTCAAGGATACGGGAACGGGAAGAAAACGTTAACGAAAGTGCCAACCGTGGATCCAGTCATGCTCTTCTGGATAAACTTGCATAGGAAACCGATCATCCATGGAGAGTATGACAGGCTATGGTGAATCGCACTTCACCATTGAAGGGTTTAAGTTTTCTTTTTACCTGAAAAGCCTGAACTCAAAATATTTTGAGATTAGCTACCACTTCCCTGATAATTTCCGATGGTTTGAGGTCAGGGCCGATGAGTTGATCAAGAAAAGAATTAACAGGGGGAAAGTGGACATATTTCTGGATGTGGAATCCACCCAGCCTTCCCAGAATGTCATCAATCTACCGCTCTTAAACAGCTATGAGCAGATTTTTCAGAATCTTTATAACAGAAAAAAAGTAAATATCCCCATGGAAGTTCTGGTACAGCTTCCTGATATATTTGAAGCAAAAAACATATCCTGGCCACAATACCTTCAGAAATTTGAATTCTATTACCTTCGTGCTATGGCCAGGTTAAAAAGAACCCGGCTCAAAGAAGGCAAGAAAATTCGGTCTATTCTGATCCGGAAAATACGGGATATATCCAGATATAATAAAAAAAACTCCATAATCCAGAAAAGAGATTTGAAAGAACAGGAAACTGTTTTTTCTGAAAAACTAAGGTACTTAATTGAATCCAATAAAGAGCTTCTGGAGAAAAGGCTGAATACTAATCCTTCTGATTTTCTACATCTCCTCTGGAATATTGCCAGAGATGATTTCCGATATTTTATCCAGAGCGATGCAACAGAAGAAATTGACCGGATTCATATACATATAAACGAAGCAACACAGAAGGTGGACATGAAGGAGCCTCAGGGGAAAATTTTGGAATTCTTTTTTCAGGAAATTCTCCGAGAAGTGAATACTGTCGCGTCCAAAACCAGAAACATTGACATGAACAGAAATGCGATATATATGAAAACATCCATCGAAGAAATCAGAGAGCAGTTAAGGAACATTGAATGAAATTACTCCATATTGGTTTTTCCAACGCCGTAAGCGTAGATAAGATTGTCTCCATTATAACTCCGGATTCCGCTATTGCAAAAAGAATCCGGGAAAAAGCAAAAGAAGAGAATACCTTAGTGGACTGCACCATGGGCAGAAAACTGCGCAGCATGATCCTCACGGAAAGCTCCTATACATTTTTATCGGCCATCCGTCCGGAGGCCCTGATGTCCCGTGCAGAAGGAAAATATGAAGAGAAAATCCCCACCGCCACAGAGGATGAGCCTTCATCGTCCCCGGAAGAATAACCCTATTTTAAAAAAGATAAGACCCTTTTCTCATACTCCGCCCGGTGTGCTGGATGAGGATACAGGTAAACATGCTCCCCCTCCGCAAAAAAGTGAACCTGTATTTTCTTTCCATGGAGCAGGTCAATTTCTTCCCTGAGAAAATTTGCAGGGGTCTGTTCATCCTTCTCCCCCTGGAGAATCATAACGGGACTTTTAACATTTAATAAAAGCCGGGAAAGAGCCAGATCTTCCATGCTTCCGTCCACATAAAGATTGTATCCCCAGAGAGCCGCATGAATAATCCATAACGGATATCCGGCATTTCCGGATGTATACAGCAAAGATTTCTGTGCGTTCACCATGGGGCTGTCCATTATTATTTTTTCTATTCTGATTCCATCCGATTTTTCCATTTCCCTGAATTCCGGCATTCCGGGAAGATACATGGTGGCCATTGCTCCCATGGAAAAACTATACAATACAAAAGTGTCAACGCCATAATTTTTTTTCATGAATTTCATGCCACCCAGAATATCTTCTGCGAATTTTTTCCCCATTACGGAACGGGCTTGTGGGGAAATTCCTGAATTTCTTAAATCCGGCATAAATACATTATATTCTTTATCCACCCCACCCTTCCGGAACAACTCCAGATATTTCATTGGTTTCAATCGGTTTGCTCCCCGCCCGTGAACCATGATAATGGCCTTATGGGATTTTTTTTGGGCAGGGGCAAACCAGGCATGCAGCCGTATATCCTCTTTCAGAGATGGGAAAGTCACATTTTCATACCGGTATCCATAATCTCCGGGATTTCTTTTTTTCCCAATGGCATAATGTTCCAGCAATTCCGGATCTTTAAAGACCTCTTCATAAGTCCGGGGTTTAAAATATTCCACGGAGTGGATAAAAAAACCCAGAAAAATCAGATACAGTATAAATACTGGAACGGAAATAAGGAGAGTAATTCTAAAAATACGTTGTTTCATGAAGCCATTTTATTCCGCTTTTGATCCGTGTCAACCTGAAAATCCGTGGAAAGCGGAAATTCTGCCGGTGCCATAAACCCGGTTTTTTGATTATTCCAGCTTCAATTCTTCCCGGGGGACTTCCCGGGAAGGGGCATAGGTACGGGGTTCTGTGCCCGCAAAGAATACCTGGTTTTGGATTATTTTATCACAACTGGTTTCATCCCGGGGAACTCCGCCGGAATCCTCACAGAAATTCTCTCTGGTGACATCTTCCAATGGCCAGTTCTCCAGGAAAGGAGCGGGAGGATCATTTTTGCGGGCAGCCCGGATATAATTCACCCAAGCCGGTGCACAAAGACTGCCTCCGGTACGTCCCCGTCCCAGAGTGGTGCTCGTATCATTCCCCAACCAGATGGCGGTAACTTCATCCGAGACAATTCCCACAAACCAGGCGTCTTTCCAATCCGAGGTGGTTCCTGTTTTACCCGCAACCTCATAAGGCAGATAATTGGGATCTTTTTTCCGCAGAGGTTCCACCCAACCGGCAGATCCATCGGACTCAAAAACCCCCTGGAGCATGCTCACGGTAATGTAAGAAGCTACCGGATCCAGTACCGGGACAGACGCAACATTGGCATCTTCTTCCCATAAAATTTTTCCCTGTGCATTTTCTATTCGCAGAATGTCCCGGGGAGCAATTCTTTTCCCCTGGTTGGTTATGGTGGAATATATCTGTGCAATCTCCATGGGGGTAAACACCGGAGTGCCAATGGCCACCCCCAGCTCGTAGGGAACCCGCTCTTTGATCTCTGAATACGGTGCGTCCAGCGAATCCGAGATTACTGTGCGCAATTCATCAATTCCGGCCATTTGCAGAACCCGGATAGCAGGTATGTTGCGGCTCATCTGGAGAGCTCTGCGAGCCGTAATTTTTCCCAGATACTGATAGTCATAATTATCGTAGGTCTTTTTACCAATAGTCAATTTGGAATCATCCAGAATAGTGGCCGGGGTCACCTGTTTCTGGCTGATAGCGGTATAGTATACCAGAGGTTTCATGACAGAACCAATCTGCCTTTTTGCCAGAACCGCCCGGTTGAACTGATTTTTACTGGTGAATTCAAATCCACCCACCATGGCCAGAATATAACCAGTTCCCGGTTCAATGGACACCAACGCTCCGTTCGTTTTCTCTTTTGCCAGGGTCAATTCCGCCACTTGGTTTTTGTTACCTTTTTTTGCGGCATATTTGATCAGACTGTCATAATGCTTTTTCTGATTTTCCATGGTTAGCCTCATGACAGCGGCAGCAGCTTTTTGTTTTTTCAAATCCAGGGTGGTATAAACCCGAAGACCACCTTTAAGTATTTCTTCATTACTGAATTTTTTCAGAAGCTTCTGCTGGATATAATCCATGAAATACGGGGCGGGATTGTTTCTGTATTCCATATCCGGGAAATCCCCAATTTTGGAGACTTTTGATCCTTTCATGTCCTTGACTCCCCAGTTCCGTTTAAAGAGGTCGATGGCGGATTTTTTATTCTTTTCTGTAATGGCTCCGGTCTCTACCAGAGAACCCAAAGCCAGCTCCTGTCTTTCCATGGCCATTTTTAAATTATTTATGGGAGAATATCGGTTGGGGCTGGGGATGATCCCAATCATCATGGCACTTTCCCCCATGTCCAACTCTGCCGCACTTTTGTTGAAATAATAACGGGAAGCGGATTCAATACCATAATTTCCATGGCCAAAGTAAATGAGATTCAGGTACATTTCCAGAATCTCTTTTTTTGTATAATTATCCTCAATGGCCCTGGAACAGAACACCTCAAATATTTTCCGCTGGATTGTTTTTTCCTGGGTAGTGAACAAAACCTTGGAAAGCTGCTGGGTGATGGTGGATCCACCCTGGGAAATACCAAAAGTAATTATATTTGCAAAAAATGCCCGTACTATTGCACCATAGTCCAATCCATGGTGTTTATAAAAACTCCGGTCTTCGTTCGCAATCAGGGTTTTGGGAATCCACTCCGGAAGCTTTTCCAGGTTAATCAATTCCCTTCTTTCCGAATAATACTCTCCGATGAGTATGCCATTTCTGTCATACACCCGGGAGGGAATGGCCACTCCCCCAATATCCACAGAGCTGGACGCTTCCCCGGCATTGATGGGGGAACGCATAATATCCAGCTGGGTTTTGTAATCCACCAGCTTCTTTAAAACTTTATCCTGTTGGTTCTCCCATTGGAAAAAAACGACAGCAAAGTAAAGGACGGCAAAAACACCCAGAATAAATGGCCCAAGGACAATCCACCGCCATCTACTCATGAAAACCTCACTTAGCAGCTATAGAGGTGACCTGCAGCTTCTGGTAATTTTGTCGGTGTCCCCATTTCTTATGGTAATTTTTACGTTTCTTATAGATAAATCCTGTTATTTTGGGTCCCTTCACATCTTCCAGAATCTTTGCCTTTACTGTTACCTCTGTCAGAAATGGACGACCGATGAGAACCTTTTCCCCATCTTCCAGTAAAAGGACTTTCTCCATGGCGAATTCTTCGCCGGCTTCTTTTCCGGTGAGCTCTGAATAAAAAATTTGATTTGGAGACAATTTTACTTGTTTGCCACCAATTTCCACAACCGCGATCATAAGTCAGGATGTAAAATTGAATTATCCCGTCAAGGAATAAGTTTAACCATTTGTTATCTAAAAAATTCGGAATCTTCTTGCCATTTTGTAAAATAATAATCCTCTGGCTACATTATGAACATCAAAGTATCCAAAGCCGGCTCCTTTGTGGTTTTTTCCCTGGACGGAAAGCTGGACTCCACCACTTCCGGAAAGCTCACGGAATATCTGGACAAGGCCGTATCCAATGGAGACGTCTGGATTATTCTGGACATGGAAAAAGTTCCCTTTGTTTCTTCTGCAGGTATTGGAGCCATTATGAAAGCACTCAGTGACACAACCGGAGCATCCGGTGATCTGCGTATCCTGAAAATCCAGAGCGATGTAAAAAAAGTGTTTTCCCTAGTGGGCTTTGACACCGCTCTGAAATTTTTTAATAATTTGGAAAGTGCTATCGCTTAGGCTTCTGAAACTGATCCCTGTTTTTAACCGGCCGATGGTTCACTTTGCGGATGGAATCATCCAGTTTTTTGCGGAGCCCAATTTCCCAGAAAAGTGATTTTTGGATGGCTTCGTTGTCGTTGTTTGCTTGTGAATCAATTTTATAGAAGATAAATGCTTCCTGAAAATATTCTTTCTTTCTGAATTCCCGTACCCAGCCTTTTTGCTCATTCACTTCCTCAGAAAAAACCGGCTGGCTCATATAAATATTCACCAATCTATCCATTTCTTTCTTGGTTAATCCAGTTTCCTGATCAAATTCATGCAGCTCTTTTCTCAGAACTTCAACATTTTCTTCTTCCATTTCATGCGGAATATCTTTGGAAACAGGATGGGGAAATTTAATCCGGGATACACATTCAGACGCCATAATGGTATAGTAAATGGTGGTATTCAAATCCTCATGTTCGGAAATCATCCGGTCCGCAATGGAAAGTCGTTTTCCCAAATAAGAATCTGCGAATTTATCCCTGAAATTACGGTTATTTTTTTCCGCTATCGCAGATATTTTGGGGAACAGAGCCTGGAAAAGACCGCTATGAACCATTGATTCCATAATTTTCATTGTTTGCCCTGTCCGGAATATTTTATTAAATTCCTCATGCAACCGGGAGATGGAAGATTTCTGGATATATTTCTTGTATTTGGATATGCCCTTCTGGAGCCTGGGATCAATCTCAAAGTCCAGAAGACTGGCAAATTTCACCGCCCGCAACATACGCACCGGATCTTCTGGAAGAGAAATATTCTCGTCCCCAATTACCCGGATAATCTTATTCATCAAATCCTCATAGCCGCCGGTATAATCAATAATGGTCTCATTTCGGACATCAAAGAAAAGGGAATTGATGGTGAAATCCCGGCGTGCTGCGTCTTCCTTGAAAGTACCGTACTGGTTATCCTTTTCCACCATAAGATCATCCGGTTCTTTCGCACTATCCCGGCTATTAGGCATTGCACGGGCGGTGGAAACCTCAATGATCTTATTTCCTTTGAACACAATATGGACAATCCGGAAGCGTTTTCCAATCAGCCGGCTATTGCCAAAAAGTTTTTTTATCTCTTTGGGACGGGCGGATGTCACGATATCAAAGTCCTTGGGCATTCTCCCCAGTACTAAATCCCTCACCCCGCCACCAACCAGATAAGATTTATAACCAAACTGGGACAGGCGGGAAATAACTTTTATGGCATCCGGGTCGATATAGCTTTTCCTTACGGGATGAAAATCCGGATAATAACGCTTTCCATTGGGATATTTGAGTATTTTATCCGGATTGGATGCACTTCTCGATAGTAATCTTCGAATTCTAAAAAACATTAGCTATACTGTAGTTGAGGGATAAGGTTTCAACTAAAATTCAGATGTTTCCGGCGGAATATCTGTTTTTTCCATAATGATTTTTACCCTCTGGGCTTCCGGGGAATCCGGAATATTGTCCAAAATTTGCTTCATATACTCTTCTGCGGTCAGTTCCAGCCCCAGATAATTATAGTGCTCTGCCGCCCGGAAGAGGTAATACGCCCCTTCATAAGTGTTTCCCTTTCTTTCATACAGCTCCAGATAAACTTCGGCTGCTTTTTCAAAGTATTGTTTTTTTTCATAAATATAGGCCATTTTCTCCAGTACCATTACGGAATATCTGTCCCGGGGATACAGCTCCATAAATTCCGCATATTGCCGGAATGCCAGATCATATTTTTTTTCCTGAAATAAACTTTCGCCCATGTCAAAAAGCAACTTTTTCTGGTGCTCCCTCTGGGGAGAATCTTCTGCAGAAATCCCGGTGCTGGCAAGGACTCCGGAAACAACAAGAGTAATGATCAAGGCAATTAAAGTGGTTTTATTGAATCTCATAGTTATTTTGTCGGATTAACCTTTGTTTTATAAATTTCTTTTTTAACAACGGGAAAATTATTTATTGCCAATCCTCAGATAATTTGTCCTCCCATAGATGGCATGAGATCTCAATTCCCGATTCTTTGCATCCAACTGGTATTTACCATCCACTTTCAGCAGATAAATATACTCGCCAGGAGGAAGTTTTTTTGTGTATTCATGGTATCCATTTTCCTTTTTTATCATGATATCCAGATCCGGATTCCAGAAGTTAAAGCTTCCCACCAGAGATATTTCATCCGCATCCGGGGCATAGACCCTGAAAAATGTTTTGCTCGCGAACCTGTCCCCTCTTTTTTCGGAAACCATTGCACGCATGGCCCCTTCTTTGGCTTTTACATCGGCTTCATTCAGATAATACAGGGAGATCAGATCATTGGCTCCATCATTGACTGTATTTTCATGGGTTCCATCATAATGGTACATTCCGTCTGCATAATATTTATATTTCAATACTTTTCTATCCTGGCTCAGAATATAATCTTTGGGGATATAGATTATATAGAAAACTCCATGATGGTTCCGTATCATGGGATGTTTTTTATATTTGTCAAAATCTGTGACCAGGGATACATTTTTTACATGAATATTCTGATATGTAAACAAAATACCCTCCACCCCCATACTTCCATACTGCTTGACATTTCTGGTGTCAATAAAATTGATTCTTCTGGGTGGAACTGCTTTTTTCAGATTATCCAGATGCCGGTAATAATACGTCCGGATCTCTGTTTGATCAGATTTTTTTTTCAATAAATCCGATGAAAAGCCCACTAAGGGCAGGACTAATAAAGAATGGATTGCCACTATAATAGAAGTCTTTTTTATGTTCATAATTTTAAATTCAAACCGATATTTGGAATATCGGGAACTCCGGGGAATAGTTAAGCGGAATAGATAAAAACGATAATAGAATGGCAGAAGAAACAGAAATTAATAAAGAGTCCAAAAAGATTGAATACACTCCGGAAGAGCTAGAGGTAATCCGGAGCCTGTTGTCATATTTTGTCAAAGCTCCGGGACAAATTGATATTCCTGATACTGAATCTTCGGATGAGCTGGGGGATGAGGATATTGGGGTGGGTTCTGTTCTGGGACAGGGAAACGACGTACCTGAGGATGAAGCAGAACCAGAAAAAGAACCCCCCAAAGCGAAAAAATTTGACTCCCTTCCGGATATTGAGGATATTGATCTGGACGCCTCTCCCAATGTTTCTCCGGATTATGCCGGCTTTGAAAATCTGGAAAACATAGAAATGGGGGGTAGCTTGGATGAGGCTCCGGAAATTCAGATAAATGAAGCCTATACCGGGGAGGACTTATCTCTTCCCTCCGATTCATCTGCGGATATCCCAAATTTAAGCGATTTGAATCTGGATGCCGGAACCGAACGCCCAGATTTCTCCGGAAAAAAGGAAGAGATGGAAATGGAATCCGGCATGGGAACGTCGCTGGAAGAGGATGAACCCCAGGGAACAGAGATCATGGATAATGTCCCTGTGGAAACCCCTCCCCCGCAGGAAGAAATTTTCCGCGATCCTCTGGATGAAAAAATTGGTGGTGGAGACGCGGATCATTTTTCTTCTGACGGATTTTGGGATATTGGTGATCTGGGCGGATTGAGTGACGCCGATGAGTCCCCTTCTCTGGAAGCCCCCGCCGGTGATGACTTTGGGCTGGATGCACACCCCCCGGCGGAGGATGCGTTTTCTCTGGAAGCCCCCGCCGGTGATGACTTTGGGATGGATGCAGGCACCCCGGCCAACGACGCATTTTCTCTGGAAACCCCCGCCGGTGATGACTTTGGGCTGGATGCACAACCCCCGGCGGAGGATGCGTTTTCTCTGGAAGCCCCCGCCGGTGATGACTTTGGGCTGGATGCACAACCCCCGGCGGAGGATGCGTTTTCTCTGGAAGCCCCCGCCGGTGATGACTTTGGGCTGGACGCAGGCACCCCGGCCAACGACGCATTTTCTCTGGAAACCCCCGACTTTGGGATGGACAGCGGAGCCGGTGATTTCACCCTAAACAATCCTGATGATCTGAAACCCCCGTCTTTGTCTGAACTATCCCCCAAAACCACCCTGGCAGCGTTATCCCCCCAGCCGGCCACAAAAAAGCCAGCACCTCCGGTATCAGAACCGGCTTTTGTTCCAGAAGATCTGGACGAAGTGCCATCTTTTGATACCCCGGAAATGCCACCCCCGGTGGCTCCTGTACCCATCCCCCAAAAGCCGGACGATATCTCTGATGAAGAACTGAAAGCACTCCGGAGCCGGCTATGGGAATTTCCCAAGGAACTCCGCAAACGCATCATTGGTGCGATTATAGAAGATAAAATGTCCTATGAGGACACCCGGGAACTGGTTTCCGACATTATTGCCGGAGACCCTCCATCGACCATTGAAAAAGAATTAAACAAAAAGGTGGGGGATTACAAGCCGGAGCTCAAAGGAGAAAAGGGCTCTGCCCGCACGGTGGCCACCCGCCCTTCCTACACAGAAGCAGGTCGAAGACGCCAGGCACAGTTGATGCACTACACCCGGATTGGGGCACTGGCCGCACTTGCGTTTATTATTATTACCACAGTTTCTTATTATTCACTGATCAAGACATTTCTTTACCAGAATATTATTGATGATGGAAAAGAAATCATCATGGAAAAAGGTTGCCGGGGGAAAGAAAGGGAAGAAGCGGAAAAATATTTTAAAAAATCCCTGGAATATTATCCGGAAAAGATAGATTCATTTCTCCAATTTGGGGACGCTTATAAACGCAAAGGCTGTTATGACTTTGCTTTTGAAAAATTTTATGGACGTCTGGAAATTCCGGACATTGGACAAAAAATCCGATGGAATGAAATGGAGATTGTATCCGGCAAAGAAATATGGAAGAATACAGAAGTGGTGCCCATAATAAAATGGGCGGACATGGAGAAAAATCTTGTCCGGGTGGATGCTATCCCCTTTCGTTTGGTGGAGCACGGAGCCTATACCATCACCCATTTAAAGCAGGGAAAGGATTACGCCCAGGTATTACTGGCTCTGGGTGATTTCCACACAAATCCGGTAAACCGTTTTAAGGAAAGCGATTATAAAAATAATCTTTTAGGTATCAACTACTACCAGCGTATTTTGACTTTCCAGCCAGAGACGCCACTTTTTTCCGGGGATGAATATATTTCCAAAGCGGTTCTGGGCATTGGCAATGTGTATTACTACCAGCGGGATTATTATAAATCCCTGGATTATTTTGAAAAAATAATTCGCAATGATCCCTATGACATAAATGGTCAGTCCGGGGTCATCCACAATCTGATAAAAATATACCAGAAAACAAATGACCCACGTCTGCTTCTGCAGCAACACTCCCTGATCAAACACCGGCTGAAAATTGAGGAGAAACTTCCCATCCACACTCTGGCTCGGTTGGCGTCCTTTTATATTGACCTGCCGGTTTCCAATGATCTGCGCATCCAGTATAACGTCTCCCCTGTGGATCCAGTCACAGGAACAAATCTGCGGGAGCGTTCTCTGGAAGCCCTGAATATCCTCTTCTCAAAGAAAGAAAAGGACATTTACGGTAATGAAAAAGACGGGAAGACCTCCTCCGAAGGATATTACCAGCGTGGACGGTACTACCGGTATGTGGCCAGACAACCCCGGATGGCCCTGAAACAAATGGAATACGCGTACAAATACAATCCCGCTCACTTTCTGGCCTTGAATGAGAGAGCCGAACTTCTGATGGAATTATATGATTACGAAGGAGCCATGGAGCACCTGAAACTGGCCATGCAGTTCATCACCGATGACGCCATCAACGCTCTGGGAGATCAACCGGAAGATGAAACCCTCATGGAAGGCGACCGGGCCAGCATTCCCTTTAATGCCGGCAAAGCCATGTATTTGTCCCTGATCCGGGATGTCACCTCATCCAATGCCTGGCTTAGGCTGGGAGAGCTGGAGAAATACCAGACAAAAACCAATTCAGGAATTCAAGGCCTGGCGGCTGTTATGGAAAATGCGGAGGATCTATTCCGCCAGGCCGAGGAGATTGGTCTGAAGGATGATCAGAAGAGAAATGAACTTTATTATTACCGGGGTTGGTCCCGGTATATCCGCAGCAATTTTGAGGACGCATTAACGGACTGGGAACGCATTGATCCCAAATGGCAAATCCAATATTCCAATGTGGCCCTTGCCCGTGCCCATGCTCTTTATCATCTGGCCATCAAGGATGAAGAAAAACGCTCTGATTATCTGGAAACAGCTTTGGGCGAGCTGATATTCCTCCAGGAAAAATTATCCAGAGAAATTCAGAAAATCCAATCTCCCAATCCATCAAACAAAACCCACGTGGCTTTCTTTACCCAACTGTCCATGGTGGAGAACAATATGGGAGCCATTTATGAAATGATGGAGGATGAACAGAAATCCCTGACCCATTACTGGAAATCCGTGGAATACTCAAAGAGAATTTCCAGAGAAAATGAGATTGCTCATTTGAATATACAGTTGAATTTTAAACGGAAAGCCCTGGAAGATAAGGAACGTTATCCGGTAATCATGGACTACATTTCTCCACACATTTTTGAAAGATCCAATTAATATGAATTTTTCAAAAAAAGTATGGATTTCCCTTGCAACCGCTTTTCCGTTATTCCTCATCGGCGTTGTTTTTTTTCCGCACATATCCCGTTATATGGACAAGCTCCGGGAAGAAAAGATACAGCACAATCTGGATTACCTGACGAATGTGGCGTTGCAATACTATGTTCCGGAGAAAATCCAGCACCAGGTTTTGTTTTATTATCTTCCAGAGCTGGCAGTGGAAAAATTATACGGAACTTTTCCCGGAACCATTTTTATTTTTAAAAGTAACATCCCCACACAAGGCACAGAACGGGAAAAACTTCGCATTCTGAAAGAAAAAATATCCCGGATAAAAAGCCATTATCGCAGCCATGGATACCCGGAGCCGTTTTTTGCCATTGACCAGGAGGGAGGTAACATCCGATGGCTGGATTATGGAACAACCCCCTTCCCCAACGCACTGGCCACGGCAGAGGCAAACAATGCGTTTCCTTCCGGAAAAATAACATACCACACCGGTTATTACAACTGCCGGGAGCTGAAATTATATGGCATCAACTGGGTTCTGGGACCGGTGGCAGATGTGGTTCTGGATCTCTCCAACTCTGCCATCCACGCCCGGAGCTTTGGGAATGACCCAGCCGTCGTGGCGGACAATGTGATGGAATACCTGCGGGGTACCAGGGACGCAGGATGTATGAGTGCTTTGAAACATTTTCCGGGACACGGAGACACCCGGACAGATTCCCACTACGACCTGCCGGTCATCCGGAAACCTTGGTCTTCCCTGATAACCCAGGATTTATTTCCCTTTATTAAAGCCATTAACTCCGGAAAAGCTCCGGGTGTGATGACTTCCCATATAGTTTTTCCGGAAATGGATGACCTGCCTGTCACTATCAGCCGCCGATGGCTGACGGACATCCTGCGGGGGAAATACAATTTCAATGGAATTATTGTCACAGACGATATCGGGATGGATGCGATGAAACCGCCCCGCTGGGCATCCGGATACGCCCGCACCATGGCCAGATCCATTGAATCCGGGGCGGATATGGTGCTGCTCTTCAAGGATTCTCCTTTTTATTACCGCACCGCCGTGGACGATTTTTTCCGGATATCCCAATCTCCAAACGAAAAATATCTCTCAAAAAGAATCCGGGAATCCACGCGGAGAATCATCCGGATGAAACTGACCCTGGGGCTTCTGGATGCGGATTTGGCCTCCGCATACGGTAAAGCCATGAAAGAAAATCCGCAACAAGCAGAAGAGTGTAAAGACCAAATAGATTTCTATGCGGAGAATAGAGCTGAAGGAAAAAAATTCCAAGCCACCCCCGCCTATACCTCCGGAATCGATGTATTACGGGAAACCGCTCGTTATTCCATCAAAAAAGTTTATGGGAAGACTTCCATCCGCAAAGGTAAATCCATCTGTGTGATGGAAAATCCGGAAGGAAATTTCCCTCACTGTGAGAAAATATTTTCCCTGTACAATCCGGAGCCATTACTACAGTATTTACGGAAAAATATTTCCCCAAAACAAATCCTCATCCATAACCCCTCCGGAAGGAAAGCATTATCTTCCGTCCAGAGAATTTTCCGGATCCCGGGAAGAGGACCCATCGTCCTGTATACCACAGACACAATGTTGCCCGCCCATCTCTGGAAACCCATGCTGGGAAACACCGACTCCGTGATCACTACGTTCGGCGGGGGAAATTTTCTTGAGGAAAGACTCCGGCAATGCTTTGCGGAGACTTGCGAACCCCCACCCGCTCTGTTGCAATATTAAAACAATGTACTAATCAAAGTCAATGACGCCCTTCCCTTCCCGGATCACATCCAGCGGGAATACGGAGGCATCCAGAATGGTGGACACTTCCAGATTGATGGGTCCGGCATCCACAATGGCTTCCACTCTTTTCCCGTAGTGCTCTTCCAGCTCCTCCGGATATGTGAGGTAGCGTTCCTCGTTAAAAACGGAGCTGCCAATGATGGGCATTTCCATGGTTTCCAGAAGCATTCTCACAAACGGATGGTCAATAATACGGATGCCCACCATTTTCTGCTTGCTGAGGGTATACTGTGGCAGATTTTTTGTGGCGGTGAAAATTAACGTATACGGACCGGGCAGATGGGATTTCATCCACCGGAAAACCTGGTTATTATCCATCCGGATAAAATCAGAAACCTGGGAAAAATCCCGTGCATACAGACTCAGCGGTTTTTTGGGTGGGATGTTTTTCAACTGGTATAATGTCTCAATACTTTTTTTATTCCCCAAAGCGGTGGCAAAAGCATACACCGTATCCGTGGGGATGATATAGATTTTTCCATCAGACATGCCTTTTGCGACAATATCCACAATTCTCTTTTGGGGATTTTGCGGGTGGATGGTCAGGAGCATAGGAGACGGCTCTCCTCCAATATTTTTCTGGCTTTTTCCATCTGCCTCTCCACCATTTCCGGAGAAGTGGACAGACTCCCCCCCCTGCGGGATACAGATTTTTCCACGGTAAATTCCGCCGGGTTCAGATTTATTTTTATATTATATTTATCTTCAAATGGTTTCAGTATGGGGGCAACATCCTCCGGGGATATCTGTGGAATAATCACCTTTTTCTGCTCCGCAAGAGCCACAATGGCTCCGGAAATGTGGTGGGCATCCCTGAACGGCAGATTGTAGCCCGCCACCAGATAATCCGCCACATCCGTGGCTGTTCCAAAGCCGGCTTCCAGATTCTTCTGCACCTTTTCCGGTAAAAATGTAACATTTGTCAGGAGTTCTTTCATTCCTTCCAGGATTAATGTCACATTCTTTATCGTATCAAAAAGGTAAACTTTGTCATCCTGCAGATCCCGGTTATATGTGGTGGGAAGTCCTTTCAGATTCATCATGAGAGAATTCAGATTCCCGGTGATTCGGGCTGCTTTGGAACGCAGAATTTCCGCAATATCTGGATTCTTTTTCTGTGGCATGATGGATGAGCCGGTGGTGACGGCGTCGGAAAATCTTATGGTGGCAAATTCCGATGTGTTATAAATAATCATGTCTTCACAGAACCGGGAGATATGCAGAGATAAGCGGGAGGCAAAAAAATGGTAGGATAACTGGTAATCCCGGTTGGATACTGCGTCCATGGAATTTTCATAGGATTTCCCAAAGCCCAGCTCCTCTCTGACCATATCCGGATCCACCGGATAATTGGGGCCACCCATCGCCGCCGCCCCCAGCGGATTCTGACAGGTCTCCCTGTACGCAAACTGCATTAACTGGAAATCCCGGGCAAATTTCCAGAACCAAGATAAGATATAATGAGATAATAGCACGGGCTGGGCAATCTGGAGATGGGTATATCCCGCCCAGATTTTTCCCCGGTATTTTTCCGCCAGCTCCAGAATGGTTTTCATGACAGAAAGGAGCAATCCACTCTGCCCTTCCAGAGTTTCCTTGAGATATAAATGCGTATCCACCGCCACCTGGTCATTCCGGGAACGCCCGGTGTGCATTCTCTTTCCGTCATTCCCAATGCGGTCGGTGAGAATCTTCTCAATGTGCATGTGGATATCTTCCAGAGTCCAGGAAAACTCCAGCCCATTCTGTTCAATTTCCGCATGGATACTGCGGAGGGCATCGGTAATTTTATGGGAAGATTCTTCCGAAAGAATACCGCAACGCTTGAGCATATTCACATGGGCAATACTCCCCCGGATATCCACATCGTACAAGACATGATCAAACGATATGGACTCTGAAATGCGTTCAGCAATGCCGGAGGGACCGCTCTGGAACCGCCCCCCCCATATTTTTGATTTATCAGCCACCCTATTTTTTCCGTATCTGGAGTACCATACTGGTTTTTTTCACATCTTTCGATTGAATTTCATAGCCATTAGAAGCATCCATGATGCGATCCAGAAGCTCAAAGGAATTGCCCTGAAACTGGACATCCAGTACGGCAGAATCCCCGGTCACTCCCCGGCGGTACACATCTTTCACACCCCGCAGCTCCAGCAGAAGATTGCGGAAATCTTTCACAGCATTATAATCCAGCCCTGAAATGGTAACAGCAATCATCTGAGACTGATTGGGTTCCCATCCTTTCAGAATCGCATTCTGAAACGGATCCTGTATTTTTTTCCAGGCACGCTCTATGGCTTTATTGGCTCCGGTTCCCGGATTCAGATGCGGATACGCAGCGGTGGATGTCTGGGAAGAAAGAATGCGTCCATTGTTCAAATCCACAGCCTTTATCTCCAGATCCGCCCGCATGGAATGCATCGCAGTTCCTTCCATAACGCCCCCATCGGTCAGGGTGGAAGAAATCAGTATCATCACTTCCGCTCCGGAGTCTGCCCCCAACTCCTTCATTTTATCCCCATTCTGGAAAGAACTCCGCAGAATAGCCCGGTTTTTTGCAATAATGTTTTCCATGGTGCTTTTATCCACCATGGGAAATCCGGCGTTGGACATGGATGCTTCCACTACAACAGATGCCCGGGTTTGCCCTTCCGCCTGTGAGGACAAATAATTCTCTTTACCAATGGCCATAATCCGGGGATAACCAGCCGTTTCCGCCAAGGAGGCGATGGATTCTTTCAGCTTCCCTTCTTTCACTTTTGCCTGAATTTTCACTTCGTATTCATAATCAGAAATGGGATGGGCATGGACAATCCGATATGTTTCAATGAAACCATCCGTCTGGGACTTGATGGAGGAACTCTCCATGATGTTGTCCACCGTTTTGGTGGTTCCGGAAATCAGAGTCCCAATTTTAGTGGCCACCGCTTCTTTTTTCGCATCCGCAAGGGCATCATCCTTGGCCCGCCCCAGCCGGTTATCCACAATGGGAGCCCTTCCCGTAGCGGTTACCCAATCGGAGCCCGCCTCCGTTTTTTTGTCCCCGCTTTTACAGGCCGATAATAAAACTATTAAAGCAATCCCCAACCCTGCCAGTCCGGTCCTTGAAATACTCTGCATAGCACCCTCCTTTGCTACTCATACTCAACAGCGGCATTTTCCTCGTATCTTTCTGTTTTGTCAATCTCTTGAAAACAATTATATCTTTTCATGAAAAACATTTCCACCACTCCCGTGGGTCCTGCCCTGTGCTTGGCAATGATAACATCCGCAGCAACACCATTTTCTTCCCTGGAACTATCTTTGGACCCTTCTTTGGAACTATCTTCCGTTTCCTTCTGGTAGATGAACATAACAATATCTGCATCCTGCTCAATGGCTCCGGATTCCCGGAGGTCAGAAAGCTGGGGTTTCTGGTCTTTCCCCCGCTGTTCAATGGAACGGTTCATCTGGGAGAGAGCCAGCACCGGTACTTTTAAATCCTTGGCAATGATCTTGAGGGAATGGGAAATCCGGGCCACTTCCATCTGCCTGCTTTCATAGCGGGACCCATCGCCGTCCCCGTGCTGCATCAACTGGAGATAATCCACTACGATCAATCCCAGGGATTTCCCGGATTTTTCCAGTGTCCGGGCAAGCTGGCGACTTCTCTGGCGGAAGTCCCAGGAGGTTAAATTGGGAGAATCATCCAAATAGAAATCAGATGCGAATATTTTATTCACCGCAGCAGAAATTTTGGGAGCGTCCCCATCCCGGATGACCCCACGCTGGAATTCTTTGGAATCAACCCAGCTCTCTGCCGCCACCACGCGGATGAACAGCTCAATCCGGGTCATTTCCAGGGAAAAAAACAGAACCGGTTTTTTGCTTTTCAGAAACACATTCGCAGCAATATTCAGAGCATAGGTGGTTTTTCCCTGTCCGGGGCGAGCGGCGAGGATGATCAACTGGCCGGCTTTCAAACCCGTCAGGATTTTATCCAGTTGGGGAAAATGTGTGGCCAATCCGGGGACATTGCCCGTCCGATTGGCCTCTTTTACATTCTCCATATATTCCCTGTATTCCGCATCAATATTTTTTATATGCAGAACGCCGGAGGAATCCCCGGCATTTTCGGAAATTTCATATATCATTTTTTCCGCTTCTTCCATTATGGGATTGAAAGAATTTTCCGGATTAATAACTTTTATCTGGATGGCTTTGAGGTTTTCCAGAAGTTTTCTTCTGAGAGATAATTCTTTTACTTTCCGGGCAAAACGTTCCAGGGACAGCATGCTTCCCGAATAGGCGACATCCAGAAGATAATCCCCGCCCCCCACTTTCTCCAGCTCTCCTTTTTTCTTCAGGGTAGCTGTTACAAGGTGAATATCCGGAACAGATCCTCTTTCAAATTCCTCTGCGAACGCCCGGAAGATGAGCCGATGGGACTCCCGGTAAAAGTCTTCTTCTTTTAAAATGCCACTGACTTCGACAAAAAGGGATGTATCATTGATAATACCACCCAGGACAGACTTTTCCGCAGAATCATCGTAAAGACCGTCCATGGGACAGGTTATTACAAAGCGTTTTCTGTCTGGGAATTTTCCCCACTTTCAGATGCATGGGCAGATGCGGGGGCAGGAGCGGGGGCAGCATTCTCCGGGGTTTCCACGGGCGATTGCACCTGCAGATTGCCTTCCTCATCAGTAACATTGACCACGAGGGTGGATTGTATGTCATCATAGATCTTGACTTCCACCTTGTATCTGCCCAGATTTTTTAACGGTTCTCCCAGAAGAATATATTTTTTATCTACATGAATTCCCTGGTTTTCCAGTTCTTTCTGGATATGAAGATTGGTAACACTCCCAAAAAGCTTGCCTCTGTCCCCCACCTTCATTTTAATAAAAATTTCCTTGCCTTTGAGTGTGTCCATGGTTTCCCGGGCAGTCTTCTTTCTTTTCTGGATTTTACTTTCTTTTACTTTTTCCAGAAATTCCTGCTGCTTTTTACTGCGGGCGTCTGCCACCAGCACCAGATTACGGGGGATCAGAAAATTACGGGCATATCCATTCTTAACTTCTTTGGTATCCCCAGCCCGCCCAAGATTTGGAACATCTGTTTTTAATATTACTCTCATTTTTTTCCCCTTGTAAGTATTACTTAAATATTTCTCTCATTTTTCGCTTATGGCTATTATTTTATTTTTCGCTTATAGCTATTATTATTTTAAAATAGCATAAATCTATGCTCAATAATCGTCGTTATCGTATATGGCTCTGGGCTGTAAAGCTTTATTCCGGAAATCAAACCAGAAATCCCCTAACCCCGCAGCGGTCAGAAGAAAAATAAACAGTAAAATGGCCTGCGGAATGAAAATTCCCAAGGCAAACACCGTAAATATAATCCAGCTCGCAGGAAGAAGCCGGACGGTTAGAAACAAATGCAGAGTACCCACCCCTTGCAGCATAAACAGAAACGCGAGAATGGCGGTGGTATTGATCCCCACAAACCGCATAATCTCCGGCAGGGGATAATAAAAAGAACCCCAGGTCACGGCCCCCGCTGCGATGAAACCCCAAACCACATTTTCATTCATTTTAAAAAGACTCAGATAACCCAATATAACCATGGAATTCCCAGAACCCGCAAATATTTTCCTCAGCACATAGAGGAAGAAAAGAAAAACAATGGTGGATTCCATGAAAATAACAGTGGGGGCAAGGCTTATATAAATGCCAAAAAGCCGGGGAATATCAATGGGATGATCTTTTGCAGATTCCGCAATGCGGGCAATATTCTTGTTCAGCATCTCAAACTGGCTTTTCAGCATTCCGATAATTTCCGGATTGAAAAAATAGGAAATGAGCCAGAATAAAAATAGCAGACCGCCAATGGATAAGAATATCGCCAGATTATACTTTGTATTGATTTCCGTTAATACGTTCGATTTCTCTTTCCAGAAAGCGGAATACTCCCGAATGATTTTTACATAGGCTTTCTGCCTCTCTTCCACATCTGGTGTTTTCATCAGAATATCTTTAACAGCTTTCCGGGATGGAAGATCAATCAGCAGAACTTTTTTCAGCGATTCATTGGGTTTCACAAGAAGCAAATGCAGAAACCCACCAAAAACGATGGTGATGATACCGCTGGGATCCCAGAAAAACAGGGCAATCCGATCCGGGACGAAGAAACCCACAACCAGCAAAATCCCGGTAACAACGTACACCCCTATCTTGCCATAGGGACGCTCCCATGCCTGAAAAAGTAAAATTCCCCAGAGAATATTAACCGGGAAACTGATTAACAATTCCCATATCATTTTACCGTAAACGGCATGAGCCCGGCTGTTCTTGCTTTTTTAATTTCCTTCGCCACCAGTCTCTGGTGTTTTGCACAGTTGCCGGAAAGTCTGCGAGGCAGAATCTTTCCTTTATTTGACACAAAGCGTACCAGAATATCTATACGTTTATAATCAATGACCAATTCTTTGTTTTCACAGAATTTACAGGTTCTTTTGCGGAATTTCTTCCCTCTTTTATCTTCCCCTGTTTTATTGTCACGGGGTGCTCCCGATGTGTTGCTTTTTGATTCCATTGTCACTCCATTCTATTAAAAAGGTATATCTTCATCCAAATTGGCCGATGTGTCTTCATGCCCACTCTGTGCAGAATAGCTATCGTCCACAATTTCGGAAGGAGCCATGCTGCCTCCCCCGGACGCGTCTTTCCCATCTTGTTTTCCATCCAGAAACTGGAAGTTTTCCACGTTGATTTCCACCTTGGAACCCTTCTTCCCTTCCACTTCCCATTTGGAAAAACGCAGAGATCCCTGCACGGCAATCCGTTTGCCCTTGGTTAAATAACGTGCCATCACTTCGGCCTGCTTTCCCCAGGATACGCAGTCAAAGAACCCCACTTCTTCTTTGGTTTCTTCCCCCACTTTATACGTCCGGTTGGACGCAAGGGTGAACTTTGCCAGGACTTTTCCATTGGGCGTGGTTTTCAACTCCGGATCCCGGGTGAGCCGCCCAATGAGTGTGACCACATTCAGATCGTTTGCCATGTTAAGCAAGCCTTGTGATGTAGCATTTCAAGATTTCCGTTGTCACCCGGATATCTTTGTTTAACTGATCGATAATGGCTCCAGGTGCAGTAAAAGTTAAATACTGATAAAATCCCTTATTTTGCTTGCTGGCAAGATGGAAAAGCTTCCGGCTACCCAGATCCTCTTTTCCCGTGACTTCAATTCCTCTTTTCTCAAAGATATCCTCCAGGCTTTTTTTGGCAGCCTCCAGATTATCTTTTTCTGATAAAATTACAACCATCTCGTAATTTCTTTTTTCATTCTCCATGTAACCTCCTCCGGTTATCAAGAACAGGTTCACCCTGTCCAGAAGGTTGGCAAGTTTGTAAATCTCAAACAAACGGTCAATCTTTTTCGCCCCTACCAGGACTCGAACCTGGCCACGTGCCTTAGGAGGGCACCGCTCTATCCTTCTGAGCTATAGGAGCCTTTTATAAAAACTCTTTGTACAGCATGCTGGCCTGAATACCCCGGTTGTGCTGGTACTTACCGTTTTCATAATTAGTATAAGCACCCTCCACCGTATGGTAAAAAATCTGGCAGATTTCCACCCCAGCATAAATTCGGATGGGCTGGACTGCAAAAATTTCCAGCGTCCAATACCCCTTGAAACCAATGTCCCCAAACCCGGCGGTAATATGCACAAACATTCCTAATCGGCCAATGGAACTGCGCCCCTCTAACATGGGAACCAACCGTTGCGTCTCCGTGTACTCCACTGTCCGCCCCAGATACAGCTTATTGGGCTGGAGGAGATATCCCTCCGGCGGAATATGGATTTTCACGGTTTCATTTTTACTGGCCATGTCTAATTCCGTATGGGTATACGTCATCAGCTCATCGTGCAGAGTGAGGTTATAGGAATTGGGATTGACCCGGTCTTCTTTAAAAGGGTCAATGATGATGTCCTTCCCCATCCGTGCTTTGATTTCCAGGCCAGACAGAATCATTTTATTTCCAGTTTTTCCCGAATAGCCTTAACAATATCCGCGTATGCCGCACGGATGGGCTCATATTTTGCATCTTTGGTTTGGGTGACAGGCACCCCGTTTTCTCCCGACTGCATAATATCCGGATGGAGCGGAATTTTGCCCAGAAGCGAAGACCGGGTGAAGCTGGCCAATTGCTCCCCGCCTCCCTCGGAAAAGATGGGAGTCAGAGTCCCGCAATGGGGACAGATGAATCCACTCATGTTTTCCACCACCCCCAGGACGGGAATTTTTACCTGGTCAAACATCAATGCGGCCCTTGAGGCATCCTGGAATGCCACATTCTGGGGAGTGGTCACTACCACCGCTCCATCCACTTTGACCGCCTGTGCCAGGGAAAGCTGGACATCCCCAGTTCCGGGAGGTAAATCCACAATCAGAAAATCCAGATCCCCCCAGATCATATCAAACAAAAGCTGGTGCACCGCTTTATGCAGCAAAGACCCCCGCCATACAATGGGAGTACCCTCTTCAATTAAAAAAGCAAAGCTCATCACCTTGACCCCATTAACTTCTAAAGGGAGAATTTTATTTTCATACACGGACAGCGGAGCCTTCCCCGCCTGCCCCACCATTTTGCCGATGGAGGGACCATGCACATCGGCGTCCAGAATGCCTATTTTGAAACCGGCCCCGGATAAGGCATAAGCCAGATTCACGGAGACGGTGGATTTCCCCACCCCACCTTTTCCGGATCCAACTGCGATAATATATTTCACTCCCGGCAAACGCTCTGGCTCTGGCAGCTTTTGAGCGTCCTTTTTATGCTCACCGGCTTCTGTAAAACGGACATCTATTTTTTCTTGGGGAATAGCTATTTTGGACAGGATATTGGCGATGGTTTCCGTTATCTGCGTCTGCTCTTCCCGGGTTCCCTTGAATCCCAGCAGAATGGTGACTTTGTCCGCATCATCCACGGTCACGTCCAGCACCAGAGCATCCGATACTATATCATTATTTGTTTTTGGGTTGTGTACCTTTTTCAGAAGCACTCTTACCTGTTCTCTACGATCAATCATTTTTTTCCTCTTGTTTTCCCGAATCCGGGTTCTTTTTCATCGCTCAATCTTTCTTCTATTATCCGGACGGAATTGGAGATATCTTTTTCTTTTCTCTGGTCCGCCGAGCGAAAAAACGGATTTCTTCTCTGTTCATACTGCCGCTCCCTATCACTTTCCGAGGGCTCCGGCGTGAAAATGCTTTTGACCAGTCGGTAAAGAAAAAAACCAGCCATAAGAAGCACCAGAAACTTCAGCATCGGTTAAACTGAAAACAAAGGATGAGCGGGCAAGCACTTTGGAATCCGGGGCAGAAACGGGCTCCGGGGCATCCAACCGGGATGACCGGTATGAACGCATCCGAGGTCACGGAAAAGGGTTAAATAAATTCTTTACAGGAAAAAGAGAAAACTTTATTCATATCTTATGAACATAGCTACAACCGTCCGGAGTCTTCCCGGAAACAAACAATTTACATACGCAATTGGTCAGTTGGGGTGGTCCACATTAATCAATATTGTGAATCTCCAGCTTGTGTACTTTTACCGGCCACCGGAAAATGCAAAGATTCCGGTTTTTATCACCCAGGTGGTTTTCCTGGCCGTATTGAATGCCATCACCTTGATTGCCGCAGCCGGGCGTCTCTGGGATGCCGTCACAGATCCCGTCATCGCGAATCTGAGCGACCGCTGGCAGGGGAAACGCGGCAAGCGTATGCCATTCCTTCTTTTTGGGGCATTTCCATCGGCATTGTTTGTTTTCCTGATGTTTGTTCCTGTGGTACAATCCGATAGCGGCTGGAATATTGTCTGGCTATTTTCCATGCAGACATTTTTTTATCTTTTTCTTACCATTTATGTCACTCCGTATTTCGCATTGCTCCCGGAGCTGGGACATACCGCCAATGAGCGGTTGAATTTATCCACCTGGATTTCCATAACATACGCCTTGGGTATTATGGTGGCAGCCCAGGTTCCGCTCTTATCTGGCATTTTGCAGAATTCCTTTGGTATCACTGATTCTGTTCATGCCTTGCAGGCGGCCATAGGGATTATCTCTCTGTTTGCCATGCTTTTAATGATGGTTCCACCATTAACCATAAACGAAAAAGAATACAGCCAGTCTGTCCCATCCGAGCTCAACATGATGGAGGCCATGAAAAAGACATTCAAAAATAAAGAATTTATATACTACGTGGTCGCGGATTTCAGCTATTTTATGGGTATTACCATTATCATGACCGGCCTGCTGTATTACATAACGGTTCTTCTGGGTCTGGAAGAAACCCTGATGGGGCAATTGCTGCCTCTGATGGTGGTGGTCAGTTTTTTGTTTTACCCTCTGGTGAATATTCTGGCGAAAAAATTTGGTAAAAAAATTCTGATCACGTCCTCCTTTCTTTTTATGAGCATCATCTTCTTTTTTGTTTTTTTTCTGGGTAAACTTCCTTTGGATAACACCCTGCAGGCGTTTCTGGTGATTATTTTTTATGCCATCCCCATTTCTTTTCTGGGAATCCTTCCCAATGCAGTTCTGGCAGATATTGCGGAGCACGACGCATTGACGACCGGCGTTCACCAGGAAGGCATGTTTTTTGCAGCCCGGACGCTGATGCAAAAATTTGGCCAGACGTTTGGGGTGCTTGTATTTGCCGCCCTCACCTCTCTGGGGAAAGACCCCGGGAACGATCTGGGTGTCCGGATATCCGGTCTTATTGGCTTTGGACTGTGTCTGTTTGCCGGAATTTACTTTTTGAAATATAATGAGAGAAAAATTCTGGAAGAAACAGAAAAGCTTTCCCGATAATTTTCTGCGATAAATTATTTTACACAGGATCAGGGAATATTTTTTTGATGAATGAAATATTCCCTGAGGCCGTATCTTACCCATATCGCGTTTTTCTCCATTTTTCTTCTATTCTTTTCCTGTGGCCGTGAGCTGTTCCATCCGGATGAGAGCATTCTGGAAAAAGCCATCGGCGTCTCAGGCGTCCGGATTCTGTCCAACAAAAAATATAATGTTACAGAAGATAAAACTCTTGAAAATATTGTTTTTTCCGCCGGAAAAGAAAATTATTATCTTTCGTTGTTTCATAAAAAAGGGAAAAGAGAATTTTCTTATCTGGGGACAAAAAGTTTTCCCATAAAAGATATAGAATTTCTGAAAATGGTGATGGTGAATCCGGCCATTGGTTATTCCCATATTTTTTTATTTTTCAAAAAGGGAGACAAACCCTATATCCATATCGTGGACTGGGATCATTTTGAGCAAACCATTCCTCTGAGCATGGATGATCTTTCCGGCATTGAACTTTTAAAAAATTCCAAAAAGCCCGGCGATGAGTACCTGTCCATAAAGGGACGGGCCTTCCGGTTTGATTCCATGCAATATGTGGAAATATTTCCGGATGCTCCTTTGCCTTTTTTTCTCTCCTTAAGTTTAAACCGTGAGGATCTGGAAGAGCCGGGTGCCATTTTACGCAATAATGGTGAATTTACAGCCAGCACGGTATTGACCCTTTCCTTCCCGGATCTGAATTCCGCTAATTTTTATGACTTCGTCCAGACCCTGCCCAAAAACAACCTGCGGGTATATCTCACTGGCCGGAAAATCCACCATGCAGACATAAAAACCTTTTATGCCAAATACCCTATGGTGGAAATACAGGGACCGCTCAAAAATATGGAAACGCTCCGGCTGTATCTGCGAGCAAAAAAAGACCCCGGAAAAATCCATATCCGGGCAGTCATGCAGAAAGCCGGCCAGATCATCCCCTGGCCACCGATGTACCTGCTTGATAAAACTGTGGATTCCGGTATCCCAGGAAAAAAGGTGACCCTGGACCAGCAGGGATATCCAGCCTATGAAATAGAAATTCATGGCAAAAAACCATAAATACCGGTTTGATTCTGTCACACTGCTGGATGCCCCGGGGTTTTACCTCCGGCTTCCCCGGCGTGGAAACTCCGTGGAAATCCCCCTTTTCCCATCCGATTATACTCCCCGTGAAAAAATCATCCGGGAAAACTCCGTGGATTTCTGGAAAAGCATGTTCCGGTACTATGGATTTTCCAGCCTGAAGAATGAATTTGGATTTATTTCCTTTTTCCGAAAAACCGACGATGATATCTTTGGGGATATTCTGACCGCCCGCTCCTATTCCATGGGGCGGTTCAAAGAAATCAAAAATATACTGGCATTACCGGAAGAATACTCACGGCTCTTCACGGAAAAATCCATCGCCCCCAAATATATTGAAATGGTATATCTTCATCAGAAACATTCTCCGGAAAAAATGCAGGATTCCGCAATAGCGGGAGACTTCCTAAAGCTTATGGCAGATCCCATGGTCAATAAAAACACCGCCACGGAAATCATGATCCATTGGACAGATATGACCCAAAACCAGAAACTGGAATTTATCCGGTTTTTAAAAACTCCCACCCAACAAAAATCCCCCCATCGGATAAAATATGCTGACCACATGCTCCAAAAATGCCGGGAAATCCGCTTTCCTGAGTTCCACCGGATCTCCGGTATTCTGGAGGAAAAATTAAGAAAGATACGGAACCGGGGCCTCAAACTGGAATCTTCCCCGAACCTGGAAAAAAATACATTTACCATAACCATGGAAATTTCTTCCGAGGATGACCCTGGACAATTATGTGCCTTTCTGGAACGGGAGAAGAACCAAATAAAAGAACTTTTTGATTTCTACAAGAGGTACGATAATAAAAATATATGATTCGCTTTTCCAGGTCAGTTTTTTTTCTTATTTTTATATTTTTTTATTCCTGTGATACCAAGGAGCCCAGTTTTTCATTTTTTCCCGTCAATCAATCCGATCTGGACCACGTCCAGAGCCAGTACTTCCACCCACCCTCTTTCCGGATATTTCAGGATCCCATCACCTTTGAAGAGAATAAAATTATATGGTTTGCTTACCGGCCAAACGAAATAAACCGGGAACTGCCCTATGCACTATCGTTATCCAGAAAAAGCCTGGGATGGGTGGAACTGGACCTCCGGGCACACAGACTGGAAACAAACACAGAATATATCACCAATTATTACAAAGATCTGGAACCCGGTGAGTATCTCTTAACCGTCGCGTTGAAAAATAAAAAGCTGGGATCTGTGATCTTTCACATTATCCCTGAACGGGGGGAGGAAATCATAGACTACGATGCTCCACTCGCAGAGGCGGATTCGGTGGACACCCCCTCTGATGATATTTTATATTTTTCCCAATGACGTCTATATTATATTCACGGTGACGACACCATTATGTCGCATCCCCGGAGTGACGTCACGGCGGGCCCCCCCATTTAAAAGGTGACGGAACACCCCGCATTTGTATGCTTGTATCTATGAAAATTTTAATGAGTGGGATAAAATCCGTCCTATACGGTTCATTCTTCCTGGTCGTGATGGGGACTTTTTCCCTATCCGGAATTTCCGGAGGCGTTCCGTTTGTTTCTTGGGAAAAATACGGGGAACATCGGGCGATGGATATTCGCGGGATGGAGGAGATTATCCGGAAGGATATAAACCTCAAGGAAAATCCAATTATTGGCATGGAGGCATTTTATCTTCTGAAGAACCTGAATGCACCCGGCAATGTATCCCTTCCGCCGGATGTCCAGACCGCCGCGTTTTTATATTTTCATCTGATGGAGGAAAATACGGAATCCGCACGGTTTTTTTACCGTGACCTGAAAAATAAAAATACGGCGAATAAATTTTTTTCCCGTAATCAGATTAACATGATGGAATTCATTTTATATGGGAAAAAAATCGACCTGAACAAAATTAATTATAAAGAATGCGGGTACATTTGCCTGCCACTGGCCGGGCATTATCTGGAAAAAAACCAGAGTCTCCGTGCACAGGAAATCCTCCGGAATATTCTGGAAAATAAAGATTCCCACCGTGGGCCAACCAGGAGATTATTTTATGTGTATGTATCGCTGGTTTATTTGCATTTGGATTTAGTGAATACATCCAAACCAAATCCGGAATATCTGGCCCGGCTGCAAAGTGAATTCCCGGAAGAATTGGCACTATGGAAACGGGTTCTGCCTCTGCCTCCGGAGCGGAATTTTGGGAAGGAATACACAGAGGCGGTGCAGAAAATATCCAATCCAGAGCAACTTCCCTACTTTGGAGGGACTTTCCGGATAGCAGGAGAAAACCAGACAATGGATGTGGTTTTTGAAAAAGACGGGGACAATGTAAACTCCGTTGTTTCCCTGAACGGAGACTGGAAAATGATGTATCACAATCATATTTTTTACTGGCGTGGAAAAGAAAACGTTTATGAAACCTCACGGATTTGGGATTATCGGAAAGAAGAGAAAAACGGATATCGTCTATCCTTTGATCTGGAAGATACCTTTTTTAATTATTCCTTTACAATTGGAATGGATTCAGATAAATTTATTTTCCAACTTCCTCCCAGGGTAAAAAATGCAAAATTGTCCAAACAGACCGTATACTACAATCCGGAAAACAATACTTTTTATCTCTTGCCTGTTTCCCTTCGGACGATGATGGATTCCCTTTTTTTTAAAATTGCCTTGAAAGGCAACAACCCTTCCCAAATAATGATTTTCCACGGTAAAAATAATTTTGTGATTAACTTCGCTAATCTGCAATATCGGAAGGCAGATATCATCCAAAAAGAAAAATATATCAAAGGGAAAACCCGGGTCATCCCCCATGCCATTCCCAAAAAGTATTTAAATCATATCCTGGTCCAGATGACCTCCAGACCGGAAAAACGTACTGCCCCAAATTCTGAAGAAAATGAACGGATAAGCGAAGCAATAAAAAAGTATTATCTGGAAGAGAAAAAAATTCTGGGTATGGACACATCCAGTATTGCCGCGAAAGCCGAATTCTATCAAAATCTGGCCCAGGCACATCCGGAGGATAAACGTCTCTGGTTTATTGCCACAAAATTATATTATTATTCTTATGATTTCCTCCGGGCAGAAGAATCCGCCTACCAGTATCTTCTGGCGATGGAAAAAACATCCGGAGGGACTTTGGATTTTTATATGGGAGAGAATCCGGAGGAAGAAATCACAAAATATTATGTCCAATCTCTGGTTCAGAATCACAAAATTAAACCTGCCCTGGATTTCCTCCGGGATAAGAATACATTTTCTACTGGTAACAGCATTACGCCGGAAAAATTCAGCCTTGCTATTCTGGAAGCCCAGGTGCACATACACTCCGGAAATTATGCAGCCGGAGAAAAGATTTATGATGAGATCATCCGGGAAGCGGAAAAGGGCTCCGGCGAACAAAGGACCCGGGATTCCGCTTTGTATAATAAAATTTTGCTTATTATGTATCTGGGTAAAATGGATGAGGCGGCAAAGGTTTATTCCCAGAAAATATCCGGCGGAAAATCCCCGCATTTACAGAATCTGTTTTCCTTTCTGAAAAATCCTGCGGAAGAAAATCCGGTTCGCTATAAAAACGTACATCCCCGCATGGGCAAAGGAAAAAACTTCTGTGCTCCCATGGCCATCCAGTTTGCCTTGGACAGTTTGGAAGTGAAAAATATTCCAGATCAGAAACTAATCGCCCGGGAGCTAAAAACGACGGAAAATGGAACCAGTTTTCATGAAATTGTGGAATACTTCCAGCGAAGAGAAATGGTCGTATCCCCGCATGAGGCAAGCCTGGATGATATTGCCCGGCATATTGCCATGGGTTTACCAGTTCTTGCTCTGGTGTATAATACGGAATCCCGGATGGGGCATATTACTCCGGTCATTGGCGTGGATTTGAAACGCCGACTGGTTTATTTTTCCGAACCGGACGCTCCCTCCTCCATTGATTTTATGAAAGAAGAAGATTTCATTCGCAGCCAGATGTATACCGGAAATATTTCCCTTTTTATTTACCGGAAAAACGATAAACCGGAAATCGCCTCCCGCAACCATAGGGTGGGTAATGCCATTGCCGGATATCTGGATTATGTCTCCAGAGAAAACAGTAATACGGAAGGCATTACCCAATATCTTACCGAATTAGAAAAACTAAACAATGAAAGTATAAAAAAATTTATCCATTACCAGAAACTTCGTCTGGTCTATGCGAAAATTATGAACAAGAAAAAAATTACCAAAGACGAACTGGACTTCATATCAAAATTAAAACCACAGATAACGGATTGGAATAATGCGGATGAAATCCAGATATTGCAGGGAAAATTTTTTCTACTCCAGGGAAATCCATACTTGGCTCTGGAATCCTGGAAAAACGCTCTCCAATTGAATCCACGTTCCTGGGAAGCCATGGTCCTGCTCACAGATATTTATCTGAATGCAGGCAATGTGGAATCTGCCCAGGCAATGGTTTCTGCCACCCTGGATCTGAATCCACCGGAGGGGATTTTACAGGAATTCCATATCCGGCAGATTAAAATATTTCTGGCGAAGAAACAGTACGTTGCGGCAATCCCGTGGGCTCTGGAGATAGCGGATTTTTCTTATCCAAACCCATTCAGTAAAATGACAATAGATCTTTTAAAAAATGAGAACATGGAAAACACTTTAAAATTTCTCATGGATATAAATTTTGGCCAGTTTTGAGAGATTATGAAAAATCCAGAAAAACTAATATTACTTCCCATTATATTCATTGCAGCCGGAATATTTACCCGATGCGGCAGTATACGGTACCTCATTATGTCCAATCAAGAGAAAATGGAATATAATCTGACCCATCTGGCCGATTTTATCCGGGAGGAAAAGGAGCTGAGCATTGTCTGTTATGGGGACAGCATCACTTACGGATATACCCCATTCACCGGGCAAAAAGTGAAAAAACCCTATCCGGAGACTCTGGCAAAACTGCTGCAAAAAACCAGGAATGGGAAACCGGTCACTGTGGTGAATGAGGGAGTTCCCGGCTGGACCACGGAAAATGCCGTTTTATTTATAGAAAACCGGGTACTCCGGCATGAACCGGATTTTGTCATTCTCATGTTTGGGATCAATGATTCCATCCAGAAAATTGGGGTGGAAAAATACCGGCAGGGAATGATCCAGATAATCCGCAGGTTGAAAATAGAGAATAAAAAAATCCTCCTTCTTTCTCCCACCCCCATTTTATCCTGGAAAAATGAGGAGCTCAAACCATACGCGAAAAGAGCGGTGGACATTGCACTGGGTGAAAACGTTGCTTTTGTGGATATTCATACACACTTTATGGAAAACTACTCGGAAGATGAACGCCAGATCATGCTGCCGGATACCGTCCATTTTCAAGAGAAATATTATCCCCGGATTGCACAGATTATTATGGAAAATCTTTATCCATCCGAACGGGATTGACCCCGTTTATGCAGATTTTACTTCGCGGATTATCCTTGCCGGCTTTCCAATAAAATAACCTTGGGAGTAATCCACCCCCAGCCCGGAGACAATGGAATGGATCGTTTCATTGGATACATATTCAGCGATGGTACGCACATTGATCTTCTGGGCAAAATGGATAATGGACTGAACCATGATCTCAGAATTTTTATCGCTTCCCAGCGGTTTGATCAGGGATGCGTCCAGCTTCAGAAAGTCAATATCCGTCAGGTTATTGATGTCCAGTCGCAACAGAGCTCCATCTTCCATCGCCTGGATATCGTGAATCAGCCGGGCTTGGTTGGGAAGACCGGTGTATAAATCATGGGAAAGCTGGTAGGTGGCCAGTTCCAGACTTTTGGATTTGGTATCCTCATAAAAAATGATGAGAACAGATATGGTAATAAAAATGACAAGAGAAGCTATCAGATAAAATGATGGATATGGAAAAACCAGAACACCCAGTTCAGCCAGGAGCACCATGAACATAATAAGCAACACGATGCTTCCCGCCCAGATATTCCCCCTGCGGATACCTTTCAAATAATATAGGAAAACAGGAAAAGTATCAATCCACAGGATACCTGTCAGAAAAATGCCACCATCATAAATTAAATACAAAGAAAACAACAAATGTAAAACCAGAACAATGTCAGCACAGATGTCTGTGTTCTCTTTTTTTCGCAGATAAATAAAGCTGAGCAGAATGATGATATCTCCGGAAAAGGAAAAAAAACCGCAAAAAGGGAATTTTTTCCAAAAAGACCCATAAGGTGCATGGTGCCATGAGAAAAAAATGCAATAAAACCAATCAGAAAAGCCAGATTCAAAAATCTGATGCGGGATAAAAACTCCAGTTTTTGATAATTATCCATCCGGGAGGAAATTCCGGAATACAGAAAATTTTTCCATAAATTTTTTAGAGAAATTGGCACTTAACAGAGTCTCCCTGCCATTATTGTCGTCAAGATATTTTTAACCGCAAGCCGTTTTTGCCGATATATAAAGTAAAAATATGCGTAACTCCGTAATAGTGATGATAACCAGCCTGATTTTGACTTCCTCCGCCGGAGCACAACTGCGTCTGGATTACTACTATGACCAGTCAGAAATGTACACAAAATTCTCTGACTGGATCCCCAAACGTCTGCACCAGTGGCATCCCGTTTATGTGGAAGATTTTTTCCTTCTGTATACCCTCCAGAATTATTATAACACCCAGGATATCAAAAGAAATATTTATTTTCTGGAAATTGCCCTCACCCGGAAATTCCGGCATCCATCCCAGGCTCTGTGCAAAATCCAAAACGAAGAAGAATACCACAAATACCGCCTGCTAATGTTCATGCACATCAACCTCAAAATCATGCGGTCTTACCTTCGCATGGGCTCCAAATTTGATAAACGCCACCTGTATTTTTATAATCTGGATTTTGCGGATGATCTCAAAAAATCCTTTGCCGTGGCGGAATTTTATTATAATAAATCTTCCCCCTACTGGCAGAAAGCAAAGGAATATGCCGCCCAGGCCAGCGTCTATCCCTTTGAGCTGGATATGGGATCCTTGGAATCCATCCGACATGAGATCATGACGGGGGATATTGATTTTGGGATTTACACAGAAAACCATTTACGACGTCTCAAACAAAAACAGAATGCCGTGGAGAATTTTCTGGCACAAAACCCATAATACCCCACAAACCCAATGAAACCCAATTTTCTGTATGTCATCATTGCCGGCAGCAACATCGGCCAGCGGGAGAAAAACTTAAGTTTGGGAAGGGCGTCTCTGGAAAAAAATGGGGACATTCTGGAAACATCCCGCGTTTATTCCACACCTCCTTATGGGATGAAAAATCAGCCCGATTTTCTGAACCAGGGATTTTTATACCAGACCCAGCTTCCGCCACGGGAGTTACTGGGGCGACTCCGGGAAATAGAAATCCAATGCGGACGGGTGCCTTCCTTCAAAAATTCCCCCCGTGTGCTGGATCTGGACATCGCCTGGTGGGAGAATAATACTTTTTCCCACCCGGAATTGACCATCCCCCATGTCCGCAACCGTGCCCGATTTTGGGTGGTGGATATCTTCTCTGAGCTGGAACAAAAAATCCGCTCTCACCCCACCCTCGCAGAAATCCTGCACCGCTGCCGGATAAAAAATCTGGATGATCCCGGAGATTTCTATTACTTTACAGATGCTCTCACAAAAATTCCATACCAAAGGTTAAAAAAAATGCCCATACATAATATCACCGATTTTATCCGGAAAAAACGTGCCGGGGAAAAAATAGCCATGCTCACCGTCTATGATTATTCCATGGCCAAGCTGATGGCAAAAACCAGCATCGATACCGTCCTGGTGGGTGATTCCCTGGGAAATGTCTTCCAGGGTCATGCCAATACCCTGAGTGTCACCGTGGACGATATTATCTATCATACCAGAGCGGTACGCCGTGCCCTGCCGGATATTTTTCTGGTGGCCGATATGCCCTTCCTGAGCTTTCAGGTTTCCCATGAAGAAGCCGTCCGGAACGCCGGCAGAATCCTCAAAGAATCCGGAGCCGATGCCGTGAAGCTGGAAGGTGCCGGCCCCTTTGTGGAAACCATCCGGAGACTCACCGCAGCGTCCATCCCCGTGATGGGACATCTGGGATTAACCCCCCAGTCCGTGCTCCAGTTTGGAGGATATAAAGTCCAGGGAAGAGAAAAAGCCGCCCAGGAACTGATGATCCAGGACGCCCGTGAGATACAGGATGCCGGAGCGTTTGCCCTTGTGGCGGAAGTCATCCCATCGGAACTGGGGACAAAACTCTCCCAAGCGGTGGAAATCCCCGTCATCGGCATTGGAGCCGGACCGGGGACAGACGGGCAGGTCCTGGTCGTAAACGATATGCTGGGGATGGATCCGGAATTTTCCCCAAAAATGGTACGCCGCTATGCCGATCTGGGAAATAATATCCTCCAGGCATTGGAAAGATACTGCCTGGAGGTAAGGGAATCCCGCTTTCCGGATGAGCGGGAATCCTATGAATAACTATTTATCCAGTTCGCCCAGAGGGGCACCCAGAAGATCCAGCAACAGGGACATCCTCACATAAAGACCATTCCTTGCCTGGTCAAAAAATTTGGCCTGGGGCTTGTCATCTATATCCGTGGATATCTCACTCAGACGAGGCAACGGATGCATGATGATAATATCGGAACGGCATTTGGCAAGCATTTCTGAATTCACCACATAGAAATCCTTGAATTTCTCATATTCCTTATGGTCCAGAAATCGTTCCTCCTGCACCCGGGTTATGTACCCCACATCGGCATCCTTTAAATAATTAATATCCTCTGTCTCTGTGTACGGAATACGTTTTTCATTTAGATACTTGCGGTATTTTTCCGGCAGGCGAAGTTCTTCCGGGCTGATGAAAATAAACTCCCCGGAGAAGTGGGACATATACTGGATCAAGGAATGGATGGTCCTTCCGTATTTGATATCCCCCACAAAGGCAATGACAATTTTATCTGTCATCAGCTTTTTATATTTATGGATGGTGTACAGATCCAGAATCCCCTGGGTTGGATGCTGGCTGGCACCATCTCCTCCGTTAATTACCGGAATGGAAATGTTCTTTGCGGCAATCTGGGATGCTCCCTCCATGGGATGGCGTATCACACAGATATCCGCGTAGGATTCCACCATTTTCAGCGTGTCATACAGGGTTTCTCCTTTGGAAAGGGAAGAAAACTGCATCCCCACTGATGTAATTACTCGTCCGCCAAGACGGTGCATGGCAGATTCAAAAGAAAGCCGGGTTCGGGTAGAAGGCTCAAAAAAGAGAGTCGCCAGAATGTACTCATTGAGAATGGGAAGCATCCTTCTGCGACCAAGGGCCTTTTCTATCCGGGATGAAAGATCAAGCAGATGAACCAGTTGTTCCTTGGAAAACTGATCTGCGGTTAACACTGAACGGGCCATGAGCCATTGGGAAAAATGGCCTTATGCCATCAACGGATATTTATGTATTTACGGAGCCAATTTCCCTCTGGATGGAGGCCACCTTCTGCTCCATGCGGTTTGTGCCCTTTTTGCGGATATCAAATTTGGCCACGGAATAAATTCGCTCCGATTCCGGCTCCAGAATATCATGGGCTTTCTGGATGATAGCCAACGCCTCCGCCATGGTTTCTGTCTCCAGCACCGTTGCCATGGGGGTGAGCTTATACGGATGCCCGCAATTACGAATCATCTCAATGACTTTTGCCACATAAGGGGAAACACTCTCTCCTTTATCCGTGGGGAAAATGGCCAGTTCCAATAGCACAGACATGGCTTTCTATGGGGAGGAAATACGGGGTGTCAACCAAAAGCCGGGGTGACGACACCATTATGTCACCTCTTCTTCTGCATCAGGTATAGCAACAGGACATCGATGTCGGTTGGATCCACGCCACTGATGGAGTGTGCCTGGGCGATATTCATGGGGCGGATTTTGGTGAGTTTTTGTTTTGCTTCAAATTTTATGCCGTCAATGGCCCAGTAATTTAGATCGTGGGGGATGATTTTATTTCTATGTTCTTCGCGGCGGTTTGCTTTTACTTTTTCCCGGTGTGTATATCCATCGTACTTGATTTCCACGGCAAGACGTTCTTTTTCTGTTGTGCTCAATTCCGGGAATGTCTTGCGAGCGGCGAGATAATCAAATATAAGGGAGATTTCCTTTTCTGTAATCTGCGGACGGCGGAAAATGCTTTTTACGGAAACCCCTTTCTGGATGATGTTATCTTCCCGCGTAATGGAGCGTATCAGAGTTTCGTCTGCTTTCACACGGTTGATATCTCTTTTTGCGGAATAGAACCGGAGGTATTTTTCCGTCATAATCTTATACTCATTTTCCCGCATACCAATTCTCCGTGCGTATTTCAGGAGTCGCCGGTCTGCGTTATCCTGCCGCAGGAACAACCGGAATTCAGCACGGGAGGTGAACATTCGGTAGGGTTCATCCACTCCTTTGGTGACCAGATCGTCAATGAGGACGCCGATGTATGCTTCATCCCTCCGGAGGATAAAAGGGGGCCATCCGTTTTCCTTATGGATGATGTTATAGGCAGCCACTACGCCTTGGGCGGCGGCTTCTTCATAACCGGTGGTTCCGTTGATCTGTCCAGCGTGATAAAGGTTACGTATTCTTTTTGTCTCCAGAGTGGCATAAAGTTCTGTGGGAGGGACATAGTCATATTCCACGGCATAGCCCGGACGCATGATGATGGCTTCTTCCAGGCCGGCGATGGAGCGGACATAGTCCCACTGGACATCTTCCGGCAGGCTGGTGGAGATTCCATTGGGGTATATTTCCTCCGTGTCTGTCCCTTCCGGTTCCAGAAAAACCTGATGCCGGGGTTTATCCGCAAAACGCACCACTTTATCTTCAATGGATGGGCAATAGCGGGGGCCGGTGGATTGTATGATACCGCCATAGATGGGGGACCGGGACAGATTATTCTGTATAATTAAGTGTGTTTTTTCGTTGGTAAAGGTAATATGGCAATTCACCTGTTTCTGAGGAAGAGGAATATTATTGTATTCAAAATTAAAGCTGAAAGGGTTGGGCACCTCATCCGGCTCCTGGACGGTCAAAAGGGAGTAATCAATACTGGATTTGAGCAACCGGGGGGGAGTGCCGGTTTTGAGCCGTCCCACCGGAAATCCCAGCTCTGCCAGGCTGGCGGAGAGTCCCACTGCTGCACGGTCTCCCATTCTGCCGGCTTCCGCACGGAATTCCCCAATATGAATTAAGCCGTTTAGAAATGTCCCGGTGGTAAGAACCACATACCGGGAAGAATATTCCACCCCCCTCTGTGTTTTCACCCCTTTTATCTCTCCATTTTCTGCGAGGACGGAAGTGGCGGTATCCTGTATAATTCTCAGGGAGGGCAAAAGTTCCAGTTGGTGTTTCATCCTCTGGCGGTAGCGGGGTTTATCTGCCTGTGCCCGGGGTCCCCAGACGGCGGCACCCTTGGACCGATTCAGCATTTTAAAATGGATTCCGGTATGGTCGATGGTATCTGCCATCAGTCCGCCCAGGGCGTCTATTTCCCGGACAATATGTCCCTTGGCCACACCGCCGATGGATGGATTGCAGCTCATCTGGCCAATCCCGTCCAAGTTCATGGTCATGAGCAATGTTTTCATTCCGTATCCGGCCAGAAGCCATGCGGTTTCAATGCCGGCGTGTCCTCCTCCCACCACGATAGCGTCATAGGTTTCTGTGACCCGCAGGCTACCGTCTTCGTTTTTCCGGATATAGGATTCACTCATATAAATTTTCTTTGATGATATATTCCGTGGCATTTTCTCCCATAGAATCTATGAGCAGGTTTTTGAAAGCTGGATCAGGGTGTAAACGATATTCATGCAGCATCTGCCGTATTCCGGTGGAAGAAAAATCCCAGTAAGGGTTATCCAGAAAAATCCTCCCGGCAGAATTCTTCTCACTGGTTAATTTCCCGCGTCCCGCTATGATCATATTTAAAGATGATATTTTTTCCGGATGGGCCCATCGGCCAATGGTGGAATAGGAATCCATTCCCAGCATCAGAAATAAATTATCTCCGGGGAATTTCCGTGCAAAAAATTCCATGGTTGCGTACGTGTAACCGGGTGCGGGAAGGACTTTTTCCACGGAGGAAATGAGTATTTTCCTGTCCGATTTTTTTGTCCGGAAATATCGGGATTTTTCCAGTATCATCCGGATTATCTTTTTTCTGTGAGAAAAACTTTTTGTTAATGCGGAATCTTTATGCGGTGGATGGTAAGCGGGGACAATATAAACCACATCGGCAAGGGATAAATCCAGCACATATTCCACAAAGTGCAGATGCCCGGAGTGGAACGGATCAAATGTCCCCCCAAAGACGGCGGTTTTCCTAACTCCGGATTTGTCCATTCCCTCGCACAATATACTGGGTGGTGGTTAAATCTCTCAGGCCCATGGGACCCCGTGCATGCAGCTTACCGGTGGAAATGCCCACCTCCGCACCCAGGCCAAACTGTCCGCCGTCATGAAACCGGGTGGAGCAGTTGACAAAAAGTGCGGCGGAATCCAGTGCCCGTATAAATTTTTCAATAACAGAATAATCCTCCGCCATAATGGCTTCGGAGTGGTAGGAAGTGTATTCCAGAATATGGGACAGGGCTTCCTCCGGTGTATCTGCCAATCGGACGGAAATATCCAGGCTCAGATATTCCCGGTGGTAGCCTTCTTCGGTAAGATCCGCCAGAGGGAAATCCTTCAGGCGTTCTTTTGTCCGAGCGTCTCCATGCAGGATCACTCCCGCATCGGTGAGAGACTTCAACACTCCGGGAATATCCGGATACTCAGAATCCAGGATCACCGTTTCCGCTGCATTGCACACTCCGGGGCGTTGGACTTTTGCATTCAGAAGAACTTCGTTCACAATTTCCCGCCGGGCACTTTTATGAATATAATAATGGACAACCCCTTTATCGTGTGCCACCACCGGAATGAGGGAATGTTCATACACAAAACGGATGAGTCCTTCTCCTCCTCGGGGAACAATTAAATCAATGGAATTCTTCTGTTTGAGCAGATGTACCATCAGGCTACGGTCAGATTTTTCCACCAGGGATATGGAATGGGGGTCCATTCCGGCGTCCCGGATTGCTTTCTGGAAAAGCTGGTTCAGATATTTGTTGCTTTCCATGGCTTCTTTCCCACCGCGCAGAATCACCGCATTGGAGGACTTGATCCCCAGAGCTCCCACATCCACGGTGACATTGGGACGGGATTCATAGATAATGGCCACAACACCGATGGGAATCCGCTGCCGGGTGATCTGGAGGCCATTGGGCAGGACCCACCCTTCCACGATTTCACCCACCGGATCTTTCAGGCCGATGATATCTTCCAGAGATTGGATCATGGACGCGATGGTTTTTTCAGAGATGATCAGGCGGTCAATCATGGCCGCAGAAAGCCCGTTCACTTCCGCATTTTCCACGTCCAGAGCATTGGCAGCACGGATCTCCGCCCGATGGCTTTCCAATAGACCGATGAGATTTGCCAGAGCCCGGTTTTTTTTCTCCGTGGAGGCCATCCGCAGTTTTAATGATGCGGCTTTTGCATTTTTCCCAATCTGTTCAATATAACGAGCATCCTCATCCGGAATATCCATAGTTTATCCTTTTATGATACAAATTTTATAATATAAATCCATCGCCCTTGTATAGCCTTTGGGCTGGGACCAGAAGCAATCCGGAAAACCCCCCGGAAAGAAGAAAATGGATGGATAGATCCACCCTAAATCCAAATATCCTGCGGATGCTCGCGGCCAAATTGAGATTGACCACGCAGGAAAATTTCCATTTTCAACCTATGAGGAAATGGTTGGTCAGAAAGAATCTCATTATATTGTCTGCCATTGTCGTTGTTATACTGGCAGGGGCAGGAATCGCGTTCCAATCCTATCTGGGTGCGGTGGGGAATGGTCAGACAAAAGTCGATTTTGAAATCAAATCCGGATATGGCCCCATAATCGTCGCAAACCGGCTTTATGAAGAGAAGATCATCCGTAGCCGAACTGCTTTTAAATTTTATCTGAATTTGACCGGAAAAGCATCCTCCATAAAAGCCGGGATATATTCTCTGGATGATTCCATGGGAATTCCCGGAGTGGTATCTGCCATCACATCCGGTTCCGTGAAAACTTTCACAATAACAATACCTGAGGGATACCATAATCGCCAGATTGCAGAACGCTTTGTGCAGAAAAAGGCCGTCAAAGATTTGGATCAATTTAAGAAAATCACAGAATCCCCGGAATTACTGGCCAGGTATAAAATTCCTGCGGCCAGTGTGGAGGGATATCTGTTTCCGGATACTTATACCTTTCCCGTTTCCTATCCCCCGGAAAAAATGGTGGAGACCATGGTGAAAAATTTTTTCAGCAAAACAAAAAAGATCGATGGATTTCCCAACGATCCGCAAAAAATCCATGAGCTGGTGATTTTGGCATCCATTGTGGAAAGGGAGGCAAAAAGGAAAGAGGAGCGGGCACTCATTGCCGGGGTATTCTCCAATCGGCTCAAAAAGAATTATCCGCTGGAGTCCTGTGCCACCATCCAGTATCTATTGGACAAACCCCGGGTACGTTTATACTACTACCATCTGGAAATAGATTCTCCGTACAACACATACAAAAAGCGAGGACTTCCTCCCGGCCCCATAGCCAATCCCGGATTGGAATCTATCAAGGCAGCCCTTCATCCGGAACCCACGGACTATATGTTTTTTGTGGTCAAGGATGATGAAGGCCACCACGAGTTTTCAAAAAGTTTCTCTGAGCATAACCGAGCGAAAAAAGCGTATATCCTGCATTAACGATCGTGTTCAAACTTCAATTTGCGGGACATTAAATCCTTAATCACGTCCTTGGGATCTTTGTTTTCATACAAGATGCGGAACATGGCTTCTGTGATGGGCATATCCACATTTTTTATCTTGGAAAGTTCATAAGCACTTTCTGTGGTGGGAACCCCTTCCGCCACCATTTTCATTTCGCTCATAATGTTTTGCAGCGTCATACCCTGCCCCAGTTTTATGCCCACGGTACGGTTCCGGGATAAATCCCCCGTACAAGTGAGAACCAGGTCCCCCATCCCGGCCAGCCCCATGAACGTCATGGGCTCCGCTCCCATGGCCACGCCCAGCCGGGCAATTTCCGCCAGACCACGGGTGATGAGGGCAGCACGGGTGTTGTAACCCAGCTTAAGCCCGTCACTGACTCCGGTGGCTACCGCAATCACATTTTTCAAGGCTCCGCCCAGCTCCACACCCACCACATCGTGGATGCCATAAACACGGAAGTATTCATTATGAAATATTTTCTGGATTTCCTGTATTCTGGATTCATTATAACCGGCAATGGTGACGGCGGTGGGAACTTTCATGGCCAGTTCCCTCGCGAATGTGGGGCCGGAGAGGTAGGCCAGATTGGGTTTCCATTCCGGGCCCAGAATACCTTCCAGAATATCAGAAACAATCCGGTGGGTTTTTTTCTCAATCCCTTTGGATGCGGATACCAGAATAGCATCTTTTTCCAGGAAATTTTTTCCATTTTCCCAAACGGAAGAAACCACCTGGGTGGGCACCACAGACAGAACAAACCGGGAGCCTTTCAGTACATCCTCCAGATTAGAGGAAGCCACAATGTTTACCGGAAGGATAATATCCGGCAGGAAAATGGAATTGATTCTGTTCTGGTTGATTTCATCGGCGGTTTCCTTTTCATAGCTCCATAAATGAATCTCATGGCCATTGTCTGCCAGCACTTTCGCAAGAGCGGTCCCAAAAGACCCTGCCCCAATCACGGATATTTTCATGGAACTTGTATACAAATATCCCAAGATGTGTAAAGAAAAATAATAATTTTTCTTCTTTATTTATTGACGGCTTGTATCCCTGGAACAAATCTAATATATGATAGCGGTAAAAGGCCGGCTCCACGCACCCAAAGAAAATTTGTATGGGATTCTGGTTATTCTTTACAGCGAAGAGACCATGTCCATCAACAATGCCATGGTGGCTGTGGGATCCAGCGATGAGATTTACAGGACGCCCACGCAGAAAAAATTCCATGATTTTGAAACTAAAATCCAGGATATTATCATTTCCCGAAAACACTCCGCCGCAGTCAGCACACAGATAGAAGATGATTTCAAAAAACTGATGTACAATGACAATATCATGGATAAATTCCAAAAGAGCATCTCCTCAAAAAATGGTTCCAAAATTTATGCTGTCATGGAAGAAATCCTGAGTGCCCATATTCACGATGATGGATTGAATCTTGAAATCAGCATAGAGGAATACAATGGGGAAGGTGAAACACCCGCATCGGCTCCCGTTCCGGAACCTGACATAGGGAATTATGTCCCGGTAAAATTAATTATATCCCCCATCAATGGGAAACCCATCCAATCTTTGGGGGCAGGCAATATCATCATGGTACAACCGGATAAGGAGCAATCCTTCGGCATGGATTTTATCTCCAGATACAATCTGAAAAATGAAGATGGGGGCGTTGTCCCCATACCAGCGGAAATTCTGGAAAATAAAACCCAGGGAAATGGACGGGAAATCATTGTCCGCCTGGATAAAAGCACCAATGGGAAAATTCTGGAAGAAGAAAAGGTTTTGGTGAGACTCTACGCCCCATCCAAAGATCCTTTGCCTTTATATGTGGCAGACTCTCTCCAGATGCCCTCACCACCCAAACCGGCTGCTCCCAAAAGTGCACAGCAGAAAGAAATCCAGGAAAAGCCCAAATCCAATCCGGTGTTCGTGGCCACGTTTGCCGGGATTGCACTGGTACTTATCATTGCGGCGGCATTCATCTTTGCAACAATCTGATTATGGTCACATTGAATAAATTTATCACCTTTTTCTTTTTTTTATCCATACTGTTTATTTTGAGTTTTCTGATATCGGATGCGGTTCTTTTGCCACTCATCCAATGGCAGGTTATCCAGCCCAAAATTTATGAATATCTCTTTCTGGGAATTCTGTCCCTCTGGCTGGTGTACCATCTGGGGTATGAGATTATACTTTCCTCCCAAAGAAAAAATCGCAGGGTAGTGTCCTCCCTGACGGTCTTTCTGACCATGGGAATTTTACGCTTTTTTTATAAAATTATCCGGGCATTCGCACGATTTGCCTTATATGCGACCTACCTCGTTATCCTTATTTCCGTTTTTATTGTTTTTCTCCGCTTAAATGAATGGATCATTGAGGCGTTTCTGCGGTGACTTCGTTTTTCCGAGGACGGAAAGACAGATTTTTAAAATTACCCTGAATAAAGAAGACAATACTTCCGGAAGCATCCAGATATCCCTGGGACACCAGAATTTCCTTAAAGGGGTATTTTTCAAAAAGCTCTTCTGAAGGATAAAAATTGATGGTAATATTCAGATATCCATCATACAGCATTTTTACCTCACCCTGGATTTCTAATTCCCCGGCTTTCATATTCTGGTTGTCCGGGGTTCGAATAAAAATGGGTTTTCGTTCCGGACTCAGCCGCCAGGATGAGTTAGCTATTTTTCCATTTATCCGGAAAGCAGGGATAACAACCGGGGGAACTTTTTCCATGATCATCAAATTTTTTTGGTATTCCAGCCGTAGCTGACCAAATTCCAAAGATAGACTGCCCGCCATGGTGGCTTTGGACATCTGCATATCATTCACCTGACCCAAAATATCCAGAATAGAAATCTGTATGAGGATATCCGGAAGATTAATTCTCCATCCGGTCGATTTTAATTCCAGATCCAGGTTATTATTCGCAAGCCCAAGGAGGGAAATATCCCCATCGATGGAAGCGACAGATGCCCGGGTTTCCGGGTTGGAAAAGGAAGCCAATTTGAGATTTTCAAAGGAAAAACTTCCCCAGATGGTCCCATTTTTTTCCTGGGCGGAAATATACAGAAAGGAGGAATTCAGATACTGGAACGCCCGGTTTATAAATCTGTCCACCGGGAAAAACAGGAAAAAATAAAAGAGAAAACTCAGGAATGTGGTGACCCCAATGGCAATAACTAAATTCCGGTGGCTGGTTTTTTCCGCCGGCGGGACATCCGGAACCTCATTGGATACAAGAACGGCGTTGAAGGGGATATCAATTTCCGGCTCACTTTTCTCCGCCGGCACAATCTGGTTACGTTTTCTTTTTTTCTCTGCCATAAAATTTCCGGATGTTAATTTTCTGATGCCTTCTCATAACCTATGATTTCTATGGTAAAATTATAAAGACCGTTGCTCTGGAATACCGGCCTGGACAGGAAGGAGTCTATTTTATAAATATTGGAAGTGGAGTTTTCTATCTGCTGGATAAACTGAAGGACTTTGCGGGCATCCGATTTGATTATGTTAATCCGAACGCTTTTTTTCATGATCTTATTCTCCATACTCTGGCGGTTCGGCTGGATATTTGCTTTATCTTTCAAACCTGTCTGGTCCAAGGTTTCCTCCAGATAAGGAACCATATTGTCCAGCTTCTGGTTCATATTCACTATTTTCATGGATTTGTATTTCAGATATAACTGCCCCATCCTTTCCAGTTTTCCTGTGGTCTGTTGTAATTCAAGGATGGTTTCATCCATACTTCTGTATCTTCCGCGTAATGCCCGGAATCCCAGGAAAAACGCAAGCATTAGCAGGAAGATAATCCCGAACGCAACAAAATATTTTTCCCTTGTATTAAGTTGCATCGTCTTTTTTTTCCCTTATGGATATTTTCATGGAAAATTTTACCTCGTCTTTTCCGTATTTTCCGGGACGTTTTCCGCTGTCCACATCGGCTTTCTCAAAGTGAGGGGATTCCAGAATGGAATTTTTCAGGTCGTTCAGCAGGGAAAAACTTTCAATGGAACCCGATAAAAACAGACTTTTATTTCCGGATTTATAATCTATGTTTTCAATGACCATATTCCCTTGGAATGGGCGGGTTTTTTCATCCAGTGCGTATAGAATTTCGCTCACGGAAGGTGTCTTGAAAAAAATCCGGTACAGCCGGGTGGTCTCCTCCGTTTTCTTCATGGCCATCTGGGCATTAGCCAGATGGGATAAATCCGGATTGAGTCTGCGGTGGCCAAAATATTTCTGGTAGATGGCCTCATGCTTTTTTTCCATTGCCGTGACTTCGCTTTTTTTCACGGAATAATTCATCCAGAAAGCGGACACCAGCATTACCAGAGTAAACACCAGACCGAAGACCATGGGAACCACCGCCACGGAATTTTTGGAGCCGACATATCGTTTAAAAACCCGGTCAATGAATTTCAATCCGGAATCTGTCTGGCTGAATGCCCCGGCAACGCACAGAGTATACTCCTTATTCAGCAAAGCCACCGGAGTTTTTTCATAAGGGAAAGTATATATGGGAAATTTTATTTCTGCGGAGATCAGAGACTCCATGAGTTCGGAATTGGCATAGTCGCTGCTGATATAAAGTGGAAAACCAGAGGGATTATCATAGGACTGTGGTATGGACTTCTGGATGCTGATGGAAATCTCCCCGGCCATTTTCCGGGTGAACTCACTGATCATGTCATCCAAGGCCTGGGCCTGCTTTTTGGACAGGGAAAAATGCTTGAGGTACAGCTCATCATGGAGGCTGTCTTTGCTGGACGGCAGGTTAAAAAATATTTTCTCACTTTCCTCAAAACTGGATCTCCAGTTCTGGGCAATATTGTGGATCAGTACATCCAGGCCCAGTGGAAGGATCCGGGCATATCTCCATTCGTAATTCTGTACCATAATCACCATGGTGGTTATGGGGCTTATGTGGATGAACCCATAGGTATCCTTCTGCACAAAACGGGAAAGCTGGTAAACAGCATCTAAGGGAGAATACAATCCAAATACCGGTACTTTTATTCTCTGAAAAATTTCCAAATAGGGAAAAATGTTCTCCCTGGCCGCACCAATGACAAAAATCCGTGTTTGTCCATTCTCTGCGTCCGGATATGTGTAATAATCATAAACATATTCCCCCGGCTCATAAGGAAGAGTGGCCTCCAGCTCAAAAGGCAGAATTTCTTTTATCTTTTTCTTATCCAGAAACGGCAACGTAAACTCACGGATAAACTGGGACTCATAGGGAATGTTCAGATAGATTCCGGAAACGTCCGGAAAATTGGCTGTCAGAAACCACTCCATCTCATGGGCTCTTTCTTTTTCATTGGCCGATTGAAATGATACCCTGCGGGGATTGGAGAAAAATTTTCCGGTAAAAGTGGACTGGTATTTCAACCCCCGTATCTCTTTGTAATTAATATCTAATACAACCGGTTCTCTGCTCATAATTATTCAGAATAATACACTATTTTGGATTCCGGATTGGAGTATACCCCAATCACGTGGGCAGTTTGTGATAAGAAAGACGCCTCGGCAACTATCTTATATAAAATATCATCCGTGGAAATCCGGTTTTCAATCTCCTGAAACAGCGTCACCCCGCCCACGCTGGGTATGTCCAGCTCTGACAGTGAAGACAAATCGGATACGTTTTTTATCCGACCCCGGAGACTCCGCTCTTTCAGAATGGCCAATGCGGCTTCCTTTGTCATGAACTCTGAGAGGGACAGGATCACATGATACGGTGCGGAATTGATATTGATTTTATCCCCGTGATTCACATTCTCCGGCAGATATACGGAAAGATGGTTGGCCAGAATAAAATCCTCCGGCTTCAGAAAATTCTCTTTTTCTGTGGCAAAATCGGAGGAGACCTTCTCCTTTTCTGTCTCCGGGCGGATATCCTGGTATAAAAGAAATGTGCTGATCCCCGGAATGAGTAATAACTCTGACAAGTCATGCATACGACCGTTTTTTATGGTCCGCGGCGGGTTCATCGCTTCATAATCAAATTTTTCCGCACCAGATGGCATGGCCGTGGAATTCTCATCGATCCAATCAATAACCCCATCCCAAATCCGGTAGGAAATACCCAGATTCTCAGAAAGCCTGTCCAGAATTTCCCGGTTTCGCAAGTCCACTTCATCGTCAAAAAAATGCACCAATCGGTTCAGGTTTACCTTTCCTGTTTCCTCTGAAATGGAAATTGTCACGATGGAATTGCCGATGGGCAAAGGCGGAGGGTTTTCAATAATATTATAGGTGTATAAAAGATCAATGGGAATCTTCTTTAAAATCATAATGGACGCTTCCAGCCCGCTCTGGGCCAGATATTTCGCCTTCTGGTGGTTGGCTTTCTGGGAAGCCAGCCGGTATTCATCGGAAGCTCCACGGTATAAAACCAGAACGGAGAAAAATCCCATAATGGATATGATCACTGTTATGGACAAAACCAAAAATCCAGGACGTAACCGCATACCCCCAGAATATTCCTTTACATCAAGGGTCAACAAATAAATCCTGAAGCAGATTGGGAAGAACGTGGTGGTAAATCCCAAAAAAATGGGAAAACTGCCCCCCAAGACAAAAAGATGAAAAATCCCATGGGAAAACGGTATTGTCTTCTCCGCCAGATAAAAGAAAACCCCCGCAATATATACTCCATTTCCAATCATAATCCAGGCAAACCCCAGAGGAGACATATTCTGAAAAAGCGGATATACGGCAATGAACACCGTCAATCCCATCAACACATAAGTGAGGGCGGATAGTTTCCGGTGTTTGGATTTGTACCAGAACAGCTTGAAGAGAACCCCCGCAATGGCCTGTGCCCAGATCAGCCCGAATATGGTCCAACCCCAAGCACCGTTCAGCGTGACCAATGCCAACGGCGTGTGTGTACCAGCAATCGGACATAAATCATGGAATGGTCCAGCTTGTTCAGCCATACCTTGTGGCGTTTGTTCCATGCCCCATGGTAGAGCATGGAACTGGCACATAGAAGAACCAGACTGGCACCAAAAACTGCGGAGGAAACAATGGACGCCGGAGTTCCGTGATAACCTGCCTGAACCACCATCAGAACCAGACCCGCAATACTCAACCCAAAACCAATTCCATGGGTAATGGAATTGACCACTTCATTAGCAATGATTGTCTCTCTGGTCATGGTTTCCATGAATCAGTCCGGAAACCTGCCGTAAAACCTAATCCTTGGAAATATACGGAAATTTATCCACCGCCAGATCAAACATCTCTTCATTTTCCCCGGTTACCATGAAAATATAGATATGGTTTACCCAGGCATAATGCTTCTTTCCAAAACCATCTTTACCACTGGCACGCCATTTTCCGTTGAATTTCCCAGTTACCTTGGTGGGAAAATCCTTAAACGCAGGGACGATGGCTTTTTCAAACGCTACGTTGGCCTCATTATTGGTTTTCAACCGGCTTACCCGGATGGCAATTTTTCCCTTCCCATACGTGGCCACCATTCCACCAATATCCCCCGCTGGAGAATATTCCGGCTTCATTCCGTTGATGTCTGCCGGAAAAATATCCTCCGGTTTGGCATTTTCCGCTGGAGCCGGAAAATCTGTATTCAAGCCACCGCAGGAGACCAGAAAACCCATAATAAAACCCGCCAGAAGGGGCATCCACTTTTTCTTGTTCATTCGCCTTTCTTGCGGGAATTTCACTTCTGTCAATGATATTTTGCGGTTTGGGTTATACAATCATGGATTTTCTGAAACAATACCCATCGATACAAAACAATTAGCGTTGTCTTCGCCTATCTGAGAATTCTATAACCAGAAGTGCTTGGAATTGAATATTCACACCATAGAGAATATCCTGGTACAGATCTAAATCCCGTGGCCACGTCATCCGAAATGGGAGCTAAACCCGGATTTTTTGCACTTCTTTTACCGAGAGTCCGGTGAAGCGGGATATTTTTTCTACTGGTTCTCCTTCCTTCAGCATATTCCCGGCAGTTTCCATCGCTTTGAGGTATTCACCTTCCTGTCTGCCTTTCAGCATTCCTTCCTGCAGGATCATGTCATAAACCGGTGATTCCACCATGATATCCCTCCTTCGTTTGATGATCTCCAGCGATAAATTTTTATCCCTCAGTCCAG
>DYLW01000005.1:10462-96570 GCA_020721865.1 Leptospira biflexa | reverse complement strand
CAATTTATCCGTCAAATCTTTTTCCATATTGTGGACTTAATGCAAATTTTATAACAATCTTCCCGTTTGTTATATTACGGTTTAGTAAAATCGTTCAATAAGGAACGTTATTTTGCAACTAAAATCCGCCTTATGGGTGTCGGAAATCTATCCGGGTTGCATCAAAGGCCACCAACGGGCATCTCCTCCCCCCCTCTTTATCCCAAATAACGCTTGACAAACTGAAAAAAATCCGTATTATAACCTGATGCCAATTGTGAATATTCATAAGGATCTCAGTTTTGGTACCAGTCCGGACAATGAAAACGGTTTGCAGTTGGAACTGAAATACGATGAGGACACAAAAACATCTTTTGGGGATATTGTGATCCCCAGTCATTTTCAGGGACATAAAGCGAACCACATCCATCCTGGTATTATCTCCGTGATGTTAGACGAGGTGATGATGAAAATCAACCAATCTATGAATCTGAATGTCCAGACAGGAGAGCTGACCGTCCGGTATCTCCAGGTAGCAAAGACAGATGAACCAGTATATCTCCGGGGCTTCTTCGTGAAAAAAAATCGAAAGATTATTGAGAACAGAGCCGAAATGGAAGATGATATTGGGAAAATCATTGCCCGTGCAAAAGGCAAATACATTGAGATTGATCCATTGGAAGAGGTATAACAAAAAGCCGAAGTGGTGAAACTGGTAGACGCGCTGGACTCAAAATCCAGTAGGGGCAACCCTGTGTCGGTTCGATTCCGACCTTCGGCAAAATTCTGCAATTTCTGATGAAACCGCGGGGATATCTTGGCGATTTCCTTACATTAAAAGAAGGGATACCAGGCCAATGCCCGTGGAGGACAGCAAGACGGCTCCCACAAACAAGCCAAAACGCCCACCCCCGGAATAGGCGGCTATGGCGGATTTTACCAGGGCATTAGAGACCACCGCAATGGTGATCCCGATCCCACCCACATTATAGGCCAATTGGGAATTTCTGGTTTGTTCTGCAATGGACAGCGTGATGGGGTCCACATCCACCAGACCGGAAACCAGCGACGCCAGGTAGATTCCCTGATCGCCCAGATAGATTTTTGCGATCCGTGCGGCAAAAAGAACGCCCACAAAAATGATGGCAAACTTGACCGCCGGCCCAAGGGAAAACGGGTTTTTCAATACCAGCGCCTCTGCGTCCTCTTTATCTGGATTTTTTCCGGCTTTTATCCAGAGGTATACTCCGGCTACCACGATCACTACGGCCATAATCCCAAAGCCGTAAATAATACTACCCACCAGCCGGGGATCCAGAACCCAGACAATCACAAGGATCCGGACAAACATGGTGGCATTGGCTATCAGGGTGGCAAAGACACCTTCATAAAGAAGATTAGGCTGGGTTTTTACCTGGTTTGCCATGGCCACAGTAACGGCGGTGGAGGAAGTGAGCCCTCCCAGAAGACCGGTCAGACTCAAACCTATCCGGGCACCCAGAAATTTTGTCAGAAAATATCCCACAAAACTGATCCCGGAAATTAATATAACCAGGAATATCATTTTATAGGGATTGAAAACCTCATAAGGATCCAAGGTTTTGTTGGGCAGAATGGGAAGGATAATAAATATAATAACCAGGAATTTAAGGGTATCTGTCATTTCCACCCTGCGAATCTGGAGAATAAATTTCCGGGTGACTCTTTTGGAAGCCAGGATCACTGCCAGTAAAACCCCTAACACCCCGGCGGTATGAGGATGATAGCAGGTCAGGGCTCCCAGGGCAATAGTTAAGACGGCAGACGTTTCCGTGGTAACCCCAGCCTCTTTCTTATGAAAACGGATATAGAAAACCAACAGTAGAGCCAGAGCTCCGGCCAGTATGATACCGGAGGCAAGATAAAAGGCTTTACCCAGTAAGGAAGAAGTAAAACCCAACAGAGATAAAATGGAATATGTCCGCATGCCAATGGGATCATCTTTGGTATTCTTTTTCTTCCCGGATTTTTTCCCTGACTTTTCCTGAAAGTGGTATAAATCAATACTCCTTTCCAGTCCAATCAAAATCCCAATGGCCAGGGCATAGGTCATTTTTATCAGAATATCCAGTTCCATGCAGTCATAACCGCCATTCCTCCAAAAGTGTCTATTCTTAATTATTGACGCACGCAGAAGAAATTCTATTCTTTCCCATGGAAAGCCCATCGGCCCTTACGTTCGCGAACCTTATCTTCTGGGAGAAAAATCTATTGATGACCAGCACCGCAAACTGACAGATAACTATCTGGCATCAAAGAACGAAAATTTATAATAACGTTTTCATTTCATTGACGGTTAATCCCCACCTTTACAGGATGGTTTGGCAATATCGATTCTGCATTTTCAGAATCGATGTCCGGGGGGGAGAGATGAAAGGGATTAAAAGCGGAATTCTGCTGGCGGTACTTCTGGCCACGAGTCCGGGGGAAGCGGTTTTTCAAAAAATAAATGATGACCATTCCGTGGTCAGTCTGGATTCAACGGATGAGCATATCTGGTATGTGACATCAAAAAATATCCATCCGGAAGAATATGCCCATTCTTATTTGAACAATGCGGAGAAAAGTCCCGGAAAAGAACCGGCAGATTCCATAACGTGGTATCCCGCCGTGGTGCCCGGCAATGCCCTTTCCATCAAAGAATTTTCTTCAACTTATAATTCCATTCGGGAAGTCTGGTATAAAAAGACAATTATATTTCCAGAAAAGATCAAAAACAGCATGAGTGTAAAGCTGGGAATCATAACGGACAGGGACAGAGTGTATTTCAACGGCCAGTTAATTGGCTCCCATGGAAAGTGGGATTCCCGCCTGCCCCAGGCATACGACACTATCCGTATCTATGAAATTCCGCATTCCCTCATCCATCCGGGAAAGCCCAATATCATTCTGATCCATGTTCAGAAATATTTCATGGAAGAAATTGGTATCTACCGGGATAAAACGGAAATTGGTCCTTCCCGGATGATACTCCACCAGTTTTATAAGGAGAATATAATCGCCCTCATTTTTCTGATTGTTTATCTCACGGTGGGGTCATATTTTGTCTTTCTGTATTTCCGCAGAAGGAAGGAGCACGCCAATCTGTTTTTTGCTCTCTTCACCTTTTTTCTAGTCATCTATCAATTTTTGCGAACCCAATTCAAATACTACATCGGTCTGGATTTTTACACATTGAAAAAAATAGAATACATTGTATTGATGTTCCTTTTACCACTGATCTATTATTTCCTCCGTTCCTATTTCACCTTTCCCAAAAATAAATGGATGAGGTGGATTGACCGGGGAATCTTTGCACCCAACCTGGGTCTCTTTGTCATAGCCGGGATTATTTCCGTGACCGATGAAGTCACTCTGTATAATGATTTGAATATTGCCATTGTCCAGCCCATTCTATGGCCATTTTATCTGATTCTCACGCTGGGCTTTCTGGTATACCAGGCGATACGAAAAGACCGGGATGCGTTTTACATGCTGGGGGGGATGGTCGTAATCTTTATTTCCGCATTTTTGGATATTTTATCCAACCGGGGGGTGATCCTTCTTCCCCGCACCATGGGATATGCGTTCATCCTTTTTGTGATGAGTCTGGCTGCCATTCTGGCCAATAAGTTTGTCCGCCTGAATAAGGAAGTGGAAGACCTGAATGAAAATCTGGAAAAAAAAGTAAAACAACGTACCGAAGAATTACAGCAGACCTTAACGGAGGTACAGGAGCTGAAACACCAGCAGGATGGGGATTATTTTCTGACCTCGCTTCTGCTGGAACCTTTAGGCAAAAACCATGCGGAACCATCCAACGTCCGGGTGGAATTTTTTATAAAAGAGAAAAAGAATTTTCAATTTCGGAAATGGACCAAAGAAATTGGCGGGGATCTCAATATTGCCCATACCATTGAACTGAGGGATAAAAAATACACGGTATTTCTGAATGCAGATGCTATGGGAAAATCCATCCAGGGAGCCGGTGGGGCACTGGTGCTGGGTGCCGTATTCTATGCCATCATTGAAAGGACAAAATTCTCAAAAATGGAAAAAATGAAATATCCAGAACGATGGATAAAGACAACATTTATTGAATTACAGAACGTGTTTGAAGCTTTTGAGGGAACCATGCTGGTCTCGCTGATTCTGGGGATGATAGAGAATGATACCGGACTCTATTTATCCATCAATGCGGAACATCCTTTTTCCATTTTATATAGGGACAATAAAGCGGAATTTCTGGAGACGGAAATGACCTTCCGTAAAATTGGTACCCAGGGAATTTCCAATTCACTGTTTATCCGGACATTTCCCCTGCAACCCGGAGATGTTCTCTTTCTGGGATCGGATGGGCGGGATGATATCCTTCTGGGAATGACTGAAGATTCCACCCGGATTATCAATGAAGATGAGAACAAAATACTGGAACATATAACCAAAGCAAAGGGGAATCTGGAAAAAACGGTGGAAAATATTCTCGCTACTGGCCAGTTAACAGATGATCTTTCTTTAATCCGGGTGGAATTTCAAGATTTTGGGGAAAAGGTATCCAGGGAAAAAAATAAGCCCGATTTTACTTTTCCGGAATCCTGGAAAACCTTGAACGCCAGGGAATTGATTCCCAAATTAGAGAAAGTGAGGACAGAACCAGGGGTGCTAAAAATCCTTCAGAAATTTTATTTTCAGGAAAAATCCTGGGAGAAAGCCTTTTCAGCCGGATGTGATTATCTGCGCATATTCCCGGAAGATACAGACGCCATGCATTACACTGCCCTGTCCGCAAAGGCCTTGAAAAATCTGGAACAGGCATCTGATATCGCAGAAAGAATTCATCTGCGTAATCCATCCAATCTGAAGAATTTAATCAATCTGGCGGATATTTACCGCTCAATGGGGAACTATCCCCAGGCAGAGAAATTTCTTACAAAGGCGGAGGCATTATCACCGGAGGAGCCCAATGTATCCAAGCTGAGGAAAATCCTGAAAAAAAAAAAAATGATTGAATCCTTCTGAAGCGAGCCATTTAGCTTTTGACGTGTTGTATTTAGAATGAATTCTGGCACGTGCCCAAAAGAAATGACCTTCGTAAGATAATGATCATCGGTTCCGGGCCCATTGTCATAGGACAGGCTTCTGAGTTTGATTATTCGGGAACCCAAGCGGTAAAAGCCTTAAAAGAAGAAGGATATGAGGTTGTCCTCATCAACTCCAATCCCGCCACTATTATGACAGACCCGGATTTGGCAGACAAAATTTATATTGAACCCATCACCCTTCCCTACCTGACAAAAGTCATCGAACTGGAAAGACCGGATGCATTACTTCCTACCGTGGGCGGACAGACCGCATTAAACGCAACCCTGGAGCTGGCGGAAGCGGGAGTTCTGGATAAGTACAATGTGGAACTGATTGGGGCAAAAATACCTGCCATTAAAAAAGCAGAAGACCGGGATTTTTTCAAAAAAGCCATGGAGAAAATCGGGGCAAAAACCCCCCTTTCCGGTCATGTTACTTCTCTGCAGGAAGCCAGAGAGCTTTTGGACACCATTGGTCTGCCGGCCATTCTAAGGCCCTCTTTCACTCTGGGCGGGACTGGAGGTGGCATAGCCTATAACAGGGAAGAATTCAATAATAAAATTATGAAAGCCATTCAGGAAAGTCCCTCCCATACCGTTTTGGTGGAACAATCTGTCTTGGGATGGAAAGAATATGAACTGGAAGTGATGCGGGATTTGAAGGATAATGTCGTGGTCATCTGCTCCATTGAAAATGTGGACTCTATGGGAATCCATACCGGAGATTCCATTACAGTGGCTCCCCAGCAAACCCTGAGCGATAAAGAATACCAGAATATGCGGGATCTGGGTATCAAAATAATCCGCGAAATTGGTGTAGAGACAGGCGGTTCCAATATCCAGTTCGCCGTCAACCCCAAAAACGGAGAAATTATTGTTATTGAAATGAATCCAAGGGTCAGCCGCTCTTCAGCTCTGGCCAGCAAGGCCACCGGATTTCCCATTGCCAAGATTGCTGCCAAACTCTCGGTGGGTTACACCCTGGACGAAATCCGCAATGATATAACCAAAAAAACACCGGCATCCTTTGAGCCAGTACTGGATTATATTGTCACTAAAATTCCGCGTTTTACTTTTGAAAAATTTCCGGATTCAGAAAAACGCCTGGATACCCAGATGAGGTCTGTGGGGGAAGCCATGGCCATTGGGCGGACTTTTGGAGAATCCTTCCAAAAAGCTATCCGCTCTCTGGAAACAGGGAGGGACGGCTGGGGTGCCGATGGCAATATTGACATCACTCTTGAAATCCGCAAAAAGAAAAAAACGGAAAGAAAAGCATTTCTGATAAAAAATCTTGTGAATGCAGGGGATGAAAGGATCTTCTATTTACGGGAAGCTTATCTCTGTAATTTTTCCATCAAAGAAATGCACGATTATACCAGCATTGATCCATGGTTTCTATACCAGATGGAAAGATTGATCCAATTTGAAAAAATCCTCCGGAAAAATACCCGCAAAGAAGGCAAAATTATTCCTTCCATATATCTGGAAGCAAAACAGTATGGTTATTCCGATAAACAGATTGCATACCTGATCCATGAGAATAAAATCAACCGGATTATCCATAAGCTGACAAAGATGCACCGTGGCAGCAAAGAATACATGGAATTAAACGCACAAATTCAGATTATACTGACACATTCTGTTTTGGAAATCCGCAAGATAAAAAACCTGCCCCGGAGAGTTTACAAACGAATTGATACCTGCTCCGCAGAATTTGAATCCCACACTCCATATTTATACTCCACCTTTGAATCTGAATGCGAGGCAGATGTCTCTGAACGGGAAAAAGTGATTATTTTGGGCGGTGGTCCCAACCGGATTGGTCAAGGTATAGAATTTGACTATTGCTGCTGCCATGCTTCTTTTGCCCTCCAGGATTTGAAAATTGAAAGCATTATGATTAACTCCAATCCAGAAACCGTTTCCACAGATTACGACACATCGGACCGTTTGTATTTTGAGCCACTGACAGAAGAAAACATCATAGACATTTACAGGAAAGAAAATGAAAAAGGCAAGGTAAAAGGTGTCATCCTCCAGTTTGGTGGACAAACCCCGCTTAAACTGGCATCCGCCTTGAGCCGTGCCAATATTCCCATTCTGGGAACATCCCCGGAGTCCATCCAGAAAGCGGAAGACCGGGAGCAGTTCAACCGGATGATCCAGAAACTGGGGCTCCACCAACCATTGGGGCTTATGGCTTCCTCCGTGGATGAAGCGATTACAAAAGCGGAAAAAATCGGGTATCCGGTGTTGGTGCGTCCATCCTTTGTTCTGGGAGGAAGGGCGATGGCTATTGTCCATAACGAAGATTTGCTTCTGGAATATATGAAGAAAACCACGGAGATATCCAAAGACCGCCCGATTTTGATTGACCAGTTTCTCCAGAATGCGGTGGAAATTGATGTGGATGCTATTGCCGATGGACAAAATGTATTTGTGGCCGGTATTCTGGAACATATTGAGGAAGCCGGCGTCCATTCCGGAGACAGTGCCTGCATTTTTCCGCCCAAAAATATATCCCGGGAAATGCTCAATGAAATCACCGTTTCCACCAAAAGAATAGCCCTGGAGCTGGAAGTGAAGGGACTGTTGAATATACAGTTTGCGATTGCTGCCGGGAAACTCTTTGTCCTGGAGGTAAATCCACGTGCTTCCCGGACAGTGCCTTTTGTCTCCAAATCCATCGGAATTCCTTTAACAAAAATCGCCACCCGGGTCATGAATGGGGAGACTCTGGCAAGCATGAATTTACTGGAGACTTCTTTCCCCAGTTTGTATCATGTGAAGGAAGTGGTTCTGCCGTTCAAAAAATTTTCCGGGGTGGATTCCATTCTGGGTCCGGAAATGAAATCCACTGGAGAAGTAATGGGAATTGGAAAAACCCCCGCAGAGGCATTCTTCAAAGCCCAGGAAGCTTCCGGAGCCCGGCTGCCACAAAGTCCCGCTACGGTGTTCATTTCTGTCAATAATGCGTCCAAATCCGGATTGCTGGAGCCGGTAAAAAACCTTGTATCTGCCGGTTATCGGATTATAGCTACAGATGGAACTGCTTCCTATTTTAAAAAGCATGGTATTCCTGTGGAAAAAGTAATGAAAGTGCATGAGGGTCGTCCTCATATTGTGGATAAAATTAAATCCGGGGAAATTGATCTGGTGATCAATATCCCCACCGATGTGGAAACCAGAAATGATGCCCTGGAAATCCGCCTCTCCACTCTCCAGTATGCCATTCCGTATTTCACCACCCTTGCGGCAGCGGTGGAAGCAATTTCCGGGATGGTTTCCATCGACCGTCAGGAAATCAATGTATACCCCATCCACCGGAATTCCTGAACGATTTTTCTGGTTCTTTCTTTTGTTGTTTTTATTTTCTTCAGCAATATTTTCACAAGTCCCGGATAAACAGAAAAAAGTCACCATTTATGAATCCACTCTGATCTTCTCTTTTGATGAAGCAGGGACTTTTGGGGTGAAACCGGAGGGGAGCATCTTTTATACCGTTCTGGATAATTTCCCCGCTCCTCGTTCCCGGAAATATCTTTCCGTCCGCTCCTATGGTATCCAGAATGAAAGTATCTCCATCCTGTTTCCCAAACCACTGGAAATAACGGATCACATATCAGAAGTTTCTGTCTGGATACACGGATTTTTTCTTCCAGTGGAGGCATACCTGATATTAATGGATACGGATAACAAACGAGTTTATATTCCTCTGGGAAACCTGAAGTACCGGGGATGGAAACGCCTGTCTGCAAGCATCCCGGAAGGATTTCACCAGGAGGATTTGTACCTTAAGCACAATAACCCGGTGGCCATCATTGGCTTTCACTTTGTGCCTGTCTCCGAGAAACGGCAGAAAAGATGTTTTATGTTCTGGCTGGATCAACTGGAAGTAAAAACCAGAAAACGCTATCTCTTGCCGCCGGGATATTAATTTCTCCAGACATTGTAAATTTCCCTTTCGCTGTTTACGCTATTATCCATGAACAATTTTTCCGTATTATATGCCTTTCCATTCACAAAACTCCAGACAACCTTGGACTGGAATTTTCTGCCGGCATAGGGAGACCAGCCGCAACCGGAGAGCACGTCTGTTTCCAAAAATTCCCATGGTCGATGGAAATCCACCACCGCCAGATCCGCATAGTATCCAGAAAGAATTTTCCCCCTATTCTCCATCCCAAAAAATTCCGCCGCATGGGTGGATAGAATTTCCGCAATCCGGAGAGGATTTTTTTTCAGAGCATCCAGAATCAAATGCGTCCCCACCTGTATGGAAGGAATTCCGGAGGGCGGGGATGGGGACATTTTTTCTTCCCTTCGGTGGGGTGCATGATCAGTGGCTATCATGGGTATGGAGTTTTGCAGCAGATGCCGGTACAGTTTCTCCGCCGTGGATTTTTTCCTGACGGGAGGATTGCATTTGATCATTGCACCCAACCGGTCATAGTCATCGGTATGGATGAAAATATGATTGGGACTCACCTCAAAAGAAATTTTATGTTTCATTAAAAAGGTTAATTCCTGTTCGGTGGAAACATGGGCAAAATGCATCCGGGAAGCCAATTCCGGAAATTTCTGTACAATCTCTTTTGTTTGCATCCATGCCGATTTTTCATCCCGGATACGGGAATGATTCCGGATATTTTTCATGGAATAGCGGAAGGCTCTGTTTATTATGCGGCTTTCCAGTTCGGAATGAAGGATAATTTTCTTATCCAGGGCTATTAAACGTATGAGTTTCTCCGGATGGGATAGAAGCAGATTTCCGGTTGAGGACGCCAAAAACACTTTTACTGCCTTAAAACTCAGATTCCCGGATAAGAATTCCATATTATCCCCGGTGAATCCCGGAATAATCCCATAGTTAATGAGGGAATCTCTCCGGATGGCCTTCTCCTTCGCAGTCCAGCTTGGGGCATCCACCACCGGCGGCTTGGTATTGGGCATATCCAGAACGGTGGTAACCCCCGCAAAAAGGGCAGCCCGGGAGCCAGTGTTCCAGTTTTCGGCATTTTCTTTGCCCGGAGTGCGGAAATGGACATGGGGATCAATAAATCCCGGAAAAACAAATAAGCCCCGGACATCCTCCTTTGTCTGCACATTTGTGGAAGTAATATATTGTGGAAGAATATCAGCGACTTCATGTATTTTTTTGTCTTTTATAATAATATTGGTTTTTTTTACTTCTCCGGGCAGGACGGCCACCACATCCGGAAGAACCCAAAACTCTTTTTTTTCCATTTCTTCATTCATCAAAATACTCCTTCCGGGCGGTACGGTTCATTAAATAAAAATCCGCTGTCACAAAGGCGGCTGTATTGGCCACGATGGGCACCGCACGGGGCACCACACAGGGATCATGCCGTCCCCTTCCCTTTATTACCCCGGCCTGCAGGGAAGTGTCTATGGTGGGTTGCTCTTTCATAATGGTGGGCACTGGCTTGAAACCAATTTCCAATGTGATGGGCATTCCATTGGTGATCCCCCCCTGCACCCCACCGGAATGGTTGGTTCTGGTCCGGGGTTTTCCGTCCACCACCTCAAAAATATCATTGAACGATGACCCGTTCTCTTGCGGAGCCTGGATTCCATCGCCCATCGAAACATACCGGACAGCCGGAATATTCATCATGGCAAAAGCCAGATAGGCATCATATTTCAGAAAAACCGGATTCCCCAGTCCGGCAGGCACATTTTTCACCAAAAGCTGGATTCTACCGCCCACAGAGTCACCGTTACTCCGGGCTTGTTCAATTTTCCGGCGGGCAAGAGCGGCATGTTCTTCCGATATCATCCGTACATCGTTTGCATAGGCTTGCTTTTCCAGCTCCGGATAGTTACCATTTTCATAATCCCCTGGATCACGTATGTCCGCCACGGATTTTACATAGGCTAAAAATTCCATATTCGAGACCTCTTTCAAAAAAAGCTGGGCAAAAGCTCCGGCCACCACTAAGGAAATGGTGGTTCTTGCGGAGGAGCGGCCTCCCCCCCGGTGGTCCCGGATGCCATACTTGGCCCAGGTTCCATAATCGGCATGGTTGGGGCGAAATAACCTCTCCATTTCGTTATAATCTTTACTGCGGGCATCCTGGTTTTCCACCATAAAGGCAATGGAAGCTCCGGTGGATCTGCCTTCAAAAACCCCGGATAAAATCTGAATCCGGTCACTTTCTTTGCGGGATGTGGCAATGGAAGAGGCTCCGGGGCGTCGTTTTTCCAGTTGCTCCTGGATAAAACCCACGTCTATGGGGATATTTGCGGGAAAATTATCAATAATCCCCCCAATAGAGTGGCCATGGGACTCCCCATAGCTGGTGAGTTTCAGAAAATTACCCAAAATATTGCTCATTTACACATTTTTTAAGAATCCTCTTGACAGTCTACCTAAATTTAAAAATTTTCTTTGTGCATTCCATTCTGTTCATCTCTGCCTCCCAGAACCGCCGAAATCTGCTGAAAAGTGGTCTCAAAAACCGGTTTGATCTGTCCATATCCTCCACTTTGACCCTGGGAGCCCGCTATGCACGGAAACTGTTTGTGGATTTAATCATCATAGACTATTCCATCCGTCCCTCCGGTGGTTCGCTCCGGGATATTATGAAACAATTTACATCTCCCAAGGATAGTCATTACATTATATTTCTGGTAGAGAAGGATGAGTATCCTGAATTTATCGCGGAAAAAGGAGATTTGAACATAGGTTTTTATATTTCCCATTCCGCCAATGACGATATAATGTTTATAGAAAATTTTGTCAATTATCTGGAGGAAACAGTAAAAAGAATGAATCAGGAGCGTACCGTTCTTTTTTATTCCCAGAGTATGGTTCCCTCTTCCTCTGCGGAACAAAAACCCCAGGCTCTGTTTTTTCAGGGGATTTCTGAGGAAATTATGAATTTTAATCATCAATTTTCCGACGGTCTTCATTCCCGGGAACCCATGCTTCTTTTGGCCTCCCATCCCTGGGATATCCAGTACCTCACCCGCTTCATGAATACCCATTTTCATATCCATAACCCATCGGACGCGGTTTTTAATATCCGGCTGGGTGAACATGATCTTAAAATGCAGAAAACCATTCTGAATGAAATCCTTTATTCCTCCCATGACCGTAATAAACGTGGTATTTATATTGTAACCGGTATGGAGCATCTTCACTGGAATCTACAGGAAAAGCTGCTCAAGGCATCAAAGGAGCCGGATATTTTCCAGCACTCCCGCTTTAAGATAATTCTTACTGCTACCACCAATTTAAAGAAACATGTAGACAAAGGTAAACTCCGTCAGGATTTATACTACCGCCTGAAAAACTTTTCCGTGGTTTTCCCCCCTCTCCAGAGCAGGGCCGGCGATATTAATTTAATTCTGGAACATTTATTTCAGTGGTATCAGGATATAACAAATAGAAAAATAAAACTGGATACGTCCATCCGGACTCTTCTTCTGGAATACGCACACAAGTATACCTATGAAGTACTCCATGACTTTCTCTTCATTCTTTTATCCCTTGCTTCCCGTTCCGGTGTTTCTCTGGACGATTTTTATCATATCAAATCCTCGGAATTTCTGAAGAATCCGCTTGTGGAAAAATGCATCATCCAGTTAAAAAACAAAACCATGACTCCGGAAAGCGAAAAGAACCAGGAAAAAACATCGCTTTTTACCTTGGAAAAAAATTATATCCAGGAAGTGCTCCAGCAAAATCAGAACAACATATCCCAGACGGCAAGAATTCTGGGGATTTCCAGAAAAACCCTGTACGACCGCCTGAAAAAATACCAGATTGACTCCAATTCCTCCCGTGAAGCTTAAAGGAATACGGATATCCCAGGGAAGCCTAAAAGGACGGCTCATTCCCCTTCCGGCGGAGGTGCACGGCCATAACGCCGCGACCCCGGCGGTAATGAAAGAAGCTGTCTTCCAGATCATCTCCAATGCCTCCCCCCGGGCTTCCCGGAATGTATTTTTTGATCTATATTCCGGCTCCGGGCAGATGGGACTGGAAGCCCTTTCCCGTGGATTCCACCATGTCTGGTTTCTGGAACCGGAAAAAAGACGCTTTCTTCAAATCCGGGAAATACTGGGTTCATTGCCCGGAGAAAAAAACAGTAGTTTACTTAAAACCAAAGCCGTGGAATTTTTATCCCGGTTCCTGGAAAATGCTCCCCCGGAAATTACCGGCGATAAAACCCTGGTATTTTTTGCCGATCCACCGTATTCCTTTGCGGAAAAAAACCCGGAGCATTATGCTCAGTTGGTGGATGGGTTTTCCAGAATTCTCTCTGCATATCCTTCCCAATCGGCATTGATGATCCTGCAAATACCCCACAAAAAGAAGGAATATGCCGGTGCGGAAGAATTTCTGGCTGGATTTGACGGAAAAATCTATTCCTATGGGAAAAATGCTCTGGCAGTAAAAATCCGCATCGCGTAAAACCTTTCTAATTTTCCCCTCCAACGTTCCGATATTATATTATGGGAATTTACTGGTTCATCATTTTCCTGGGGATTATCCAGGGACTCACCGAATTTTTGCCGATCTCCAGCAGTGGCCATCTGGCCTTTTTTCAGAATCTGGAATTTTTCAAGACCCAGACTATGGAATTGGAAAAGAATTTCACTCTGTTGCAATTTAATATCTTTCTGCATTTTGGCACACTGATTGCCGTACTTGTATACTGGCGTAAAGATATTCTGGAATTAATTCTGGGATTTTTTTCTTCCTTAAAGCAGAAAGACTTTGGGGAAAAACGATTTAAAATTTCCATGAGTGTTTTTTGGGGAACCCTACCCGTTTTGGCTGTACCTTTTTATAAAGACTTTGTGGAACAATCCGCAAATTCCCTTTACTTCATTGCCTTTTTCTTTATAGTGAACGGTATTTTTCTTTCTGTGACGGATTTGATCATTGTGAAAAAAAACTCGGAAAGAAATTCCCAAAATATTGAGGACATGAAAATCCCATCGCTTCTGATCATTGGCCTTTTCCAGATTTTCGCTGTATTCCCCGGCATTTCCCGTTCCGGTTCCACCATTGCCTCCGGATTAATCATGAAATTGAAAGGAGAAGAAGCTATCCGTTACAGCTTTTTTCTTTCCATTCCCGTTCTCATCGCTGCCAATCTTCTGGAGATGAGTCATCTATCTGCAATGAAGGTCCAGTGGGATTATCTCATCATAGGGATGGGAAGCTCTTTTCTGGCCGGAATGTTTTCCATCCGGGTTCTGCTATGGATGGGCAAAAAAATGATTATCTATCCTTTTGGTTTTTATACCCTTCTTCTGGGATTGTGGATACTATTTGTCTATTTATGAAATGGCTGGAAAAAAAAGAAATTTCCGGAGAAGCCGGGGGTAAAATTCCCTGGATATCCCGCAATTATGCGGATATTTCTTTTGACTTACCACAAAAGACCAGAAAGTTCCTGGGTGGAAAAAGTGGATTATCCCTGCACTCTCCTGAAACTAAAATATATGAAATAAAGCCCGCCGATAATGAAAATCAATCCTCCGCAGTAAAATCCTCATCGAATATTTTTTACTTTGGCTTTCCCGGTGTATTTGAAAACCACTCTGCGGATAGTGTATATTTCCCAAAAGAAGAATCCATACAGGAAGAGGAATATTTTCCGGAAAATGGTACTTTGCAGGCAGGGGAGCCGTATTGGGAGAGCCCCTCTGCGGACAGAATCACGGAAATCCAGGAGGATTCGGAACAGTGGGAAGAGAGGGAAGAAAAAAATCCGGTCGATGAAGACATCCGGATGGATAATGACCCTTTCCCGGAAGATACCGAATCCCCGGAGCAGACAATCATAGAACCCAGGGAAATACCCCTGCTGACCAAAGAATCCATTCAGGAACTGGAAAAAGATTTATCCCCGGATCCAGAGGAAGTTATACCACAGAAAAAGATTGTCTCTTTTCCTGGAGATACTTCCGATATGGCTTCCATTACGCCGGTCATCCACGTCAACCGCCAGTATGAAATACCATTTCAGATTCTGAAAATCCAGAAACAAAACCGTTTTATGAGAGACCATAAAGAAACGGAAAAAATCATCCAGAAATTGGAAGACTCTCTGGCTCAATTTTCGATTGTGGGGAAAGTGGTGGGTATCCAGGATGGACCCATCATCACCCGCTATGAAATCAAACTGGAACCCGGTATCAAAGTCTCCCGGGTTCTGGGTCTGACCGATGACATTGCCATGGCCATGGAAGCCATCAGCGTCCGGATTGAAGCCCCCATACCGGGTAGAGCCACCGTGGGCATTGAAATTCCCCATAAAAACAGAATGCCGGTAACTCTGGGGGACTTATTGAATGATAAAACTTTCTATGAAAACGAAATGAATTTACCGGTTCCGCTTGGGAAAGACATTGCGGGAAACCCGGTGAGTTTTGATTTGAGTAAAATGCCTCACCTGTTAATTGCCGGAGCAACCGGTTCGGGGAAATCCGTAACCGTAAATTCCATCATCACCAATTTTATCCTGAACATGGGGCCGGATTATATTCGTTTTCTGATGGTAGATCCCAAGCTGGTGGAACTCTCTCATTACAATGACATACCCCACCTCTTGCATCCCGTCATCACCGATCACCAGAAAGCAATCCTGGCCTTGAACTGGGCAGTGGAAGAAATGGAGCGCCGCTATGAAGATCTTCTGGAATTAAAGGTAAGGGATATCCGGGCGTTCAATGAAAAAATAAAAAACACCCACAGAAAAATTCCCCCCATGCCGTATATCATCATCCTGATTGATGAGCTGGGGGATCTCATGATGATGGCCGGGAAAGAAGTCCAGGACAGCATCGTCCGCCTTTCCCAGAAAGCCAGAGCGGTGGGCATCCATCTGATTCTTGCCACCCAGAGACCTTCCGTGGATGTGATCACCGGCATCATTAAAGCGAATTTCCCGGCCCGGATTGCCCTGCAGGTGGCACAGAAAACGGATTCCCGCACCATTCTGGATTCCAACGGGGCAGAAGCACTCCTGGGTCAGGGAGATCTCCTGTTCAAGCATCCGGCCAAATCCCAGTTAATCCGGGCACAGGCTCCTCTGGTGGAAGATGCAGAGGTGGAAAACGTGGTAAAGAAGGCCATGACTTATGGTAAGCCGGTGTATATCCGCTTGGATGATCCCAAAAGCAACTCCGGGGAATTGAACGCAGAGGAAGAAGAATTGCTGGAAAAATCCTGGCAATTTATCAAGGAAACCCAGAAAGCTTCCGCCAGCTCCCTCCAAAGGCGATTCCGGATTGGGTATAACCGTGCCGCCCGGATCATAGAAGCCCTAGAAGCCCGGGGTCTTATTGGTGCCCAAATTGGTTCCCGGCCCCGGGAAATTTTCTCTAATGGATCACCTTGAATACTATCAGGGCCACATCGTCGTCTAGCTCACTGAATCCATCTTTATCCAGATTTTTCCCGGAATATTGCTTCAGATCGGCAGAGATGAGATCCAGAATTCTTTCCGGATCGTAGATTCCTTTTTCCCGGATTTTTTGCAGAATTTTCTCCAGCCGATTGTCCTCATACATTTTCCCATCAGGATTTGTTGCCTCTGTTAAGCCATCCGTATACTGCACCAGAATATCCCCATCCTTCATATCCACGGATAGTTTCTTTACGCTCTTGTCATAAATCAGGGGAGGCAGTGCTCCCAGAGCCATACCCCCGGCGGGAAGTCTTTCCACACCGGCAGGCCGCAGCAGAAACGGAATATTATGTCCACAGGAAATATAATCCATCTTTTTTGTCTTGGGATTAAAATCGGCCAGGAACAGGGTGATGAACATATTGGAGGGAGTATCCCGGTGCACAATCTTGTTAATTTCCCTGGCAATGTCTTCCAGCGGGGTGCCCTTTTGTGCCATAATATGGATGATGGTACGGACCATGGTCATCACCAGCCCGGCACTGACCCCATGGCTGGAAACATCCCCATTCAGGATAATTACGCTTTCCTCGCTTCTGTATAAATAGTCAATATAATCCCCGCCAATGCCCAACATGGGATAGTAGCGATAAGAAAATACAATTCTGTTCTCCTTGGTCAACTGGTCGGAGGCGGGCAAAAGTTTTTCCTGGATGATTTTTCCCGTTATCATTTCATGACGCAATTCTTCTTTTTCCCGCATCCCGGAGACCATCACGTTGAAAGAATCCGCAAGCTCGGAAAGTTCATCCCGTGTGTTTACCACGAAACGGGCGGTTAAATCCCCCTCTTTCACTCTCATGGAAGTCCGGGCCAGATTCTTAATATCCCTCACAAAGACAGTAGCCAGAAGAAAAACTATGAACAACCCCCGCAGAACCACGGCAACCCCGGAGTCAATAATTTTGTTAATACTTTTATCTTTAAAGATGAGCGGATCATAAAGGAACAAGCGGATTTCCACTACCCCCATCAGCGAACGGGAAAGCACTTCAGAGCGGATTTTTGTCTGGTCATGAAAAAGGGAATTATTATATTTCACGGTATACTTCCATAAAGTATCCACATCTGATGGGTCTTGTACGGATACATAATCCAGAGCACTCCGCATATAGGCATATTCATAGGTACGTTTATCAAACGTATACGGACCCAAAAGTTCATATTCCAACGATGCCCGTTCCAACGAATTTTTGGAATGAAGAATCCGGTACTGAATTTTTTCTTTTTTTTGTCGGTAATAATCCAGTATTTCTTCGTTGGCCGTATTCCATAATTGTTTCTGTTTTCCAACCAAATCATACAGGCGGATATACTTCCGGTACATTTCCGGATCCTGCCGAAAATATCTCTCCTGAAAGGTTATTTTCTTCCCTCTGTTTTTTTCGTTTTTTTCTTTCTCCCAGGATTGTACAAATACGTCCAAGGATTTCATTATGGTATCATATTCCGCTTCATTGGCCTCCCAATCCTTTCGGGTTTTCCAGGAAAGATGGTTCCTGAAATTTTCCATCAAGGTCAGGGCTCTTTCTTTTAATGTTACAATCCGGTGTGGATTTCTCTGGTCGAAACGATCCTCCAGAGATGCGTACACGGGGATAAAAAATGCCATGGAAGACTGGGTTTTTTCCTGAAGAGTGGCCATTTCTTTCTTGTGAATATTTGTATCCATAACGGAATGCTTTTCTATAATACGGGCGACCGGATTTTTTTTATTAATTTTATAATAATCTGATTGTTTAAATTCATCGGAATAATAAAATGGGTTCTTATAACCATAGAGGAGCTTTCGGAATTCACTGTGAGAATGGTACCGGACATACTCTTTATTGTCATAAATGATCAACTGGAAATCATAAGGATTTCGTAGAAAAAGACCATTCAATGCCAGAAGGGCATCATCCACCTCTTTTTTCAGGCGGGTCTCATTGGCCAGATTCCTCCTTTTTCCAGGAAGAGCACTTTTCTTCTGGGAATACTCCAGAAGATATTTACGGGTGAAGTAGTTTTCCACGGTATTCTTCACGCTCTCATAAATAAGATCCGACGATATTTCATTGTTACGGTTAATATTCTGGTTGGCATACTGTATAAAAAAATACAGAAGGGCTGTTGCGGATACCCCAATGAAAAGCGAGGTAAAAATAACCAGTTTGCCACGTATTTTTAGTGCGGGGATTATTCCGGAAATCCTGTCATGAATTCTGCTCATAATGCCGAATTAATAACAGGACAGAAAATAACAAGAAAAATAAATGGAAAACATCAGGAAACTGGAAAATTTTAAAGAATTGCTCCGGAACCAGCTATCCACCGGGAAACCCGGATTGGAGGAGAATCCCATAGAAAAAATTCTGAATCAACTGGATCATAAAAAAGAATCCAAGTTGTCTTCGGAGGCAATACACATTGTCAGGGAAATCCATAATATCCAGCTCCGGAATGAAAAACACATCGAACAATTAGAATCTTTTATTTCCCGTCTTTAAAATTATTGTTTCCAAATTTTTCCATGCCTTTACCCAGAAAAAACTTCTCTACAATCCATTCCTTATTGGTTCTCCGCATATAGATGATGATTTCCGATGTATACGATAATGCTTTCTCCATGGGAGAACCAATAAGCGGTATTTTCATGACAATTTTATCCATATTCATAGGCTGAAATCTGGCTTTCATTCTGGCATCTTCTCCGCTCAATGGGAAATACCCCTCAATACGGAAATATCCAACATCAGAGTCAATGAGAGAATTCTGGACAACAAACCGGTCTCCGGACAGCCGGCCCTGGATGTCCAAGGAATGAATTACAATCTCGCTGGTGGGTTTCAGGCTTTTCCAGTAAGAAAAAATATCCATACTCACTAATCGGAAAAAACGGGAAGCGGTACCGGAAGGCACACGGATTCCTTCCCCGGCCGCCCGGATCATTTTGTCTTCACACCGCAAAAGATGATTCAACCCCGAACAATGAATATCACCATAAAGATAAATATTTCCATGAGAATGCTCAAAAAACCACAAGGAAGAAAGACTTCCGGCCACATGAAATTGTATGCTATCTCCGGAATACCTGAAACCGGTTATATTGACCTTTGTATCCAGACCGTTAATTGTCACCTGCCTTGAAAAAATAGTTGAATTATTCAAATAAAAATTACCAGATAACCTAGCCGGCATGGACAGGGATATTGGGTGGACATTCAAATCCAGATAGAACTCTGCCCGTACATCCTCTTTCCACGGGTGGATATTTACTTTTTTCAGGATAATATGGCTGGGATGATATAAAAGAATTCCCGGAATTTTTGTGGAAGGGGCCATCCGATTGATCTGTGCATAGGGAATTGCCGCATCCTGAAAGAAAAAATTCATTTGAAAGGAGGCATAATTCCAATCCATCTCTGCAACAATGGGCTCATGATTCAGATAAATGGTAATATTTTTTAAGGATAATCCGGAGGCATCCGCCCTTCCGCCAAAATTCACTCTTGCAGAATCGGATGGCTGTATTCGGAAGAGAGTTTCATAAGCATTGCGTATTTCCAGATTATCCACAAACACATTTCCATAATGCTTGATTTCTTTCAGTGGAAACCCAAAAGACATGGAATGGAAATACCGGATATTTCCGGTGTATTGATAAAACAATCCCGGAAATCCTGTGTTGAGATGATCCAGCTCCAAATGCCCATTCTGGAAAACATGAATTTTCTGGATCCAGTTATCCGGATCATCCGGGTTTTTCCAGATTTCAACATTAACATTTGCATGCAACCATTGTTGCAATGTGGCGATGACGGACACGGTGAGCAAATGCGGATCTTTGTTTTTCAGGATAACCTGCCGGGCAACGATGAAAGGAAATTCCGTGTCCAAACCCTCTAAAACAATATCCACCTGGGCAGCAAAGAGTGACTCCGTATAGTCAAACTGGTGGGGTATAATGTGGATATAATGCTGAATTCGGCTGAGTATGAAATCTACCTTTGCTTTTTCAATAAAGAACCCTTTTTTTAATGCCGCTATGGACTCCCTCATTAATTTTTCATGGCTTTTTCCTTTGACCCGTATGTTCGTATACCCCACATAAATATTCTTCACCATTAATTTCTGTTTGAAGATTAATTGCCATAAATCTACATCGATTTTTATTTTCTGAAATGTTAAAAAAGTGTCATTATCCACATTCATATAGTATTTATCGATGTATAAATGAGGGTAAGGAATAAAGGAAGTTCGGACAGTAGAAATATCCACCAGAATTCCATATTCATTTAGCAGAGAATTCATATCCTTGTTCAAATCCATTTTCAAGCCATGAATCAGAACATAGAGACCAGTATTAAAAAATAGTAAAAGCAGAAAAATAAAGCCAATGATAACTGTTTTCCTGTGAATCAGAAATTGTCTGGCTGCACGAATGATTGTTTTATAAACTTCCATGATGGGAATAAATTCTTGTTGCAATTTTGAATCATATTGTCGATATTAATTTATAATCTATGAGTCTGAAACAAAAGCTGAGTTTTTTTTCCGGAATACCTTTTTATTTCAGAGTACCTCTTGCTATTTTCTTTGTGGGAATGGCAATTTCCGCAATTCTGGGTTATTTATTGCATCAGTCCTATAATAAATCATGGGAAAGAAGTTGCATACAAAAAACCCTTTCCAGTCTCCGATATATTGACCGGTTATCCGGAGACATAAAAAATCAAAAAACAATGGTGGATTTCATTATCCCTCTGGGAATGGAATTTCCATCCTCGCAATCCGGCACCATCCTATTCTGGAATCCGGATCACCAGATAATCTATCATAATTCAGAAGCAGTCCAGAAAATGATTGAAAACACCGGAATGGAATTTATTAAAGATTTTGAACTGATAGCAGAGAAATATCGCCATTATAACAAGCTTTTATCCGGTAAATCAAGCCACTACTCGGAAAATAAATCCGGACAAATTCATATAGCATACCGTTTCCGGAATGGATATCTCATTGTCATTGAAAACGCAATCCAGTACGATGCCGGGATTAAATATAAAATCGGGATTTATCTTTCGCTCAGTCTGCTTACCGTGATGTTTACCCTGATCGCATACATTCTCACATTTGGTATCCAGCATGAGGTGGATGATATTCTCATCCTCAGGGAAGATACTCCGGTGACATCACCCATCGCCGTTTCCAAAACCGTTACGGAAAGCAGTGTCCCCCTCATGACCGCACCAGAAAATGTGGAATACAAAGAAAATCTGAACCACACGTTATTCCAATATCCTTTTTATAAGATGAAAAACTATGAAATATCCAGTTTCCCCAGAAATCCGGCACCGGAGGAGGAAGCGTTTTTATCGTCGATTGAAATTAATAACAAATTGTTTTTTCTCGCAGGCTCATCCCGGGTCCAATCCATTGACGACGCATTTCATAAAGTCCGTCTGCAGGAACGCTTCCGTACCTTAGCCGTTCATAACCCCTCTTTGGAAAGCCTGGTAGCCAGAATGAAAAAGGAAATATCCTCCCCGGAAACCAAGGAGAGCATCACCTCCACTATTCTGGAAATTGAAAACAGAAAACTCAGATTAATCGCAAAAGATATATTTTCCCTCTTCTTGTGGGAAGGAAACGGAAAACTCACCTCATTATCCGGTGGTGAACAAATTCAATCCTATTCCCTTCCACAAAAAAGTTTTATCATTCTGCTTTCATCCCAAATCCTTCCGCAGTATGGATGGAGCCGGGATCAGTTTATCCGGGAAATACAGATACCGGAGGAAAAAGCGAACAATGCAAAAGGAATTCTATCGTTTCTCCTTTCTGCATTCCAGCAAAAAAACCAGGGAAAACCTGCCGGTATTGCTACGGTTATTGAAATTAAATAATCAGATAGTTTTCCACATTTCTGTTTCTGGCGTTTTCCATATCTTTGAGAATCTGCTCTTTCAGTGCATCCATGGATGGAAAAGAGATTTCCTCCCGTATTCTTTCCAGAAAATATACCACAACAGATTCCCCATATATATTTCTATTAAAATTCAGGATGTGGACTTCCAGAGATCTTGCATCATTCCCAAAGGTGGGATTTTTTCCTATGTTGATGAGACATTTTAATATTTCTCCTCCGTATCGGACAACACCAAAGTACACTCCGTCTCCGGGGATCATTTTATCCGGAGGGATATGGAGGTTTGCTGTTTTTATGTTCATAATTGTCCCTCTCTGGTATCCCCGGATTACGGTGGAAAACAGAAAAAATGCGTGACCCAGCAAACCATTGGCTTTTCCCACATCTCCACTTTTCAGGGCATCCCGGACAAGGCTGCTGGAATACCGGATATCGCTTTCATAGTATTCCTCCACCCTTTCCACATGGAAGGATAATTCCCCGGATTTATTCTGCAGAAATTCATAGTTACCTTCCCGCTTTTTCCCAAAATGGTGGTCATAACCAATGATCACGGTATCTGCCTTCAGTTGCCCCAGGATAATATCGCGTAAAAAATCATCGGCGGAAAGCTCCAGGGTACTCTCCTCAAACGGGAAAAAATAGACCAGATCCAGCGGATATTTCTGCAACAGGATAATCTTTTCCTGCTTGGTGTATATCACATTGTCAAATTTCAGCTTTTTCAATATTTTTTTGGGGGAAGGATCATAGGTCATCAACACAACCGGAAGACCCTTTTCCCTACCGGCATCCACTGCCCGGAATATTAACTTTTGGTGCCCCTTGTGGATGCCGTCAAAATCCCCCAGGGTGACAATGGTTTTTTCCCAATTGCCGGGGAATTCAGAAATATCAGACAGAATCCGCATGGGAATTTTTCTGGCTGAAAAAGGAGGCAAAATAAATGAAACCCCCTAGACTGATATAGGCAACGGCGAAATCATAGGGAATGGTAATGGCCGGATTCAGATTCCACGGAAGATAAATTTCTCCAGATGGGGTGGCAGAATGGATCACCCCAAAAAAGGACATGACCCCGGCTGCAAAAAGGACCGCCACACTGCTTTTGATTCTTCCATCTATCAGGAAGGCCACCACCGCACCCCATACCATGGCCGTCAGCACATAACCCTGCCCCAGAGCTTCCAGAAAGGGATATTCCGCCTGGACACCCAGCGGTATTAAACCGGCGATGGCGGCTTTCATGGCTGGGGAAGAATCCTTTGCCATCTGCCCCAATTGATCTTGCAATCGCAATACATGTTCCAGCAGGATTTTCACTTTTATATAACCAAAGTTCAGAATACTGGGCAGAAGGGCAAAGTTGATGGCCATGGCATGTCTGGCCGGGGTCATGGAGTATGCCAGCACCATAATTTCAAAACCGATAAATACCAATATGGGAGCAACGGCGGCCTTGGGAATCAACTGCACCAGCATCCCTAACCAGCCCATGTATCCGCCAATGCCAATTAATATTCCGGTCAGGAGGGTATATCCGGCCCGGGCACCCATTTTTTTATAGGCAGAGTGACCAATGTAGGGTGTGGTCTGGCTGACTCCCCCAAAAATTCCGGCTATAAAGGTGGCCAATGCTTCCGTAAGCAGGATATCTCTGGTCTTATAGGAATCACCGGCCAGCCGTGCTCCTTCGGTCACATTGATTCCACCGATGATGGTCAGCAGTCCGAACGGCACGCCCACCGCCAGATAATCCAGGGATGTCCCCAAAAACTGGGAAAACGCTTCCGGATACACCATCGGCCAGGAGATATTCACAGATAATTCGCTGATCACATGGGCACGGGCTCCAAAGATATCCATCCAGGCAAAGAGATAAAACAGAGCGGTTCCCACCAGAACACCTGCGGCGGCACCGGGGAATTTACTGGGGAGCTGGTAGCCCGCTACCAGAGTGAAGATCACCAAACCCAGAGAGATGAGTCCCACCACCGGCATATTCATCACGTCAATGAAATGATTTGCAGCCAACCAGACAATTCCCACCCCGGCCAGAGAACCCAAAAGGCTGGCGGTGGGTATAATCCTCTGGATGGACGAACCCAGGAAGGAGGTAATGGCCTTCACTATGGACATCCAGATCATCACCCCCATTCCCGTATACCAGGCATAAAGAGCGGCCGTATGCACATCATACTTCCCCTGGAATACGAGAAAAGAAGGACCCAGAATGGTCACTGCCACTCCAATGGTCGATGGAGTATCCAGTCCCAGGGGCATGGCGGTGATATCTTTCCTGCCGGTTTGATGAGCCAGGCGAATAGCCATAATGGAGTAAATAATATCGCCCACAAAAACACCCAGAGCCGTACCCGGAATCATCCGGTTAAATACAATATCCGCAGGAAATCCAAATCCGCCGATCAATATCGTAGATAAGATGACAATATTCACAATATTATCCAGAAACAAAGCAAAAAAAGCATTCCAGTCCCCCAAACCAAACAGGGGGTAATTTTTCAATAAATGTTTCATTGTAGATACGCTCCAAGCCGGTTTCAGGTCGGCAACAAAAAAAGCGTGGCCGGAAAAGTCTTGGTTTTCTCATGCCGATATTAATAACAGGTTATGGATGCTATTGACTATCTGGTGCTTGTTGCCATTCTGGGAATAATGGCCATTGCCACCTCATTCATTTTTCTTCTAAAAAAAACGGGAGAGAAATCCACATCCCCAAAAAATACCGCAACCCAAAAAACCATACCCCCGGGAAAAAAAGAATTACTGCCGGAGCCCGAGATAAAAACAGATTTTATTGTTCAAATGATAGTTCAGAATACTGATGAAAAAACAGAGATAGTCCCTCCACAGAAAGGCCAGCCGGAACCGCCCCAAACCGCTGTTTTTACGGAAGCAATTCTGGAAGCCAATCCTCCACCATTGGATTTTTTTCCGGAATTCCAGGAATTGCTCCGGAAAGTATATTCCTCCCATGGTATATGGATCCGGTATTTTCCGCTGATGATCCCGGATACGGAAAACCAGATCCTTCATATAGACTTTCCTTTTGCACAGAAAAACCCTGATATAGAAAGAATCTATGTCGCCTGGAAGCGGGGATACCAGGATACCCATTTGTGGAAAATTCTCCTACCCTATTTTCTCTTTACCTATGTAAATTATAGAGAAAATTTTGTTCGTTTGATGGAAGTCTGGAGTATACGGCAGATACCGGTTTCATTCCGGTGCTATCTCCAGAATCTGCTTCCGGATATCTTTGGACCTTCCCCGGAACACCCAATATCCACTCCCATGCAGGCACTGGAGGATTACTCTGCGGGAACAATACCGGATACAGAATTTTCATTAGTCCGCATATTCGCAAGGATACAGGAAAAAAACCGGATTTCAGATATGGACCTCCTCGGAATAATCCGTGAAACCCAAAAAAAATTTCCGGAGACATCCGCTTCCTCATTTATGTCTTTTCTGGCAGAACCATTGCGGTACCTGGGTACCCCGGCTTCGAAAATCCGTTTTCATCATTTTACTGGTATAAATCTCTTTTCTTCTGATTTTAACATCCGGCAGATTTTTTTCTATGGAAATTACGGTAAAATTCGCTATCTGCATTCACCCAGGGGAATTTTCCATTTAGCCACGTTTACATCTTTAAAGGAATCCCAAAGAAATATTTTTCTGAAATGGTCTCATTACAATTTGCAGCAATTAATCCTCCGCATCCCGTATTTCTCCCTCCATTTGTACTTTTCCCAAGCCAAATTGAACAAGCATAAAGAAGTTGATGAAATGATCATCAAAGATATTGAGAAACAATTTCAATTATCATCCTCCCATTCATCAGAAGAATACCGGGAAATCATAAAGAAAACCCCGCCCCGGATAGTGAAAATGCTCCTGGTTTTTTTGAACGCCCGGGAAAGACACAGGGAATTTCTTTTAGCCAGGAAAGCACTCCCGGAGCATTTTTTGGATTATGCGGTTCATATCCTCACCGCCAGATCCATATTTTTTCTGAAAAAGTATAACTTTGCGATTGCCTATATCAAAAAACATATTCCGGATTTTGATAAGGATCTGGCTGTGATGAATGAATTGGCCATATATTACTATTACTCCGGAGATCTGGAAAAATCAGGCGAAATATTTCAGTACCTGCAGGAAACATTCCGGGAAAACCTGACCGTGGCTTATAATAATAATCTATTTAATGACAGGAAATATACACTGGAAAGTTTTCTGGCATGGAAATCCCTAAGAGAAAAAATGAAAACGATCAGATAGAATTATCTGATCGTTTATTGAGAAAGAATTAATTACTGAGCGGGTACTGTTTCTTTGTTATCTTCAGTCTTTTCTTCTTTGGTGGCGGGTTCTGTTTGTTTCTTATCTTCAGTATTTTCTGTTTTTTTGTCTTCTTTGGCTGCGGGTTCTTCAGAAGTTCCCTCTTCAGAAACTGGCTCCAACATGGTTTTGGGAGGATTGTTATCCACGGTTAATTCCAGTACCACAACCTGGGATTCATTTCCCACATTGTCCACTGCTTTCGCTTCAATCTTATGATCCCCTTCTTCAGCAAAATTTATTTTTGTTGCATAGGGATGAAATTCAGTATCTCCGTCCACTTTGACCAGAATCTGGGCAACGCCGGAATCGTTATCTTTTGCTTCAATGGAAAAATAATTTTCCTTAACAGAGTAATTTTTTCCGTTGATGACTGTCAGCTTTTGGACAGGCTTGATTTCCACCACCGGTCCTTTATCATCCACAAAGACGATAAATTTCTGTTCAGGGGATACATTACCCACATTGTCTGTGGCCTTGAACTGAACATTCTGCAGGCCACCTTTATCAAAGGTAATTATCTCGGAATAAACTTTGGATTCTTCTCCGTTCAGAGAATATTCAATGTTTTTAACACCGGAAAATTTATCTGTGGCTTTCAGCTCAGCCTTGGAATTCAATCCGGCATAAAGCTGTTTTTCACCCTGAAAAAAACCTTCTTTGTACGTTACCATGATTTCCGGAGGAGTGTCATCAATAATGATGGAGTAAACGTTGTCCGGTTCTTTATTCCCCACTTTGTCAATACTCCGATAGGTGACGGTGTGTCGCCCTTCGGTTACACTGGTAAGCTGGAAAGGTTCAGTATAAATCTGATAGTTGTTATCATCTATTTTATACTCAATATGCTTTAATGTGGACAGACTGTCTTCTGCCTTCAGTAAAAACTTCGCACCGGTTGTGGCATAGGTTATTCTTCCATCAGAATAAATATTCTGGCCTTTTGCACTGCCAGCATCCTTCTCTGCCTTGCCGGAGTCCCCTTCCTTCGCGGTGGAATCTCCTTCTTTAACAGCGGAGGCACCTTCTTCCCCGTTTTCATTTTTAACTGCGGGGCTGTCTTCGCCCTTGCCTGTATCCTCTGTTACGTTATCACTGGCTGATTCTTCCGCTGCTTCAATGGCCTGAGGATCGTCTGTCACTGCTTCATCCTGGGCATAGATTGAGGCAACACAACCGATAACAAGCATAGCCAGAATCTGTTTAAAAAATGCTTTTTTCATTCCGTTCTCCTTTATTTGTTCTTCTTTTCCGTTTGCTTTTTCCCGTAAACGCAAATGCTTAAGCACAACTCAAATAAAAAGGTCAATCGTCAAGAATATAATTCCTTTCCCAAAAAAAATTTTTACATATCAATCCCGGCCAGACAAGCACTTTGGACGCAGGATTCAGTAATCCGGTGTGGCAATCTGTGCCAATTGCTCCAATGGCAATACTTTTACTTTTTCATGAACAAGATAACTCTTTTCTCCCGGATAAACAATCCAGCAAAAATCCAGTTTCAGATCCTCCATGGCGGAATGCAGGGATTTGGTCATACCAGGAGCGTCCGCAAATTTCACCTCCAGACCAAAATTTCTACCTTTCCATTGCCAGAACATATCCAGCTCTGCCCCAGCGTGGGTTGCCCAGAAAAAAATTTCCTCCTGCTGGATAATTTTCCTCGCTTCCTCCAGAACATAACCTTCCCAGGATGCACCCAGTTTGGGATTCACCAGCAAATTTTCTTTTGAATGAATGGACTGCAGATAATGAAATATTCCGGAATCCCTAAGATATATTTTGGGAGATTTCACAATTCTTTTTGATGTATTGATAAACCAGGGTTCCACTATCCTGACCATAAAAGATTGAGAAAGGATATCCAGATAGTATCGAATCATTTTATCGCTAATCCCCAAAGACCGGGAAATCTCAGCATAATTAATCACCGAACCATGGTAATGGCTCAACATCAACCAGAAACGGCGGAGAGTGCCAGCCGGAATCTGTATCCCAAGTTGGGGCAAATCTCTCTCAAGGTATGTTCTCACGTAATTTTCCCGCCATTGATAACTGGTGCCATCATCCGGAGCCAAAAGCGAAGATGGAAACCCACCCCGTATCCAGTGCATTTTTTTTTGCTCCGAAGTTAAGTCCTCCCGGGAAAAACCGGATAAAGTGAGGTAAGCAATACGTCCGGCCAGGCTTTCAGAGCTTTGGTTGATCAGATTTCCGGATGCACTGCCCAAAAGTAGAAATTTCTGTTGCTTTTTCTGGTCTACCAGATACCACAAATAAGGGAATAAATTCTGAACCCACTGTACCTCATCGATGACAATCAACCCCTGTAAATTTTCCAGGGCAAGCTGCGGGTTTTCCAGAAGTCTTGCATCCGCTGGATTTTCCATATCAAAGAAATGGTTCCAGTCCAGCTCTCTTGCCATAGTGGATTTTCCCACCTGCCGGGCACCCAAAATGGCAGTGATGGGAAAATAATCGATCATTTCTTGCAGTTTTTGCCGCTCACGATGGCGTTTTACGTTCTGGCTCACCAATAGATCCTTGAAAATCCGGAGTTCATATCCGGATTTTCAAGGATCTATTCCATTTGTCAAGGATTTTTCGGGACGAAAATATTCTATACGGAACCGGTCTGCCAGATACTCCAGAGACTGGATCATCTCTTGTATGGTTTCCCTGGTGATTCCCTTCATCAAAGGACGATTGTTTAATCCATACTGGAGACCATAATCGACCTCTTCCGCACTATTAAGAACACCTTCTTTGAGCAGACGATATGCCTCGTTCACCATGATTGCTTTTACATGCCGTACTCCCAGATCCGGATCAGGGGATACGTCCAGCTTGACGGGGGAATCTCCTTCCCAGCGGTATATCCCGACTCCGGTTTTTCTGCCCAGCTCATGTTTTTGAATTTTATCTGTCAGATACCCGCCGGGGGCAAACGCCGGATCCAGATGTTTCTGGTAATATTCCATGGTATGGACAGCGGTATCCAGCCCCACATAATCCAGCATTTCGAAGGGGGGCACCCCCGGCAGTTTTGTAAAATGGGCATCAAAGGCCTCCGGGAGAATTAACTTTTCCTCCAGAATGGCGTTGGTTAGTATCTGGGTGGGAGCAATCATGCGGTTCACGGCAAAACCGGGGCGGTCTTTGCGGATCCATAGTACTTTTTTTCCCGTATTTTCCAGAATGTTCCGGGCAACGTCCATCACGGTGGAAGCGGTATGGGAAGAAGGGATCAGTTCCACAAGCTTCATTTTTTCCGCCGGATTAAAAAAATGCAATCCCAGAAATTTTTCCGGTGTCTTCACATATCCGGAGAGGGTTTCCATGGATATAGAGGAAGTATTACTGGCCAGAATAGCATGGGAAGGAATAATGTTGGCAATGCTCCGGAAAAGATCCGCTTTCCATTCCAGGACTTCCGGAATGGCCTCAATCACCAGATCAGCCGAACGCAGGGCATCCTCTATCTTCTCTGTATAAACAATCGGCAGGACATCATCGACAGATTTCTCTACGCGAACTTTCCTTTTGAGAGCTTCCCATTTTTTTTCAATGGATTCTTTCGCATTTTCCAGAACATGAGACTGGATATCAAAAAGGCGTACCGGATGACCGGAAAATGCAAAAAAAAGGCCAATGGCATGGCCCATCTCCCCCGCCCCCATCACAGCGATTATTTCTTTGCTCATTTAAAACGGTTCTTCTTCTGACGATTCTTCCTCCATCGGGGGGAGGAGCATTTTACGGGTAATTTCTGCTCGCCTTTCCGGGTCAAAGAGCGTCAATAAATACGGAGTGATGGATGGACGGCCTGCGTCCGCCGCACTTTTATCCATCTGGCGTAACACCTCTATGATATCAAAATCTGTCCAATTGACCATCATCTCTTTAGCTTTTTCCGGAGGCATATTGGAGACTTTTTCTGCCATATCATGGATTTTCTTTTTCCTGTCATTCCAGTCTTTTGTGAGCATAGCAAGTTTTTTTCTTTCCTGCTCTATGCTTTTTTTCATTTCATTGATTTCGATTTCTTTCTCTTTTACGGAATCTGTATTCTTTTTTAATTCCTCTTCCTGCTTAATGAGATTTTCTTCTCTTTCCAGAAGCTTTTCTTCCCATTTTTGAAATTTCATTTTTTCCACTTCTGTGGGATAATTCTCATCACTGATGACGGGAGGATTTTTTTCTTCCAGAAACGGGAGATAATCTGCTGCCTGCATCACTCCCACTTTATCCAGAAAAAAAACGATGACTCCACTGAAAAATAGAATCGCTATTATCAGAAATAAACCCACTCTTGTTTGTCCCATATTACTTACCAGATTCCATTATATTATACGTCCGGTTAAAATATAATTTCCGGGTGGCCTTCAGGTATTCCTCCAATTTATCCAGATCATTAATCATTCTGGCCATTTTTCCACGTAAAAAGGAAATTTTATAAAAACTGTTTTTTTCTATCCAAATCTCATTTTTTTTATCCCATAGTATCGGCAGCATTGATCCCCTCTTTTTTAATATGGTTTTTTTCGATTGTATTAAAAAGATAATTTTTTCTGGAAGAATTAAACTCATCCAGATTTTTTCCTTCCTCCACGGAAAGATCGTATAAATATTCCGAATACTTTTTTTCTTTCAGAATTTCAATAACCCGCCGGTTTTTTCGTGCATCTGCGGCGGCTTTTTGTTTTTCCCGAAGCTCTGTCTGCATATTTTTTATGTTTCTTTCTGCAATTTTTCTTTTTTTATTCATCTCTCCCAGATAATCCCGAATCATAATCATATCATTCAGATTATGAACCGTCTTTGCCTTCTCATCGGTAAGATAATACGCCACTTTGTCCTGGTATGAACGGATGGTACTTCTCTCCCTTTCAATGCGGCCAATAACCCCGGCCAGTTCCCCCACTTTCCTGTCCTCTTCCATTTTTTTCAGTTTCAGAAAACCTTCCATGCCAAAGCGGAATTTCTTCATTACCTAACCGCCCTTTTCATTATCTAACCGCCCTTCCCTTGGTCTGGAAATACGCCGCTTTTTCCGAGATCGCATTCAGCCGGCCCACGGTATCAGAAAATGCAGAAAACTCATCCACCGATTGTTTCAAAAATTGCAACAATTCCGGATAGATATGCATACCGGCATCCAGAACAGGATTGGAACCGGCAATGTACGCACCCAGATTGATAATTTCTTCATTCTGCCGGTATTCAGAAAGATACTCCCGCACCCGGGCAGCCCGGGCATAGTGATCCCGGGAGGTTACCGCAGGCATCAGACGGGAGATGCTTTCCACCACATCAATGGCCGGGTATTGACCCCGAATGGCCAATTTCCGGGAAAGAACCACGTGGCCGTCCAGAATACCCCGCACCGCATCGGAGATGGGTTCATTCATATCATCCGCTTCCACCAGGACGGTGTATATACCGGTGATGCTTCCTTTTTCCGATGTGCCTGCCCTTTCCAAAAGTTCCGGCAGCATGGAGAACACGGAAGGAGTATATCCACGGGTGGTCACCGGCTCTCCGGCAGATAATCCCACTTCTCTTTTGGCCATGGCCAGCCGGGTCAGGGAGTCCATCATCAGCATGACATTCTTCTGCTTATCCCGGAAAAACTCCGCTATTGTGGTTGCCAGATACGCTGCCCGAATGCGAATCATGGGGCTTTCATTACTGCTGGCCACCACCACAACCGATTTGGACAGTCCTTCTTCGCCCAGATCATTTTCAATAAATTCCCGCACCTCTCTGCCCCGCTCCCCAATCAGTGCAATCACGTTCACATCGGCGGAGGCATTGCGGGCAATCATTCCCATTAAAGTGCTTTTACCCACCCCGGAACCGGCAAAAATCCCAATCCTCTGTCCCTGGCCAATACTCAGAAAGCCATCCATTGCCCGGATTCCGGTTTCCAGCGGTTGTTGGATCACAGGACGGCTCAGTGGATTGGGCGGTTTTGCATAAAAAGAACGGGATTTTTCTCCGGTGACTTTTCCCTTCCCATCCAGCGGACGTCCCAGACCATCAATCACCCGCCCGGTGATCCCTTCCGAAAGGGAAATACGGGCGTCTGTCCCCAGGGACAAAACCTTACTGCCGGGATAAACCCCTTCCAGGGTGTCCAGGGGAGAAAGCATCACCCGGGATCCCCGGAACCCAACCACTTCCGATAACACATAGGATTCATCTTCCACTTTTTCAATATGACACAAATCTCCCAGCCGGGTGTCCGGCCCTTGGGCGATGACAATATTCCCAATGATTTCATCCACGCTTCCCAGCGAACGGATGGGATCGGAATCCTGGATAATACTTTTGTACTTTTCCAGTGGACCCACACTGGTGATGATTTTTTTTTCTATCATATTGCTGTTGCTATATTATGTCTCATTTTATTATAAAAAAACCCGGGATTACATGGGTTTAGCATCCCGGATTGCTGTTTCAATTTCCTTAAGCTGGGTGGATATACGAGCGTCAATGGCTCCCACATCGGTCTCAATAATAACCCCGCCTCTATCCACTCTGGAATCTTCAAAGATATTCACTTTTCTGAGGGATTCCATCATTTTAACAATTTCGTCTTTATGAGCAGTGGTCAATTCCAGGTCAGCAAAGTTCACCCGAATATCAATCCGGTCTCTTTCTTTAATGCGTCCGAGGGCTTCCCGGATGTTATTGAGAACAACTTCCTTCCGTTCAATGATTTCATCTTTAATCACCTTTCTGGCGATCATCAAAATCATCTCCACCATCAGTTTTTCGGATTCTTTCACAATCTGTTCCCGGACATCAATGGCATTTCCTAAGATGGTTCCCAGACGGTCAATGAGCCTGCGGACTTCCCCCTGGCCTTCCCGGTATCCAATCTCTCTACCGGCGTTATAGCCTTTCTGGTAGGCCTCATGCTCAATATCGGCCACCCGCATTTCCGCTTCTTTCACCATCCGTTCCACTTCCAGCTTGGCTCTTTCCACAATCTGGTCTGCCTGGAGGCGGGAGGTTTCTTCTTCTCTTTTCGCTCGTTCCTTCGCGTCCTGTATTAAGCGGAAGGCTTCATTTTTTCCCTCTTCGATGATGTCGCTTTGTTTTTGTTCCGCCTGGCGGTAGTTCTCTTTAATCTGGTTTTCAGTTTCTTCTTTGTAGCGTTCCAGCTCTTCTTCAATTTCTTCAATGGAAGGCCCCTGGTACTGCTCAATGATATTTCCTTCTGAATCCAGCTCATATTCCTGCAATTCATCCAACTGCTGAAATTTTTTATAACGTTCCGGAAGATCCAGAATAATGGAGTCCTCTGTTTTATATATTTTCTCAGGATTAAACAGAAGTCGTGACAATTTTTACCCCCTTTTCTTTTTTTATATTATCGGCAGATTTTTTCATAATTAGACTATTGAACCAGTTCATCCTCACCGGCACGGGCAACCACAATTTCCCCTTCTTCTTCCAGTTTCCGGATAATGTTCACAATTTTCTGCTGGGCTTCCTCCACATCCTTCAGGCGGATGGGCCCCATAAATTCCATATCCTCACGGAGAAGAGAGGCGGCACGTTTGGACATGTTTTTGAATATCTTATCCTGCACATCCGTATCCACGGCCTTCAGGGCTTTTGCCAGATCCTGGTTGTCCAGTTCCCGGAGGGTCTTCTGGATTGCTTTATCATCCAGAAGAACAATATCTTCAAACACAAACATTTTCTTTTTGATTTCTTCCGCCAGCTCCGGATCTTCTTCCTCCAAGGCTTCAATAATGGATTTCTCCGTTCCGCGATCCACGTTATTGAGGACTTCCACAATCGCTTCCACCCCACCGGCAGAGGTGTAGTCTTCATTGGACAGAGTGGAGAGTTTTCTTTCCAGCACCCTTTCCACCTCTCTCAATACCTCCGGCGAGGTTCTGTCCATTTTTGCAATGCGGCGGGACACATCGGCCTGGATCTGGTGGGGAAGACTGGACAAAATCAAGGCCGATTTGGGAGGATCCAGATAGGATAATATCAACGCAATGGTCTGGGGATGTTCATTCTGAATAAAGTTTAACAATTGGGAAGGATCCTGGCGGCGTACAAAATCAAATGGCCGCACCTGCAGGGAGCTGGTGAGGCGGTTCACAATATCAATGGCTTTTTGGGTACCCAAAGCTCTTTCCAGAATGGCCCTGGCCTGATCAATACCTCCCTTAGTTATGAATTCCTGGGCCATCATCAGCTCCTGGAATTCCTGCAGAACCATTTCTTTGTCCTCCGGAGTTACCTTGTCCAGACGGGCTATTTCATAGGTGAGCGTATCCACTTCGGATTCGGAAAGTTTTTTCATCACTTCCGCACCCACCTCATTGCCAATGGCCAGAAGGAATATTGCAGCCTTCTGTTTTCCGGAAAATTCTGATTTTTGTCCTGCAGCCATAGATATCTCCCTTATTCTTCAGAAAGCCAGGTTCGCAGCAGATGGGCCACGTCTTCCGGTCTTTCCTTTGCCAGATTCATCGCGTTTTCCAGCATTTCTTTTCTGGCTCTTTCTTCCAGAGAAAGCTCCACTTCCACACCCTCATCTTCAATCGCACGGAGAGCGGCTTCCCGCATCATCTGCTGTTGGGCAGCCAATTCTTCTTCCCGCAGTCTTCTTCTTCTTTCCAGCTCTTTTTTGATCACCTGGTAGAGCACCACGGCCACAACCAGAGCTAACAGGGTAATAAACGTAGCCAGCAGCATCTTGCGGAAAGTTTTCTGCCGACGCAGTTCCTTGTCCTCAGCCTCGAAATCCTTGCTGCGGTCTTTCTGGATATGTTTCACAGAGAGCGAGTCCCCCCTGGCCACACTGAATCCCACGGCATTTTTCAGGACATCAGCGACTTTCCGGAGTTCTTCATCATCCACCGGGATGTATTTTCTATCGTATCCAGTACCCTCTTTGTTTTCACCGGTGACCACCCATTTGCCATCCAAAATCACGGCCATATTGATCTGGTCAATTTCCCAGGGTTGCTTTTTAATTTTCCTGAGGGTGCGGTTAAATTCATTATTCTGTATGTTTTCTGATTTATCGTATTCTGCCCGCTGGTAGTCTTTGTCTTTATAGCCGGGAGGAATGTTGGGCTCTGTTCCCGTGGGACCCTCCGGAGTGAAACCATGGCCTTTGAATGACTCCGTGGTTTTTTTGGAGGACACTTCCAGGGAGTCTTTCACCTGCAACTCCGAATATGGTGTCTCCGGATTATCCGGGATCATGGTAACGGGGGATACTTCTTTTTTCTCAATCTCTTCCTTATCCCAGCGCATCTGCACATCCAGACGCACAATATCATAGCGGGTCCCATAGGAACCGGATCCAAAGCTGTAAGAAAGGGATTTATCAATATCCCGCAGTAATTTTATCCGCTGTCTTTCCTGGATTTTCAGCTTTTCATTGACTTCTTTCAATTCTGTCTGGAGCTGATCATACTGGGTATCAAAATCGTTCAGAATTTCCCCATCCGGCCCGGCAATGGAAACATTCTCCTTTTTCAATCCGGGAACTGCCCTTGCTACCAGAGTTTCAATTCCTTTAATTTCCTTCCGGGTTAATGATTCCACGCCCGGAGCATAGGTTAGAATAACGGACGCGGTAACCGGATCCACATCATCTTCAAATAATTCCTTTTCCGGAAACGCAATGCTCACTTGTGCATTGTCCACGGATTTCAGCGTGGATAAGGTTCGGGAAAGGGCACCGGAAATGGCCCGTCTTTTTTTTATGTCTTTCTCAAACTGGGTCTCCGACCATTTATCCTCATCAAACAATTCCCATCCGGGTATGCCTTGGGGAATTAAATTTTCCTGTGCCAGAGACATCAGAATTTCATCCTTTTTCTCTGGCGGTACGTAGATGGTCTGCGTCCCCGAACTGGAAAAGGGATAATTCATTTCTGTTAATTTGGATGTGATAGCTGCAAAATCCTTGGTTTCCAGATTTTTATACAGCACCACTTTGGATTCGCTGCCAGACATAGTGGCCACCAGGACCAAAGCTCCGACAAATACACCCAAAACCGAAAACAATATAATCTTCTTGGTTGTATCTAACCCGGCAAAAACATCCTTAATCTTTTTTAAAATCGTATTGAAATCGGGCATACCTTTTTCCTTTTTTTATATTTAAGTTCCCGCCCTTTCCCGATTTCCAGTGTTTATTCTTTTATCTCATATTTACCAACTGGTTATACGCTCTCACTCCCAGATCCGTGACTGTCTTTGCGAATGTTATGGACATCCTGGCTTTTTCCAGTGAAATCATAACACTGTGCATATTCACAGACGATGGATCCGCAACCATTTTTCTGGTGAGTTCCTGGGAATGAATCTGGTCATCGTTAACCTTTTCCACTGCCTTCATCAAAGCCCCGGCAAAACTCCCCAGACTGTTATCCGGCTCCCGAATTTCTTTGCCGGAATAATGTTTGTCCTGGGTGGTTTTCACCGGTATTATGTCTCCTTTGAGGGCAGCGTTCGACAGCAAATCGCTCTTTATGTATGACGATATCTGCATGGTTTCTCCTTTTTCTACTTGTTTTTAAAACGTCAACTATTTTTTATAAAATTATCGTCATTATCGTCATTATCGTCCAATCATCAGGGCTGCCTGGAACATTCTTTTATCTCCCTGGATCAACTGCACATTGGCTTCATAGGCACGGGAGGCGGAAATCATGTCCACCATCTCTGTCACAATGTCCACATTGGGATATTCCACATAGCCTTTCTTGGGACCGATTTTTATGGAATCCGGATGACTGGGATCATACACCAGACGTAATTCTTTTTCATCTCTTTCCACCTTCACCACCCGAACACCCTGACCATCTCCGGGACGGATTCCGTGGGGATATACCGGAGATTTCCAGCGGGTACGCAAATTCACTGGCTGCATGATAACCCGACGCCGGCGGTAGGGACCATCCCCTTCCGTGGAGCGGGTGGTGGTGGCATTGGCAATATTATTGGATATCACATCCATTTTCAGCCTCTGGGCTGTTAATCCGGTGGATGCTATATTGATGGCGTCAAACATGCTTATCTTCCTTTAATTTTTAATTCCCCGGCCTCAGCACCACATTCAGTGTTTTTAATTCTCCATTATACACACTGGTGAGGGCTTCATAGCGGAGCTGGTTTTTGGCCGATTCTGTAATTTCATGTTCAATATCCACATTGTTGCCGTCATTTCTCATCGTGGACAGATAGTCCATGTGCATTCTGGGCTCAACATCATGCAAATCCATACCTTTAAAAAACGGAATATGCAGGGGATCGTTTACCCGTGCGGGTATGGCATTTTCTTCCACGGCCTTCTGGGAATCCAATGCCCGACGGAGCTGTGCTTCAAAAGAGACCTCACTACGCTTAAAATGTGGTACATCCACATTGGCTATATTATCCGCAATGACCTTTCTGCGCAGAACGGACACATCCATGGCTTTTTCCAGCATATATGCAGTATCATCCCAAAAAGTTTTACCAGTCAGCATAATGGTAATATCGGAAAAACAACAGAAAGGAAAAGTAATAAAATTGAACTATTCCGGACAGGATTCCCGATACACCAGCACCAGGGGATGCTCATTGATGCACTGGATAAATTCTTTGGAATAGCGGACCGCTTCATTCATATTTTTTTTGATTTTTTTATCGGACAGGATTTTTCCGGCGGATCCTTTCTGCATTCGGACGGCGGCCTGTATGGAATCATAATTGGCCACGATGGTCTCCATATTCCGGGAGATGGCCATCATATCTTCTCTGGAAACCCCTTTAATCACCTGGGAAGATTCTTCCAGACGGGTCTCAATGATTTTCAGTTTGGGGCCCAAGTTATCATAGTATACCTTCAGTACCCCGGCAATGTAATTCACATCCTCCCGGTTTTCCTGCATCATGGAAGCAAAGAGCACGCTCAGAAGATTCATTTTATCGTGCATGCCCGCGATGACCTCCTCTTCTGACTTGCCCTCAAACCAATAGGATAGGGATGTGAGCATCGCGTCGATAGAGGGAGGATCCACGCCGGTAAAAACATCGTTATGACCCAAGACTTTTTCACCCGGGCGGGCAGGATTCATTTCCAGATTGATATATTTCTGCCCAAAAAGGCTGGTAGAGAAAATGGCAAATTTGGTATCGTCATTGGCAGGAATTTTTCCCTGCATCTCATTTCCCAATTTGAGCACCAGAAAAGTCTGGAGATTTTTCTGGTACATATCATAGACCTTGCCGATATTCCTGCCTCCGGATAATTTGACCGGGGAGCCAATGGTGACCCCGTTGAGAAAATTGAATTTTAAATGAATCAGAAACCCATCGGAGGAGGATTTCCAGTTCACATATACATTCAGAATAACCAGCAATAATACCAATGAAGATACCACAGCGGTACCCGCCCAAAGGGACGCTCTGCGTTCCTCCATTTCCTTATTCTTCCTTATACATGATCAGATATGGCTTTTTCTTCAGCAACTGGAACAATTCTTTTGCATGGACCACGGTCTCGTTCACATTTGTGTAAATGGCATCATCATTCACAAATTTCCCCACCGAACCTCTACCGGTATTGATCCGCTGGGTGATGATGGATAGATCCCGGGAAATCACGGAAAGATTGGTGATCAGAAACTGGATGTCTTTTTTATTCTGGCGGGATATATCGGAAAAATTTTCTGAAACAATATTCAACCTCGTCATGAGGCTGTTCAATTGGCCGGATAATTCTTCAAAAGATTCCCGTGCAGTTTTGATGGTGAGGCGGATATCGCTCCTGTTCTCCCCAATGATCGCGTTTAGATTGGAGATAAACATCTGGGTTTCCTTCATGATTTCCGCCAGAACCTGCCCGCCGTTTTTCCCGTCAAACCAACTGGAAAAAGCCATCATCATCTCGTCCACGGAAGGCGGATTGATCCCTTCAATGGTTTCCCCCGGCTGGATCATGGGATCCCCGCTCTCCGCAATGGGTATATTGATATTTATATACTTCTGCCCCATCATACCGGTGGTATAAATGGAAAACTGGGTTTCTGGCCGATTAGGAATTTTATTACGTAGTTCCTCGTTTAGATATAAAGTCACATAGGTCTTTAAATCTTTCTGGTATATTTTTTCCACATAACCCACGGGAATACCTCCAGAAATCCGCACAGGAGCTCCTTCTGTCAAATTATTCAAAAATTTAAAATGAACATCAATTTTGAAACCTTCCTGACCCATCTGCCATTTGGCCAGAACCGCCAGCATAATGATAAAAATGGCCGTAGATACCACCACGAATATCCCCACAATTACCGCATTTCTTCCTGTATGTTCCATTTTCTCTCCCGTTTATGACATTTTTCTTTACAGTATCTCCATGGGACCATGAGCCCGGCCTTCCACAAACTGCCGTACCACCGGATCCTGGGAATTTAGAAATTCCTCCGGAGTTCCCACCAGAACAAAACTACCATTATACAGCATGGCCACCCGGTGTGCCGTCCGGAAAACTGATTTTAAATCATGGCTGATGACAATGCTGGTCACTTTCAATTTTGCGTTCAGGGTTTTGATCATATCATCCACAGCGGAGGCCAGTATGGGATCCACCCCCGTGGTGGGCTCATCGTAAAGCACAATTTCCGGATCCAGAGAAATGGCTCTCGCAAGCCCCACTCTTTTCTGCATACCGGTGGAAAGGGATGCCGGCCGCATTTCTTCCACTCCGGATAAACCCACCAGTCTTAATTTCTCCCGGACAATTTCCCGTATCTCATCGATGTTTTTATTCGTAAACCGTTTTAAGGTAAAGGCCACGTTGTCAAAAACACTCAGGCTGTCAAAAAGGGCGGCCATCTGGAATAAAACCCCCATTTTCTTGCGAAGTTCTGACCATTCTTTTTCATCCATTTCCAGAATATTTTTACCTTGGATGGTGATCTCTCCCTTGTCCGGTTTCATCAGACCGGTGATGTTTTTGAGCATGACAGATTTGCCCGTTCCGGATTTTCCAATGATATATAAAATCTCTCCCGGATAAATATCCAGGGACACTCCATCCAGAACCACCTTGGAGCCGAATCGTTTGTGCACATTTTTTATGGAGATAACCGGTTCCATCACATACCAAACAATTGAAAAATATAAGTTAAAAAATAATCGGAGATGATGATCACCATAAAAGAATTCACCACGGCGGCAATGGTGGCCTGCCCCACTCCCTCCGCACCACCTTTAGCCCGGAATCCGGTGAAACAGGAAATAAGGGAAATCTCCGCCCCAAAGAATACTGTTTTGGTAATTCCGGAAATCAGATCCCGCACCTGCACCAGACCACGGGCATTATCAAAATACACCTCAAACGGAATATCCAGACTTATATAAGAAATAATCGCCCCGCCCATCACCCCCAGAACAATGGACAAAACAGAAATGAGGGGCAGACTGATCACCCCGGCCAGAAAACGCGGTACGGAGAGATAATGGATGGGGTTGGTGGCCAGAGTGCTCAGGGCGTCAATCTGTTCCGTCACCTTCATGGTTCCCACTTCCGCCGCGATGGAACTGCCCACCCGTCCTGCCAGAAGCACCGCCGTGAGCACCGGTGCCAGTTCCCGCACCATGGCCAGGGAGATACCGCCCCCCATGTACGTGGAAATACCCTGTATCTGCTCTTCCATCGGCCCGCCCATCTGGAGTGCCATCACCATCCCCACAAAAAAAGTGGATACCGCCCCCACTGGAATGGACTTCACCCCAATTTCATTCATTTGATAGACAAGAGCCCGGTAATCAAAGGGACGGGCAAAAACCCATCGGATGGTGGCTACGGTAAAAATGGTAAACGATCCGATATTTTCCAGCATGGAAATAAAGGACTCACCGGTTTTCTGAAAAAAGGAAATCACGTTAGGAAAAATACCCCGGTAATACCGTGGCCAGTTTTTTCACTGTTTCCGGATTCCGTTTCTCCGGGGCAGTCATGATCGCAAATCGAACAGCGTTTTTTTCTTCCGCCTTCAAAGGACTCATCTGGGTCATCATTTTTAATACCTCCAGCAACAGAACATCCGCGTGCTCCTTGTTTCTTTTCACCACTTTCATGACTTCATCCACGCTCACCGATCCTTCCGATTCCCGCCAGGAATCATAGTCTGTCACCATCATCACCATCTGGTAGCAAATCTCCAGCTCCCTTGCCAGTTTCGCTTCCGGAAGGACAGTCATATTGATAATTCCCGCACCCCAGGAACGATAAAGCCGGGATTCCGCACGGGTGGAAAAGGGAGGCCCCTCCATGCAGACGGCGGTTTCCCCTTTGTGCCATGGTATCGAGGTTTTTTTCAACGCCACTTCCAAAATGCCGGTCATGGCACCGCAGAACGGATCTCCAAAGGAAACATGTCCCACCACCCCCTCTCCAAAATAGGTTTCCTGACGGTGGCGGGTCCGGTCAATAATCTGGTCCGGAATCACAAAATCGTTGGGTTTCAATTCTTCCTTAAGAGAACCCACAGAAGAAAACGCCAGAACATCTTCCACCCCCAGCATTTTGAGTGCGGCCATATTGGCTTTGCTTGGCACCTCCGTGGGCAAAAGAAAATGTCCCCGGCCATGGCGGGGCAAAAAGGCAGTGAACAATTCTTTGCCCCCATCCTTAAACCGGGTGATTGTGATCTCATCGGATGGCTTTCCCCAGGGGGTGTCCGGAAAGATGCTCTCCACCACTTCCAGACCGTCAAAGCCATACACCCCGGTTCCGCCAATCACCCCAAAATTAATTTTGGGAAGATTTGTCATTTTTTTCCCTTGGCCGATATTATTTCCGCAAGCCTTGTCACCAGCCGGATGCCGTAACCAGTACCGCCTTTGGGATATACATTAAACCCTTTTTTCACAAATCCAATTCCGGCAATATCCAGATGTGCCCACCGGGTTGTTTTTTCCACGAACAGGGATAAAAACGCCGCCGCCGATGAGCTTCCCCCATACCGCGAGCCACCGATGTTATTATAATCCGCAATGTCCGATTTTAATTCCTCCCGGTTCTGCCTGCCCACGGGCATGGGCCAGACCGGCTCCAGGGTATCCCGTGCGGCATCCACAATCATATCTTTCCATTCATCGGAATTGGAAAACAGCCCGGCGTAGTATGGCCCCAGGGCAACCACAATGGCCCCGGTGAGCGTGGCAAAATTAATCATATAATCTGGTTTGTATTTTTTCTCTGTGTATGCCAGAAGATCCCCCAAAACCAGACGACCTTCTGCATCCGTATTCTGGACTTCAATGGTGAGACCTTTATAGGAATGGTACACATCGCCGGGCTTGAAAGCAGCTCCATCCGGCATGTTCTCCACCATTCCCAGGGAAGCTACCACTTTAAGCGGCAGTTTTTTCTCCGCAATGGCCGCAATGGCATGTAAAGCCAGAGCCGCCCCGGACATATCGTATTTCATTTCATGCATATCAGATGAGGGTTTAATGGATATTCCCCCAGTATCAAAGGTAACCCCTTTCCCCACCAGAGCCAGGGTGGAGGATGCCCCCGCGGGATTATATTCCAGTACAATCATCCGTGGCTCTCGTTCCGAACCCTGGGAAACCGCCAGGATTCCACCGGCCTGCATTTTCTCCAGATCTTTTTGTCCATAGACAGATATCTTCAGACCAAATTTTGCGGCCATTTCCCGTGCCCGTTTTTCCATGACCATGGGGGTGAGATAATTCCCCGGCAATGCCTGCACCTGCCGCATACCATTGATATGGGGAACCAGAGGGGAAAAATTATTTATGGCATTATTCCATTCCGTTTTATTCCCCGCAACAAATGTAATCTCTTTTAACCGTGACTCCGGTTCTTTGGACTCCTTCTCATCCTTCCCGGATTGTGCGTCCGCTTTCCGTGGGCTTTTCAGTAAAGCCACAGAATAGGTCTGCATCCCAGCGGAGGTAATCGCGATGTTCACAATATCCGGGATAGAAAAAATTGAGGTTAATTTCTCCGGTAAAATGATCTGAATTTTTTCCTGGTAATTCTTCAAGCGGGAAAAAACCCGGGTAAAGGCTTCCGCCAGCCTGTCCGCATCCAGATCTTTCTCCAATCCCAACCCCAGATGAAATGCCCCGGTGGAAAAAATTTCTTCCATGGCTTTTGCGGCAAAATGAGGATGTTCTTCCAGGTATTTTTTCTTTACGGATTCCTGCAGGTACATTTTGACGGAAAATATTTTTTTATCTTCCGCAGCTTCCACCCGGAATTTCGTTTTGTTCTCCGGATAAACCAGTAATTTTTTTATTTCTGTATCCTTCGGTTCAATTTTCTTTAGCATAATTCAATCTTATTCTTTAAAACCCGCTGCCAACTTTTTTTTTATTTGGATAAAACGGTTTGGAGGCCATTTTGGATCTGGAGTACAAATGATCCACATAAAAAATGAATGTACAGCTGCGTTTTATTTCCTCCATTGACGTATGATTCAAAAAATTTCAATACGAAATTTCAAATCATGGGCTGAATTAGATCTGGATTTAGCTCCAATATCCGGCTTATTTGGCGTCAACAGTTCGGGGAAAAGTGCCATTCTTCATTTCCTGCTTCTTCTGAAGCAAACCAAAGAAACGACAGACAGAAGTATTGTCTTGGATTTTGGTGATTCCGATAAATATGTTAATCTCGGTTCCTTTTCCGAAGTAAAGCACAAATCCAACCAGGATGATTTTTTGTCATGGGAAATACACTGGGCCAGTGATGAAGAAGTAAGTATCACTAATCCATCGGATGAAGGAGAAAACAATTTGTTCCACGGAAAAGATTTTGCATTGAAAGCCAGAGTACAGGAATCAGAGAAAAAGATTTTATGTACAGAAATTCAATACAGCCTGGAGAAGGACATCTTTTCTATGCGTATTGAAAAAAATGAAGAATACAAGCTGGATTATTTGGGAGATGGAAACAAGACTTTTTCATTCATCCGCAATCCTGGACGGCCATGGAGCCTTCCCGGACCGCAGAAATCCTATGCTTTCCCTGACCAGGCACGTACCTACTTTCAAAATGCGTCCTTCCTTGCCGATATTGAATTGCAATACGAAAAGCTCATCGATAAAATATACCATTTGGGTCCATTGCGTGATTACCCCAGGCGACAATATATCTGGGGAGGGGCAAGACCCACCGGTGTGGGCAGAAGGGGAGAAAGAGTTGTCGATGCCATTCTCGCCGCAGATGCAGCAAACCAGAAGCTATCTATAGGAACTGGACGCGGAAAGAAGAAAAAAATCTTTTCGGAATACATAGCTCACTGGCTTAAAGAATTATCTCTTATTGTTGATTTTAAGGTAGAAGCAATCAGCCAGGGAACCAATATTTATCGCGTTAAAGTAAAAACTTCTGGTTCAAATGATTACGTATTAATCACTGATGCAGGGTTTGGTATCTCACAGGTATTACCCGTTTTAGTACAACTCTTCTATGTTCCCGAAGGGTCCATCCTGCTTTTGGAACAGCCGGAGATCCATTTGCATCCGTCCGTTCAAAGTGGTCTGGCGGACGTGATTATCAGTGCAGTAGAAATGAGAAAAATTCAGGTTGTGGTCGAGAGCCATAGTGAACATCTCCTGCGAAGATTACAAAGGAGACTCGCCGAAAAAACGCTGGCACCCGAAAAAATTTCACTCTTTTTCATTGAAAAACCCAATGGCGTTTCAAAATTAGAACAACTTGAGTTATCGGAATACGGAGAAATAAAGAACTGGCCAAAAAACTTTTTTGGCGATGAGTTCACTGAGATCGCTGAAACCCGCAAAGCTATTCTAAATCAAAAAATCGCAGAAAATGACAAATAATATAATTGATACGAATGTTCTGGTTGTTGCCAATGGGCGTTCTGAACAGGCTTCCCTGGAATGTGAAATGCATTCGATTAACAGGCTGGAGAGAATAATCGCCACGAAGGATGAAATTGTACTGTTAGATGAGAATAGAGAAATAATGGACGAATACCAAAAGCACTGCCATTACTCTGGTCAACCCGGAGTGGGCGATATGTTCTTTAAATTCCTGTACAATCACGAGTATGGTACTCAAAAATGTAGAATCATAAATATTAAGCAAAGCGATGGGGGGGAATATGTTGATTTTCCCCAGGATTCAAATCTCGCAAACTTTGATCGAAGTGACCGCAAGTTTGTTGCCTTATCCCGAGCCTGTCAATGCGATGCGGTCATCATTAATTCTGTGGACAGTGACTGGCTGGAATTTTCAGATGCTTTGAGAAGAAACGGCATTATTATCGATAATTTATGTAATCAGACAGGGATTGCAAAATCTCGTTAGAAAGGCACTTTCAAGTATAAAATCCGCATCAGAAATTATCTTTTGTGGCTTCCAAAAACCGATAATGACCCAAAATCTTTATGGCGGAATTCCCATCCGGGAAATATTTGTTTTTCTCCACCGGGTTAGTTTTATCTTTGACTATGGGTATGGACAAAATCCAACTGGTATTTTTCTTCGTGAACGGGTATCTGCTCTCCCGACTGGCCATTCGATGGAAAATGGCAGATTACGGTGCGCAGATGATCATCGGAAAAAGCCGGGGTTCTCTTCTGAAGAGTGCCGTGTATGTGCTGGTATTTTCCGCTCTGGTATCGTTCTTCATCCCTAATGTTATTGCAGCACTGGCGACCATTCCTGTCATCAACCGCCTTCTGAAAACGCAGTTTCCGGTAAACGGAATGAATTCTTCATTCATGGCCACTCTCTTTGCACTTGCCGTTATCTGGGGATCCAATATCGGCGGGGTGGGGGCCATCACATCCACACCGGCAAACGGTATTCTGGCCGGTTTTGTGGAAATTGGGAAAATTCCCGGAAAAGAAATGATATCGTTCCTTCCCTGGCTCACATGGGGAATCCCTCTGGTTGTTTTTTCCTTGGGGATGGCCATTTTCCTACTGGCACTTTTCATCCGGTTTCATAAAGCCAATAATACCCCCACCGAATTCCGCCACCCGGACTCCGTCAAGGTGAACCATCTGGGGAAGGCATTTTTCCACACCGGTTTAGTATTTATGGCCTATTATTTTGCCGGTTCTTTTGTATTATCCACCTGGCTTTATTTTACCGGAGATATTATTGCGGTCATTGCCACGGCGGTATATTCCCTCTGGTTTTATTACTGGCTATTTTTCCGGGGATTTAAAATCAAGGGTCAAAATATTCCTTATTTGGGGTTTCTGGATCTGTTCCGGGAAATACCTTGGAAGGGTCTGGTCTATGTGGGCATAGCTTTTGTGGTGGGCTTCTTTCTTTTTCTTTCCGGTATGGATAAAAAGATTTTTGAATTTCTCAAAAGTCTGAACCATTTTTCCTATTCTTTCTGGTTTCTGGCTGGACTGGTTCTGGTGGCATCCTTTTCCACCGAAGTTCTCAGCAACACTGTGGTGCAGGTTTCCCTACTGGCCATCATTGCGGCCACCCCGCCTCCGGGAGGTAGCATACTCATCTCCATGCTGGCCATCACATTTGGCTCCACATCGGCATTTATGTCCCCCATCGCCACAGGAGTCAATGGTCTTGTCTTTGGGGGAATCCCGCATATTTCCCTCCCCCGGATGCTTTTCTGGGGATTTTTAATGAATATCCTGGCCGGGATGATCACCGCCGGCTGGCTTCATTTATTCATCCCCTTTGTGATGAGTTTCTGAGAGATAACGCTACGGAACCAGAACAGGAATGGCCCCGGGGATAATCTCCAATTCCACCGGAGTATGACCAATCAATTCCCCGTCAATTTCCATATTTGTCATCTGCTGCGATGATATGCTCACTTTTTTTGCCCGGTACATTTGAACTCCCTCCATACTGGCGTGGGATCCGTCCCGCACTTTCTGGGAGTTCAGAATCAACCGGAGTTTGGAAATATCCCCCAGCGTAACCACATCAAAAAGCCCGTCATCCGGTTCCGCGTTTGGGGCAATTTTCATCCCGCTTCCGTAATATTTTCCATTGGCCACCATTACCCCCAGGAATTTCCCGGATATTTTTTTATCATTATCCAAGACAATATCCAAATCATGGTTTTTATAGGTTATGATACCCTTGAAAGTGGCCAACTGGTATTCAAACCAGGCTCCCCGGCTTTTGCCCTGTTTTTCCAAATGCTCAATCACCTCCGCACCAATGCCCACCTCGGAAATATTGATGAACGGACGGATCACTTTTTTTCCGTCTTCCCCCGGATACGAGATCTTTCCCATGTCCAGAATTTTCCGGTTTCCCTGCTGGATAATATCAATGGCTTTTTCCGGATCACGGGGAATCCCCAGAGTCCGGATTAAATCCGAACCACTGCCCGCAGCGATTACCCCAAGGGCTGTGGTTTTCTTTTTCTGGATCACATTACCTTTTTCATCCAGAAATCCAGCCGCGATTTCGCTGATGGTTCCATCACCGCCCACAGCAATCACCATGGGGGCTTTGTTTTTCACCGCTTCCCGGCTCAGCTCAGTGGCATGGCCAGCAGCTTTGGTAAACCGAAGATCAAAACTTAATTTTTTCTCTATTACTATTTTCTCAATAGAATTCCATCGTTCCAATGCCCGCCCTGCTCCGGATGCAGGATTAATTATTACCACCGCTTTTTCTGTTTTCTTTGCCATAATACGGCGGTATTCCTTTTTTCTTCTTTTCAGTAAACAAATTTTTCATCCGGAAAATCCAATACCGTCACTAAATGATAAAATGAATGCAGAATTAACCGGAAATTATCTGGACGTCATGTGAGACAAAAAAAAATATACCCCATGGCAGAAAAAATTGTTGCAATCGCCGGTGCGACCGGTGCCGTTGGTAGAGAATTTATCAGTGTACTGGAAAAAAGAAACTTTCCGGTTAAGGAAATCAGACTGCTGGCCACATCCCGCAGTGCAGGGAAAAAGGTAAAATTTAAAGGGCAGGAAGTGGTTGTACAGGAAATGACACCCAATTCCTTCAAAAATGTGGATATTGCCCTTTTTTCCGCCGGCAGTTCCGTGAGCAAAGAATATAGGAAATTTGTGGTGGACGCCGGGGCTGTACTGGTGGACAATTCTTCCGCTTTCCGTATGGATTCTGATGTGCCTCTTGTGGTACCGGAAATCAATCCGGAAGATGTAAAAAAGCATAATGGGGTCATTGCCAATCCCAATTGTTCCACCATTATCATGCTGATGGGAGTTTATCCTCTGCATCAGAAATATCCCGTGAAGCGGATTGTGGTTTCCACATACCAGGCAGCCAGCGGTGCGGGATGGGCAGCCATGGAAGAGCTCAAAGACGGCACGCGTGCGTTTCTGGATGGAAAACCCTTCACCCCCAAAGCCATGCCCTACCCTTATGGATTCAATCTGTTTTCCCATAATTCAAAAATGCAGGACAATGGGTATAACCAGGAAGAAATCAAAATGGTCAATGAGACCCGCAAGATCCTGCACGATGAGAATATCCAGATAACCGCCACCTGCGTTCGCGTGCCTGTCCTGCGTGCTCATAGTGAATCCATCAATATTGAATTCAAAGACAGAATGCCCACCGTGGACGAAGCCCGCAAGATATTTGAGGCATTCCCCAATGTGCGTCTGGTGGATGACCGGGAGAAGAATTATTTCCCCATGCCACTGGAAGCCACCGAGCAGTTTGACACCTTAGTCGGACGGATCCGCAATGACATAAGCCAACCCAATAAGGGCATGGATATTTTTGTCGCAGGAGACCAGCTCCTCAAAGGGGCTGCCCTGAATGCTGTACAGATTGCCGAACTTTTGATTTAATTGAAAGGAAGGCATGAGAACACATTTTGCCTGCATAAATGGTTGCGAAGGGGAATACCGGCTGGATGAAGTCATCTACCGGTGTCCCCACTGTAATTCTCTTCTGGCGGTGGTCCATGACACGGATGCACTGAAGGAAAAATCTGGTGCCCAGTGGCGGGATACATTTGATGCCCGCTACCGGGGGATAGATTTTCCAGACAATTCCGGCATCTGGTCCAAACGGGAGTGGGTTCTGCCGGAACTTCCTGTTTCCGATATTATTTCTCTGGAAGAAGGTTATACTTCGCTTTTCTCCTCCGCCCGCCTGAATAAAGCCTTTGATACCGGAGAACTGCACGTAAAAAACTGTGGCAATAGCCACACCGGATCGTTCAAGGATCTGGGCATGACGGTGCTGGTGAGCCAATTAAATTCCATGATCAAAAATGGCTCTTCCGTGAAGGCGGTCGCTGCTGCCTCCACCGGGGATACCTCCGCCGCTCTGGCCGCTTATGCTGCCCATGCCGGAATTCCCGCTATCATCCTCCTGCCCAAGGATAAGGTGAGCATTGCCCAGCTCATCCAGCCGGTGGCCAATGGAGCCCATGTTCTGGCTCTGGACACGGACTTTGACGGATGTATGCGGATTGTCCAGGAACTGACCAAAGATAAGGAAATATATCTGGCCAATTCCATGAACAGTCTGCGGGTGGAAGGCCAGAAAACGGTGGGGATGGAAGTCATCCAGCAGCTCCGGTGGAAAGTCCCGGACTGGTTTATCATCCCTGGCGGCAATCTGGGCAATGTATCTGCCCTGGCTGGAGGCATTGAAATGATGCTGGAGATGGGACTCATTGATAAAAGACCCCGCATTGCCGTGGCACAGACCCGCAAGGCAGATCCTCTATACCGCTCCTACCAATCCGGATTTGAGACGTTTGAGCCGGTGGCAGCACAGAAGACCCTGGCCTCTGCCATCCAGATTGGGAACCCCGTTTCCTATGAAAAAGCCAAACGAGCCCTGAAGAATTTCCAAGGGGTGGTGGAATCTGTCACAGAGGAGGAGCTGTCCAATGCGGCGGCTCTGGCAGACACCACTGGACTTCTGGCAGATCCCCATACGGGAGTGGCACTTGCGGCATTGCAGAAACTCCGCTCTTCGGGAACTATCGGTGGAAAAGAATCCGTGGTGGTCATTTCCACTGCTAATGGGTTGAAATTTATTGACTTTAAAGTCCAGTATCACGAAAAAAATCTGAAAGAAGTTCTCTCCGCATATCCCAATCCGCCCATCGACCTGCCGAATGATGCGGACGCTGTCCGGGAAAAAGTGAAAGATATCACCCGCAATTAATCTTTACGGTATTTGTCTCTGCCCAGTTGCGGAGCCACCACGCCGGATTTGGGGGGTGGGCTTTTCTCCGGTGATTTCGCTTCCGCCCCGGTGGTTTTTTCATCGGCGGGAGTCTCATCCTCCATCAGCCACATTTTCAGTGCCAGAGCAAAGCTGTACTGGAGACTTTGGATTTTTTTGGTCTCTCCGCCTTTACGGTAAAATCCATAGGCAATGAGTGGCTGTTGTTTTTCATAGAAGTGGTCCCCCACCCGGATCAGACCGTCTTTGTACCCGACGGATTCAAAAATACGGGCAGCCACCCGAACATTGCCGGCGTTAAATTCCCGGTTTCCCTGCCGGATCAGTTGTGCTCTTTCCTGGTCATCCATTAAATGATCATCGGCAAACGATGCGTGATCGCTGAAGCAGAGAATGTATCTCCCGCCTGTTTATACCGCTTGAGCAGAAAGTTCGTACGGGTATGCTCCACCCCGTCTATGGTGGCCAGTTTTTCCGCGACAAAAAAAGAGACATCTTTCAGGGAGGGGCCACTCACCTCAATCAGAAGATCAAAGGATCCGGAAACCAGAATGCAGGTACGCACTTCCTCCATTTCAGAAATGATCCTGGCCACCTCGTTATAGCCTTTACCCTTCTGTGCTACCACATTGACCTGGATGAGTGCAGTCACTTCCGGACTTTCAATTTTTTCCCAGTTGATGATGGCACGGTATTTGAGGATGATTCCCTCTTCTTCAAGCTGTCGGATGATATCACGGATTAATTCCTCTTCAATTTCCGTATCCCGCGCGATCTCTTCCACAGAAAGATGGGAATTCTCTTCCAGAAGACGAAGTATTTTCAGCTCATGGGTTGATAACGTTCTCAACATTTTAATCCTCCAGAATTTTTTGTATAAAAATCTCTATTATCTCTTCCGCTTCTTTCTCTGTTTTTTTCCGGATATCATCCAGGGTTTGGGGGGCGGGAATTTCCCGGCTTTTGAGGCTAATATAAATTTTGATTTTTGGTTCTGTACCGGATGGACGGACAGTCAGCCGGCCTTCCGGCTCCAACCAATACTGGAGGACTTTGGATTCCGGCAGAGAATTCCGGAATTTTTTTCCTTCCGTAGTGGAAGGTTCCGGGGCGGATTTCACCAGACTGATTGCATCCACAATCCTGCGCTCACCAATGGAATCCCCCAGAAGGTTTTTATAATCCACAATCCGCCCAGAGATTTTATCCATCAGACCGGGTTTGTCCGCACTCAGCTTGACACTTCTCAGGATTTCGTGATAAAATCCATGGCGATAGTAAATGTCTTTCAATAACTCCATAAGATCGGTCTTGTCTGCCAGCTCCGCAAGGGCGATGGAGGAGGACAGGGAATCTTTATCCCGCACCCAGGAAATGGGCAGATAACCAAAGGACTCCTCTCCGCCAAAGAGATAATTCTCCGGATCTTTTTCCACCACCTCCGCTATATATTTGAAACCGGTCAGAGTCTCCTCCGTCCGCACTCCATGGGAAGCAGCAATATGTCTCTGCAACTCCGTGGTGACAATAGTTTTGCATAGAAATGGATTGGCCAGTTCTTTTGCTTTGGCACGGGCGGCACTTTCTAAAAGCAGAGCTCCAATCTGGTTTCCGGACAGGAAAAAATACCCATTTGCGGAGGAATCCCAGAGGGCAGCCCCCACCCTGTCTGCATCCGGATCGGACGCAAGAAGCAGTTTTATCTTGTTTTTGGTTCCCGTCTTCTCCAGAAGTTCAAATGCAATGGAGTCTTCCGGATTGGGACTTTTTACTGTGGGGAAATTTCCATCCGGCTCTTTCTGTTCCGGAAGAATGGAAAAATTTTCAAAGTGAAGTTCTTTAAATACTCTCTCAAATGCCCATCCGCCGGTCCCATGCAGAGGAGAATATAAAATGCTTATTTTTTTGGGAGAGAACGTAACAAAACTTTCTTTTTTGATTTTTTCCAGATATTTCTGAATAATTTCTTCTTCCAGTAAATCCCCGTCCGATGGGGGAAGATTCACAAATTCATGAATGGAGGCGGGTATGTCCGCAAAACGGATGTTCAGGAATTCTTTTTCTATTTTCCCATCAAAAGGCGGCACAATCTGGGCACCGTTATCCCAGTACACCTTATATCCGTTGTATTCCGGTGGATTATGGGAGGCCGTGATCACAATTCCGGCAGACGCCCCGGTTTCCAGAACAGCAAAAGAGAGAAGCGGAGTGGGCGTGGGGCGGCGGAATATTTTCACGCTAAAGCCATAACTCTTCAGAATATGATAGGATACCCTGGAAAAGGGGACATGGGAAAGCCGGGAATCATAGGCCACCACAATCTCCGGATTTTTAAATGACTCTTTGAGCACCTTGGCCAGGGCCATGTTCAGCCGGGCAATATTGTAAATATTCAGCCGGTTGGTGCCCGTATCCACCACTGCCCGCATTCCTCCGGTTCCGAAAGAAGGGAATCCGTCAAAAGCATCCGATGCCGGCATTTTTTCTATGGCACTTCTCTCTTCCGGAGTCAACGGTCCGGAGAGGTACATATCTTTATATTTCTGACTTATCTGATTTTTCTGATCCATGGTGGTTTGCTATTTATTATGGCCACGTTGGCGTAAAGGAGAATTTTGGAAAATTTATGCAATTGGGCGGATATTACTGCCCACCGGATCCATTGAGGCACCCAATTTTGGCATCTCTGCGATACGTATTAGGATGACCGTATCTCAATCTATTCCTCATCTTTTCTGGATTTTTCAATAAGGAACACCAGAAAACCGGAAATTATGTAAAGAATCAGCATGGGAATCATCATGGCAATCATACTGAATACATCCGGAGGGGTCAATATGGCAGATGCTATGGCAATGATTAATACAGCAAAACGCCAGGAAGCAGTAAAAAACGCGGATTTCAGAATTCCAATCATAGCCAGCAGAACGGAGACCACCGGTAACTGGAAAGCAGCCCCAAAAGCGAGATGAAAGCTGAAGAAAAAGTTCAGATAATCATCGATGGTGAGCAGTAATTCTGGCTGGATCATACGGGATGTTTCCCCGGTTTGGAGCAACATACCCGGAGGCATCCAGTCATAAATCAACAATTCCGTAACCAACGGCCAGATGGTATATCGTGCGAATAACCCTCCCCCCCAGAATAATAACACGGAACTGATCAGAAGTGCATTACCCAAAAAACGCGAGGTTTTCCGCAAGGCAGGAAGAACAAATCCCCATAATTCAAAAAGAATAAAGGGTACAGAGGCAATGGCTCCCACAATAACTACTGTTTTAATCTGGATCACAAAAAAATCCGTCAGTTTGTTGGTGACTATTTTCACCACCATATTGTAGTTTTTTTCCGCGTTATTAATCAGAGGGAGGATGGGACCCATCACAAATTCCCAAATTTCTTTGTAAAAGAAGAAACTGACTATGGAAAAAACAGTGACCCAAAGAATTATACGAATAATCCTCCACCGAAGCTCTTCCAGATGGTCTTCTATGGGCATATATCCGGATTTTCTTTTTTCTATCTGCCGGCGGATCTCCAGTCTTTTTTGTTCCCGCTCCAGTTCCTCCGGAGATTTTTCAGGGCTTTCTTCCGCCGATTGTTTTTGCAGTTCGTGGCTTTTTTTCAGAACTGCCGATGCTTTGGCCGGGGCGACTTGCGTCAGCCTTTTTCTGGTTTCCGCCAGCTCCCGCTTCTGCCGGGCAGGACGATTCTCGCGAATCTCTTCCGGCGGTTTTTTTTTCCCAGCCATATCGATTTAAAGATTTATTTTTTCCGTTTTGGTGCCGGAGGAGTCTCAATTTTTTCCGGCTCTTTTCTTACAATCTCCTCTTCTGATGGCTGGCCATTCAGACCTTTTTTAAATTCATTGATTCCGGATCCTATGCTTCTGGCAAGGGATGGCAGTTTTTTTCCGCCGAATAAAAGCAAGACAATCAGGAAGATGAGAACCATCTCCCCCATACCAGGTGTCCACATTAACATGCACCCATTCGGCCTTTATCTCTTGACACGTCAATAAATTTCTGCATGGGGGAGAATGAAAAAAACGGGTCCGGTGGCCCTCATTCTGGCCGGAGGAAAAAGCTCCCGCATGGGTACAGATAAAGCAACTCTGGAATACCGGGGAAAACAATTTTTGGAAATATCCCTTAGACTGGCCACCACAATCTGCCCGGAAATTCACATTCTGGGGAGAGATTTAATATCCGGAAAAAATGGAAAGATGGAAATTCCACCCGGAGTCTTTCCTGGAGATACCCACACCCATCCGGATAAATGTCCTTTCTGTGGTCCGCTTTTTTCCATTGCCGATTTTATAACATCCCATAACCTGTATTCCGGTACATTTGTTCTCCTTTCCGTGGACATGCCGGCAATGGAGACAGTCACCCTGAAAGAATTAATCCATCAGGCGGAAGAGTCCCATGCCAACTGGGTATTTTTTGAGACTACGGAGCGAACACATTACTTCCCGTCACTAATTGAAGGAAGGATTTTCCAGTCCATCGCCCCGGAGGATTTAAAGAATAAAGGCTTTCATTATTTCAGAAAATTAATGGAAAAATCCCATTCCATTGGAGCAATTCCCGTGGAACCGGAAAAGCAAATGCAATTTACCAATATTAACTCACCGGAAGATCTGGCATTTTTGTCTACTGGTGGTATTTCACCATCATATAAACAATGACAAAGGCAAAGATAATATTGGCAATGTTTCCGGCGATGGCGGGATGTACCAGACCGGAATTCCCAAAGCTTTTTCCGATAAACATCACAAAGAAATAGATTACCGTGAGCGTAATGGAAAGCCCAATGCTGCTAGCAATCTGGGCATTCCGCATCCGACTGCCGATAATGCCCCCCAGCAAGGTGACAATTACAGAAATGGCGGGAAAACCCCAGTGCCAAAAATATTCCACTTCATATTTAATGTACGGAATACCACTTCGCTTCATAAAATCAATTTTTTCCTGCACCTGATGGATATTCATTTCCTCAAACCGCAGGTATTCCTCATTCCCCCCAAACCAGGTTTCATCTTCCGGAAGGGTCACCGTTTCCGTGGAAAAAAATCGGGATTCCTGATATTCTCCTGCATCACTGAAATACTGGATTCTGCCGGACTTAAGCGTCCACTCTTTCCCTTTGAGACTGCCGGAAGGGGCCTCCATGATCCGGCGTATGCTCCCATCGGGATTGAATTCTGTAAGGTGAAAATGGCGGAATGTCTTTGCTTTCTGGTCATAGCTGGCCATGTAATAAAACCGGTTGTGAGCCCGGAACTGGATTTCCTGCAAGCCCCGGAGACGGTTGCCATCGGCATTTCCTTTGAGAATTTCCCCCAAAGTAAAGCTCTCTTTTAACTGGGGATACGCCACGTATTCGTTAAACCAAAAGAAAAAAAACGCATTGAACACAGAAAAAAGTACCACGGGAGTCAGAATCCGCAGAAAGGACCTTCCGGAAGTCATGATCACAATCAATTCCTTGCTACGGGAAAAAAAAGCGATGGTAAAAGAAACGGCAAATACCATGGCCGGAGCATTGACAATGGTGAGAAAAAAGGGGTAATTGGCCAGATAAAACCAGTATACCATATCCTTGGGACCTTCGTATTTTGCTATGATGGGCATGTATTCCATAATTTTGGAGATAAAGGCAACCCCGCTCAGAAGAAGCAGTGCCCCCGCATAACTTTTCACAAAGAAGGAGAAAAAATAGCGGTCCAGGATACCCATGGGTTTTCTTTTGAATTGTCCACAGACAGTCAAAAAGAAAATGACGCCATGTAACCGCGTGAAAAGTTGAAACATGATTATCTCAAATCCGATGAATGTAACAGAAAAAAAAGCCACCCGAGACGGTTACGGGGATGGTCTGGAATATGCCGGCTCCATCAATGAAAAAGTTGTCGCCCTGGATGCGGATCTTTCCGGCTCCACCCGTTCCAACCAGTTTGCCAAAAAATACCCGGAACGTTTTTTCAATTTTGGTGTGGCCGAACAGAATATGGCCGGTTTTGCCGCCGGACTGGCCATGGGCGGAATGATCCCCTATGCCGCAAGTTTTGCCATGTTTATTAGCGGACGGGCATGGGAGATTGTCCGCAATTCCATTGCCTATCCCGGACAGCATGTGATTCTGGCCGGTTCCCACGCCGGAGTCACGCTGGGCGAGGACGGGGCATCCCACCAGATTATTGAAGACATTGCCATAATGCGAGCCATTCCCAAAATGAAAGTAATTGTCCCCGCAGACTATGGCCAGGCTTATGCTGCGGTGCTGGCCTTGGCGGAAACCAAAGGTCCCGCATATCTGCGGCTGGGGCGTCCCAATATGCCGGTTCTTTATGATAAAAATGAACCATTCCAGATTGGGAAAGCATACACAGTACAGGAGGGTGAGGAAATTGCTCTTTTGGGAACCGGCCACACTGTTTATGAAATCTGGAAAATGGCTACGATTATCGAAAAAGAAAAAGGAATCCGCCCCCTTGTTATGAATTTTTCCACCGTAAAACCTCTGGATCATGCTGCCTTGGATATGGTGGCATCCAAATCCCGATTGATTTTCACATTCGAAGAGCATAATATTCTGGGTGGTTTTGGATCTGCGGTGGCGGAATATATTTCCTCCCTGCAAAAACCTGTCCGAGTGATCCGCCATGGCATACACGATGTCTTTGGCCAATCCGGAAGCGTGGAAGATCTGATGGATTACTACAGCCTGACACAGGAAAAGCTGACCCCGTCCGTGCTGGCGGAAATGGGATAAATGCGATATCTTCCGGCAGATTGGAAAACCAAAATCCGGGGATTTCTAACCCGATTGAAAATTTTCCTTACTATTGCTGTCATTCTGGGAGCAATTGGAATTCTGCCGGAAATATATATCGCCATCACGCTGGACCAATCCAAGATTGAAAAATTAATTTCCGGTAAACTAAAGGCATCCAATCTTGCCATTGCTTATACCGGGATATCCACCAGTTTTTACCGGGGAGTGACCATCCATAATCTGCGCATATCCAATGATAAGGATTTTTCCATGGGCAATACTCTCTTCCGGGCAGATGAAGTACACTGGAATGTTCCGCTGGATTATTTTTTTCACCAGAATGAGACCCCGGTTTTCCGGTTATCCACCAGAAAACCCAAAATATCTCTCTGGATCCGGAATGATGCATTGAGTGGCGGATTCATGGACCAGCTCTTTGACTGGAAAAAAAATCCCGGTTTGGATATGGTGATGGAAGATGCCTCTGTGGTATTCAATATCAAAGGCCAGCGTGGAGAAAAGTCCATTCATGAGTTTCATTTCAAGGAAATCATACTTAAATCCGGCAGCCGTACTCAGATTTCTGGTAAATACGATGATACAGAGTTCGGTGATGGGGAAATAGAAATTCAGCCGGATTTAAAAAATTCGCGATATCCTTTCACTGGTATCTATCGCTGGAAAGGGAATGATCTTCCCCTTCATTTACTGAATCCTTTTTTGTTGAAATACAAAATGAACGGGACGTATTCCGGCGAATGGACAATAAACTACAGCCTGGATTCCCCTAAAAAAACTAAAACCCCGGGAAAGAAAATCTTTGATATCTCTCTGGATTATTCCCTGAAAAATTTCCAAGTGAATTCCAGCATCTGGGGATATCTTCCTGTGCATACAGCTTCCGGGAAGGAAAAAATCCAGCTCATCCAGAGTGAGAATACGGAAATTTTCTCCAGCGATGGCTCCGGGGTTTTTGGTCGTTACCGTTATCACTTGAAAACCCTCATTTATGACGACCGATTGATGCCAGATATCATTGATCTGGATTTAAAAGCAATGGACGAAGATGACAGGATACTGATACTTCCGGATAATATCATCCTTCAGGGGATGGATCATTTTTCTTTGAAAATATATGCGGCAGAAAAAAACCAGCAGTATTCACCCTACAGAAACTGGGATGCTTCACTCCGGATAACCAACGGAGAAATAAAATTTCCCCTGACAACAGAAAAAGATAAAACAACGGATATTGAATACTTAATTCCATCATTCAATCTGGATGTGACAAAAAATAATTATAAACTTTCCGGATCCATACAGACCAAGCAGGAAAATCCATCCGATTTATCCTTCCAAATGGAAGGATTTTTTATTCCATCCCATTCCATGTATGTCTACCGGAAGAGAAGTGAAGGATACCGGACTGTCGCGGAAAGCCATGGTTTTATCATCAGTTGGAAAAATAACAATAGAGGATTTATTTCATCAAAAAACCTGAACCATTCCGATATCACGGTGTGGACAAATTATCTCCGCCAAATATGGAAAAGAAAATTGATGGAAACCATGAATGACAGGGATTTAGCAGGTAGCCTCATATATACCGAATGGTATTATCAGTTTTTTCAGATTTTCAGTGCGGATATTCCCATTCACATTCGGCAATGGAAAACAGGAAAAGATATTTTTAGAAATATTACCGGAGAAATAAAAAATAAAAACAAATATCTATATCTGACACTTAAAGATGACAAAGGAAATTTTCTGGATGCATCGTATAACCTGGGTTCTACCAATCCAAATCTGGAAGTGGATTTGAATCTTAACACGCTGGACGGAAAGCATATTCTGGGGGTTTGGATGGATCCACGACTCGTGGAAGATTATCACCGTCTGAAGCTGGATTTCCACCTGAACGCCTGTGGCGTCCGGGCAAACGATATCTATGCATCTCATAGTATACGCGGAAATATCCATGCATCCGGTTTCATTCCGGGAACCCAGGCACCAGATTCCATACAAAAAAAATGGGACAAAATGGAAGCATATTTTTATTTTATGGCAAGCCAAAGCAGAATTTCCAATATCTCTCTGGAAAACCCATCGGTTGTATGGTCAGGAGAAGCTGATTTTACAGACAGAAAAATGGGAAAACCCCTTTTAAAACCATATTGGAATTTTTCCGGAAAACTGGCGAACAGAGAAACGGATACCAAAAATATCTTGCAATAGACGAATGATTATGGAATATAGGCAATGAAACGTATATATACCGCCGTTATCATTGTCCTCTTTTTCCTTTCCTGTAAGTCCCCGGACAAAAAACCCGTAGATGTGATCAACCCTGATCATGGGATTACGGAAAACAAAAATACGCAGGATACCAGCAAATCCCAATGGCCGGATAATTACTATGAAGGATGGATGGGGGATACTTCCGTGCGGGCGTTTTACACATCGTCCGCTTCCTCATATTCAGATTCAGAAAAACAAAATGCCCGTATCCGCTTGGCCTGGCTGATGTTGCTGGATTCCTACTCCCTCAACAGGGACGATATGGAAATCGCAGAGCGACTTGCCTCCGCCCGCCTTTTTGGAGATTTGGGAGAGGAGCATATACTGCATAAATCCCAGCAGGGAAAACTCACCATTTTTATCCAAAAATCCGATCCCCAGCTAAGGGAACGATGGAACGCAGCACTCTTGACCATGGAAGATAAAATTCCCAACTTAAAGGAAAAAAGAAAAGAAAAATAGTCTAATCCAGAAAATAGCTGCCTATTATTTCCCCGTGTATGGCCATGAGAATTCTCTCCAGGCCAGCGGCCATTCCGGATACCCCGCTCAAGTGAGCGGAATAATCGGTCACTTTTGTATCCACGGGATGCGGTACTTTACCGTTTAAAATACGCACTTTGTTATTCATTGCCCATCGATTCAGGATTTCCTCCGGTTTGTCCAGCTCATCATAGCCATTGGCAATTTCCAGCCCATTCAGAAACACCTCCAGCCGGTTCGCCCATCCTTCCCCGCCGATTTTGGCCATACCCGCAGTATAGGACGGAAAGGAGTTGATACAGAACAGGGGATTCTCCTGGGCCAGCATGGGTAAAAGAAAAGCGTCCATCAGGAGTGAAAACAACTGGACTTTCAGAGCCATCTCCTTTTCTCCACCCCCGACCAGGCGGATTTCCTCCCGGAAGGGATCCGGAAAAAACACCTTTTCCCCGTATTTCTGATTCAGGGTATTCAAAATTTCCAGAAGATCCCCCGCCCCATGCTCCGGGGGAAGGAATACTCCGGAAATTTTTTCCACCTCTTCCGGAAAGGACAAAACCGGCAACTGGATAACCGGATATCCGCATACTTCCAGAAGACCACGGATATCTTCCGCCAAATCCAGATATGAATGGGTGCGACGATACCATTCCACCATGGTAAATTCCTTCCGGTGGTCTGCGGAAATTTCTTCGTCCCGGAATGAAGATGTGATGGTGAACACCCCGTGCATCCCGGAATCCAACCCGTTTTCCACCAGATGTCCCCAGCCTTTTTTCAGGAAAAATTCCGGGGAAGTGGAAAGATAACCATCCCCAATGGAAAAGGCATCCAGATAAGGCTCCATGGCCCCGGCGTATTGGATGATTTCATTCTGCAGATATAAAAATCCATGGGATTCAAAAAAATGATAAATCCCGCGTACGGCTTGGGATTTTTCCAGGAGATATTTCATGACAAATATGGGCCCACCAGGACTTGAACCTGGGACCCACGGATTATGAGTCCGTTGCTCTAACCAACTGAGCTATAGGCCCTTGCATCAATTATGGGATCACAGACATGCCGTCAACTGCAAATCATTTTGTTTTTACCTGCCGGGAGCGTTTTTCCACTCCCCGGAGAAGTCCTTCCACGTTATTACTGGATACTTTTTTTTCAAAATACTCCGGGATAGAATATTTGGGGATGGTCCGTATTTGATAATGCAGCAACGTTTTCGCCCCGGATTGTTTTAATTCCCAAAAACCAGAATTCTTTTTAAAAAATCCAGGAACGGTAACCCAGGATATTTTTCCGTTCCCCAGCGATATATTCATATAGATTTCTATTGTTTTCACAGAAAAATCCAGCTTCTTCCGGACATAGAGGGCATTCCCGGTACGCTTCAAAATCTGCGATTCTTTGGTATTTGGTAAAAATTTTTCATGGTTATCGTAATCGGCCAGAACAGAATAGACCACCTGGGGAGAAGCGGCAATGCAGATATAAGCATCCACAACGGATTCCGAATGTATTTTCCGGGAGTTTATTTTAACCTCAGAAAAATCACAGGGATGAATCCGAACGGTGACAATGAGGAATGAAAAAACAAGCCATGGAAATGATCTCCGATGAAATTGCATACGGTAGAAGTAAAACATCGGTCAACGGGTAAACTTTTTTATCCGGAACACGAAAATATCTTTACCCCAAATATCCGGATTCCAGTGCAAACAATGCAACTCTCCATGGACGAAGCGACTTTTATCTCTTTATCAGAAAAATATAATATGATTCCGGTTTATGGGACTTCTCTGCCGGATTTGGATACCCCGGTAAGCGTATTTTTAAAAACTCGGGCAAATAAGCGTCCGTACTCTTTTCTTTTGGAATCCGTAGCAGGGGGAGAAAACCGGGCACGCTACAGTATCCTGGGTCTGGATTTTCACTGTGTGGTGAGCGGGAAAAACGGTCGCTATACCCGGACGATGAATGGCGGAGAAAGTAAGGTGCTCTCATCCCAACTGCCGGTGGAGGCGGTGAAAGAATCCATGCAGGGGTTTGTGCATTATCCGGAAGAGAGACTTTCCGGTTTTTATTCCGGGTCGGTGGGGTTTTTTGCCTATGATATTATCCATTATTATGAGAAAATTCAGGGGATGAAAAAAGAGGATCCTCTGGGGGCGGATGATCTGGGCTTTGTGATTCCTTCTGAAGTGATCCTTTTTGACCATGTATTGGGAGAAATAAAAATTATTGAAAATGTATACATCCGGGACAAGGGGTCTGCTTTGAATCTCTACCGGATGGCGGGAGAAAAAATCAATGCCATTCTTTCCTCCCTGCGTTCCGATGCGGGGATTCAGGAATTTGAATCCGAGAATAAACGGCATCCCTCAGAAAGCCGGAAGCCGGAGTGGGAAAGTCCCGTTTCCGATGAAGAATTTTTTTCCTGGGTGGATAAATCCAGGCAATATATTACGGACGGAGATATTTTCCAAGTGGTTCTTTCCCGCCGTTTTTCCACAGAATTCCTGCATGACCCGTTTTATCTGTACCGTTTTCTGCGGTCCACCAATCCCAGCCCGTATATGTATTTTCTGAATTACGGCGAGAATGTGGTCATTGGCAGTTCTCCGGAAATTCTGGTGAAAGTCCAGAACCGCAAAGTCACTCTGCGGCCCATAGCGGGAACCATCCAGAGAGGACAAAATCAGGCGGAAGATGAACTGTATGCGGCAAAGCTCCTGGCAGATGAAAAAGAAAGAGCGGAACATACCATGCTGGTGGATCTGGGACGCAATGACGTGGGACGGATTTCAAAATTTGGCAGTGTCCGGGTGGAGGATTTTATGCGGATAGAAAAATACAGCCATGTCATGCACATTGTCTCCAGTGTGACGGGAGAATTGCGGGAAGACCTGGATGCGTTTGATGCATTTCTGGCGGCGTTTCCAGCAGGAACAGTCAGCGGAGCTCCCAAAATCCGTGCCATGCAGATTATCTCCGAACTGGAACCCTTTCCGCGCGGAATTTATTCCGGCGGTGTGGGATACTTTTCCTTTAACGGAGACATGGACACGGCCATTATATTGAGAACCATGATTTTAAAAGACCGCCGTCTGTATATCCAGGCCGGGGCCGGTGTGGTTTATGATTCCTCCCCATCGGGAGAGAGGGATGAAATAGCAAAAAAAGGACGGGCACTTTTTTCCGCATTTGAAAAATTTCTGGAAAGGGACAAATATGATATTTATTCTGGATAATTATGATTCCTTCACCTGGAATCTGGTGCAGTATTTTGGGGAGTATGAAAATGATATCCGGGTTGTCCGCAATGACGCCATAACCGTGGAACGCATCCGTGCTCTGAATCCGGAAGGAATTGTCATTTCCCCCGGCCCCAAAGCTCCCCAGGATGCGGGGATTTCCATGGACATCATCCGCCAGATCAATGACATCCCCATCCTAGGGGTCTGTCTGGGACACCAGTCCATTGGTGCGGCTTTGGGCGGAGAAATTATCCATGCTCCACAGATTGTACACGGAAAATCCAGCAAGATTCTACGCACCCAAAATCCGGAAAGCAAAATGGATTTACTGTTCCGGGAAATTCCGGATAGTTTTAACGCCGTCCGCTACCATTCTCTGGTGATCAATCCCCAAACCCTGCCGGAGGACATTAGCGTTCTGGCCACGACGGAAGACAATATTATTATGGCGATAAAAGTTAAATCCGCTCCGGTGTGGGGACTCCAGTTCCATCCGGAATCCATACTCACAGAAAAGGGCAAAAAATTTATTGAAAATTTTTATTCCATAACGCGGATTTTCCGTAAGTGATAAAAATATTCCCGGTTTCCTTTTCTTCCCAGAATGGGGGAAGGAGCCAAAGCCAGCTTCTCCACCCTCTCCTCCGTTAAAAAATGTTCAAAATCCCGGAGGATATCCCTATGGTATTCTTCCGATAAAATTCCCTTGTTCAGGAATTCCGTGCAAGCCTCAAATTGGGGTTTAAACAGAAATATGCCTTCCCACAGGATACTTTTTTCTGATTTAAAATTCGTATTCAGGCAGGCCAGAATTTTCCTCAGGGAAATAAAAGACGCGTCGCATACCAGATAATCCAGCCGATGGATGATGTCTGCGTCAGTAAAATCACAGATATGGGTTTTTTCTATGACGGTCACTCCCGCATGACTCCGGATTTTGTGATCCAGGATGCCATAGGCCACATCCAGGGCATACACATGAGCCGCACCCTTTTGGAGGAGCACATCCGTGAACCCTCCGGTGGAAGCCCCAATGTCCATAAATACCTTATCCGCCACCGGAAACTCCCATTGGTGTATGATGGGTTCCAGTTTCTCTCCACCCCGGGAGACATAAGGGCGGTTTGCCTTCAATTCAATGATTTCATCCCCCCGGACGGGGAATCCGGCTTTGGTTATATATTTATTATTTACCCGAACTTTCCCGGAAAGTATCCATCCCCGGGCTTCCCGTATATCAGAAGTATACTCTCTTTCCAGAAGAGCGGCGTCCAGACGCATTAATTTTTACGATTAATAATATACTGGGGTAATTCCTGGAACAGAATGGAATCCGGAAAATACTGTTTCGCTTTTTTGGTTAAATCCGCAGCATAACGTTCTGCTCTGCTTTGAGTTTCTGCCACTCCCAAGAGGGATATATACGTCAGTTTATCCTGAGCCACGTCTTTTCCAGGGGTTTTCCCCAATTCCTCCAGGGTTCCGGAATGATCCAGAAGATCATCCGTCATCTGGAACAGCTCCCCCAATTTGAGTGCCCAGTTGCGGATCTTGGTGACTCTGGATTTATATTCCATGACCTCCGGATTCTCATGGGGTTTCCGGCGGGTGTAATCCGGGAACATCCGGGACAAGACATCCAGAAAAGGAGCCGCCACGGAGAACTCAATAAGATGCCCGGTTTTGAGCCGGTGTATCCATCGCAGAACTTCCTCATGGCGTTCATACCGACTGTGATCCATATCCAGAGACTGCCCCCCCGCCATACCGTTAAAACCCACGGATGCTCCAAAAAAGCGGATTACTTCCGGTGTGAAATTCCCCAATGCCACCAGCTCAAAGGCCACTGCCTGCAGAGCATCTCCAGCAAGAATGGCCATCGCCTCTCCGTATTTTTTATGACAGGTTTTTTGTCCTCTCCGATAATCATCGTTGTCCATAGCGGGAAGATCATCATGGATCAGGGAATAGGTATGCAGCATTTCCACGGCCACAGCCAGGAACAGGGATTTTTCTTCATCCATTCCAGCAATGCGGGATGCTTCCATGGCCAAAACCGGACGGAGCCTTTTTCCTCCGGAGCGGATACTATAACCCGCCGCAATCTGCAGCGAATCCGGTGAGTCGTAAAAACTGCTTTTTGTAAGTACGGGAAAAAGTTTGTTCTCAAAGTATTTCTTCTTCCGATTGTAAAGATCAGAAAATTCTTTTGTCATATTCTTTCTAATTCGGAGAAGAAGAAAGCCGCTTCTATATTGGCATTCTCTTCCGAATCGGAACCATGAACAGCGTTTTCCCCTTTGCTTTTGGCAAACAGCTTCCGGATAGTGTTCTCTTTGGCTTCCCTGGGATCCGTGGCCCCAATCACCTCTCTCCAATGAGACACAGCATTTTCCCGCTGGAGTACCGCCGCCACGATGGGTCCGGATGACATAAACTCTGTTAATTCACCAAAAAACGGACGTTCTTTATGCACCTCATAAAATTTCTCTGCTTCCCTTTTTGTGAGAAGCATTTTTTTCATGGCAATGATCACAAACTTTTCCTGTTCAATTCTTTTGATGATGTCCCCGGTATATCCTGATGCAACGGCATCAGGTTTAATCATAATCAGTGTAATATCTTTTCTCATATTTCTCTCCTTGGTTTTTTTAACTTACAACTGCAAACTTTTTTTTATTTCCTCCGGAATTTTTTCCGGGATATCCAAACCGCCGGGATTCCATGGATTACAGCGTACAATTCTGTTCAGGCTTTTGGGGATGGCAATCCACAGGGGATAATACATAAACAAGAGCTCTGCGTACGAGCTACATGTGGGATAGAACCGGCACTGTCTTCCCAGAATGGGGGAAAGATAACTCTGGTATAAACGAATAAAAGTAAGAATCAGGCTACGCAGTGGCCCCCATCGGCGGGGAATTTCTGCTTCCGGAATATTATGAAAATGCGGGTGCATGGGTCCGGGACGCAGCAAAAATATATGCCAAAAAGGATTTCATTTCTTCCACCCGGGTCTCAAATGGAATTTCAATGAACGAGGAATTGGGGATAATGGCAGCCATGACTGAGGAAGTATTGTCCTTTTTTGGAAAATTTCCTTTCAATGCCAGGAAAAGGGATTCCCGGAGGGAGCGTTTATAATAATTCCGGACATGTGCTTTTCCCATTTTTTTGGGAACTCCCATAACAACGGACAGCGGAACATCTCCGGAATGGTCAATTCTCAGATATCGCACATAGAGATGCCGGGAAGAATACTTCTCTCCCCGTGAAAAAAGCTTCTGAATGTCCTTTTTATTTTTGATGGAAATAAAGACTTCTTTCTGGTGCACCGTTTCCCCCGTGGAAGGCATCAACGGACAACGTGGACTTTTCTTCCTTCATCGGATACTGTGAGTTGCTTTCTGCCCTTCTGGCGACGTCTTTTCAAAACCAGTCTTCCGTTTTTGGTGGCCATACGTTTTCTGAAACCATGTTTGCGATTTCGCTTCAGGTTGGATGGTTGGTACGTTCTTTTCATAGCTTAATTTACAAAGAAAGATACACCGTCAACGATTATATGCCCGCACCGCTTTCAAATTCCATAAAGCGGTAGGATGTCTGGCTGATCCGGGCGTTTGCCGGAACATCCTTAGTGACCCACACATTCCCGCCGATGATACTCCCCTTCCCAATGGTGATCCTGCCCAGAATGGTGGCCCCGGCATAAATAATCACATCGTCCTCCAGAATGGGATGCCGGGGGATTCCCTTAATGGGATTGCCGTGTTCATCCAATGGAAAGCTTTTTGCCCCCAGGGTAACTCCCTGGAAAAGCTGTACATTTTTCCCGATGACGGATGTCTCCCCAATGACCACTCCGGTTCCGTGATCAATGAAGAAACTTTCCCCAATCTGTGCCCCCGGATGAATATCTATTCCCGTCTGGCTGTGTGCCAATTCCGTGATGATACGGGGAATAAACGGAACCCGAAGCCGGTGCAGTTCATGGGCAATCCGGTAGTTGGTGACTGCGTGTATGCCCGGATAACTGAATATGGCTTCATCATATCCCGTGGCGGCGGGGTCACGGGTGAAGGCCGCTTTTACATCCTGGATTAGTCTAATTTGTATGGAGGGAAGAATCTCAAGAAAATCCAGGGTGATTTTCCGGGATCTGGCTTCGCATAAAGGACATTCCTTTTCTGTCTGGCAGTCAAAGCAAAGCCCCCGACGTACCATTTCGGCAAGATTTCTCTGCACACGTTCCAGAGTGGCCCCGATATAATAGGCATTGTTGGCCGTATGCAGCTCCGAATTTCCGGAATAGCCGGGAAAAAATACCCCGCGCAGGTCTTCTGTAATGGACGATATGATTTCTCTGGAGGGCAGACTCTGGTATTTCTCATCCCAGCCAGACACACGGAGGGAAAATTCATTCTGGGAAATCAGGGTTGCCACCACCGCATCCAGATGATTTTTCTGATTTATTTCCCGTATTCCTTTCATACCGTTTAGTCCTCAAAGAGATACGTGCTGGCGTACCTTTCAGCGGTATCACAGACAAAGGTGACGATGGTCTTATGAGCGGCGTCATCTCTTTGGGCAATTTTCAACGCAGCGGCCAGATTGGCTCCGGAGGAAATCCCGCCCAGAATACCTTCTTTTTGTGCCAACATCCGGGCAGCATTAATGGCCTCTTCATCCGTAATTCTGATCACCTCATGCACCAGTTTCCTGTCCAAATTATCCGGGATGAAGCCCGCCCCAATTCCCTGAATTTTATGCCGCCCGGGAGGATCTCCTGAGAGCACTGCCGATTTTTCCGGTTCCACTCCATAGGCCAGGAATCCGGGATTTTTCTCTTTCAAAAATCGGGTGGTTCCGGTGATGGTTCCTCCGGTTCCAATGCCAGAGACCAGCATATCAACCTTTCCTTCCAGAGCATCCCAGATTTCCGGTCCGGTGGTACGGTAATGGGCTTCCGGATTGGCCGGGTTGGAAAACTGGCTGAGTAAAATTCCCCCCTCCTCTTCCTGAATCTGGTGTGCCTTTTCAATGGAACCCCTCATTCCCTTTTCTCCCGGTGTCAGTATGACCCGGGCACCCAGGAAGCGGATCATTTTCTGGCGTTCCTGGCTCATGGTATCCGGCATTACAATGACCGCCCGGTAACCGGATGCGGCGGCTACCAGAGCAATCCCCAGCCCGGTGTTGCCACTGGTGGGTTCGATGATGGTCATTCCGCTTTTTAAGATTCCTTTTTTTTCGGCATCCCGAATCATGTTCAGGGCAATCCGGTCTTTGACACTGAACCCGGGGTTGGAATTTTCCAGCTTGCAATAAATACTGGCCGTGCCGGAGGGAATATTCCGGAGTCTTACAAGGGGAGTCCCGCCGATGGATTCGATTATGGAATTGTATACCTGTGGCATAGTATCTATATAAAAGGGATCATCGGAACGTCCACCGTTTTATGGGAAAATCAATTTTCGGCTTTATTTTTACACCGGGAGCAGATCCCGTAGAACTCAAACCGGTAATTCCGGACACTATGACCGGACATCGTTTCCACGCCATGGATGACTTGGGCGTCCACATCCATATCCATATCATAGATACTTCCGCATTCTTCGCATATAAAATGGTAGTGTGGATGAATATTCCCATCAAAGCGGTCAAACGTGGATCCAAACTGGAGTTTCTGGATTTTTCCCATCTCCAAAAGAATATTCAGATTCCGGTATACCGTCCCCAGACTCAATCCCGGATAGTCATCTTTTAACTGATCATAGATCCAGCTTGCGGTTGGGTGGGTGGTAGTTTTCCTGAGAACACCCAGAATGCTCTCCCTCTGGCGGCTTCTTTTGTATACTTTTTCTGATTTCATACTTTAAGAATGATAATTAATTATAAAAATCGCCTCTTGACAAAAAAAAACGCAAATCAATTAAAATTGTTTCTATTCTGTTAAAAAAAAACAGTATGGAGATATGGTTCTGACTCTGAATAAAGGTTTACTCCAGACGCTCATCGATAAGCTCCGTTACTCCCGTTATTTATATTATTATGCGTTATCCGTTTTCGTTGGAATTTCCATGGGAGTATTTGCCCATGCTCTCATTTTTTTTCTTTTTTCTCAGGAAACAAAAAATAATAAAATTAAGATATTTTCCCATTATGATCCCAGATCGGATGCACCAAGGACATCCATACAGATAGAATCCATCATCGGGGGGGTTTTATTTGCGGAAGCCACACAGACCCCGGTGGCAGAAGGCGGAGAAGTACAGAATCAGGAATTTATCCTTCTGGGCACATTGGAAGGTCACTGGTCATTTGCTCGTGCCGTGATTCAGATCAAAGGTGGACCCCCCTCCTCCATGGAGTTGGCCATTGGCGAAAGAATTGGGAACAGGAAATTGATTTACATTGGACGAAATTATATATACTATCTGGAAAACGGAGCAAAAGTCCGTATGGAAGTGGGACAGGACACCGCTCAGGTGCAGAAACCGGCGGAAACGACTACCGGTGGGGTAATCCAGAAAGTGGTCTCCAGGGAAGAAGTGAATAAGTGGCTCACCGGCAACTCCAATGAAATCTATAAGGGAGCCGCATGGGGTCCCAAAGTGCAGAATGGCAAGGTTCTGGGAGTGGAGATTAAAAAGCTTTCCCCCAGCCATGTGTTCTATAAATTGGGAGCACGACAGGGGGATCTGGTGGAAAAAATAAACGGCTATTCCCTGAGCGACACGGAAAGGATGTTTGAAATCTGGAAAGCCCTCAAAACGGCCAATGGGGCCAAAATCGATCTGATAAGAAACGGAGAAAAAATTTCCTATGATTTCAAAATTCAGAATTAAAACCCCTCTGCCTTGGATATTCACCATATTTGCGTTTCTTGTGTTCCCTTTCCAATGGGCAAACCCGGAAAAACATAATGAAATATCCCCCGTGAAAGTGAAAAAAATAACCCTGGAAAATGGAATCCGGATCATTCTCGCAGAAAACCACCTGACACCCACCTTTTCTGTCTCTCTGAAAATCGCCGCTGGGTCATCCAATGAAAATTTTGATGATGCCGGTGCCGCCCATTTTCTGGAACATCTGCTGTTTAAAGGCAATACCATTATTGGGACAAAAAATTATCCCAGAGAAAAAATTTATCTGGAGCAGATTTTTAAGGACGGGGAAAAAATGGATCTGCTTCGCAGAAAAATCCAGAATCCCACCATGACCCCGGAGGAGAAGATAACCATACAGGAAGAGATCCTTCGGCTGGAGAAAAGAAAGGATTACTTTGAACGGTTTGCCTCCCGCTTTGTCATCCCGGAAGAAGATTCCTATATTTATTCTCTGGCAGGGGAATCCGGATATAACGCATATACCACCGCCGATCTGACCAGCTATGAAATCACTCTGCCGGCAAACCAGATGGAGCTCTGGGCAATGGTGGAAAGCGAACGGTTCCTGCATCCGGTTTTCCGGGAATTCTATACAGAAAGAAAAGTGATTGAAGAAGAAAGAAAAATGCGTTATGATTCCCGACCACAAAGCCTCCTTTATGAATACTACATTATGACCGCTTATGGTTTTTCCCCTTACGGAAAGCCCGTGATTGGTTTTTCTTCCGGGATTTCCCACTTGTCTTATAGTGGCGTAAAAAAATTTTATAATGAAAATTATATTCCCTCCCGTATGGTCATTGTGGTATCCGGAAATATACATTTTGACGAATCCGAAAAAATAATCCGGAAATATTTTTCCCGTTTGCCAGCCTCCCCCACCCCTCCTTTTCCGGTGGTGAAACAAAATCCCGGGAGCGGGAAAATAATAAAATATCTTCACGTAAAAGCAAATCCTTATATGATTATGGGCTGGCATAAACCTTCCCTGCTCCACCCGGATGATACATACTTGGATTTTCTCCAAATAATTCTGGCAGGGTCCCCCCATTCCCGCCTGGAAAAAAAACTTGTGCAGGAATTGAACTTAGCTGCCTCTGTGGATGCGGCAAACGGAATTCCGGGCAAAAAGCTGGATAACCAGTTCACTCTTTTTATATCTCCATACAAAGAAAGTGATTATCAAAAAATCGAATCGGTTATTGATGCCGAGCTGCAGGATATTGCCCAAAACGGCATCACGCCCGCAGAGAAAAAAATGGTTAAAAATACCGTTTTCATGGAATACGCTGAAATCATGGAAAAAAATGAACATATTTCAGAGGTTCTTTCCCATTACGAAGTACTGGCCAACGATTATCAGCATTTCTTCCGGAGAGTAAAAAAATCAGCAGAAATAGACAATGAAATAATGAAAAAAGTGATTGGAACCTATTTTAAGGATGAGAGAAAAACAATAGTTATGATCCAGGGAAAATAAATTTCAGAAGGATTCCAGAGCTTCGTTTTCTGTTTCATACACTTCAAACAATGAGGCCAGCTCAATTACATGAAATATTTTTTTAACTGAACTGGAAAGACAACACAATTTTAAATCCCCGTCATTTTCTTTCAAATGCCGGAGCATGGCAATAATTACCCGGAAACCGGAAGAGGAAATATACTCCACATTTTCCATGTTAATGACAAAATACAAATTTTTGTCTTTGTTCAAACTTTCCAGAAACACCTCTTCAATATCACCAGATACACCAACATCAATCTTTCCATTCAAGGATAAAACCGCTCTCTGGCGTGGGTAATTCTTTGCAATTACATTCTGCATTTGTATCCTTCAGTGTATTCCTTTGATACTATTTGACCCGTCAATTCTTTTCTATCCGGGTTAGATATTTCTTTCCGGAAAAAATTGGGAGTCAGGATCATATTTTTTAAATTCCAAATTATGATAAAATATTGACAAATTATCTTCATTGTGATAACCGGGGGAACACATTTTTTGTGCAAATGCAGAATTTAACAAGGAGAACAAAATGCCGGACAAAAAAAAGAAACCAAAAGGCGATGACTCAGCAAAAAGTAGCAAAAGCGGTGCCAAAGCAAAAGAAAAAGCCCCCGCTGAAAAACCAAAAAGTGCAGGCAAAAAGAAGTAAAAAAGTCTCAACATGGGGCCGCACCAATTCTTCTTTGGGGCGGCTTGATTTATTTAAGCCATCAAAATCTGTTAATAAAAAATAATAATGTATTGATCCTTTGTTGGCCTCCTTTGAAAAGGAATTATGGACAAGCATTTTCTGGATGATGTTGGAAGTTTCATGGATGACCTTGAATCCAGAGACCAGTTTATCATTGATAACATGAATGGAAATGCCACCCTTACTGTCTTTCCGGATATTCACAGCAAAGGAGGTCTGGATCATGAAATGTTCCTTAAAATTTCGGAAAGAATCCGTATTCTGGGAATCAAAGATATCCAGGAGGATAATCTCTGGAAAATTATTTTTGAAAAGAAAGGCTCTCCCATCATCATAGGAAAATGGGTGGAAGGAAAAAAGGAAAACTCTGTCATCCATATAACTGTTTCTGAAGATAATATGAAAGCCTATATGACGATCTCCCCTCCTCGTTCCGGGGGTTTGTCTCCATCCGAATCTGATATCCATGATGCCCTGAACCAGAATGGCGTTTTTTTTGGGATTGATCATAACCAAATCAAAACCTGGTTAAAAAACCCTGAATATAATACCAATCTGGTTGTCGCACAGGGGAAACATCCCAAGCCGGGAAACAATGGGGAAATACATATTTTGTTCAGTTCGGATGCCCACAAAGACAGGATCGATGAAAAAAACAACGTGGATCATCGGGAAATTGGCATCATCCGCAGTGTTAAAGCCGGAGACCGTCTGGCCGTTCGGATGGAGGCGGAACCGGGACAGGACGGACAAAAAATAAACGGAGAAATAATTCCGGCAGAATCCGGAAAAAATGTGGAATTCAAAATCGGTCCCAATGTGATTATTAAAGGCAATGATGCAGTGGCAGCCATCACCGGACGTCCTGTTCTGGAAAAAAATGGAATCATAAGGGTGGATGAAATGATCACCCTGGATAAAGTGGATTACTCCACTGGAAATATTGATTTTCCCGGCTCCATCATTGTGGAAGACAGAATGGCCGATGGATTCCGCCTAACAACCAAAGGTTCCATCATCATAAAAAAAAGTGTGGGGAAAGTTTTTCTCAAGGCAGGCGGAGAAATTATCATTGAGGGTGGATTCCTGGGAAAAGATGAAGGAAGGATTGAATCTGAAAAAGATGTTTCCGTGAGATTTGTGGAAAGGGGACGCATCTTGGCCAGAGGTTCTATTTATGTCCAAGATGCCGCCATGCACTCAGATTTGATTGCCGGAGATTCCATTTTTCTGGGCCCCGGCAGAGGGGATTTGATTGGAGGAGAAACCATTGCCGGTAATAATATCCATGTGAATAAACTGGGAGCCGTTGTGGAAACCCGAACCCAGGCCATTGTGGGTATCCAGTATGATGTCATACAGATGGTAAACAGCCTCAAGAATGATATGTCTGAACAGGAAGAAATACTGAAAAAAATAGATAACACAGAAAAGCAATTGGACGAAAAAAAGCGTAAATCCAGTGAACCCTTCACAGAAGAAGAGAATAACCTGATCGAAAAATTAAAATCGGTAAAAAATAAATACCTGACTTTGTTAAACTCTCTGAAAAAACAATACGAAAAAACCTTGGAAAGTTTCCGTGCCCATTCCGGTGCTTACATATTCATCCAGAAAGAAATGCATCATGGAGTGGAAATCAATTTTGGCCAGAACAGAGTATATAAATCTCCCTTAAAGCCGGTGAGTGGAAAAATCTATATTTATCTGGATGACGATAATAATATTATCACTGGTTCCCATGAACCCAGGATCAAAGAGGAAGAAGAACCAGAGAAAGAAAAATCCAATGCGACTGAAGAAAAATAAAATTTTTGATGCGGTTTTCATTTCAGATATACATTACCTGATTGACAGAAAAATAAAAAGCCATGCCCATAAAGACTTGTTCAAGGCATTAAAAATTCTGGAAGCAAAGGGAATCCGGGTGAGGAAAATATTTCTGGTGGGGGATATTATAGAAAACTGGTATTTCAGTGCCAGTGTCAAGCTGAAGAAAAGAAAAAAGCGTCTTTCCGATTTTTTTGAGAAAATAGAAAGGATCCTTACCTCTGGCGGTGAACGGTTTTTTATCATTGGCAATCATGACACCGTAAACTTTGACCAGAGTCTGCCTCCCATCATAGATGAATATCTAAAGGAAAACGGCTGGAATATCATGGATAGGTATGAAGATGATTCCCGCATTGTTATTCACGGACACCAGGGGCAGTACGGAAAGCTGGTCTGGTTTACTTCCATTTTTATGGTACGAATTCTGTACCGCTTATCGGTGATCAATCCCCGTATCTGGCACTTTTTGGAGGGAGCCTATAAAAAACGCCTGAACTATGACTGGCACAAAACCATGGAAGAAAGTATCCGGTACTATGAAAGACTCAGCCAGAAAGTGAACCAGGGAAACCGGATTATGATCACCGGCCATACCCACCAGTTCCTATTTTTGGAAGACTACCGGATTATCAATACCGGGGACTGGGTGGAATCCCGCACCCTGGTTTTCCAGAAAGGAAAAAAATACGGCGGGTTTTCCTTTGATAAAAAAAGAAAACCCGCTTTCCGGCAAGAATTTACTTTCAAAGATAAAACATGGAAATCCGATGTCAGGATATCCGGTTTTTAACTAAATCCTCCACCACTTTGGGATCAGCGAGAGTGGTGACATCCCCAAGGGAATCAACCTCATTCGCCGCAATTTTACGCAGAATTCTACGCATAATCTTGCCACTTCTGGTTTTGGGCAGTGCAGGGGCCCACTGGATGATATCCGGACGGGCAATCTTTGCAATTTCCTTCGCAACCTGTTCCACCAGTTCTTCCCGAAGTGCCTCACTAGGTTGAGCGTCTGTGGTTAAAGTCACATAGGCATAAATACCCTGCCCCTTGACATCATGCGGATATCCCACGACCGCTGCCTCCGCCACTTTAGGATGGAGTACCAGAGCACTTTCAATTTCCGCGGTTCCCAGACGGTGTCCGGATACATTCAACACATCATCCACCCGTCCGGTGATCCAGTAATAACCATCCTCATCTCTCCGGGCTCCATCCCCGGTAAAGTAATAGCCTTTGAATGTGGAAAAATAGGTGGCAAAAAACCGTGCATCATCCCCATACACCGTTCTGGCCATGGCTGGCCAAGGGGATTCAATGCAGAGGTTTCCACTGGTTGCTCCGTCCAGTTTTTTTCCGTCCTGATCCACAAGAATTGGCTTTATCCCAAAAAAGGGCAATGTGGCCGATCCTGGTTTGAGATTGGTGGCTCCGGGCAATGGTGTGATCATAATACCACCGGTTTCGGTCTGCCACCAGGTATCCACAATGGGGCATTTTTCCCGTCCCACCACCCGATAATACCAGTTCCATGCCTCCGGATTAATGGGCTCTCCCACGGTACCCAGAAGACGCAGAGATTTCAGCTTATATTTTTTCACCGGATCATCCCCAAAGCGCATCAAAGCCCGAATGGCCGTTGGCGAGGTATACAAAATATTCACCGCATATTTATCGATGATCGTCCAGTATCTCTCCTCGTTTGGCCAGGTGGGAACCCCCTCAAACAGAACCGTAGTAGCTCCGTTGATAAGTGGACCATAAACAATATAACTGTGGCCGGTAACCCATCCGATGTCCGCCGCACAAAAATAGGTATCCTTCTCTTTGATGTCAAAGATATACTTGTGCGACATGGCGACATACACCCCATAGCCGCCGGTTGTGTGGAGCACCCCTTTGGGTTTGCCGGTGGATCCGGACGTATAAAGGATAAACAATGGATCCTCTGCGTCCATCTCTTCCGGTGGGCATTCATCACTGATCTGGTCGGAACGGATTTCCTGGTCATACCATAAATCCCTTCCTTCCACCCAGTTGACCATATTATGGCCGGTGCGTTTTACCACCAGCACCTTCCTGACCAATTTGCAGTCTTTCAGGGCTTCATCCACATTCTCTTTGATGGGAATCACTTTCCCGCCCCGGTATCCCCCGTCTGCGGTAATGACAAAGTCAGACTGGGCGTCCTTGATTCTGTCTTTTATCGCATCCGGGCTAAATCCTCCAAATATCACAGAATGGATGGCCCCAATCCGGGCACAAGCCAAAATCGCTATGGCCAGTTCCGGAATCATGGGCATATAAATGGTGATGCGATCCCCTTTCTTCACTCCGTGCCTTTTCAGAACATTCGCTGTACGGGAAACCAGACGATGCAACTGCTGGTAGGTTATGGTCCTTCGATCATCGGGAAAATCCCCCACCCAGATGATGGCTGCCTTATTCTTCCTATAGCTGTCCAAATGCACATCCAGAGCATTATAAGAGAGATTCAGCTTTCCACCCTTGAACCAGGTCACCTTTCCGTTTGCGAAATCATGTTCCAGAACGGTATCCCATTTCCGAAACCAGGTCAGATATTTTTCGGCCTGTTCTCCCCAGAATGCCTCCGGGTTTTCCACGGAATATTTGTACATCCGCAAATATTCCTCCATTTTTGCGATGTGAGCAGTCTCCTGAAAAAGCGGATATGCCTCATCCGGCTTGTATATTTTTTCTGCCATTTTTCCTCCGATTTTTAAAGCGTTTTTTTTTCGGAGTATATTATGGCAGTTGAAAGTCAAGAAAAAAAACTTCGAGCATAAAAATTTATGCAAAACGGAACAATTTTTTTTCACTGGATAAAATTATTTTCATCCCAGCCGGGGAAGGATTTTTCTTTAAATATCTGTCCAAATACAGACGGATATAGTCATCGGTATAGTGAAAATGATAGGATGTGAGAAAAAGGTATTTCGCTTTCATAGCAATCCCATTTTGGATGGCTTTTTCCATGGAGCTGTGCCCGTGGTTCTGGTTAACAAGGTAATCACTCTCCGAATATTTTGCATCATGGATCAAAATATCCACACCCGTCATGAACTCCACCAGATGATCGTTGATCATATCCCCCGTATTTTCATGGTGATAGATAATTCCGGTTTTCTTTCCGCCTCCGGTTATTTTGTACGCATAGGAACGGTAAGGATGGTGGACAACCTTGGTTTCAATCTCAAATTCTCCCACCTGGATTGTTTCTTCAATAAAATGAAAATGAATGTTGGCATTCAGATAGGATAAATCCCTCAAGGGAGAATAGCTGCCGTCAAAGAGCCGGGTAAAATTATCTTTCATCAAACTCACCGGACGAGGGCTATAAAGATGAATATCGGTTCCGGGAATATGGATGGGAATGAAAAACGGAAACCCCTGGATTAAATCCCAGGAAAAATTACTGAAAAAAAGATGGAATTCCTTGTCTTCTTTGAGATTAATCCCACGGGTGGCATATTCAATAATCCCGGTTCCGGAGTTAAAAATTAATGGCGGAGATTTCTCTTTCTGCATCACCAAACAGGGAGTATTCCCTCCCAGCTCCATGGTGTTGCGACCGGGAGACGCAACCGAACTGCGGGTTCCCCAGAATTTCAAATTCACAGCCGAAACTCCCCTCTTTCTTTTGCAATCAGAACCTCAATATTGTTCTCTTTTCCCTGCTCTCTGGCTTTTCTGAATATTTCATGCAGTTGGCCATCACTGTGATTGGGGTCATGGTGAGCCAGCACCAAAGCCGGGGGATTATCCAGATGGGAAAAAAGACGAATGGCCTCGTCCGGAGTGGAATGACCCCAATGTCTTTTTCCACGTATTTCTTCCTCTGTAAAATTTGTATCCATGATAACCAAATCCGCTCCGCGTATAAACCGGAGCAAACCATTGACATAATCTTTTTCAAATTCCTTGGGATTACCCTCTGCCTGCTCCGCCATTCCCACTCCCAGATAATTATCTTCAATGGGGGCCAGATCTGTCAGCACCACAAAAGAAACCCCATCTTCGCTAAAACGGTATCCCAGATCCCTTCCAGGATGATTCAGTTGATAGCTGGATACCACCATCGTCCCTAATTCAATTCCCTGTCCGGAGGAAAGCATGGAAAACTCAATATTGGCCTCCAGATTCTGAAAACGGATGGGAAAATTCTGCTGTCCATCCAACTGCCGGGCAATCGCGTTATTCAATTCCATGGTCTCCGTGTCCGCACCGTATATTTTAATATTAAAATTCTTCCCGTAAAATGGCTGGAAAAATGGCAACCCCATAACATGATCCCAATGAGTGTGCGTAATAAAAAGCGATATCTCCTGGGACAATTTGGGATTGCCTTTGGTCAGATAAATCCCAAGGTTGACAATTCCGGTTCCTCCGTCGATGATGATTTTTTTCCCCTTACTTTCCAGAAGATAGGACGTGGTGTTCCCTCCATAGAAAACATTTTCCTTTCTGGAAACAGGATAGGAGCCCCGGCACCCATAAATTTTCAACCTCATTGCTGGAGATAAGATTTAAAATTGCCCGGGAAATACAAGAAGTTTTTTATGGAAACGGTTTTATTCCAATCCGATGAAGTATTTTCTATGTGGTTTAGAAATGGCAAAGACGGTTTGCAGAAATTCGTTTACAGGATATTTCTGAATAAATCCACTAATTCTTCCAGGATAACCCTGTTATTCTTTCCGGATTTTAACAGAGAGATTGAAGTATTTTGAAATAATTCCATTTGGGAACCATCCTTGTGCAACAGGATAATTCTATCCGTTTTTGCCCTCTGGTAAAATGTATCGCCAGAAAATCCCGGATACGCCTGAAGCCGCTTTTGATACTTTTCCCGGACAAGATCCAACCCCAAATCTCCTTCAAAGAAGTACCACACCGCGTTTATTTTTTTCCTTTCCCGCAAACGTTCCCGGGAAACCGCCAGAAACGCAGCCAAAACCAGATCGGAATGGGGGGTGGAAGGAATATAATCCACAAAAAGAAAATACTCCGGGGTGGTGGACGGGATCACCTTTAAATTTTTTATCATCCAGCCCGCCGATGAGGTATCTGCTGTAATGCCATCACCTTTGAGAGCGGGATCCGCTCCCAGGATGGCACGTCCGGTTTGGGAGCTCCTCTCCAGATAATCAGATAGGTCATCCCGGAAAGGATCATTCATGGTTTTCAATGCCGATGAGTTGTAATGGATGGAATGCCGGAGTGCCCCCGCATTCTCATACGCGTGCACCATATAATAAAATCGCCGGGTACTTTCCCAACAGGCAGTGTTCATGGAATGAAATTCCGGTTGGCTAAACTGCTGCAGGATTTTCTGAGCTTCGTCCCGGACATCAGACGAGCGGGATATACCTTTCTCCGGCGAACAGGCGATAAAGATCAGCAGGAAAGCTGAATACGCAATAGTGTTTATCTTCGCGGATCCCACCTACCGAATTCTATCGTTATTAATTTTATTAAATATGTAAAGGAAGATATATCCCCCAATGAGGCCGGAGAGAATGTTCACATTGGAGATATACGCCCCATTCTGCAGGAACCGGATCACCGGATCAATGATGTATATCAAAAAGAAACTGCCCAGAATGGCTCCCAGAGAGGCAATGATAATCCCCCCGATGTACCCCCCCAGCAGATCTCTTTTTCGCCAGTAATAGAAAAAGGCACTTAACACCCCGCCAATGACCATATACATGATTATATCAATAATAACAACCATAGGCTATTTTCGGAAAGGCGTTCTGTTTTTGCAATTGTTTTTTTATAAAAAAACCCGGAGGATATCCGGGTTTTTCAGAAAATACCGCGATAAATAATTATCGGGACATCAAACAAACAATCCGGAGATCATCTCAAAGGCCTTTGTCAGATAAACACCAAAAACCAGAGCAACCATGCTCATGAGCTTGATCAGAATATTAATGGACGGTCCGGAGGTGTCTTTGAACGGATCACCCACGGTATCCCCGGTTACGGTCGCTTTGTGTGCATCTGAACCTTTTCCACCCATGGCACCACGTTCCACAAATTTCTTTGCGTTATCCCAAGCACCACCGGCGTTAGCCATCATAATGGCTATAGCAAAACCGGAAACGGTAACCCCGGCCAGCATGGACATTAAAGCACTTGGCCCCAGCAGAATACCCACGAGAACGGGGGTAATAACAGCCAGAAGAGTGGGCATTACCATCTCTCTTAATGCACCTTTGGTGGAAATGGCCACACAGCTCTGGTAGTCCGGTTTTCCGGTTCCTTCCATAATGCCTTTGATTTCCTTGAACTGGCGACGAACTTCATGAACCATGCTCATCGCCGCTTTGCCCACAGCTTCCATGGTCATGGCACTGAAGAAAAACGGTACCACGGCACCAATGAACAGCCCGGACAGCGTTCTGGGATCAATCAGAGAAACACTGTTTACTTTCAGGATTCCACTCAATGCAGCCAGAAGAGTCAGGGCAGTTAAAGCGGCAGATCCAATCGCAAAACCTTTTCCTGTGGCCGCTGTGGTGTTACCCAGCGAGTCAAGAGCATCGGTTCTTTCCCGTACGTTAGCATCCAGATGGGACATTTCCGCAATACCACCGGCATTGTCCGCAACCGGTCCATAAGCATCTGTGGACAAGGTGATCCCCAAGGTGGAAAGCATTCCCACGGCAGAAAGACCAATTCCAAAGAGACCATGGTTCAGACTACGGGCACCATCGGCGGTATAGTAGGCTACAATGGTGGTCGCGGATATAACAATAACCGGAATCATTGTGGAACGCATACCCAATGCAAAACCGGAAATGATGACGGTGGCCGGGCCGGTTTCTGCACTCTGGGCTACCCTCTTTGTGGGACCATAAGTATCAGACGTATAGTATTCTGTGAAATAACCAATGATGTTACCGGCAACCAATCCAGCGATGATGGACCAGAAATAGCCAATATTTAAACCAAGAATAGGTACAATCAGAACATAGGACAGAATGACAATTAATATGGATGCAGAATACACCCCTTTACGCAGGGACCACAGAAGAGATTCCTGGGAAGCTCCTTCTTTGGTGGATACCAGAAAGGTTCCAATGATGGAGGCAATAATGCCCGCCCCGGCAATGGCCAATGGAGCCACAACCCCGGCAATCAATTCGGAGGTTCCGGCAAATGCTACGGCTGCCAGAGCAACGGTGCCCACAATGCTTCCCACATAGGACTCAAACAGGTCAGCACCCATTCCGGCCACGTCTCCCACATTATCCCCCACGTTGTCCGCGATGGTGGCGGGGTTCCGGGGATCATCTTCCGGAATTCCGGCTTCCACTTTCCCCACAAGGTCAGCACCCACATCGGCGGCTTTTGTATAGATTCCACCACCCACACGGGCAAAAAGAGCCACAGAAGAAGCTCCCATACCAAAGGCAAATAATATATTGGAAATTTCATCCCATCCAGCTCCCAACATCTGCATAGCGGAAAACCAGATACTTACCATTAACAGCCCCAGTCCCACCACGGTCATTCCCATGATGCTTCCGGAGGAAAACGCTACGCGGAGTCCCAGATTCAGGGATTCTTTGGATGCCCAGGTGGTTCTTGCGTTGGCACGGGTAGCAATCTTCATTCCCATAATACCAGCCGTTGCCGATGTCAATGCTCCGGTAAGAAACGCAAATGGGGCATACATGCCATATTTAAGGTTGGGATCAGTCCCATAAAGAAAAAACAACAATCCAAAAACAACCAGCACAAAAATGAAGATCCATTTGTACTGCTGCGTCAAAAACGCATCTGCCCCTTCCCGGATGGCACTCGCGAGTTTGACCATCGTTTCATTTCCTTCCGGTCTTTTTAAGAGACGCACTGCCAGAAAGATTGCAAACACAACTGCCAGCCCGGCACCCACATAAGCCCAGACAACATTCACCGCAGCATTCTCTCCAGCCGCCAGCAACGAAAAAAGCGGCGACAGGAAAAGAGAGACGGTTATCCATCCTTTTTTTAATTTCATATCCACTCCTGAATTAATTTGGATTTCCACGGAAAAATCCATGAAAACACGCACTATCAAATTTTTTATTCAATTGGAAGTTTGATTCCATCTGTCAAGTTTTTTCTGTCCGCATAAATCAACGATGGGGGGCGTTTGTAAATCCCCATTACTGCAGAAAATCCTTTCCGGCGGGTTTGCCACTCCCACTTTGGCGGGTGAGTTCCTGCCCTTCCATCCTGCTTTTTGGAATCAGTTTTGGGTTTTTTGCCGGGATTTCCCCCGGGCCGCTGTCTTTTCTGATCATCACGGAAACCCTGAGGGGAGGATTCAAAAGGGGAGCCGCTATTTCCTTTGCTCCCATCCTCACCGATGGCCCCATCATTATTCTGGGGTTTTTTCTCCTGCATTTCCTGTCCAGCGGAGGCTATTTTTTTCTGTTTCTGAGCGTCATTTCCTTTGCCGGGGCATTGTTTCTTCTTTATCTAACCGCCGGGATTCTGTTTTCTCCCACCGCACGCCCCGCTTCCCCGGAAACCCTGGAGACAGGTCCACCGTCTCTGCTCAAGGGAATCATGGTAAATTTCCTGAGTCCCCACCCGTATCTATTCTGGTTCACCATTGGCATACCGGCCATGATGAAAACCGTTTTAATCACCTGCCGTATTGCGTTTGCCTCTGCTTTTTTTATCATTATTATTGCGGTTAAAATCACACTGGCCTATTCGGTTGCCAGAGGGAGCCGGCACCTGGGCGGGCGGATTGCCTGGGTCACCAAAGGGCTCTCCGTTTTTTTTCTGTATTTTATCTATCTTCTGGTAAAAGACGGAATTTTCTACTGGCAAAAATTCAGCCTATGAAATTTCATATTGAGAAAACATACCAATCGGCCCGGGCGGGTGTGCTCCGGTTTAACGAAACAGAAGTGCTCACTCCGGTGTTTATGCCGGTGGGAACTCTGGGGACAGTCAAGGCCATGGACCATGCCCAACTCTCCCAAATGGGGTACCGGTTAATTCTAGGCAATACATACCATCTCTACCTGCGTCCGGGGGAAGAGGTTCTGGCATCCCATGGCGGTCTCAAAAAATTTATGAACTGGCAGGCGGGACTTTTGACAGACTCCGGGGGATTCCAGGCGTATTCCCTTTCTTCCCTGACAAAATACACCGCCGATGGAGTTCATTTTAAATCCCATATTGACGGCAGTCCGCATTTCTTTACTCCGGAGAAAGTGCAGGACATCCAGAATGTGATCGGCTCTGATATTGTCATGCCACTGGATGACTGTGCCCCCTACCCGTCGTCCACCCATCGGCTACGGGAAGGTCTGGAGCGGACACACTCCTGGCTGGAGCGTTCCCATCGCCACTGGAAAGACAACGGCTATGACAAAACATCCGCTCTGTTTTCCATTGTCCAGGGTGGCGTGGATCCAGTGCTACGACGGGAATCCGCACAATTCGCCGCTTCTTTGGATATCCCCGGCCATGCTCTGGGCGGGCTATCCGTGGGAGAAAAAAAGGAGGAATTCCGGGAAGCCATTGCCATATCCACTTCCATTTTGCCCGCGGACAAACCCCGCTATCTGATGGGAGTGGGTTCCATTCCGGAGATTCTGCACGCGGTGGAGCTGGGGGTGGACATGATGGACTGTGTCCTGCCCACCCGCAACGCCCGGAATGGACAGGTGTTCACTTCCTTTGGCAAGCTGAACCTCCGGCGGGAGGATAATAAAATGAGCAGCCTGCCCATGGACCCGGAGTGTGACTGTCACTTTTGCCGGAATTACTCCCGTGGATACATCCGCCATCTGCACAAGACAAAAGAAATCTTGGGGTTAATGGCCGCCACCCACCACAATCTGTATTTCATGTTCCATTTTATGCGGAAAATGCGGGAATCCATTCTGGATGGAAGTTTTTCCGCTTTCAAGGCCGATTGGATGGAACGATATAAGGGGGGTTAGTATAAATTTTTCCATGGAAACGGCAAGCCTAATAATGCACCCGTTTTCAAAAAATGAATCAATTTAATTCTTGACGATTAACATAGGCTATTATATGGAGAAAAAACATGGAATAGTTTTATGGTTTTTATTGTTCGATACCAATCAATGCAAAAATTATTTTTTTCCTTTTTGCTTTTTTCATGTTTCGAAAAAATCCACTCTCAGTCTGTTGCTCTTGATGGTTCGCTACAGTACAAAATTGCAATTGAAATACCGCGTGCCAAAGGTCCCATGCCACAATTAAGCATATCATATAATTCCAACAATCCCAATGGAATACTGGGAGCAGGTTTTATATTAGACGGATTTCCAGTTATTACACGAGGTAACAATGGAAACGGCGTTCAATATAATGGCCATGATACATTCATTGGTGCGGCAGGCAGAATGATTCTCAAAAGTGGCACAAATGATAATCCAAGAATATATCTTCCGCAGAATTATAATGGTTCCAGATATTTGGCATACGGTACTTGTGGAGACGGTCCATGTTACTGGATTGAAGAAACTGCTAGTGGAGCAAGACAATACTTTGGTCAATCAGATGGAAGAAGTTATGCCAATACAAATGCTGGAGTTAATGGTTCCATTCGAGAATGGGGCCTGTCAAAGGTAGAAGATTCAGACGGCAGGTATTATGAGATTGAATACGAAAACCATGAAGGGCAACAGTACCCGTCCTGTATAAGATATTCCAAAGGACCTGGTCTTGAAAACGCTCATGTTATTTCTTTTGTGTACGATAAAACCGGAAGATCTGATATAGAAACCAGCTTTTCTCAAACTGCAAAAGTACGCACCCAATGGCGTTTACATCAAATCCTGATTGAAACAGAGCAACCCATATTGTGGGGTCTTATAAGCTGGGAGAGTCTGGTTAAAAGTTATACCATCTTCTATTCCAATAATTCTTTTATCTCAAAAATAGAGAATATTCAATCCTATTATTCTGACGGAACAACGGAGAAAACAATTCGCTTTGACTGGATGGCAAGCTCAGGAGCTGTGGGTTCGCATAATGTCAGCGATCCCGGATACCAGGATTTTCGTACAATGGCTGATGTTAACGGTGACGGCAAAGACGATTACTGCCGTCGAGTGGGTGATGGTGCCACGTGGATCTCCTGTGCAATATCCGGAACCACTGGTTTCAACGGTGGTTCCTGGGATGTCAGCGATCCTGGATACCAGGATTTTCGTACAATGGCTGATGTTAACGGTGACGGCAAAGACGATTACTGCCGTCGAGTGGGTGATGGTGCCACGTGGATCTCCTGTGCAATATCCGGAACCACTGGTTTCAACGGTGGTTCCTGGGATGTCAGCGATCCTGGATACCAGGATTTTCGT
>DYLW01000005.1:0-10362 GCA_020721865.1 Leptospira biflexa | reverse complement strand
CCGATGTTAACGGTGACGGCAAGGCTGATTTCTGTCGCAGAGTGGGTGATGGATCATGGATATCCTGTGCACTGTCTCCTATTGTATCAATGCCTCCATTATCAAAAATTACCGAAATCAAGTCAGGAATTTCACATTTTTTTTCATATATCCTTTTATCGAATATCTCATCTACAGCCAGTATTACATGTTCAGATAACTCTCCTGCGGGTTATGGACAGCCTTGTGGCACACCGTTCGCTGCATCCCGATATATAGTAAGCAATGTTAAAAGTTATGCTCCGATGGGCACCGGTGGGAGTAATCAACTGATAGCAGATATATCATACAGTTATGAAAACGCCCATTTTTTTAATGGTTTCATCAAGGAACGCACGTTGCTGGGGTTTGGTAAAATCGTCCAAACCGATAATCTGCGAAATCGTCGCACAGAGACAAAATATAGGCAAGACAGAAGATTTGCCGGATTGCTTCTGGAGCAAAAAGCTTATAATGCTGAAAGCTTAGTCTCTGTTGCAATGCAGGATGCACCCAGTCAATACCGTTGCGATGATAATGGATGTGTTGCTGATAACACCCTGATTCTTGAACAGCCACGCCAGGTCAGACCTGGGAAATTAACGATAACAGAATATGATTCGTCTTCCGTTATTACAATAACTCGCGAAATCGCAGCTTATGATGATTTCGGAAACCCGGCTGAATTTTTGGAAATTATTTCGGGGAATGGAAATACCAAGACGAAAAGAACGATAACCGATTATATTAACCGGATTAGTGAACCACGGAGAATAGGCTTGGGTTATCATCAGAAAGAATGTATCAATAACTGTTCAGATGATAATATCAAAAACGAGTTTTACCTTTACTTTGATAATGCACCAGAAGGGGAGCTGGGAAGTAAAGGGAAGATTACCCAACGAGTGAACGTCAAAGCTGGAATTGCGGTTGGTGAAAAATATTCTTATGATTCGGATGGATTTATATCTGACATAACATACGAATCGGGAATACAGGAAAGTTATGAGTATGATAGCTTTGGACATATAAAAAAGACCATTTTAAGAGCGGCTGGAAGTACTACCATAAGAGAACAAAAAATAGATCCAAGATTTGGCACCATTGTTTGGGGCAAGGATGAAAATAACATTGAAGTTTTTAACAAATTAGATCTGAATGGCAGAGTCACTGAACAAAGAACAATGACGGATGGTAAACTCCTCAAAAAGGTAACCCATTCTTACCAGATTGATTTTATTCCAAATCATATAACCCAGTGTAGTTATTATGCTCTCCCCGGTCAGGATGACCTTACAGAGTCTTCATGCACTCGTATTTTCACTGATACGCTTGGACAAACGATTCTGAATGTAACGTCTTCACCCAGCGGTGCCTTCCAGTCTGTTAAAACAGAATATGACTCATATGGAAGAATTTACCGGGAAAGTGAGCCCTACGCTTCTGATAATAACGGCAATGGAACTCCACAAAAATGGACAGTCAATCAGTACGATAATCGTGATCGTATTAAAAGCAAAATTACATCAGATGGCAAATTCACAATTATAGAGTATAACAAATCACTTGTTTTCGGCAGCATAGCTTCAGAGCATGTTACCTTTCCCGATGGCAGTACAAAGCAGACATGGTTTAACCTGGATAAACAGCCCGTGCGTATCATCGAAAATAACTTACATGTAGATTACAGTTATGATGCCACCGGGCTTTTGGTACAGGTATCCACACCGCAGGGTATGACATTTCTGCAATATGACGCATGGGGACGCCAGACTGCGATTTTGGACCCCCATGCCGGCACCACCAGGTATGAATATTACAATAATCCAGCAGATGTACGCTTTGGAAAAGTGAGAAAGGAAACAAGAAAAAGTGCTGGCATATCGGGAGGAGATCAGGAAACCGTTTATGATTACGATGCCTTGGGAAGGTTAAAAAAAATTCAAAGAGAGGATTCAGTTACCAGTTACCATTACGACGAATCAGAAGTGGAATTTGGCAAAGGCAGAGTAACTACCGTTGAACATTCCATGGACATCAGCAGTGCTACAGACAGTGCACAGCTTACCATAACAGACAGTTTCAGATATCACTTCAATGGAGAAAAAGAGCTCACCATAAGACATATTACCGGAGATACCGATGGAATATGTACGGACAAAAACGAATTTCCGTGTAAAATAGTGTATGGACAAAAATATAATGCGGTTAACCAGGTAACGGAACAATGGTACCCTGATGAAACAAAATCTATTATTCATTATAATCCTGCTGCTCTCCCGTCAAAAATCGAACACGAAGGAATAACCTATGCAACCTTTGAAAATTTTAATCTAAAAGGTCAGGTGCTTGGTTTACGCTACGGTAATGGTGTTAAAACGAGCTATACTTACGGAGAGAACAATTCCTTGGAACGGGCTACCACAAGGAAAGAGGAAAACTCTCTTCTTGATATGAGTTATAGCTATGATAATGTTTACAATATTACCTGTGTTGTCAACCATACAATTGCTAACCTCAGTACAAATTTTAAATACGATTCAATGGGACGTTTGCAGAAAGCCTCCAGAATAAACAACAATCTTGAATACACATTTAACGAGGCCGGCAATATTCTCCAGAATGGACAAAGAAAGCTTTTATATGTACAGGGTAAAATTACTCCTTTTGCAGATCAAAAATGGAATGCAACGAGCAGCACCTGGATCCACAGAAATGACTATACATGGAGTGAGGCAGGGAATCTCCATAAAAAACAGAATGCCAATGGCAGTCTGGATTTTTGGTACAACTCAAATCATATGCTCAGAAAAGTGAAGGAGACTTCAGAGCAAAGCGACACAAATGGTAGCGAGACATTGTTTTTCTATGATTACCAAGGCGAAAGATTCCTAAAAATCTACAAGCGTCCACAAAAGCCAGCTATCCACACGTGGTATATGGGCGATGGCTATGAATTGAGGGAAAAGTGGTATAATAATGAACGCCTGGCTTTACAAGGTACAAAGTATATCTACGGACTGGATGGGAAAAAAATTACCAGTATCACAGAAAATGTCAAGAATATTGCTCTTCTCAAGACAAACCAAAACCGTAGTCTTGCCTTTCTGATTGGTAGTTTTTCTTTAAAAAACTGGAAAAAAAACATGGAGAAGACATGGTATATGGGTAATTATGCCGCAGGTTTGATCATCTTCGTCGATAAAATCTGCGGCATTTGTCTCCTTATTTTTCTGGGAATTTTAATTGTCTGGCTTTCCTTTCGTTTAACCGTACAAGCGGAGCACCATGACAATAGAATATCTCTTGGATGGAAAATTACGGCCTTGCCAACGCTTGCATTTTTTTTCAATCTTTCAATGGTTTCATGTACCTATGACTTGCTCGGCGACAGGATAGTGATTTTTGTGCCGGATGGGATATCAGCTTCTTTCGACAGCATCTACGATGGCCTTCCGGTGGGCACATACTATTATACCCATGACCATCAGGGAAGCGGTTCGCTGGTGACGGATGAAGCTGGAGAGGAGGTACTGCGTATAACATACGACCCTTATGGCAATGTTGACTTGGAGCACTCTGGCATCCATAAAGACGGCCAATTTTCCCGGGCAGCAAACGATGCAGGTTTTGCTTTGCTGGCTGTGCGTTTTACCGGTCAGGATTTTGATCCGGAAACCGGTTTGTATTATTACAACGCACGGTATTATGACCCGTCTCTGGGGATGTTCACCACTCCGGACAATCTTGTTCCCTTTGAAGGAGGGAATATGAATCTGACAGCCCACCCGCAACAAAATTTTGATACAAAGAAAGCGAAAGGTCAAACAACCGTTCTGGATTATCATCGATATATGTATGTACGCGGTAATCCGGTAAAATATACGGACCCAAGCGGGCATGAGAGTCATGATCCCTGGGATATTTCAAAATGGAGTTTTTCTACAACACCGTTCTGGCACAATTGGACCGGTTTGAGTCACAGGGGCGGTGAACCTGTCACGGTATTAGATGGAATTTCGAAAGGTCATGATTCACCGGACAATGGAGGTTTCCATGCTTTTTTCAAGGAAGGTACAATTGAAACGAGAAGTGGTGGAATAAAAAATGATAAAAAATTTATTTATGACTACTATGATAATTTTATTAAACATCATCCGAGGACATGGGGAGATAATGTGTCCAAAGCTCAGAAATATTTGGATCATAACGCCTGGGGAAAAACGGGCAGCTGGATTGGCGGCGTTGTTTTGGGTACCTTTTATCAAATAACAGACTTCATTTATGGTGCGATTGGGGTATCCGTTTTTTCTTTAAATATAGCCGGAAACGCATTAGCAAGAAGTTATCAAAAAGCGGTTTCCAGCGGACGCTTCAAAAACTGGAACAAACCCAAAAAATGGAAATTGAGATGAAAAAGCGAACATTGATAATCTTTTTAATATTCTTCATGATTTTCCTGAACTGGCCAGTTCTCTCAGCAGAAAGCAAAAAAAAACCGCTGCGATCTGTTAACATATCTATTGGAGGCCCTGCATATCCTCACGATGCCGATTCTCTTCATACTGAATATAAAAAAATTAAATTAGATGGCATGCAGTCAATAGATAAAAATAATGGTACATTAGGGATTTATATCGAATATTATCCATTTTCAGTTATGGGCTTTGAAGGCGGTGCTTTCTTTGGTTCCGGTCCTTATATCGAGATGGAACCAGATGAATGTAAACAGGAATTTGCTAATGAAGAGAAAAGGTGTTGGACAGATAGTGAAACATATGTTACCTCCTATTTTTCATCGGGAAATTACCTGGGGTTGAGCACCCGTCCGTACTCTTTTATGCTAAATGAAAATTTGTATATCCTTCCCTATCTGGCTTTCGGCTGGCACCGGATAACATATAGTTATACTCCAGAATTAGAAAAAATAATGGGAGAATCTCTGCCATCTTCCATCGGTAATCAGGTTTACTATCGGGTTTCCCTGGAAATTCATCATCTGGGAATCCTTGAAACAGTGGGATTATTTTTTCGAATTGGAGTGGAATACAAAGACATGGACGCAACCTTTCCCGGATTGACAGAACCCATCGTGAGAGAAAACTGGTCAATTACTACAAATTTAGGATTTTCTTTTTGGTAGAGGCCTTACCGAGAACGCCTTCTTCCTTCAAGGCCGATTGGCTGGGACGGTATAAAGGGGGTTAAATAAATTTTTCCACAGAAACGGAGAATATTTCTGCCAGTTTTTTCGCATTTTCCCGGCTGATCCCCCGGATTCCTTTTTCCATGTTGGATATGTGCTGGTATGGTATATTTCCCATTCTTTCCCCCAAGGCGGAGAGGGTCATTGAATGCAGTTTTCTATAAAACCGCATATTTTCCGCTGGCGTACTTTTACTCTTTATTTTTTTATACCACTGCGTTTTAAAAACATCCAGCGATTCATCTTCGTTTTCTATAATTTGGAATTTTTTTCCATAACGTGCCTTTAACATCTCAATCAAATCGAGGGCACCAGATCACCTCGTATTTCAATATTAATATGGGGCGTTTTCACGACTGCCTGCATAATTCCCTCTATTATAAGGGATTGTTTTTCCCATGTCCATGCCGCCACCCATTTATAGCCCAAATGAGAATATAATCAATTAATGGTTAGTTCGTCAAGTTTTTTCGCGTTTTCCCGGTTCTGCTCCGGGTAAGCCCTCAATAAAAATCACTCTCGGAAGGACGTTCCCGGTATACCTGACTGCTGGGAATGCCAAAGCCTTTTATGTCTTTTAATGTCATGCTGAAATACACGGCGGTTTCATAATACTCCGCCACGTTGCGTCGCTCTGTACCATATAGAAGGCGGTTTTTTCCCGTCCAAACGGAAAGCCGCATGATCCAGGTATGGAGATCATGCTCCAGAACGCCATAGACTCTCTCCAGAACAATGTTGGATTCCTTTCCGGAGTCCCAGAAGAAAAGGGAGGAATTATACACATCTTCCCAAAAGGAAATATACCGGGGATTGGATTTTTCATAACGGGACGCATCGTACACGGACGATTTGAAACCAAAACTCAGATACCAGAACCGGTGCAGGATGACTTCCGCTGCCACCTCACAGAAAGCATCATCAAAATGGGAATCATAGAAATCATGCTGCCAGGACATCCCGGTGTGGAGCAGATTAATCCGGGGATATTTCCCAAACGCATAGCCACCCATTTCATAGAAAACACTGGCGTTATTTCGCAAAGACCGGTTGTATGCAATGGAATAATAATACTGGTTATGCAGGGCAATCCCCTGAAAATGGGAATGGTATATATTAGTGAGTCCCTGGGAAAGGACGGAAAAATCCTTGCCCCGGACAACCCCGGTATACCCCGTATCAAAATCAAAAAACGCATTCGCGGAAAAATTTACATCGGACCAGTAAAAACGCTCCGGCTGGGGATAATCCGGTTTTTTCAAATCCCGGGATGTGGTCACGGACAAATCCGCATAAGGATGGAGATACGAATAAAAACCCGTAAAAAGATCGTGTGCCAGCATTTTCCGGTACGTGGGATCCTCCTCCTTCCGGTAATGGGCATACGCAAACCGGTAGTCAATCCGGTTATAGAATTGGGGCACCCCGGTACGGAAACTCTGGCTGGACGTGACCGCCCGGTATGTATTCCGGTTATTGTCCAGCTCCAGAGCGTCATCCTGCTCTTTGGAAAACCGCGTATTCACGGAATAGCCCAGAACCGGATGGTAGCTGAACCATCGGGTAAAGGGAAAAACCGTCCGCAGATTTGTTTCTGCCGAACCGGTAAATGTGGAGCGGATTTCCTCCCCCTGGTTGTAATATTTCTCCACCAGCCCCCGGAACCGGTAGTCATTATAGAGCCCGGTAAAATAACGGCCGATGGGGGAAATCAGCAGAAAATTCCGGGTGTAGAGAACTTCCGGAGAAATTTCATACACCGGGTAAAAACGCGAATCGGCAGAATTGGATTGGATATACCAGGAACTCTGCCGGTATAAATTCACCAACAGATAAGAATCTTTATAGTATTCCTCCATGGAAACTGACCAGACGGTGGCATCCTTGCGGGGACCGGTGATGAACGCCTGCCCGGCTCCCAGAGCGTCGATGGTGTTATCCGGTTCGGAGCGCATGGAATACTCCATATCAAAATCCGCATGGGAATATTCCTCCAGATTCAGACGCAGAACAGAATAGGAGTCTTTCTGGTAAGAGTCATACCACATATAGCGGGTTTTGAAATCCAGCTTATACCACAGCTCATTCAATTCTCCATAGGTACCATCAGTCAGTAAAATCTGGTTGGAGATTTCCTCCGCTCCGCCTTTGTCCAGCAAAGACCGGTATTTATACTGGGCCACCTGTATATGGATAAAATAATCCAGGTTGTGGCTCTGCCGCATGGCATACGTCCCCAAATGCCAGCCGGCTTTCTGGTACCAGTCCAGCATCAGCTTTGCGGTAATCGGGGAAAGGATGCTCCCGCTCTGCAACAGATTCTGGTAATAGTATGTGTTCTGCAGGAGATTCCCCCGGGATTCCTGGTATCCATAGCGGGTGATGATCCCCGTTCCCTCATCCAACTGGAATAAAAACGGCCAGTAAAAAACCGGGGTATTTCCCGTATAGTAAATGACCCCAAAAGCGGCAATTTCCTTATCACCGGAAATGTATAGCTTTTTTACTTTAATATAATAATGTGGATTCTCTTCCCCGCAGGTGGTGATCCGGGCCATATTGGAAATCACCGTCTCCGAATCCAGCCGGGCGGAACTCTGCGTCTGGATATAAAACGGACCGCTCTGTATATCCGCCGAATACAAAACCCCCATTTTATAATCCGGATGATAGTAAAAGCTTTCCCCGGATATGGTTCCTTCCGGATTGACCACCCGCAGGTTGCCCTGGGCCAGGATTTCTCCGGTGGCGGGATTAATCCGGAGGGTCTGGGCGGTGATCAGATTATTTTCCATTCTGATCTGCACCCCGCCCCGGATCACCAGAAAGCCTTTCTCCGTTTCCCGCACGGTGAGGTATTCCGCTTCCGTGGCGTGGATAATTTCAATGGGAGACGATGTATTATGGGGAGGGGCAGCCTTTGCGGGATTCTGCGGTGCGATGCCGGCGGTAACTATAACCCCCGCCATAAGTACCGGGAAAAATATTTTCAGTGTGGACATCACCATAAGCCGCCGCGTATGCCTTAATGGAAAAGAAACGGACGGCGAAAACAAAAAAAGCGGATGGCGGAGGCGGATTCCGTCAGTGATTTTTTTCTGTGCTCCTCCATTGGCAGGTTGCATAGAACTGGGAGACAAATTATCTTGACATAGAATTTCACGGTAAAAAGATAACTTTGACGGCAATTAAAATTGGCGGGATTTGAAAATGGAGGAAGATTAAATGAGAACAAGAAAAATATGGACACTGTATGGGATTATACTGGTACTTGTGGCTTTTGGATGCAAAGGCAAGGGATTCCAGCCGGATCAGGATAAAATTGATTCAGTAGCCATCAATCGGGAAATTAAAGAAACGCTGGCGACAGCACAGGCAGAAACGGACGATAATAAAAAGGCAAAGCTTTATGCAAAAGCGGCACTTTTGTTGAATGAAAAAGGGGATTACCAGAAAGCGAACGCGGCGGAAAGGGATGCGTTGCGGGCAAATCCCACGCAGAGCGGTGCAAACGGGGTGATCAGCAATGTTTATCTGCATAATGGCAAGGTGGATGAGGCCATGTTGTACGCGGAAGAAGCGGTCATGCGGTCAGAAGGAAAAAATGCCTTTGCTTATTTTGTCCGAGGGAATGCACGGGTGATGAAGGGAATGTATGCTCCTGCGGTGGCGGATTACAAGAAGGCCATTTCCCTTAAATCCCGCATTCTGGAGGCTTATATAAACCTGGCTTCTGCCTATGGTTCCCAGCACCAGTATGCTTCTGCTCTGGAGGTTCTGGAGGATGCGATCAAGATGCAACCCGGGCGAGCCGTTACCTACCGGTTAGCGGGAGTAGCGGCAGAAAAAGCGGGCAAAAAGCCACAGGCACGGGAATTCTATGGAAAATATCTGGAGTTGATGCCACAGGCGGAAGACCGGGATATTGTGATTTTCTGGATGACAAATTTATGATGTAAGGTCGATGGGGGAAGAATATGCGAAAAATAATTATCCTGATTCTGGGGATTCTGTTCCTGGCCGGGGGGATGGGTTTTTTTCCCGGTTGAGCGAGCACCAAGCCGGAAACCACGACAATTAAACTATTCTGTGAAGGAGAGGAAGAGACGAAGGAAACAGTAGCCACCTATGTTATGGTGGGGAAAGTGTTCAGCGTGAAAGGCAGAAACGTGACCGTGTTGAAGATCGGTTCTTCCGCCCACCTGGCACGGATGGGCAGCATCCTTTATCTCAAGCGGGGAGAGAATTACACGCCCATCCGGGTACAGACGGTGATGCACACAAAGATCATCTATACCGGTAGCGGTCGCGTGGGAGAGGAAGTCTATCTGCAGACGGGAACGGCCAAAAAACCCGCAAAGAAGAAAGACTTTTCCACCGGGCGTTCTGAAACCTATACGATTTACTGCAATGGCACCGTCCTGGATGCAAGAACCAATCTGGTCTGGCAGAGATGCAGCAAGGGCCAGAATGCAATAAACTGCTCCGGAGAGGCGTACTTGGAGACCTGGGAGGATGCAAAGCAATACTGCCGGAGACTGAAGCTGGCCGGCCGCTCCTGGCATCTACCGTCCAAAGATGAGCTGTTAAGCATTCTGGAAAAGTCGGAGAATGAGGAAGGAATATATATTAACCCGGAAGCCTTCCCGCATACGGATTGCTGCCATTGGACATCGACGGAGGAGTCGCCCGATAACGCGTGGAATGTCTTCTTTAGCTTTGGCTACGTGAGCGGCAGCTATAAGGCTTATAACAGTTATGTCCGTTGTGTTTCGTCCGGACCGTGACATATTGACCTTTTTTGGGATTTCCGTGTCGCCGGTACATCAATTACGGTTTCCGGGTTGCCCTCGCCAAATAATCTGATTATCCGGGATTCTGATGGGGGGTCTGGGGGGCTTGCCCCCCAGCGAATTTTTTTTTGGTCAGCCACCACCGGGCGTCTCTACGGCGGACGGTGGCGGGGAGTCGCCCCCACACCGCCGCCGGATTATGTCACATTTTTTGGGTGAAAAAATATCGCTTGACGGGCGTATAGTATTTTATATGATGGAACGACGGGAGCCGTCCCCACACCACCACTGGATTATGTCACATTTTTACGGCGAAAAAATAACGCTTGACGGGCGTATAGTATT
>DYLW01000032.1 GCA_020721865.1 Leptospira biflexa | reverse complement strand
TAAAAGCCAAGTCATTTTTGGGGTCTGCGAATTTCATATAAAACTCCTCTCGTTTATTTTTCTCTTTTGCTTACTTTCCTATCTGCATTCTGGGTTGAGAGATTCAAGATGAGTAAGCGTAATTCCCTCTTTATAAAATGTATCTGGACAAAAATCCTGACCATTTTGCCATTGAATGCTGCCCATAAATATGCAACCCGGATAAATTTCCGACATCCATAAGACGGATTTTAGTTGCAAATTAATGTCCCTTATCACGAATGTTGAGGTAAAAGCCAAAAAACAAGGAGAAAGGGACAGACAACATTACAGGAAGCACGTAAAAAAATCCAGCACAATTTAAAAGGGGTCAGGGACACTTTTTATGAGTGGATAAAAAAATTAAAGGCAAATGAATTTGATCTGACAGCACTAAAAAATAAATCGCGAAAGCCTTTTCATTCTCCCAAAAGGACCTCTCCGAACTGGAGCAGTTGGTTCTGGATTATAAACAAAGAGCATGGAAATTCGGACTGATTACTCGCCATTGAAATTGAAAAACAAACAGGACACCGCATAGCCCATTCCACCGGCACGATTTGCAAAAGCACATACTGTTTCATAGACATCTTTATTGAGCCTATTTTTTGATTCTTTGTATTCTACAAATAGATTTTCTCCGTTTTGAATTCTCTCGAATATCTCGACCTTTTGATCATTAGCTATTTTTTCCCTTTAAATGGTACGCATTCCGTTTCAGGGGTGCAGTCCGTTCGCTTGTTTTATGTACCATTCATATATGGTCCTGATCCCCTCTTCAAGCTCCACCTTATGTCGCCATCCAAGGCTATGGAGTTTGGATGGATCCGTGATTTTGACCATGGTGCCATCCGGCTTTTCTGTATTGAAAGCGAGTTCACCTTTGAAACCGATGATTTCTTTGATAAGTCCTGATAGTTCTTTGATAGAGATATCTTTGCCCGTTCCTATGTTTATGTGGGTATTGCGGACTTCTTTTCTGGTTGCTCCAATTTTTTCTGGTTGTCCCACAAGATCCGTGAAATTTCTATTTTCCATAATGAATACACAGGCATCGGCCATGTCCTCTGACCATAAAAACTCACGCCGGGGATTTCCGGAGCCCCATATCTCAATCTGAACTTCGTTAAAATTTGTCTTGAATTTTACTATTTCATTATTAGCGGATTTGGAATGCTGCTCCTTGAGGGAAATGCCATATTTGTTCAGTATTTCCAATATTTTTACCTCTGGTGCATTACCATCAATGCCTTCGATTGGGTTTTTATTCAGATCTTCCTGTACGGTTTTCCAATCATTATTTTCCAAACATTTACCAATATGAATTTTCCGTATAAGAGCGGGGAGCACATGAGATTTTTCCAGATCAAAATTGTCATTGGGTCCATAAAGATTTGTGGGCATCACGGAAATATAATTTGTTCCATATTGGAGATTGTAACTTTCACACATTTTGATACCGGCAATTTTTGCAATGGCATAAGGCTCATTTGTATATTCCAGTGGACTTGTGAGTAGATATTCTTCTTTCATCGGCTGAGGGCATTCTCTGGGATAAATACAGGTGCTCCCCAGAAACAATAATTTTTTTACATTATGCAACCAGGATTGATGAATCACATTATTCTGTATTTGCAGATTTTCATAAATAAAATCGGCCCGATATGTATTATTCGCCATGATGCCACCCACTTTAGCTGCTGCAAGGAATACATATTCTGGTTTTTCTGACTGGAAAAAACCCTCCACGGCAGCCTGGTTCGTCAGATCCAGTTCTTTGTGGGTACGATAGATTAAATTTGTATAACCTTTGGACTCAAGATTTTTTATTATCGCACTTCCCACAAGTCCGCTGTGCCCTGCTATATATATTTTGCTATTTTTGTTCATCAAGCAATACCAATTCCTCTATAAATTTAAAATCTTTCTGGTTATAAGTCCACAGCGGTAAATCATACACAAGAAAAGTTGCTGCTATGATCGCATCATAGATTCCCATACCGGAGACAATGTATATTTTTAAATCAACTCATCATCTTTTTTATTCATATCCAAAAACATCTTCAAAGAATCGCTTACCAGCTCTTTAATATCTTTTTTGTTATGAATGGCATATTGTTGAAATTTATTTTCGATTTCTGGATTATCTATTTTGATAGCTAACATATTTAACTCTTTTTTCTACTCAAAATAATTCATGGTTTTGTATCCGCCCTCTTTAAGGTACACATCCTTTGTCATAATTTTGAGATCGGACTTCATCATATCATTCACCAAATCCAGGAGTTTATATTCCCGCTTCCAACCCAGTTTTTTCTCCGCTTTTGTGGGATCCCCCAAGAGTAAATCCACCTCCGTGGGACGGAAATACCGGGAATCCACGGCCACCACAACCTTGCCGATTTCCATTTGGTAATCCGGTTGGGAGCAGGCTTTCACTATGCCCACCTCATGGACACCTTCCCCCTGGAAATCCAGCTCAATTCCGCAGTACCCAAAAGCCATGCGGACAAATTCCCTCACTGTTGTGGTCTGGCCGGTTGCTATCACCCAGTCCTCCGCCTCATCGGCCTGCAAAATCAACCACATCATTTTTACATAATCTTTTGCATGACCCCAATCTCTCCGTGCGTCCAGATTGCCCAGATAAATTTTATCCTGCAATCCCAGAACTATCTTAGCGACAGCACGTGTGATTTTACGTGTAACGAATGTCTCACCTCGGACAGGGGATTCATGATTAAAGAGAATTCCATTACAGGCAAAGATGCCATAGGCCTCCCGATAATTCACCGTGATCCAATATGCATACAATTTTGCGACGGCATAAGGACTCCGTGGATAAAACGGGGTTTTCTCGCTTTGGGGGGTTTCCTGTACTTTGCCGTATAATTCAGAAGTGGATGCCTGATAAATTCTGGTCTTCTGAGCAAGCCCCAGGAGCCGCACCGCTTCCAGTATCCGGAGTGTACCAATGCCATCAGCGTTGGCAGTATACTCTGGAGTTTCAAAGGATACATGAACATGGCTCATTGCGGCAAGGTTATAAATTTCATCCGGCTGCACTTCCTGAATAATCCTGGTGAGATTCATACTGTCTGTCATATCCCCATGGTGCAGAAAAAGACGAACATCCTTCTCATGCGGATCCTGATACAAATGATCAATTCTATCCGTATTGAAGAGGGAGCTTCTTCTTTTTATTCCATGCACCTCATAACCTTTCTTCAATAAAAACTCGGCAAGATAGGAACCATCCTGCCCGGTGATGCCGGTAATTAACGCTTTCTTTTTGTTATCCATATTTTTATCCTGACCTTTTATTGTTTATTCCGCTATAATCCTGCCGATGGAATTTCTGATAAAACCTTGCACCGTAGAAACATTATCTAACCACAGTGCAAGAATGTCTCCTTTTTTCATTTGGCGTTCCATAAGCATAGCTTCCAAATAGAATGATTTTATCAGGATTGAGTGGATTGATTTCTTCCATTTGCATTTCTCAATTCAGTTTCATCTATACTCAGGATTGAACGGACTCTGTCAAACATATCCAGTGCAAAATCATAAAACTCCTTTGCATCTTCCAATGTGGGCTTTCCGTATGGAAGCAAACCAAGATCTCCGGGATATCTCGCATCAATATAAAGTTTGTCCAATAATTGGATTAAATCTTCATATTCTGTCAAATCCATTCCCACCTTATCCACCAATGATTGTATTTTATGCATCTTAGGTATCTCTTCTCTTCTCTTCTATATTCAAGAACTGCTTTTAGGGTTTTTTCTACTGCCTGCTGAGAATGAAAGGCTGTCAGGTTAGTAATCTGTTCATTGTTTTTTATATCATTCAGCAAAATCAAGTCATCATTTGCTGCTTTCATCCACTCAACAAACATTTTTACCATATTCGTTTTCCGTTACTTATACTGTACCTGTAGAAGCTGCTATCTAATTCAATAAACTTTTTATTCATTGCTCTTGTATGTACAATTAAATCAATGGGAATTCTTTTTTGCAAATCTCTGATTCTTTTGGAAAACTGTAAATATACATCATTTTTTTCCCGCCACGTACTCGGCATAAAATCATCATTTGTCACCACATACAAATCAATATCACTATCGTCGTTTGGCGTTCCATAAGCATAGCTTCCAAATAGAATGATTTTATCAGGATTAAGTGGTTGCAGCCGCTCTACAATAAGTGATTTTAGCTCTTCTATGTCTATCATAATTCGCTTGTTTCCTCTAATGCAACGATAAATTCGCCCTCTTTCTTCAGAACTTCCAAAAATTGAAATTCATCATAGACATGAGAAGAAATGTACTCCGCTTTCAATTACTTGTTTGCACTATAGATGACCTTCGCCGTGGATAACCATGTTACCAGAACATTTCCCAGAAATGGGCGAAATCTTTGAAATCATTTTAATGAGAGTATTTAACATCCGTATTTCCTCTTCTGTGTGAAAATCATCTCTTAAAAATATTTACCCTCTCCGCATTATACAAATCCATGGAATCATCACTCATGCCCATTGCGTAGATATTATTATCGGTTAGCATCTGGATGATATTGTCATCAAGATACAAAGTGGAGAATACCGGTATAATCTTTTTATTTTCATATTCCGGGAAATATTCTGTGAATTCACCCAGTATTTGGATAAAATCCTGAACGTATTCTGGTCTTGCATAAGGTTTTGTCTCGTTGAGTAACACAAAATTATCCCACGTCGCGATGATATCAAACTCACGAATAAATTTTTTATCCTTGGGTTTTCTTCTTTTGCGACGTACCATGAGATCATCTATGTCCGCATGAAAATATCGTTTAGCAATACCCGGTATATTGGGAGCCACGATATCTTCCACCACTGTCCCCAAGCGATTTGCAATATCTCCCCACTGCCGGTTCATTCGTTTGCGGTCTTTTTCTGACTCGTCCTTGAATTCCTGCATTTCGTCTTTGAATTCCCGCATTTCGTCTTTAAATTCCCGCATTTCGTCTTTAAATTCCCGCATTTCGTCTTTAAATTCCCGCATTTCCCGTTCCAGACGCCTCAGAGAGCGATCTGTACTCACGATAAACTGTCCCAGAATACTCTCCAAAGAATCCACTCTTAGCTCAAGCGTTTCCATGTTTCACCTTAGATAAATGTAATAAATCCGATTAGGAAGTCCAGAAAATTATTGTCTTCTGTACTTGTGCACAAATTCCCAAAAGGGGCCACGGAATTCCCTGCTCTGGAAGGCATTCCACGTCAACGGTTTGCCCACCAAATCCACTCTATAATATCCTTTTTATCTCCCGCACAACACTCTGCCAGAATCCCACCGAAGGATTTTCCACAAGCGTTTGGAATTCTCCCGGAGTATACACCGCAAATCCGGACGATCCGTCAAATCCCATAAATCCATAAAGCCTAATTCTTTGCATATTTTTCCATTGCTTCCGGAGCCAGATCCTCTCCTCCTGGCCAGCAAAGAGCCCCAGCTTCATCAATGGATACCTGCCGGAAATATTTCTCATTTCTCAATCTCCAGTAAACATCCCTGCTCATAATCAGATTTTTCAAATTGAGAATCAAAATTTCCTTGCCAGCGGTGGTCACTTTTATTTGAAAATTGCTCATCGCCTCCACAGTTTGAACGCTTGGCCAGGGGGGGTTACTTTTTAAGCTCATTCCACTTTTCCATTAATTCGGAACGGTTGGCATCGATGAAATCTTTAATCTTTTTGCTTTGCCTGGGAGGCATTTCTCCAGCAAGGATATCCCCGGTTTCCAGCGAAAAAGACCCTGCATAATCACCATAAATGGCAGGCAAGTGGTTCTCCATGATCGTCCAAATACATATAAATGGAAATACCAAAGAAAAAAGCAATTCTGGGCATTTACCTCTCCCGGTAATTCTTTTCCATCCATTTCTGGTATTCCCCGGACTGGATGCTTTGCACCCATGCGTCGTGCGAGAGATACCAGTCCACGGTGGCCCGCAGGCCGGTTTCAAAATTATATTTCTGCTTCCAACCCAGGGTCCTTTTGATTTTATCACAATTGATAGCATAACGGCGGTCATGACCGGGACGATCTTTCACGTACGTAATCAGCTTCTTAACATCATCCATCGGCCGGTTTAATTTTTCCGCCATGATTTCACACAGGGTTTCCACCAGACGGATATTCTCCCATTCATTTTCTCCGCCGATGTTATATGTCTCCCCATTGATGCCCTTATGAATAATTTGCCAGATAGCTTCATTATGGTCATCCACATACAGCCAGTCCCGGATATTTTTTCCATCCCCGTATACGGGCAGGGGCTTTTCCTGGCGGATATTGGAAATCATCAGAGGTATTAATTTTTCTGGAAATTGATATGGCCCGTAATTATTAGAGCAATTGGACATGGTGATGGGCAAACCAAATGTATGGTGGTACGCACTCACCAGGTGATCGGATCCGGCTTTGCTGGCACTATAGGGCGATCTGGGATCATAGGGGGTGGTTTCATAAAAATAGCCGGTTTCCCCCAGGGAGCCATACACCTCGTCTGTGCTCACATGATGGAATAACACATCGGCACGGTCTTTCCATATTTTTCTGGCAGTTTCCAGAAGAGAAAAAGTCCCGTTTATATTCGTCTGGATAAATTCTGCCGGTCCTTCTATGGAACGATCCACATGGGATTCCGCCGCAAAGTGGACAACCGTGTCGATTTCATATTCCATAAATATCTTTTCCAGAAGAGCGGAATCCCGGATATCCCCATGGACAAAAACATAGCGATTACCGTAAATGGATGCCACATCCCCCAGACTTTCTGCATTACCCGCATAGGTGAGTTTGTCCAGATTGATAATCCGCCCTGTGAATTCCGGCTTATGGAAAACCAATCGTATAAAATTGGAACCAATGAAACCGGCACCTCCTGTTACCAGCATATTTTTCATGGTACGATTTTCAGGGGAAAAATTTTTATTATCGCTCATAATCGGCTCCGTTTTTTTATTCTTTTTGCTTTCCCATATTCGAGGGGTTGCCACCATCCACCGGCTTTACGTTCTGGGAATAGATGATTTTTCCCACTCTGTCAATATGATCTTTTAAATCTTTACTGAGGATTTCATTATATACAACCACATCAAAAAAATACGGGAAGTCCAGTTCATCCAGTCCAATTTCAATCTGCCGCAATTCCGCAAACCCCGGATTCAGAGCCACAACCGCAAGATCAACATCGGAACCCTCTTTCCAGTTGCCCTTTGCCCGGGAACCAAAGAGGATTACTTTCTGTATGCTTTTAAACTCTGTGAACACACGTACAATCTTTGCCCATTGAACGGGGGACAATCCATTATCCATTAATTTTACTTTCCTTCTCCATGAGCACATCAAAATCTTTGGATATAATCACAGCACCGTCAAACTGGCGTAACGCTTTTTTATAATTGGAAAACCTTTGTTTCCACCGGACATCCGGATTTGGGGCATCCGCTTCAGACACTGCTACTCCTAACCAGAGAAGAGATATAATCCGCCAGAGACTGCTGCCAAGCGGGGATTTCCATATTCAGTGCATTTTTGATTTTTGTCTTATCCATATAGGAATACGCCGGACGCTTCGCAGGGGTGGGATACTCCGGAGTTGATATGCCTTTCAGCGGAATTTCTTTTTGCAGCAGACCATGCCGGATGCCCAGTTTCTGGATCTCACAAGCGAAATCATACCAAGTGGTTTTTCCCTCATTACTGTAATGGTAAATTCCATAAGCTGGTCGCTGCCGGATTATCCTAATAATGGCCCATGCCAGATCCATGGTCCAGGTGGGGGAACCATATTGATCGGCAACAATACGCAGTTCTTCTTTTTCCTTCATAAGCTTGAGCATGGTAGAGACAAAATTTTTCCCGTAATGCCCGTAAAGCCAGGAAGTCCGTATGATAAACTGTTCGGCCAGAATCCGCTGGATATCCAAATCACCGGCCAGCTTGCTTTTCCCATAAACCGATTGAGGATCCACCGGTGCGTCTTCACGGATGGGAGCCTCCATCGTAACAGGGGCGTTATAAACATAATCCGTGGAGATGTGGATCAGACGGGCTCCGGATTGGCTGGCAAATTCTGCCAGATTTTTTGCCCCGGTCTGATTCACGGCATAAGCGGCATCTGGCTCCTTTTCTGCACCATCCACATTGGTATAGGCCGCACAGTTGATGATCCAGGATATTGTAAACTCTTTGCCGAAGTCACGGATGGCTTCTGCGTCCAGAATGGAAACCTCCCGATCTGTCCCTTTGAAGGGGATTCCCTCATCGGCCAGAAGTCCCGCCAATTGGGTACCCAGCATTCCGTTTGCACCCACCAGCCAAATCATTAAAAAATGTCCCCCGCCTGCGACAAAAAGGGCAGGACCTCATCTTTGGGAGAAACGAGAGGTTTTTTTACCGGCCAAGGAATTCCAATCTCCGGATCATTCCAGAAAATTCCGCCATCGTGCTTGGGTGCGTATTCACTGGAACATTTATAAAGAAGATGAGCTTCTTCACTCAGCGTGACAAAACCATGGGCAAAACCTGCCGGTATGAACAGCATTTTCTTATTCTCTCCGGAAAGCTCCACCCCATACCATTTTTTATACGTGGGGGAAGATGCCCGTAAATCCACGGCCACATCCCATACTTTCCCCTCCACCACCCTGACCAGTTTTGCCTGGGCATGGGGAGGACGCTGAAAGTGCAGCCCGCGTAAAACCCCTAAGATGGAAAGGGAATGATTATCCTGAATAAAATCCACGGGAATGCCGTTCGCGACGAATTCTGATTTTTTATATGTCTCCAGAAAAATCCCCCGCTCATCCGGGAACACCCGAGGCTCCACCAAAACCAGACCGTCCATGGAAACTTTGCTGAATTTGAAGGGCATATTATAGTCCGTTGTGAATGATTTTGCAGAGATATTCCCCATAGCCGGATTTTTTGAGCGGCTGGGCAAGAATCTGCAACTGGTCTTTATCAATAAATCCCATTTTATACGCTATTTCTTCCACACAGGAAACTTTCAACCCCTGGCGTTTTTCAATGGTCTGGATAAAATTGGATGCTTCCAGAAGGCTGTCATGCGTCCCCGTGTCCAGCCAGGCAAAACCCCGGCCCATCCTCTGGACAGACAATTTTCCCTTTTTGAGATATTCTTCGTTTACCGTGGTGATCTCCAGCTCTCCCCGTGCCGATGGCTGGATATTTTTTGCGATCTCCACCACATCATTGGGATAATAATAAAGCCCAATAACGGCATAGTTGCTTTTGGGCTTTGCGGGCTTTTCTTCAATGGAAACCGCATTGAATTCCTGATCAAATTCCACCACCCCGTAGCGTTCCGGATCCGTCACAAAATAACCAAACACCATGGCCTTTTTTTGCTCCTCCACAAAACGCACGCTTTCCTGGAGCATCGCAGGAAGGCCATGACCGTAAAAAATATTATCTCCCAGAACCAGACACACCTCATCCCGGCCGATGAATTCGTCACCCAGAAGAAATGCCTGAGCCAAACCGCCGGGATGGGGCTGCACTTTATAGCTCAGCCTCAAACCAAGCTGGGAACCATCTCCAAAAAGACTCTCAAAACGCGGAGTATCCTCCGGAGTGGAAATGATCAGAATATCCCGGATACCAGAAAGCATCAGAGTGGATAATGGATAATAGATCAGCGGTTTATCATAAACCGGCAGAAGCTGTTTTACCACAGACTGGGTGACGGGAAACAGCCGCGTTCCGCTACCCCCTGCTAAAATGATTCCTTTCATATTTTTCCTTTTTTCTTTTTTTTTCAGACAATCAATCGCTATCCAGTGGCCATGGATAAGCTCGTGATCCATGGCGTATGTTTTTAACCTTTCGTATAGTTTTTTTAATGTGTAATACGAGTCAATCACCAACCGGTTAATTTCCAATCGACCCGTATCCTCTCAATGATCCTTTAGCCTTTCCATAAAAGTATTCCCTCTGATTTTGCCACGCGGTCGATGGGTCTATCTTCTCCTCTGTCTATAACCACATCAATCTTCTGCTCCCCAATGGTGGATTTCAGTGCCACCAGAAAGTCAATTTTCCTCTCTGTTAAATTGGGAATATTCCGTGGTGGGACAATATATAAATCAATGTCTCCACCTTTTTGGGTATCATCCAACCGGCTGCCAAAGAGGTACAATGCACCGCCACCGAATATATTCTGATACACCTCTTTTATTTTTTCTATTTCAAAGTCATTCAAACGCATCAGTTTTCCAGGCGAGAGAATTTAGACCTCCAAGGAGTAAGAAGTTTTGCTGGAGGTACTCACAGAAGCAAAATGTGCCAACGGCCGAGGCGATGCTCCGCCGACGTGGCTATGCTTTGTTAGGCACCGGTCGAAGTCCGATTTTCCAAGGATTTAATTGGATTCCTATTGTTTTTAAATATATCATCAATATTGAAACCAGGGAATACCAATTTTATTTTTGCTATTGTAGTTAAATTTGGATTAGCCCTTTTTGTTGATTCTAATCTTTGATAGCTATAAATGTTTTTCATCCCTAATAAATCAGCAACCTGTTTTTGAGATAAACCTTTTTTTGTGCGGAATATTTTCATTTTTATTGCAAATGCAATTTTATGATCTACTGGTACTTTAATTATATTCTTTCCAGCAATATTTTTTTGGGGTAAAGGGAATATTGTTTTAGATTTCTCAGGTTCATCTAAATACAAATTTAATGCTTCTTCCATATTTTTTATTAATATTTGATATGAATCAGCTTGCGTTCTACATCCTTTCAATTCAACACATTCAGCCCAATATCCATTTTCTTCTTTATGTATTTTAAAGTTATAAAACATATATTATTCTCCTTTTAATCTTTTTAGTAAATAAGATTCTATTCCTTTCTTTAATTCTTTGTGCATTGGGATGGTTTCACGATCGTTATTTAAGCCTATTATAACATGACTTCACTTTTTACGTAATACTACCCATCCAGATTTTTCAAATAATTTCAACATGTCTTTCCCTGATAATGGCATACGATTCCCTATAATAATATACCAATAATAATTGGTATTGATAGAAAAGTCAATTTATCATTTTTTAGGGCTACTATTGATGCTAACGCTATTTCCCAGAAGGAAATCAGGCTTACATATATATCATTATCTGGATTCATAATTATGGATGTTGCTTTTTTTGAAAGTTTTTGACTATCAAGTAAAGACCATATTAACACGTGGGTATCAATTAGATATCTCATGAATTTAAAAAATTATTATCTGAAAATTTAAAATTTTTATTGATTTTATATGAGGCTTTATTTTCCAGTAAGCCAAGTTTACGTTTTATATTTTTTTTGTATTTTGAATAAGGAATAATTACAGCGATTTTTTCCTTTTTTCTACCAAAGGAAATAGTTATTTCTTCCCCATTTTTTACTTCTTCCATTAGTTCGGAGAAGTTTGTTTTTAATTCGGCAACCTGTAAAATTTTCATGTTTATAAAGAACTAATTATATGACAACTTGCCAATTATTTTTATTATTTCATAAGGATTAGATTATGTTTTAACAGAAAAAAGGGGGGCAAAAATTTCGCCTAACGTCTCCAAGGAGTAAGAGGTTTTGCTGGAGGTACTCCGGTGTGCCGCCAAGGGCGATAGCACGAAGCACCTTTGCCTTGCTGGGCGAAGGTCGGCAGGTATATAAACTACTTTTTTGAATTCTGGGAATTTGTTGGATTTTGTGTTTTTTTATTTCCATTTGAAGTTTGTATGATACCTTTAGATGTAACTACAATTTTATTCGTATCAATAGCTGTCGATGTATTACCGGTAAAAGCCTTCTGTAAGGTATCCACTGAGAATGATTCATCTAAGCGACTATATTTTTTATTAGTCATAATTACCTCATTTTTCTATTTTCAAAATATTTTCATTATAAGCTTTAATTTCATCAATATCATCAAGTTTGATAATAATATAATCAACTATGGATAATTCTTCAAGTTTTTTTTGTTTGCCCGGTTGGATCAGATATGGTTTAATAATAATGACATACTTATCATCAATAGTATCAGGAGCACTATACAATATTCCAATATATCTATTCTCTCCTGTTTTGATTTCAACTGCTTTATTCATATTTTCATGAAAAAATCGAAATGCAACTGAAGGATACCAATCCCTACCTGTTATCCACTTAATAATTCCATTATATAATTTCCATTTTCGAAGTATTCCAAAGATATTTGCTAAAATAAAAGTCCAAAAGCAAACTGACAGAAAAAATACTAATACTGATTGTCTTATTTCAAATAAATTTATTGGCAATTCATTAAGTTTATTTTCTACAAATAACTTGTATATTGAATTAAATATGATTTCTCTCGCATCATTTGCAAATGGGATATAAGGGAATGAAATAGATATTACCCACAAAATAGTACTCCACAATATTATATTTAAAGTTTTTTCAAATTGCGGGATTTTCTCTCTTAGCAAATGATGCTCTCTTGTTTGAACGAAAATGAATCCTGGGATAAATAGCAAAATATATATTCCGATTTTAAGTGGTTCAAACATTGGGATTATCCTCACTATAAATTATTAATATTCAATAACTTCTTCATGTTTAATTATGCCGACTCTCGGCTAACATCCCGCCGCTAAAAAACGTTGGTCTTAGCGGAGTCGCAGAAGCGAAATGTACCTACGACACAAGCCGGCACTCCAGTGCAGTTTACACCAGTCCATCCCTATTCGCAAGCAGGGAAAGGGTATTCCCCCCTGCTGCCAGATAAGATGGATTGATGAGGCTTTCTTTCTGGTTATACCGCAATGGTGCTTTTGTGTTCAAATCCACGATGTCCCCGCCGGCCTCCAGCAACACAGCATGGGCAGCCGCCGTATCCCATTCGCTGGTGGGTCCCACCCGTGGATGGATATGCAAGGAACCATCCGCCACCCCGCATATTTTTAGGGAGCTTCCCCGGATGGTTTCCTGGCGTGGAACAAACCGGCGGATATAGCTCTCATATTCCGGGCTGCGGTGGCTGCGGGAACCGCCAATCTGCCAGGCTTCCCCGGGTTTGGGCGGGGCAGAAACTTCTATCCGGTGCACATCCATAAGGGAACCCTTTTCCCATTTTCCGCTAAATGATCCCGCCCCTCGCTGTGCCACCCAGACCAGACGGCTGACCGGTGCATACACCACGCCGGCAACCGGCAAACCGTCTTCCACAAGGGCAATGTTTACCGTATATTCCCCATTCTGGCGGATGAACTCCCGGGTGCCGTCCAGCGGATCCACCAGAAAATAGGTTTTCCATTTCTGGCGGTCTGAGTATGGTAGAATCTCTCCCTCTTCGGAAAGAATGGGAATCTCCGGATATGAACCCACCAAGCCGTCCATGATGATCCCATTCGCCGTAAGATCCGCAATGGTCACCGGACTGGAGTCCTCCTTATGCTGGATCTGGAAACCCCCGGCGGATATTTCCAGAATCGCCTCTCCGGCCTGTACAGATAGGGACAGGATTTTCTCCAATAACGGAGATAAAGGTTTTTCCATTTCAGACAGAATAATAACTCCGGTACCAGTCCACAAAGGAGGCTATCCCTTCTTTCAATTGCGTCCGGGGTTCATAACCGGTGTCCCGCCGCAGATGTGAGATATCTGCCCAGGTTGCGGGCACATCGCCCTTTTGCATGGGCATCATATTTTTAATAGCTTTTTTCCCCAGGCTGGATTCTATGGTTTCAATAAATTCCAAAAGGGACACCGGAGAATCATTGCCAATATTATAAATCCGGTACGCAGCCGTGGAGCTGCCGGTGTCCTCACCGTCCCAGAGTGGATTTGGGACAGGCACATTTTCCCCGGATCGCAGGACCCCATCCACAATGTCATCAATATAGGTAAAGTCCCGCTTCATCTCCCCATTATTGTAAACATCAATCGGCCGGCCTTCCAGAATGGAACGGGTAAATTTGAAATATGCCATATCCGGCCTGCCCCAGGGACCATACACCGTAAAAAACCGCAGCCCAGTGACCGGCATCCCATACAGATGGGAATAGGAGTGGGCCATCAGTTCATTGGCTTTCTTGGTGGCTGCATAAAGGGAAACCGGGTGGTCCACATTATCGGAAACAGAAAACGGCATTTTCCGATTCATCCCGTATACGGAAGAACTGGACGCAAATACCAGATGCTTCACCCCACTGCGGCGGCAGCCCTCCAGAATATGAATAAAGCCGTCAATATTGGATTCCGTATACGCGAAGGGATTTTCCAGCGAGTAGCGAACTCCTGCCTGGGCGGCCAGATGGTACACCACATCAAATTTCTGCGTTTCAAAAAGAGCAAGGATTTTCTCCCTGTCCACCAGATCGGCAGGAATAAAACGATAATTTTGGTAACGGCTGGATTGGATAAATCCATCGACCGGTTTTTGGGGATCAAATGCAATCCCGCTTTCCCGCAAACGAGATATTTTCAGATTCACATCATAATAGGAATTCAGATTGTCCAGGCCGATGGTTACCTGCCCGGATTCAGCCAGTATCCGGACAAGGTGAAAACCAATAAATCCGGCAGAACCGGTGACAAGGATTTTTTGGGGATTTTTCATGAATATTTTTTATCGTTTTGGCAAAGCTCCATCCGGACATCCTCCATCCAGAGGACTCCGGATTTTCTTTATCAGACTAATGCAATCAAATATTTATGGGGAACGGAATTTACTTTAAAAAAGAAGTCGCAAGTTGGCTCCACTCCAGAACAATCCGGGGCATTATCCCCATCTGGAATACCCCAAAAGCCGTCACCATAAAAACAATAAAATGACCATAACACATGGAGTGACACTTAACCTCCCGGATGTCACCTTCCGGATCTTTCATATAGGCAAAAAGAATGACCCGGATATAGTAGAAGGCGGAAACCGCTGAATTCAAAATACCAATGATAGCCAGAGAATAATAACCCGCATCAATGGCAGAGGTAAAGATTAAAAACTTGCCGGAGAAACCAGCCAAAGGAGGAATCCCCGCAAGGCTGAACAAAAATACCACCATCAACGCCCCCAAAAGCGGTCGCCGGCGACCCAGTCCTTGCACCCCTTGCAGGGTCAGGTTGGAATCCCTTTCTTTGGCAGTAACGGACAGCACGGCAAAAATACCCATATTCATGAAAACATAACCGGTAAAATAAAACAGAATGGAAGCGGCATCCATTACCGTGAGGGCAATCAACATATATCCCACATGGGCGATGGATGAATATGCCAACATGCGTTTGAGATTTTCCTGGCTCAGGGCAATAAAGTTTCCGATGGTCATGGTCAGGATGGCAATCACGTAGAAAACTTCTGCCAGCCAGGAGAAAGATTCTTTCCCTCCGGTAATGGTAAGGACAACCTTAACCAAGGCCAGAAAAGCCGCCGCTTTGGGTGCGGTGGACATAAATGCGGTAACCACAACGGGAGCCCCCTGGTATACATCCGGTGTCCACATGTGAAAGGGAGCAGCGGAAACCTTGAAACCAAACCCCACCAGAATCATGACAAGACCAATGGGGATGTATATATTTCCCATAATCCCATTCTGCTGGATAAATGCAGCGATAACAGAAAGATTGGTGGAGCCGGTGGCACCATAAAAAAAGGCAATTCCATAGAGAAGAAAGCCGGAGGAGAACGAACCCATCAAAAAGTATTTCACTGAGGCTTCATTGCTTCCTTCATCCCGGACATCAATACCGGCCAGAACATATAATGCAACAGATAGAATCTCCAATCCCAAGAATGTAATAATGATATCCGTGGCCATGGTCATAAACATCATACCCACCAAAGCAAACATAATCAGAGCATGGAATTCCAGAACATAACGCCCCCGCCGGTGGAAATAATCATGGGCAATATGGATCACCAGAAAGCCACTAACCAGATATAGAATATTCAGGTACGCGGAGAAGGAATCCACAGTAATCATTCCGCTAAACCCCGTCATGGCCGGCTGGGAAATCTGAGAAATCTGGGCAATCAAGGCCCCGGTCATGATCAGAATGGACAGAATAAAAGTGGATAAGCCGGATTTACTTTTGACCATCGCGGCCACCAGCATCAATAGCAGAGCCCCTGCGGTCAGAATGATCTGTGGCAAAATACTTATGAGGTTCATTTGTTCAACAAACGATGTGAGCTGTATTGCGTTTCCCATTGTTATTTATCCTGTTTAATGTATTTCTTTCTTTGCATCGTCTGCATGGCCGGAGGGGTTTTCCGTCACAGAAGGAACGATGGGAACAGCCTCCACTACCGGCTTTCCCGCCTGCACCATAATGCGTTTCACATCGGCGGAAAATTTATCCGTCAAACCCTTTGGGTAAATCCCAATCCATAAAATGATCACCACCAGCGGAATCAGAATCCCAATCTCCCGGAAATTCAGATCTTTCAGATTCGCGTTGGATTCATGCTTGAGCGGCCCAAACATAACCCGCTGGTACATCCAGAGCATATAAACGGCTGCCAGAATCACCCCGGAAGCCGCGATAATTCCAAACACCGGCTTATAAAGGAATCCCCCGGTCATGATCATGACTTCCCCCACAAATCCATTCATCCCCGGCAGACCGATGGAGGACAGCGTTGCGATCATAAAGAACACGGAGAAAACCGGAATCACTTTGGCTATTCCGCCGTAATCTTCTATGGCACGGGTATGTTTCCTTTCATAAATCATCCCCACGATGAGAAAGAGCATCCCGGTGGAGATACCGTGGTTGATCATCTGGAGAATACCACCGGTGAGACCCTCTTCGTTCAGGGCAAAAATCCCCAGCATCACAAACCCCAGGTGGGAGACGGAGCTATAGGCAACCAGCCGCTTGATGTCTGTCTGGACCATCGCCATCAGGGCACCATAAACAATACCGATGACAGAAAGCCAGATCATGGCATCCGCCAAATACGCAGTGGCCGCAGGAAACAGCGGAATATTAAACCGGAGAAATCCATAGGTTCCCATTTTAAGTAAAACCCCGGCCAGAATCACGGAACCGGCGGTGGGGGCTTCCGTATGGGCATCCGGCAACCAGGTATGGAAAGGGAACAGGGGCACTTTAATAGCAAAACCCAGGGCAAACGCAACAAAAAGGATTATCTGGACATCAAAACCCAGCGTAAGTTTCTGCACATCGGCCAGACCAAAACTCCATACCCCAAACTGGTTTTTATGAAGCCATGCCAGATAAATGATCGCAAGAAGCATCATGGTGGATCCGGCGAGGGTATACAGAAAGAATTTTACGGACGCATAAACCCGCTCTTTGCCTCCCCAAATCCCGATGAGCAGATACATGGGAATCAGAATGACTTCCCAGAAAATGTAAAATAAAAATAAATCCATGGCAATAAACACCCCGGTCATACCCACCTGCAGGAGCAGAAGCAAAATCATATATTCTTTATAGCGTTTGTCAATGGCAGTGTAGGATGAGATGACAGCAATGAGACTCAGGAATGTTGTCAGGAGAACAAGAACCAGCGAAATACCATCCATAGCAAGGTGGTAATGAATCCCCAGGCTGCCAATCCATTCCATGCGTTCCACAAACTGGAATCCGCCAGCAGCGGCATCATATCCTGCGTATAAAGGAAGGGACACCACAAAAGTAATGGCCGTGGTCAAAGTGGCAATAAAACTGATAACACCCTTTTTATTAGCGGGAGTAAGCAAGAGAGCAAAAATCCCTGCCAGCGGTAAAAAGGTGATAATGGATAAAATTTGTGAGTTCATCATTTTCTCTAATCCTCTTCTAATTCCGGTTTTATCTGATAAATAACGTCAGGATGTAGATTACTAAAACAGACACCCCAATGATCATGGAAAGCATGTAATCATGCACCATACCGGTCTGCATAACCCGTATTGTCCGTGAAATCCCGCCTGCCAGAAAACCCACGCCATTGATAAAACCGTCAATAATGGCTTTATCCATAAAACGCCATAACCCATTGGCCAGACCAATGGTTCCTCTTACCACCGTATTATGGTACAACTCATCCACATAGTATTTGTTATATAAAACTTTTTGGAAACCCTGAATGGTTCCATCCGCCCCCGGAACGGATTCTTTCTTGTAGAAGATAAACCAAGCGGCCAGAAAACCCAGCACCGCAAGACCGATGGACAATCCCATCAATAGCATTTCCATGGAATGGCCGGCATGAATGTGGGTGACATCATGAACAACCGGGGACAGAAAATGCTCAAACTGGTTGCCAATATGCAGCACATCAATGATATGCGGAATCCCCACAAATCCCCCCACAACAGAGAGCACGGCCAGAACCATCAGAGGGATGGTCATATAGGCCGGGGATTCATGCACTTTATGGCCGTCGTGTTCATGGTAGCGCATTTTCCCAAAAAAAGTGACAAATAAAAGCCGGAACATATAAAAAGATGTCATTAACGCCGCTGCCGCACCCAGACCCCATACAACAACATTCTGGTTGTATGCTTTCCAGAGGATTTCATCCTTACTGAAAAAGCCAGAGAAAAGAGGTGTTCCCGCGATGGCCAATGTTCCCATCAGGAACGTCCAGAATGTGATGGGAATCTTTTTCCAGAGACCTCCCATATTCCGGATATCCTGCTCATGGTGGAGGGCATTGATAACGCTTCCGGAACCAAGGAATAAAAGAGCCTTAAAAAACGCATGGGTCATCAGGTGGAAAACCCCGGAAGTAAAAGCCCCCACACCCACGGCAATAAACATGTACCCCAACTGGCTCACCGTGGAATACGCCAAAACCTTCTTTATGTCCATCTGCTTCAGACCGATGGTTGCCGCAAAGAAAGCAGTGACCGCCCCCACCATGGCAACAATGGCCATTGCGTCAGGGGCAAGAACGTAAATAAAATTCAGTCTGGCTATCATGTATACACCGGACGTAACCATGGTCGCGGCGTGAATCAAAGCAGAAACCGGAGTGGGGCCGGCCATAGCATCCGGCAACCACACAAAAAGAGGAATCTGGGCAGATTTTCCGGTAGCACCCACAAACAAGGCCAAAGCAATCCAGAACATAACATCTCCGGACGCCGGCTGTGACTTCACCGCAGCAATCAGCTCACTGAAATTTATGGTACCAAAATGCTGGACAATCAGGAAAATTCCAATCAAAAATCCAAAATCCCCAATCCGGTTGACTATGAATGCCTTTTTCCCGGCGTCGGAAGCGGTTTTTGTCTGGAAATAATAGCCAATTAGCAGATAAGAACAAAGCCCCACTCCTTCCCATCCCAGGAACAGAAGCAGGATATTGTTGCCCAGAACAAGATTCAGCATGGAAAACATGAACAGGTTGAGATACGCAAAATAACGGGAAAACCCATCTTCCCCGTGCATATATCCAATGGAATAAAAATGAATGAGAGTACCCACTCCGGTTACCACTCCAGCCATGACCAGGGAAAGGGCATCTACGTTATACCCAACGGTCGCATGGATTTTTCCGGCCACAATCCAGTCAAAAAGGTTCACCTGGGAATTCTGGTGCGTCTGGAGATATTCAATAAAAATCAGGAGGGTCATCACAAAAGATGCCGTGGATGCCAGAGAGCCAATCCACCCGGAAACTTTTTCCGGCAGACGTTTCCCAACAAGACCATTGATCAGAAACCCAATCAGCGGAAAAACAACAATCAGATAAACAAATTCAGCGTAATTCATTTCACCACCTCAGGGTATTGATTTCATCCACATCCACGGTTTTCTTGTTTCGGTAAATCACCACAAGGATAGCCAGACCGATGGCCGCCTCCGCCGCCGCTACAGCCATAACAAAGAAGACCATACTCTCTCCACGAACCTGATCCAGATGCCTGGAAAATGTTACCAGAGTGAGGTTCACCGCATTCAGCATCAGCTCAATGGACATGAAGATAAAAATGGCATTGCGGCGTAGCAACACCCCAACCACCCCGATGGTGAAAAGCAGAGCACTCAGAATAAGGTAATGGTTTACTGTTATTTCCATAATTATTTTTTCCTCTTTGTCCCTATTTTAATTCATATAAAACATATTCATTTCTTAATCTTCGTCTGTCTTGCGGCGGAGTCGCATTCCCTTGGCAAGGATAACAACCCCCACAATGGCCACGGTGAGAAGAAGCGATGTCAATTCAAAAGCCAGAAGATACTCTGTGAACAAAGTCTGGGATATCAACTGGATTGCCCCAAATCGGGAAAGTGCACTGGCCGTAATATCCCCTTTGGCCCCGGTAATAGAACCCATACTGATAACGGCCACCAGGCCAATGGCCAGAATTGCTCCAAATACCAGACCAACGAATGCCTTGGGGGCCGCCTTCCCATACAAAACAACCCTGGAAGGACGCAGGTTTAACAGCATGATCACAAAAATAACCAACACCATTATCGCCCCCGCATAAACCAGAATCTGCATCACAGCAATAAACTCTGAGTTAAGGAGGACATATATCGCCGCCAGGGAAAAAAAAGTTCCCACAAGAGACATGGCTCCGGACATGGGATTATTCTTGAGAATCACCATCAATGCGCTGATAATGGCCAGTGCAGAAAAAATATAAAAGGAAACTGCTTTTATTAATTCTATTGAAATTTCCATATAAACCTCTATTGCCGAACCTTTCTGGGCTTGCTGTCGGGTTCCATCATCACCATCTTTGTGAGGATATACGCACCCCTGTCATTTCCCTGGGCCAGTTCATAATTATCTTCCAGGAAAATGGCCGCTTTGGGGCAGGCATCTTGGCACATACCGCAAAAAATGCACCGCAGAAGATCAATTTCAAATACTTTCGCGTACTTATCCTCCGGATGGTTATGCTGGATATCCGGCGTAACTTCCCCCGCTTCAATATGGATGCACTCTGCGGGGCAAGAATACATGCAACAAAAACAGGCAGTACATCTCTCTCTCCCCTCTTCATCCCGCTTCATGACATGCCGGCCACGGAATCTTTCCGCCACCGGTTTTCTCTGTTCCGGATATTCCACGGTATATGGCTTGGTAAAAAGAAAATGCTTGAGGGTTACTGTCATTCCCTTCAAAATGGCCGGCAGATAAAGCATATCCCACCAGCTCATTTTGTCACTTGATTTCAGGTATTTTTCCCGGACATTGATTGCCATTCAAAATCTCCCATTTGGATCTATGTATGAATCCATTTTTCTCTTGTATCCGCGTTTATTTCTTTCCATAAGCTATGCCAATACCATCACCAATGCCGTCAACATCAGGTTAGCCAATCCCAAAGGTAAGAAGATTTTCCAGCCCAGATTCATCAATTGGTCATAGCGGAAACGCGGTAACGTCCAGCGAATCCAAATGAACACAAAGGCAAAAAATCCTGTTTTCAAGCCAAAGACAAGGACGGATATGATTCCAATAACGTTGGTGGATAACCCCAGCTCATAAAGATTCACAAAAGGAATGCCCCATCCTCCAAAGAACAGCAAACTGGTCAGTGCGGAAGCGGTAATGAGATTGATATATTCCGCCACCATATAAAGGGCATATTTAAAACCACCGTATTCTGTATGATAACCCACCAAAAGCTCAGATTCGGCTTCCGCAAGGTCAAAGGGGTTGCGGTTGGTCTCTGCCAGCATGCTGGTAAAAAAGATAATGAATCCAATGGGCTGGACAAAGAAATTCCAATGCCAGGGAGAAGCCATCTGTTTCATAATGATCTCTCTGGTACCCACTCCGCCCGTCAGCAGAAAAATGGCAGTTAGGGCCAAACCCATGGAAATTTCATAACTGATCATCTGGGCAGAAGCCCGGACCCCGCCCATCAGGGAAAATTTATTATTGGATGCCCATCCACCCAGAATAATCCCATATACTCCCAGCGAACTGACGGCAATCATGAAAAGGATGCCCACATTCAAATCCACAATCTGGAGAGGTATGAGCTTTCCAGCAATCTCCAGAGCATCACCAAATGGAATGGCCGCCCAAGGCGTCAATGCAACGGCAACCATAATAGCGGGTCCCATAAGATAAAATACCTTGTTCACGTTACCCGGAATCACTTCTTCCTTAAATATGAACTTAATGCCATCGGCAACAGGTTGAAACAGGCCAAAAAGTCCCGCCCGATTGGGTCCCTTTCTATTCTGGAAGAAGGAGGCAAAACGCCTCTCAGCAAGAGTATAATAGGCCGCACCCGTCAAGATTATCAAAAAGAAGATAAGGGTCTTTGCCAGGGAGATGAGAATATCAGTCAATGCTATGGTCATAGAATCCTCTTTTGGTTATTTTCCGCACCCGCTCTGGCCGATTGAATATCCTTATAGTTAAAACCCTTGCCCATTTTTTCCGCAAGGCCACTCAGTATTTTCCAGCTCTCCATAGCATTCCCTTCCTGCCTCAAGACCGGCTCAAACTGCTGTTCTTTTCCATCAATATTAATAAATGTCCCGGCACTTTCCGTATGGGCTTTAATGGCAAAGACCACCTTTGCGGAGGAGTCCCACGGCGTTTCCAGAGAACTGAAGATAATCAGATTCCGTGCTTTCCCCAGATTGGACGTTAATTCCGGGCTTGCGGCCAGATTATGATCCCAAAAAACCACCAGCACATCCAGTTTTTCCGGATGCTCCAGCATTTCTTTCGCTGTCATACCGCCCGATTTGGGAACAAGGCCGGCTTTCTTCGCACCCGCACTGTTGGGATATGGATCCTTTGCCCACAGTAGCTCTCCCGGACGCAGGCCATGGTCATCCGCAATCTGGGCATCATGAATGCGATAATCCACATTGGCGGTGGGAACCACTTCCCGGAAAAAGCGGGAAACTGCTGTGTTACTCTCCCAGGATTCTGCCGCCGATGCAACCACCCCAAATTTGTCAAAATCTTTCAGAATAGCAACAGCAGCATCCATTGCCACATCCAAATTGCAAACTAAACCACTGATAGAATGCTCTTTCTTTCGGTTTTCATTCAGATATTTATAATCCAGACGCCCATAATCGCACATCCAATAAGAATTCACTTCTTTATTAAGGCGTGGTTTAACCCGGTATATCTGTTCATCTTTATACCAGACCACCACATTGCATCCCTTTCCGCAGGATGCACAGAGGGATGGCCCATAACGGAGAAACCAGACCCGTGATTTAAAGCGAAAATCGGTGAGGGTTAACGCACCCACCGGACAGATATCCACCATATTCCCCTGATAATTATGCTGAATCTTTTCTCCCGGAAGAGTGGCCAGCTCTGTGCGGTTTCCCCTCCATGTCCGGGTGAACGCCATATCCTGGGCAATTTCTTCTGTAAAACGCCCACATCGGTCACAGTGAATACACCGGTTCAATTCTGGAGTGATGACATCAGAAATTTCTTTTTTCTGATAAACTCGCTTCTGCTCGGAAAAACGGGAATTCTGGAATCCATACTGGTAAGAATAATCCTGCAGCACGCATTCCCCGGCCTGGTCGCAGACGGGACAGTCCAGAGGGTGATTGGCCAGAATCATTTCCAGAACACCCTTCCGTGCCTGGACAATTTTCTCTGTGGTTGTTTTGATCACCATTCCGTCGGATGGGGTCTGGTAGCAGGCTGGCTGGGGTTTGGGCATGAAATTAATAATATCTTTCCCGTCCGGCCCCTTTTCCACAGCACCGGTTTCCCGATTCCTGACCGGCATCCCCACTTCCACCAGACACATGCGGCAATTACCGGAAACCGACAATGCCGGATGGTAACAAAAATGGGGAATATCTATGCCATACTCTTTGGCGAGATCAATCAGATTGGGGGAACCTGAATATTCAATTTCTATATCATCTATTGTTAACTTTGCCATGTTTCCTCAATTCAGCCCGCTGCACTGTCCGATCGTTTAATATAGGCCAGAAATTCCTCCCGGAATTTACGGATAAATGACAGGGTTGGGGTGACAAACGCATCCCCAAAAGCACAGATTGTATTTGGGCCAATGTTCTTCCCAAGATTTTCAAATAATTCCAGATCGCCCTCCCTGCCTTTGCCGTGGTAGATCCGGTGGATGATATCATAAAACCAGTCCGATCCTTCCCGGCAAGGGGTACACTGCCCGCAGGATTCATGAGCGTAAAAGTGGAGAATCCGATTCAAAAGTTTCACCATATCCGTGGTCTCATCCAAAATGATTACCGCTCCGGAGCCCAGCATGGAGCCTTTGGACGCGATGGATTCATAATCCATGGTCATGCCTTCCAGCTCCTCTGGTTTCAGCACCGGGGTGGAACTCCCGCCCGGGATCACCGCTTTCAGTTGTTTTCCGTCTTTGACTCCCCCGCAGATATCATAGAAGAATTCCTTCCAGGGAGTGCCCATGGGCAGCTCATAAACCCCGGGACGCTGCACATGCCCGGAGATGGAAAATAATTTGGTACCACCGGATTTGGGTGTACCCAAGTCCGCATACCACTTTCCACCATTATTGATAATGGCGGGAACAGCAGAAAAAGTTTCCACGTTGTTCACCGTAGTGGGGCGACCATAAACCCCATACTGGGCTGGGAAAGGAGGCTTTAAGCGTGGCATCCCTCGCCGGCCTTCGATAGAATTCATCAGAGCTGATTCCTCTCCGCAGATATACGCTCCCGCTCCCCGGTATGTGTAAAGATCAAAGGAAAATCCGCTACCCAGAATATTTTTACCCAGAAATCCTTTCTGGTAGGCTTCCGCAATAGCTTTGTCTACTGCCAGGAGGGGTTCATAAAATTCACCACGAATGTAAATATACCCCGCATCCAGACCCATGGTATATGCCGCAATAATCATACCCTCAATCATTATATGCGGCTTTTTCTGCAGTATCTCCCTGTCCTTAAATGTTCCCGGCTCTCCTTCGTCTGCGTTACAAACCAGATATTTGGGACCGGGAGCGTCTGGTTTGATAAATCCCCATTTAACACCAGCGGGAAATCCTGCACCTCCGCGTCCACGCAAATTGGAGGCCTTGACCTCACCCAGAATCTGCTCCCGGGACATACTTCCCATGGCCTTTTTCAGAGCGGTGTATCCTCCCAATGACATATAAAAATCAATGGATGCCGAATTGGGATTATCAATCTGATCCAGTATTATTCTTTTTTCAGGCATTGTCCGGTTTCCAGTTTTTCATAATTTTTTCCACGTTTTACAGTATTATTCCTTACTCTTTTTTCAGTTGTTCAATCAAGCGATCCAATCTTTCTATGGTCATGCCTTCATGATAGGTATCGTCCACCTGTACCACAGGAGCCGTACCACAGGCACCCAGGCACTCCACTTCCATGACAGTAAATTTTTTATCCGATGTGGTCTGTCCTTGTTCTATGCCCAGCTTCTTACAGGCATGTTCCAAAAGCTGCTCTCCACCGTGAAGACTGCAGGATATATTTGTGCAAAACTGGAGAAGATGCTTACCCACCGGTTCTTTATGGAACATGGTATAAAAAGTGGCCACCCCCCAGACATGAAGGGGTTTGGTTCCGGTTTTTTCCGCAACGTATTCCACAACCTCTTTGGAAATCCAGCCATTCTGCTTCTGGCTGATCCAGAGAGCCGGTATCACAAGAGAGCGACGTCCGTTTTCATCATTGGGAAACTTTTTTTCCCAGACTGCAAATTCTGCCAGGGCAGCATCATTAAAAGCAAAGGCCATTATCTTTTCTCCCGTAATAGCATCCACATCAACAAATCTTCCTTAATATACTCCCGCAACACGTTAACCATCCAATTCTCCGGCAATGACATTCAGCGAACTCATGGTGGCAATGGCATCCGCTATCATACTCCCCTCCACCAACTCCGGAAAGGACTGGTAATACCAGAAACAGGGACGACGCACATGCACCCGATAGGGGGATTTTCCGCCATCGGAGACAATGTGAAAACCCATCTCTCCATTGGCTACCTCTGCCACAGAATAGTATTCACCGGCTGGAACTTTTATTCCGTGCATCACAATCTTAAAATGATAAATCAACTGCTCCATACTGTTAAACACTTCCGGCTTGGGAGGCAGAACATAATGGTAATCTTCCGTCCGGAAATCCCCGTCCGGTATATTATCAACAAGCTGCTCCACAATACTCATACTCTGGTACATTTCTTCCATACGCACCAGAAACCGGTCATAGACAGAACCATCCGTGCCCAAAGGAATATCAAATTTCACCTGGTCGTAAACCAGATATGGATATGCTTTCCGGACATCATATTCCACCCCGGCAGCCCGGAGATTGGGCCCGGTGTATCCGTATTCGATGGCCCGCTCTTTGGTGATGGCTCCCACCCCTTTGGTTCTATCAATAAAAATACGGTTATGGACAAACAGAGTTTCAAAATCCTTGAGTATTTTGGGAAATTCTTTGAGAAGGTCTTTCACATCCTGAGCAAAACCGGGGTATATGTCCATCTCCAGGCCACCCACCCGGGTAAACGTGGTGGTTAATCTGGCTCCGGTCATTTTTTCAATAATGTCATTTATCTTTTCCCGGTAGTGGAAGAGATACAGCAAACCGGTAAACGCACCCACATCCACCCCAAGAATCCCGTTGCAGACAATGTGGTCCGATATCCGGGACAATTCATTGATTATGGTACGGACAACCTGGGCACGGGCGGGAATGGACATGCCCATCATTTCCTCCACGGCATTTGTCCAGGCGATATTATTCATGGGGGCAGAGACATAATTCATGCGGTCTGTGCAGGTCAGGAATTGATTATACGTATATTTTTCGCCCAGTTTTTCAAACGTCCGGTGAACATACCCAATGACCGGACGGCTTTTTACGATGGTCTCTCCATCCAGATCCATAATGTTCTGCAAAATACCATGAGTGGCCGGATGGGACGGACCCATATTGATGCGGATAAGGCCGTCTTCCAGTTTCTCCGCAGCACTGAGAAGAGTTTCCCTGCGGGTAGTTAAATTGGCACCACTCACGGTGTTTTTATTTTTATTTCCAGTTTCTTTATTCATTGCTTTCTTCTTCTCTAACCGATTTATTCCAATTATTACAGGTTTTCAATAAAACCAATTTTCATCTTCTGCTTTTCTTCCGGCAGAAGAATATCTTCAATCAGATAATCCTCCCCAATACCTTCCAAAGGGAAATCTTTCCGTAACGGATGCCCACGGAAATTATCCGGAAGGATAATCCGCTCCATCAAAGGATGTCCCTCGAAAGTAATACCAAACAGGTCAAAAACTTCCCGTTCCGGCCAATTGGCACCCACCCAAAGGGGTACCATGGAAGGAATTTTCTGTCCTTCCGCGAGGCTCACCTTGACCCGAATACGTTGCAGGCCGGGCATGGAAACCAGAAGATAGACCACTTCAAACCGTTCTTTCTTTTCCGGCATTTTGGAATAATCCACTGCCGTCAGGTCCATCATCATAGTAAAAGGCTCCGGAGCAGATTCCTTGAGATACTGCATAAATTCCATAAGATGACCGGGTGTCACACATGCCACCACGATACCACGATCCTCTTTAATTTTCAGGGATTGCTTCCCCACCAGCCCGGAAAACCGGACGCTCATTGCTTCCATTAACTGCTTGTTTTTTTCTTTGTTCAAACCGCGCATGAATTACCTTTACTTCTTAATGAGTTCAACCTTTTTATGCTGCAACGCTTCTTTCTTGTGAATAGAAAATTGCTCTGTATTGGCGTAATCTGCAAGCTGACGCCCCAGATAGTCCGCCCGTTCTCTATACCGGGGGTCATTAATGGATTCCTTCTGTATCCTCTGCTGCAATTTAATCAGGGAATCCAGGATAGCCTCTGGCCGGGGAGGACAACCGGGAACAAAAATATCCACTGGAATTATTCTGTGCACGCCCTGAAGAATCGCATAGGACCTAAACATCCCCCCACTGGAAGCACAGGCTCCCACGGAAATAACCCATTTGGGCTCAGACATTGCATGGTACACATTCCAGAGAACGGGTGCCATTTTATAGGAGATGGTTCCCAGAACAAGAAGCAGATCAGCCTGGCGGGGGCTGAAAGATGGCCGTTCAGCACCAAAACGGGCAAGATCAAAGTCTGAGTTCAATACAGACATATACTCAATTCCACAACAGGCGGTGGCAAAGGGAAATGGCCATAAGGAATACTTACGAGCCCAGCCCACCAATTCACTAACCCTTGTGGTTACAACGGAATCCCCAAGAAGTGTCTCTATTCCCACTGCAATGCTCCCTTTTTTAAAATATAAATATAACCCACCAGAAGAATGGCAATAAAAACAGCCATTTCCATAAAGATAAACAATCCCAGACCGGCATTTTTAAAAGTATGGAAAACAACAGACCAGGGAACAATAAATACAGTCTCTATATCAAACAGAATGAACAGCATGGCGATAAGGTAGAATTTCACATTGAAAACTCCACGGGCATCGCTGAAATAATCCACCCCGCACTCATAGATATCATTTTTTACAGGATTAAACTTTTTGGGTCCCACCGAATCCGTAAATATCAGAATGAACACGGTAAAACCAAACACAAAAAGCAGTTGGATTGCAATTGGACCAAATGACTGTAGCATGTTGTTTGCCTCCGGTGACGAGCACCATTCGCTAAATTTTAGTACTTGTGACCTAAGCGGAATTCGCCCGATCGTGTCAATAAATTTATGAAAATAATTTTTTTTACGTTACAAAAAAAGCGAAGGGGAATTTTCAGGAAATCCACTCATCCACTTGCCCCCAGGCTCTTCCGGAAATAATCTATGGTGGATCGCAACCCATCGTCCAGGGCTATCCCCGGTTCCCATCCCAGATGTGTCTTCGCTTTTGTGATGTCCGGCCGTCGCTGTTTGGGGTCATCGGATGGAAGCGGTTTGTATATAATTCCGGATTTGGTGCCGGTGGCGGCAATAACCTTCTCATTTTAGAACGAAGTATTATGTTTTTGGAAGTACTCGTCGATTTCTGACCTTAACTCTACTCCAACTCTCTCAAAAATATCCAAGAGATTCTGATAAGCTCCTTTGCCACCGAGATAATCCCAGAACTCTTCTGCCACTTTCAATTCATTTTTCAGGTCAATCATCCCGCGCATTGTCCATCGGTTGTAGGGTTTGGGCTCATAGGGGTTGTAAGGGATGGCAATATATGACTCCACTTTTGCCTCTGGATTCCCTGCAAGGGTTACTGCCACCCATTCCAAAAGGGTTCTTTTAAATTCTTTAAATCCTCCGGCATTTGGCTTGGCAGTTTTAATGTCAAATAAGTAAATTGTTCCGTCATGCCCAATGAGCTTAATATCAATTTTTGTTGGCTTTACCGTTTTCATTTCCCCGGTTTGGCAAACTGCCCTGATTGCATTTATTTCCTCCACTTTATTTGGTGAAGAAGTTGCGACAGCCAATTCGTCCATGATGTTTTGGATTACTCTGTGTGCTTCAGAAGATATTTTATTTCCGGCTGTCTGCTGGGATTCGGCACTTGCAAACGTTGATAAAGCCAATACTTTTGCTACTGGTTCAAAGATGCTTGTTCCGAAATTTGTGTTCAGAGAATGGATAAAGGAAAATAAGGCCATTCTGTCCTTTCCCAAAAGCCTTGTGTGAAAAGGCATGGAAGCGGGTTCAGGATGATAATTTTGGAATTTATGCCTTAAACTGTTTCGTAAAACAGATTCAACTTGCTGTATTTGTTGTTTAGTTAATGC
>DYLW01000004.1:38522-97339 GCA_020721865.1 Leptospira biflexa | reverse complement strand
TGTGCAAAAACATATTCATACGGGCAAGGTTGTAAGTCGTGTGATTTATCTCTTGTCCAAAAAATCCTTCTTCTATGATGTGTGCATCAAAATGCTTTTTAGCTTGTAGAAGTAGCGAACCTGAGCCGCAGGCGGGGTCATATATTTTATTTACAGAAGTCTGTTTGTGCATGGCCAGTTGTGCGATGAGTTTTGAAACATGTTGCGGAGTAAAAAACTCGCCGCCCGATTTGCCCGCATTGGCGGCATAATTACCTATAAGAAATTCATAGGCATCGCCAAAAAGGTCAATATGATTATTCTCAAATTTACCAAAATTAAGCGTTTCAACACCTTTAATCACCGCAGCCAATCGGCTATTTTTATCTTTGACGGTATTGCCAAGACGGTTGCTTGTGGTATCGAAATCGGCAAATAGCCCTTTGATGTCGGGTTCTGACTCGTAGCCGTTGGCGGAGCTTTCTATAGCGTCGAAAATGGCTTTTAAATCGGTGTTCAGGTTCGGGTTGTCATTGGCATTTTTGGCAATATTTACAAAGAGTTGGCTGGGATAGATGAAATACCCTTTCGATTTTATGGCATCGTCTTTTATTTGGGGTGAAATATCTTTGTCGCGGTAGTTTGCATAGTTTATGCTTTCATCACCACCTTCAATGTAATTGGTAAAATTCTCACTAATAAAGCGATAGAACAATGTACCTAAAACAAACTGTTTAAAGTCCCATCCGTCAACAGAGCCACGAACATCGTTGGCTATTTTCCAAATTTGATTTTGCAGTTCGGCCCGTTGTGCAATACTTGTCATGTATGTTACTCCTGTAAATTTTCAATGATTGCGTATCTTGTTAAGGAAAAATACACCCTGGTCGGCTGGGTTTTTCCACAACCGGCCATGCGGAGTTTCCCTCGGCCAGGGAGTAATTCCCACTGCTCACCCGGAAAGAGGTTTCTTTTTTTCCCTGCCATTTGATCTGGTCGATTTTTTCCATCTCAAAAGTTGCCGTCCCATTGAGGATGGCGGTAAATTCCCTTCCGTTGCGGAATGCGTTGTCCACATCCATGGCGGTTTCACTGGTCAGGATTTTTACTTCTTTGGACGCCAGCGTAAATCCGGGGATTTCCTGAGACGTTTTTCCTCCTGCTGTATCCACAGAAACCGTAATGGGTTTCACGTTCACCGGATAAGATATTTTATTGGCGATTTTGATAGTATACCGGATGGTCATTTTACCAAAATTTTGATAAAGTATTTCCGCACTCTGGATTTCCACATCCGGGGAATACTGGCCGATGAGTTTATCCAGACTGGAGCAGGAAAACGCGAAAATCATAAGACTCAGGAAAAGAGATTTTTTCATACTCCGGTTTTTTGCGTGTTTCCGGCCATGTAAAGTAAAATTCACCGAAAACATCCCGGCCGTCCATGGATGCGGGAGAACCGTGCGGGTTGCATAAATCCCCGTGGAAAATAAGTTGACGCCATGAGAAAAGATTTAAGTTTGCCAAATCCCAATTTCGGATTTATCGGGGGCGTAGCTCAGCTGGGAGAGCGTTTGAATGGCATTCAAAAGGTCAGGGGTTCGATCCCCCTCGTCTCCAAAAAAATCATGGAAAAATCAGCTAAAAACTAATCTAACTGCATCAAAATCAATAAATTTTTCAAGATTATCTGATATTTTTCTGCTATTTTTTCATGAATTTATATTATATCGTCAGTTTCAGGACGTTTGAAGCTTTTCACCTGGCATAAAATATAGAAAAAAACTTGCAGGTAACGATAATACTTGAAGATAGTTAAAATTAGAGAAAAAGGATGGGCTATGGCAAATTTAAACAGGAAAAACTGGAAAAAGAAGTCATTGAACAGAGTTCTTTACTGGATAAAAGCATGAAATTCTATTTCAAAACCCATAAAAATAAGTTTGTTGTTTTTTATAAAGGGACTGCTGAATTCTGCGACTCTTTTGGTGAGGCGATAAATAAAGGACTGGAAATTTTTGGAGAAGAGAAAGGCTTTGTGGTTGGAGAGGTAAGCAACCGGACTCAGGTACTTTCCACTCTGGTGAGACTGTAATTTAATATCATTTATGATCTGCCCCTCCATCCAGTGACCGGGTGAATCCTCTCAAGCGGATGCCGGTGATGATGCCGGATGCAAGAAAAATTCCGGCGGAAAGAATCATGGATGTATATTGACCAAAGAGAAAAAACCCAACCCCAAAAAGCAGGGAATAGATCATGATCACGGAAGATATCCATAGGATGAAGGAATCCAGCAAACGGGAACGGGTTGAATCCATCGGCGGATTTTCCCCCATGCGATTAAAAAAACCTTTGAATCCAGCCAGTCCGGGTTTTACTTTCTGGAAAAAGTGGAGGAGGGTGGAATCCTCTACCGGACGGGTGAGGAAGGTGACAGACAACCACAGAAAGGTCGTGGCTCCGGTGGTGACCAGAAGTTGGAAAGCCAAGCTGGGAGCAGGGAAAAAATAAAAAACTCCAGTGATGAGTGCTGCCCCGGCCATGGCGGATATTTCACTCCAGGCGTTGATCCGCCACCAGTACCAGCGGAGAAGATAGACCGGCCCGGTACCGGCTCCCAGGGCCAGAAGAAATTCCCAGGCACCTTTGACGGTGTCAAAAAAATAGGATGTAATGAAAGAGAGCCCCATGGCGAAGAGGATGGCCAGCCGGGAAACCAGAAGATAGTGGTTTTCTGATCGGGGCGTTCTGCGTCTTTGGTGGGATTCCCGGTAGATATCATGGACCAGATAGGAGGCCGCCCAGTTCAGGTGGGTGGAGAGGGTGGACATGAATGCGGCCAGAAATCCGGTCATCATAATACCCAGAAAAGGGGAGGACAATAGTTTTGTCATCATCATGGGATAGCCCTTTTCCGGGTCATCCAGGGACGGGAATACGAGGATGGAGGCAAATGCTACAATGATCCAGGGCCAGGGGCGGAAGGCGTAGTGCATTACATTGAAGAGAATAGTCGCGTACAGGGAGTCTTTTTCCGTCCGGGTGGAAAACATTCTCTGGGCAATGTAGCCTCCGCCTCCGGGTTCGGCACCGGGATACCAGCTTGCCCACCACATCATGGCCAGCCAGATCACCCAGTTATCCAGGGAATTTTCCCACGGGAAAAAATGTGTTTTTGAAATGAGTCCGGCGTCCAGGATTTTCTGCCGCATCCCATCCAGTCCACCCAGATAATCCAGTGCCGTATATGCCAGAAAGAAGGATCCAACCATGGCAATGATAAACTGGAAAAAATCCGCAATGATCACTCCGCGAAGGCCGGTAAAAATAATATAGATGGAAGTTATCAGATATAGAATCCCCATAGATGCCCAGACCGGCCAGCCCATGGTGAGGGCCAGAATTTTCCCCATGCCGATGGTGACCCAACCCAGGATGATGGAATTAATGCCGATGGATAGATACAGAGCACGGAAAATCCGTAAGAACCGGGCGGGTTTCCCGGAATAGCGGAGTTCAATAAATTCCAGATCAGTGGAGACGCCGCTTCGTTTCCAGAGATGGGAAAAAAAGAAGACCGTCAGCATTCCGGAAAGAGCGAAATTCCACCAGATCCAGTTTCCGGATATTCCATCTCTGGCCACGATGAGGGTGACGGCCAGTGGCGTGTCCGCAGCGAACGTGGTGGCCACCATGGAAAATCCCGCCAGTGCCCAGTGGATATTTCTTCCGGATGTAAAAAAATCGTCCGTATTCGCATCCCGCCCACGCAGATAAATGGCAATGACGGCCAGCAGGACAAAGTAAACCCCAATGATTATAAAATCAATATAGCCCATGATTCATTTTTGTCCATAGAATGCGGGAACAGCTATCCACCACACGTTTTTGAAAATCCCCATCCCGATATTGTTGCATGAGGTAAGCATGGATTTCTTCCGGTGTGGCGGCTTCTTTTTTCCGGCGGGTGATGAGCAGCATGTCCATTCCGTTTTTTATGCTCCGGTAGGCCACCTCACGGAGATCATAATTTTTTATCATGGCTCCCATCATCAAATCATCGGTGATAATGATTCCCTTAAAATTCAGTTTCCCCCGGATGATATTTTGTAGAAAATAGGCAGACATGGTGGCGGGATATTTTTTATCCAGTTCCGGATACCGTATATGAGCGGTCATCAGAAAAGCGGGGTTTTCCTGGATGGCAATTTTAAAAGGAGTTATATCATTTTCCCAGAGCTCTTTCCAGGGCTTTGTAATGACCGGAAGTGCGTAATGGGAATCCAGGGTTGTGTCCCCATGGCCGGGAAAATGTTTGATGGTGGCCAGAACCCCCCGGGTTTGCATTTCCCGGACGGCAATGCTTCCCAGCTCTCCGGCTTCCGCTGGATCATGAGAAAAAACCCGGTGCCCCACCGGACGCCGCCCGAATTTATCGGGGGGATAGTACAGATCCAGAACGGGATAAAAATTAGTATTGATTCCCCAATTTTTTAAATCCTCCGCCATTTCCCCGGATATGCGTGCCACGTACTGCTTCTTGTCTGTGGCGTTCATTTTCTGCAGTTTGTCATGATTATTGGGAAATGTCCTGCCCAGACGGATAGCCATAAAACTGCCGGGCTCATGATCCGTGGCCAGAAAAAGCGGAATTTTCTGCCTGTCCGGCGTTTCTTTCCGGAGGGCGGTATTTTTATACCAGTTAATGAGCTCTTTCAGGGACTTTTCATCGGGGGCATTGGAGCCAAAGAAAGCAACCCCACCCAGATTCCATTGGGTGACCCATTTTTCTGCAAGCGGGGTGGGATCTTTACCCGCAAAAGCCAGAAAGAATAACTGGCCGATTTGTTTTTCCGGGGTCATGGCCTCACAGAGATGTTGTGCCTGGGACAGGTTTTTTCCCAAGTCCGGCTTCTCCTCCGCCCGTCCGGGGACTATTCTCATTGCGAAAAACAGTATAAATCCGGCCAGAAGAAATCCCCACCGGAACATGGGATTTTTCATCTCGCGATCCGGACCATGGCGGCGTTTTCCTCTTTCTGGACGATGGATTTTTCCGGAATGAGGATTTCCAGAATTCGTCCGGAATAGGGTGCTTCCAGAGAAAAAACCGCTTTATCTGTCACCAGATCACACAGCTCATCCCCGGCTGCAAAATCCATGTTTTTGGAAATATACCATTTCACCAGCTCAATTTTTCCGGTTTCACCCAGATCCGGAATTTTCAGATAATCAGTATTTTCCTCTTTGCAATCATTTTCCATAATTCGGCATGGTGCTCTTAATTTTTTCCAGACTTTCCAGAGCAATGGATAGAGTCTCCAGATCTTTCTTGTTGGGTACTATGGGATTTTCTTTTGCCATGATGGTATTATAAAAATGAACGTGTTCGCTTTTCAGGGGATTATCTTTGTGGATAAACAGTTTTTCCACGGTGGACTCCTGTGAATAGCGTATATTCTCACGGGTGAGGTCCAGAGCAGAACTTCCCTCTCTGTGTATTTCAATATCCTGATTTGTATAGTTTAGAAAAATGAAACTATCGTCCTGAATCACGGAAAGCGTCCTCTCTTTCTTATGGCTCATTCTGGATGCGATCAGATTTGCGATGGTTCCATTTTCAAAAGAAAGCCCAATCTGGGCGTTATCTTCATAGCCGGATTTGGAACGACTCCCGGATGCCCAGAATTCCCGGACATTACTTTTCACCAGATTCAGGACAATGTCCAGATCATGGATCAGAAGATCCAGAACAACGCCCACATCGGCAATGCGTCCGGAAAAGGGAGACATTCTCCGTGTTGTTATTAACGATGGATTCATCACAATTTTATGGAGTTCCATGACAGCTCCATTAAAGCGTTCCACATGTCCCACTTGAAGAATTTTCTTATTCCTTTGGGCAACCTCCATGATTTCTCTCGCCTGATCCAATGTCTCCGTGATGGGTTTTTCAATGAGAACATGGTTATTCATTTCCAGAGCTTTTTTTGCAACCTCATAATGGTAGATGGTGGGCACCGCCACGGTGACGGCGTCTGTTTTTTCAAACAAATCTTCCGCACGGGAGAAAACCGGAATTTTGAATTTATCCCCCATCTCTTTTGCCCGTTCCGGATTAGCGTCGTATATTCCCACAATCTGGTGGGTGGCAAGGGAGGACACCACATTGACATGGTATTGACCCATGTGACCAACCCCGGCAATTCCCATTTTTAAAATGTTATCGGTTTGGCTACTCATGTGGCAAATTTACTTTGGGCGTTGACGGATCAAGACCTAAATCTTCCAAACAACCCGGAACCTGCGTTCAGCTCGCTTTCCAAATCCTTAATGAGGCTTTTTGCCTTGCTGGAAAGTGTCTTGGGAATGGCCACATTGGCTTCCACCATTAAATCTCCCATGCGAGCAGAAGCATTCATATAGGGAAGACCTTTCCCCCGGATTCGGAAAATGGTATTGGGCTGGGTGCCGGATGGAATTTTCAGTTTCACCTCTCCGCCGCCAATGGTGGGGACATTAATTTCTCCACCCAATATGGCCGTGGTAAGAGGAACATCCACTGGAGCCGCAATGTCTGCCCCCTCCCTCTCAAAAATTTCATGTTTTTTTACGGAAATCACCACATAAAGATCCCCCGATGGCCCGCCTTTGGGTCCGGCTTCTCCTTCTCCCGCCACTTTTAAACGGGTTCCGGATTCCACTCCTTTGGGAATGCGTATGGCAATATTTTTTTTACGGGAGACAAGGCCGGTTCCGTTACAGTTTCGGCAGGGATTTTTAATGATCTGACCGGTACCGGAGCAATGGGGGCAGGGGCTGGCTATGGAAAAAAAGCCGGATGTTTTCCTGACCTGTCCTGTTCCGCCACATGTGGGGCACACTTCCAGCTTGCCGTCCGTGGAGCCGGTTCCGTTACAAAATTCGCAGTGCTCTTCCCGTGGAATCTGGATTTTAATTTCCTTTCCGTGAAAAACATCCTCCAGGGAGATTTCCAGGTTATACCGGAGATCAGACCCCCGACGTGCCCCGCTTCTCTGTCCCCGGCGGCTGGAAAAACCACCGCCTCCAAATCCGGAGAATACATTGTCAAAAAAGTCTTCGAAACTGGTACCGGTAAAAATGTCAGAAAAATCCGTATACGCACCCTGGCCAAAGCCGGAAGCCCCGGCACCGGAAACTCCGGAATGCCCAAACTGGTCATAAAGCTTCCTCTTGTTGTCATCCCGGAGAATTTCATAGGCTTCCGTTGCTTCTTTGAACTTTTCTTCGGATTCTCTATTTCCTTTGTTTCTATCCGGGTGGTGCTGGAGTGCAAGCTTCCGGTATGCTTTCTTTATCTCATCCAAAGAAGCAGTCCGGGAAACCCCCAAAACCTCATAATAATCTCTTTTGTTTGCTGACACGGCCTTTCCTTATTCTTTCCCAATAATCTGCCCGGATTTATCATCCGGGCACGGAATCTTATTTCTTTTCGCTATCTAAATCCACAAACTCGGCGTCCACCACCTTTTCCTTGGGGGCTGCATCCTGTTTTGACTCCGCATCGGCTCCGTGAGCATGGTCATGGTCATGGGAATGTCCGTGGTTCTGCTCTTCTCCACCCTGGCCCGCCTGGCCACTCTGGTAGAGCTGGCTTCCGTATTTATTGATGACGGCCGTCAGGGATTCCCTGGCGTTGTTCATCGCGTCCACCTGGCGGAGATTCAGAGCGTCTCTGGCCTTGGAAATCTCTGCTTCAATTTCAGATTTCACATTCCCATCCAGATTCTTCGCATCACTCACCGCTTTCTGGGTGGAATACACCAGATTATCCAGTTCATTGTGTACCCGGGCAGTTTCCTTGATTTTTTTATCTTCATCGGCGTGGGTTTCCGCATCTTTTACCATACGGTTGATGTCATCATCGTTCAGACCACTTTTGGATTCAATCTTAATCTTCTGCTCTTTCCCGGTTTTCATATCTTTGGCAGAAACATGCACAATGCCGTTCGCATCAATATCAAAACTCACCTCAATCTGCGGAATACCACGGGGTGCTGGGGGAATGTCAGTCAGATGAAATCTTCCCAAAGTACGGTTTGCGGAGGCCAATTCCCGCTCACCCTGGAGTACATGGATTTCCACTGCGGTCTGGTTATCTGCCGCTGTGCTGAACGTTTCCGATTTTTTGCTGGGGATGGTGGTATTGCGGGGTATAATCTTTGTCATGACTCCGCCCAGGGTTTCAATCCCCAGAGAAAGAGGGGTTACATCCAAAAGCAGCACGTCGGTGACATCTCCCGCCAGAACCCCGCCCTGGATGGATGCACCCACAGCCACGGCCTCATCCGGATTCACACTCTTATTGGGTTCTTTCCCAAAAAGTTCTTTCACTTTGTCCCTCACGGCAGGAATCCGGGTGGAACCACCCACCAGAATCACTTCATCCACATCGGAAAGAGACACGCCTGCATCTTTTAAAGCACTCTGGCAAGGAGCCACCAGACGCTGGATCAAATCTTCGGTTATCTGATTAAATTTGGATCTATTTAATGTCATTGTCAGGTGACGGGGGCCGGAGGAGTCTGCAGTAATAAAAGGAATGTTGATTTCCGCTGTTTCCTTTGCGGACAGTTCAATTTTCGCTTTTTCTGCTGCTTCCTGGAGTCTTTGCAGAGCCATTTTATCTTTACCGATGTCGATGCCGGTTTCTTTCCGGAATTCGGCAATCATCCAGAGAATAATCTTCTGATCAAAATCATCGCCGCCTAAGTGGGTGTCTCCATTGGTGGATTTTACCTCAAACACATTTTCTGCCAACTCCAGAATGGAAACATCAAATGTACCACCTCCCAGGTCAAACACAACCACTGTTTCCCCGTCTTTGTTTTTATCCAGACCATAGGCCAGAGCCGCCGCAGTGGGTTCATTGATAATACGGACCACATCCAGACCGGCAATTCTCCCGGCGTCTTTAGTGGCCTGCCGCTGCTCGTCGTTGAAATAGGCGGGGACAGTGATAACAGCTTTCTCTATGGTTGTGCCGGCATAATCCTCTGCGGTCTGCTTCATTTTCATCAGAACCCGGGCGGATATTTCTTCCGGACGGTAGTCTTTTCCCCGGCTCTCCAGAATCACAGCCCCGTTGTTGCCGGATTTTACTTTATAAGAGATCATTTTTATCTCTTCAGATACTTCTGAATATCTTCTCCCGATAAATCTTTTAACAGATCTAAATGTATTCTCCGGATTGGTAATCATCTGGTTTTTCGCAACCTGCCCAACCGGTTCTTCCCCTTTTTCTGTGAACGCCACAATGGATGGAGTGGTGCGGGTTCCTTCCGAGTTCTGGATCACCACCGGTTCTCCGCCTTCCATAATTGCGACACAGGAGTTCGTTGTGCCCAGATCAATTCCGATTATTTTTTCTTTTCCCATTTTTTTCTCCTTTTATTGATTTTCCTGATGTTTACTTGATTCCGCATTTTCCGTATTGTGCTCCGCCTGGGCGGGTTTAGGTTTTGCGACCATAACCCGTGCCGGACGGATAATTTTATCCTTAATTTTATACCCTTTCTGAAAAACCCCGGTGACTGTTTCTTTTTCCACATCCCCGGATTCCGTCATGTTTAATGCTTCCATGGAGGAAGGGTTAAATTCCTCCCCCGCAGGATCAATGGTCTCCAGACCATACTCCTGGAAGGTGGAAATAATCTGCCTCTGGATCATTTTAACTCCCTCAATAAATTTATCCAATGAGTTTTCCTGATTTTTGTTCTGGCTGAATAATTGATCAAAAGAGTCCATGGCCGGCAGAAGGGAACTGAGTAAATTTCCGGAAATGAAATATTTTAATTCTTCCTTCTCCGTGAGAGTACGTTTTTTATAATTTGTGAAATCTGCCCTTTCTCTGGAAAGATAATTTTTTAAAGAATTTATATCATTTTCCAACTTTTTCACTTTTTCCATATAATAATCCATAGACAGGGTTTCTTCTTTTTCTTCAGCCGATGTGTGGTCATCCCCGTCGTTCGTGGTTTCTTCTTCCGTGGCAGATTCCGGGTTGATTATTTCTTCTGCGGTAACATCGGCTTCTTTTTGCTGTCCGTCTTTTTTCTCTTCGTTTTCTAAAATATTTTGTTCGGTCATTGTTTCTCCTTGAAAAAATTCATTCAAATCCCTTTATCATCCGTCCACACCGGCAGTGCCTTTACTCCGGGTAAATATCTGCCGGAGATATTTCTTTCCAGCATATCTTCCATCTCTGTAAAGTTGCTCTTCTCATTGAAAATGGTGGAAAGCAAAGCCGCACTGTATTGCAAAGAACCGATGATTTTATCATACCGCATTCGGGAAATTCCGGCCACACCCAGAATTCCAATATTTCTGCCACCAATGGAATAACTCCGTGTTAATACGGAAACGCCAGGATATGCTTCCCCGTCCAGATTCAACCCAATGGTGTATGATATTTTGTTTTCTTTTTTTATGGTGTTTAAAAATTCGGAAAACGTGGCATCATCCTGCAGGAAGCGGATCACCCTTTCTGCCCTGTCATGGTCGTTATAATCTTCAATCAATCGGCGGAAGAGATAATTCTGTCCTTCCATATAAAGGGATGCTTCCGGGGGATAATAAATCACAGACTGGGCAATCATCACTGCGGTTTCCAGATCCAAATCCATAGATTTTTCTTTCCCCAGAGTTCCCAGCCCACGTTCCTGTAATTCCATCAATTCATATCCGCCCAGATTTTTTGTCAGATAACGGGATATTTTATGGAGCTCATCCTGGTGGATTTCTTTTTCCAGTTTTATTTTCTTCTGGTAATAAGCCCCGGATGCGGCCACCAGAACCACCAGAACCAGGTTTTCCAGAATGGAGACAATCTCAATATTTTTTATAATAGCGTTAATGGCAGTGGGGGCCACCACAAAACCCACATAATTGCTGGCCAGAGAGAGATGGGAGGCGGTGGAACGTAACAGAGGTTCAATCTGGAGCTGGGCTTCCTTATAAAGGTTTCTCCATTCTGGTTTTTCATCCACTGTATATGAGGACAGATTGATCGCATCCTCCACAAAGTATCGGAAGGCTTCATCGGTGGGAATCCGTCCGGACGATGTGTGGGGGCTGGCCAGCAGACCCACCTGTTCCAGGAGCGACATCTCCTTCCGGGCGGTGGCCGATGAAATATCAAACTGGAATTTGTCCACCAGAAGCTGGGAACTCACCGCCAATCCGGTTTGGATATACTCCCGTACAATGGCTTTGATAATTTCCACCTGTCTTTCTGTTAATTCTCCCGCCATAGCGATTACATTCCTTTTTTGTTAGCAGTCAATAATTCAGAGTGCTAACACTCTGAATATAAAAAAAGAATAGCAAAACGCCAATTTTTTTTTGATGATCGGGAAAAAAAGCAATATTATGGGGAGTCCTTCTCGTCGGATAGAGAGAATTCTTTCCCTGTAATGCGTTCTGCATCTAACATGGTCACCCTTTTTTCCATCTGGTCCAGAATTTCTGAGGTAATGGCTCGGGCGACCTCGGCGATGATTTCACTTTTCATCAGATCCTTCATGGACGATGTGATTTCTGCGGAAAGCTTGCCCTCAATCATATTAAAGAAGGGTAGTTTGGTCAGATCTTTCAGGGAAGTTTTCTGGTATAAAGCCTCCCGCACAGAGGACTGGATCTCCTTTTCATAAGATGTGAATATGGTATCCACCAATTTGTCGTATTCCAAGCGTCGCATCACATCCCGCACCCGGTCAATGGATTGCAGGAACACCTTGTCAGAGATGGTGTCAATAAATACTTCGCTGAATTTGATATAAACCTCTCTGGTCTTGAGCTTATTCGGATCAATATTCGCATTGGCCAGTTTAAAAGCCGCTATCCCCATCTTCACCGCCCGCAGAAACAAAAATGGCCGCAGGACGGAAAAAGGCAGTATTCCCACAATTTCATACCAGTTGATGGATATATACTCCAGTTTATTTTCATGGTTTTTATACCTTTTCCGGAAATCCAGAAACCAGATGAATATCACCAGAAAATCAAAAATGACCACCCCGGTAATAAAATATGGATTCAGAAATACTTTGAAGGTGTTGTTTACTTCCAGTAACACCACATCCAGGAGAGTGAGAAAAAATAAAAAATAGTCCCGTTTACTGGCGGGGAAAAGATGAATCCAGAATTTTATATATTCCCGTACATTGTGTATGTCCGGAATCATCCTTTTTGTCATTTCGGGTATGGACCAAATGTCTTTCTGTTGCCCGTCAGGTTTTTTTTCTGTCATGTTTAACCAAAACGCATCCGGGCAGGGTGTAAAGAAATTATTCTTTTCCCCGGAGGATCAGATTCTGGCTGGTCATGGTTCCCACAAGCTTTCCGGATTGATTAAAGGCATCCGCTTTGAAAAACAAAGTGGAAAGGGAGCGGGAAACCAGCTCCGCCCGGACGATGATGGAATCCCCCGGTTTTGCGTTGCGGATAAAATTCATGGTAAAATTCAGGGTAACCACCGGCTTTTTGGCTGTTAGATAGGACAGCGGCCCGATGGTATCATCCATGAAGGCGGTGAGAATTCCGCCCTGCAGAATCCCAATCGGGTTGGTCTGGCGGGGGAGCACAGGAAAAACGGTCACCATGCTTTTACCGGTATATTCCACAATCTTCCCCTGAAGATCGATGAAGGAGGCCGGCGGAACATGGATTCCTTCCATCGGGAAACGGGAGAAAACCTCATTAAAAAGGGCAGAGGACAGAGCAGGGGCAGAAAGGTAATCAGTTATTTTCATTGGACTTGATTTGTTTTTTCTTTTTTCCTTTTCCTGATTTCTTTTGGGTGGAAGGGGTGTCCCCATTATTTCCCAAAAATTCAAATCTTAATTTTTCATCCTTTGCGGAAATAATAACTTTTCCGCCGCTGGACAACTTCCCAAAAAGGATTTCCTCCACTATGGGGTTTTTTACCTCATTCTGGATGAGTCTTGCCATGGGTCTGGCCCCCAGCATGGGATCATATCCGTTTTCTGCCAGATAGGTTTCCGCAGATGCCTCCAACTCAATGGTTATCTTTTTTTCAGAGAGCTGCTCCCGCAGGGCAGCAATTTGCTTGTGCACAATTTTCACAATGGTGGGTTTATCCAGATGACCAAATACCACAATCTCATCCAGCCGGTTACGGAACTCCGGGCTGAAAAAATTCTTCACCTCTTTGTCCGGGTTTTTATCCGGCAAAAAATCTCCGGCAAACCCGATTTTATTGGTACTCAACTCCCGGCTTCCGGCGTTGGATGTCATAATCAGAACCACATTGCGGAAATCTGCCTTCTTTCCCGTGGTGTCCGTGATGGTGGCATGATCCATCACCTGTAAAAGGGCGTTAAAAATATCTGCGTGTGCTTTTTCAATTTCGTCCAGAAGCAGAACTGCGTGCGGATTCTTCCGGATGGAATCTGTCAACAACGCCCCTTCATTGTATCCCACATAACCCGGAGGGGAGCCCAAAAGCTGGGAAATGGTGTGCTTTTCCATGTATTCACTCATGTCAAAACGGATTAATTCCACCCCCAGGGCAAAAGCAAGCTGGCGGGAAAGTTCGGTTTTTCCCACTCCGGTGGGCCCAATAAACAGAAACGAGCCGATGGGTTTATCCGGATTGGACAAACCCGCCCGGTGTCTTTTTACTGCGGAAACAATGGAGCCGATGGCTTTTTCCTGCCCATAGACAGTGGCATTCAGTTTTTCCCCCAGATTCTGGAGGCTTTCTTTTTCCCGCAGGCTTACATTTTCCGCCGGGATTTTCACCACCCGTGCGATGAGATTCTCCATATCCGTGACAGTCACGGATTTTCTATTTTTATGATAAACAGAAACAAAGGCTCCGGCTTCGTCCAGCATATCAATGGCTTTATCCGGCAGGCGTCTGTCCCGCAGGTATTTTATAGATAAATCCACCGCCGCATCCACCGCCGCCGGGGTATAGCGGATTTTATGAAAGGTTTCATATTTACTCTGGAGACCCTTAATGATCCGGAGTGTGTCCTCCCTGTCCGGTTCGTTAATATCTATTTTCTGAAATCGGCGGGCCAGGGCTCTGTCCCGCTCAAAATGGCTCCGGTATTCTTCGTACGTGGTGGATCCAATCACCCGGATCTCTCCATTAGAAATGAGAGGCTTCAATAGATTGGCGGCGTCCAGAGTTCCCCCGGAGATGGAACCGGAGCCCACAATGGAGTGGATCTCATCAATGTAAACAATAGCTTTTCCATGGAGCTGAATAGCTTTGAAGACATTTTTTATTCTCTCCTCAAAATCGCCCCGGAACCGCGTCCCTGCCAGCATGGTTCCCATATCGATGGAAAATATTTCATAGTTTTTCAATTTTTCCGGGACATCCCCGTCCACAATTCTCTGTGCGAGTCCCTGGGTGATGGCTGTCTTTCCCACCCCCGGATCTCCCACATGGATGGGATTATTCTTCTGCTTCCGGCTCAGGATTTCTATGGTCCGCATCAGTTCCTTTTCCCGTCCTATGGTGGGATCATATTTACCTTCGGCGGCATTCTGGGTCATGTTGACGGTAAACTTTTCCAGCATTTTTTCCACGCCCTGATTTTTCAAGCCGGAAGCTGTCCCTTTTTTCCTGCCTTCGTATTCCTCCGCATGGATGGATCGGGATACCCCGTGGGTAATATATTCCAAGACGCTCAGTTTGGTAACTTCCTGTTTTTCCAGAAAATAACGGGCAAAGCTGTCCTCTTCATCCAGAATGGCCACCAGAACATCCCCAATCTCCAGTTCCGTTTTTTCCGATGAGTGGAGATGCACCAGAGCTTTCTGGAGGATTCTTTGGAATGAAATGGATTGAATGGGGTCATTCTGGCCTTTGGGAGACGTCTCCAGAGAATCCAGATACTCCTCAATATCCTTTTTCAACTCATCAAGATTTACCCCCACATTGATCAGAATCTTTTTCCCTTCCGATGTGTGGAGGATACTATACAAAAGATGCTCCAGGGTCAGGTATGCATGATTCCGAATTTGTGCCTCCCGATAGGACTCATTGAGTGCTTTTTCCATGTTTTTATGAATCATAAATATTCCTTTGTGCTATGGTAATATACATAGATATCCTGTAATATCCAATTTATCAGATTTTATTTGCCGTATTTATCATACTTTTTCCATGGAACACCGTAAGGGAAAGGATGACGATCTTGCCTTCTGGTGGACAATGGCCACTTTTGTTTCTGCGATATCCTTGGAATAAATGCCGCATTCTCCCGCTCCTTTCCGATGGATATCCATCATGATTCGGGTTGCTTCTGCTTTTGGCTTCTGAAAAACATTCATGAGAACCATGACAACAAATTCCATGGTTGTGTAATCATCATTGTGCATGATGACCCGGTACATGGAAGGAATTTTCACCTCAACAATAGTTTCTACCTGTTCATCCAATTCCATGTTTATATAGGATAAAACCGGGATCAACCGACAACTTTTTTTTTAAAACTGGTTCTATCCAGGTGATGGAAGAAACGGCAGGAATGAAAACCGGTGGAATCGCACCATTTTTTTCTGGATAAAACAGAAAGCCATCGTCTGTTTCTTCCAGATCAGAGGCAATCTGCAGAAACATGGATCGATTGGCCATTGCCCATGCCCCCAGGCGGGGGATAAGAAAAAAAATTCTATCATTCCATATATGGACAACGGAATTTATGATACTGAATTCCTCCCCGGTTTCCGTTTGCACCCGGTTTCCCTCTATGGAGACAACCAAAACCACAGGACCATTTACGTCCACATAACCTTTTTCTGTTTGGTCTTTGTAACGATTTAAAATATAGATACCGTTATCATCCCGGTGTAGATTGGCTTTGAAAAAAGAAAGAATCTGAGGATTGGTGATTTCCATTTCCCGGAAAACCCATCCTCCAGACTCCATAATTTTAATTTCCGAATGGAATATTCTAATTGGGTTGGACTCCCAGAACATTGTCAATGGCTTCCAGAAGACTTTCCTTGGGAAGAGCACCCACGGCCATCTGCGGTTTATCTTCCGTGGGGCAGAAAAGCATGGAAGGAATGCTGCGTATTCCAAAAACAGCCGCCAGCTCCTGCTCATTTTCTGTGTTGACTTTGTATATATTCAATTTTCCGGCCAGCTCTTCGCTCAACTCTTCCAGAATGGGAGCCACCATTTTACAGGGTTGGCACCAGTCGGCATAAAAATCGATGATACAGGGAAGTTCACCGGAAAATTTCCAGTCTTTATTATTTTCATAATCAAAAACTTTTTTTAAAAAATCATCTTTTGTCAGATGTGTTGTTGCCATAAAACCTCACTTTTTATTCTAATTTCGGGGGAATTGCTCCCCCATTAGCAGAGACATAACATGACTGCTAATTCCCCCCGATTTCAATGCAATATAATAAAAAAAAGATACAGCGTAAACTTTTTTTACTGCAAATCCATGATATGCTGGACCCGAACCCGTTCTTTCATTTCCAGATCCACCACTTTTCTTTCCAATTTGGTGGTAGCACGTCGGAGCCAGGTTTTATAGGTTTCCACAAGGGCGATTTTTTTGTCAAAAAAAGGCAACTCTTTCAAGAGAATTTTATCCCTTTCTTTGAATCGGTTTTCATCGTCGCTTTGTGTACGGGGACTTTCCTTGTCGGCCAATTGTTCGTCTGTTAGAGTGAATTCATAGTAAATAATGGATATATCATCGTTGGAATCAATCTTGCTATCTTCATGGAAAACCGGGGTGGGATTGATCATATCTCTTCTTTCTTCTTTGAACTCAAATCCCAGTGGCATCATCCGGGTAAAGCGAATGACCACTTTTTCCAGTTTTTTCTTTTCGGAATCCGTATACAGATACATGTAACCATCGTACAAATAACGTTCGGAAATGGATTTAACGGATTCTCCATAGGCGATGGGGAGTATCAGCACATTTTCGTTTTTATCCTTATTCTGGGTTACAATTTCCCCTAATTTGGGTAATAAATCCGCCACCCGCCGATGCAGATTGTCAATTTCAATATCCCCATAGCCAGTTTCTTCCGCTTTTTGTTGCATTTTTTCCCTTTGGGCAATAATCTGTGGATCTTCCACCGGTTTGACAAATAGAGAGCCCGCTATGCCCATAAAGGACACCAGGATGATTGTTGTTGATATGATTCGCCGTTTCATTTTCTTTTACCCCGCATATATTTACGGCAAAAATCCCATGAGTCTTTAATGGAAAACCACTTTTTTTTTATTATTCACCGCAACGCAAAGCCAGAATGGTCAGATCATCTTCAAAATTTATATTTTTTGTAAAATCAATTATTTTTGCTTGGAAATGATTCACCGTTTCTTCCGGCGTGGGGGAGCTATCCTGCCCCATAAAATAGAATATTTCTTCCTCCCCCAATTGCTCCCCTTGCGGATTTTCTGCCTCTGAAGCACCGTCAGAAAAAAGCAGGATGGTATCCCCGGACTGTAAAATGGTTTTCCGGGTTTCATAAATTTTATTTTTTGATATGCCCGGAGGGAGACCCTTGGTCTGCAGAATATCCTGGCTTCCGTTGGACCGCAATAGAACCTGGGGTAAGTGTCCCCCCGAACAGTAGTTCACCTCTCGCGTGGACAGGTTGTAAATTCCCAGGAAGACTGTGAAAAACATACCGGAATAAGAATTTTCCACCAGAGTGTTGTTCATAAGAGATAGGATGGAAGCCGGATTGGTTTCTCCTGCACAGGTAATCCGGAAAGTACTCTGGAGCATGGTGGTATAAAGACCGGCACTGTAGGATTTCCCGGAAACATCCCCCAAGTAAAAATAAATATACTGGTCGTGCTGGAAAACATCATAGAAATCCCCGCTGACAATGGCTGCGGGGATGTTAATGGCATATATTTCCAGATTGCTGAAAGACCGGTTTTCCGGAAAGGATTGCAACTGGATTTTTCTGGCAAGCAGGAGCTCTGATTTCAGCCTCTTCTGTACCTCTCTTTCCTCATGGACATATTTCATCTTTTCGATGGCTGCATTCAGAGAACGGGAAAATTTGGCAATTTCATCGCTTTCAACAGCATCCCCCTTTTCAGACTCTTCACGTACAATATTATCTGATAATTTGATCAGATGGCGGATGGGGTTGATAAATCCAACCCTCCACGAAAACGGAGAAAGCAGAAAGTATAACCCACTTGCCGCAATGATCTGAAAAAAAGAATGGATAACAAACTGGTGGATTGCGGAACGAACCATACTGTGGTCAAAATAAATCCGGCATTTATTTCCATTCGCATTGGGGACTTCGGAAAGGTAAAAAATCTGCTCCCCCTCCATAACAAGTTTGACGTCGGAAAACTCTGGCCGCCCAGGGGATTCGGTTATTTTTTTTATCCCCGCGAAATAGTTTTGCGGGCAATGGGTCTGGGATCCGATGCCTGCGGCAATGCTTTCCATTTGGGTTATTTTTTGCCCTCGCATAAAAAGGCCAAATCCAAAAGTAAACATCAGAAAAACCAAAATTAATATGAAAAAACCAGTGAGAGTGAGTTTCTGGGAGAATTTTAATCCCATTAAATTATAATTAAAAATGGAGTACGCAAAGAATAAAATAAGTACCGGTGCCGCAAGAGGACTAAGAATGGACCATTTAGCCAATCCAAAAACCGGGAGCAAAACAGCCGAGAAAAGAGTAAATCCCATTGAGAAAAAAACCCCGGCCAGGATCAGAAGAGATGCTTTCCTTTCCGCACCGGTGAACAGTTGCACTTTTTTTAAACCAATGTAAATGAACACACTAAATACCCATACAACATAGATCAGAAAAATTATTCTTCCGGTTTTATCCGGATAGTATATTGTAAAAATATCACTGGTCGTAAATTTCCGTGCAGAATACGTAACCCATTGGGGTGGCAAAAAGGAGGAAAAAACAAATAAACATGTAAAAATCAGGGTTGTAACAGTCAGAACTTTGATCCGCCGATGGCTTAATTTTTGCGGAAAATAATATATCAATCCCACAAGAGAAAAAATGGCGAAGGCCATGGTTGGAAGCTGGATATACCGATGGATAAAATTGGCCATGGTTTTGTCCATGGTGTTGCTGGAAAGGGAATAAGAAACCAGCCAGAGGGCAAAGAAAACGGAAAATATAACAAACAGTTTTTTATCTTTCTGGAAGGGAGGTACAATGATTACATAAAAACTGGAAACAGCCAGAAAGAGAACACTGGCAATCACAGGAAGTGTATTTTCCTGAAAAAGAATCACGCTCCATTGGATAATGATTCTGTAATCAGTAAAGAATAATATCTTTCAAAAAGAACACATCCATACTTTTTATTTATCAAGGATGGGTTTTGGATGTTTTACTAATCAGTAAACAAGTTAATTATTTGCCCGTTGCATCACCCGTTCCAGGGCATTTTCCAGGTCGCTGCGGTGGAACGGTTTGGCCAGAAATCCGTCAAAACCATTTTCCAGAGCGTTTATTTTATCTTCCCTGAGTGCATTTGCGGTCAGTGCAATGACGGGGATGTGTCGTTTTTGTTCGGCGTTTTGTGCTTCCTGTTTCCGGATTTCCCTGGTAGCTGCATATCCATCCATTTCCGGCATAATAATATCCATCAACACAATGTCATAATGGTTGGTTTGTATGCGTTCCAAAGCTTCCCTGCCGTTCTGGGCAATATCCGCTTTATGACCCATGGATTCGAGCATTTTGATAGCGATTTTCTGGTTTACCAAATTGTCCTCCGCCACCAGAATGGTATAGGTGTGGCTGGATTTCTTTTTTGGCGACGAAGAATGCCCGTTGGGATCATCCAGAGAATAGCCCTTGAACAGATAATTAAAAACCCGGTAAAGCTGTCCCATCCGGATGGGCTTGCTGATGACCATGGCATTCCGAATAATTTCCTGGGTAATCTGCGATTCCTCCCCATTCACCATCTCCGATGGGATAAGAATCCCGGAGGATAACATAATGACATGCAGCTTTTGGGCATGAATCAGAGAAGAATTTTCCCGTATCAAATCCAGACCATCTTTCATCGGCATATGATAATCTGTAATCAATAAACGGTAGGGAAAGGATGGCTCCCTGTTTTGTGCATCTTTCCAGGGTTTCACGAATTGATTGAATTCCTCCACCCCGGAAAAATCTTTAACCACGCACCCAAAAACTCCCAGGTATTTCCGGAGAACCCTCCGGTTTGTCTCGCTGTCATCCACCACCAAAACATGGGTGTCCCGGTATGAGGCAACCATAGACGGCAACCTATCCTCCGCTTCTTGGGTTATGGTGAATACCACATCAAAATAAAAAACACTGCCTTTCCCCGGTTCGCTTTTCACTTTCAGAATTCCACCCATCTTTTCCACTATCTGCCGGGAAATCACCAGCCCCAGTCCTGTTCCACCGTATTTCCGGGTGGTGGAACTTTCCGCCTGCACAAATGGTTCAAAGATAGACTGGATTTTTTCCGGTGGAATTCCAATACCGGTGTCCTGTACTTTAAATCTCAGGTAGTTCTGGGAGTCTGTCTTTTGCAGAATATCTACGGAAATGTAAACTTCTCCGTGATCAGTGAATTTTATCGCATTGGATACCAGATTGGTCAAAACCTGCTGCAGGCGAACGGGATCGCCAATCACAATTTTATCAATATCCGGGGAGATCCATACTGTCAGCTCCAGATTTTTATTCTGGGCCAGCGGGGCCAAAACACTGCCCATGGTCTCCACCACCTCCCGAACGGAAATGGGAATATTCTCCAGCTCCAATCGACCGGCTTCAATTTTGGAAAAATCCAGAATATCGTTTATAATGCCCAGAAGATTCTCTGCAGAATGATTGATGACTCCCAGGATTTCCTTTTGCTCCAGTGTCAGATTTGTGCGGGATAAAAGATCGGTCATCCCAATGACCCCGTTCATGGGAGTGCGTATTTCATGGGACATACTGGAGAGAAACCTGCTCTTGGCTTTGCTGGCTTCTTCTGCTGCCCGCCGGGCATCATAGAGAGAGCGGGAAAATCTGTAGAGGAAAAAGTAAAAGAAAGTGACTGCCAGAAGGGCGGCTCCTATTAGAAAAATATGAAAATCCCTCATCTGTTTGACCCTGTTTTTCATCATGGCCATATCTTTGGAAACAGGGATCTCGATGGAAACCGCTGCGAAGGGGTAATAGAGAATACCTTTTTTGCTCTGGAGATTCTGCGGGCAACCGGCAAGAGGAGACAGTAAGGGGGACATAAACTGAAAATTTCCATCCTGTTGTCGCACACTCTCCGTATTTCCCAACAGGAATGTTATCATAGAGGTTCTTTCCCATAAATCCAGTTCCGCCGATGGAAGATTTGAATTCAGGGAAACAAAACGATAAGAAATAGATCCCGAAGTGCCAGCAAGGACATATTTATCCCAGGATGGAATCCGGTCAAGAAACAGACGTTGTTTCTTTCCAATACTGCCCTCCCAAATCGGAGAAGAACAATTGTTTTGGTTGTTGTTCACAAAATTTTTTTCATAAATCAGTTCGTATAAAATTCTTCCTTTGGAGAGGACATAGGCAATGTGGGATTTCCGAATCTGCTCCCTGTTGATGCAGAAAATTGCATAATCCAATACCCCCGCGAGGGTGATCGTTACCACAAAAAGAACCAGATACAGGTTCCGGATTCCTGTAATTCCTCTGGATGTAAGAGAAAAAATCTTAATTAATTTCATGATCGAATAAAATCCCTATCGGCGGTTTTCACTCCCGGTGTCAGTCGTCAATCCATAAATCCACTGACGGTATGCAAACCCCGAAAAGGATCTGCTCCATGGGACAAAAATTCCACAATCGGTTAAAACAGCATAATGGACCTTGGCTTTTGTGAATCGAATCAGGGTTATTGGAGCAAACATTACAGAATTTTTTCAGGAATCCTTTTCCGGAGACGACGGATAAACCGGAGCTGTTCCGCTTTTTGCCGGGATAAGAGATCCGGATTTTCTTTTCGTTTGGCCAGGATTGCGTGTTTGTGCCCAATATTTTCCATGAAAGAAAAATCATCCGGGAGAGGATTCCCATGCAGGATATCCAGAAATGATTGGATTTTGCTTTCCACACCGGATGCGATAAAGCGGGAGGAAGCGGTATTTTCCAGAATGCTTTTAATAAATTCAGCGGGATTGAATTCAGAGTTGCGGAAAATCTCCTCCAGCTCCTGTGGGTTCAGATTGCGGATTCCCTCCAACTGCAGCCCAAAGCAGGAGGCATTGAAGAGCTGCATATTTTTAACCCTTTTTGCTGCATCCTCAAACCAGTGGGCGTATAAACCCAGAACATAATCTGCCGGAACATTTTTTCCGGAGACTCCGGGTTTGGGCAGAACTTCCCGTTTATGCAGTACGGCATTGTTGATATTTTCTATGCCATTCACCCGGTTTGTGGTGGCCAGCCAGGTATCCGTGTGGTGGGTTCCCATGGAATGAATTTCCCGGTTGGAATAGGCAAAATCCGATCCCACCAGAATAATGGTTTCAAAATTCATCTGTCGTAGAAGATCAAACAAAGAGGTGGAAACCGAACCCCCGGACTGTACATCGCCCAGATTCTGGCTGCCGGAAAGCAGCTCGCGTTCCAGAAAATCGCTGCCGGGAGTGAGCACCCGGATATCTCCCCGGTATTGGGCGGTAACCCCCATAAAAAGAGGTCCCTGCCAGCAGCGGGTTATCTGCGGGTTGGCGACCACATCGGCATATAAAAAAGGTTCTTTTCCCGGATGGCCACAGGGCAGATTTTTTATATGGCGTTGTGTGAAGCTCTGGGCGTCCAAAGTGGCCAGGAGGTGGGGTTGGATACCGGAACGCGAGAGTACCCTGTATGCGGAATCCACCGCAGCCAGAAAAATCTTATCCCGGTATTTTTTTAAAATCGGCAGGACCACACGCAGGCTGGGACCGGTGGATACCAGAACGCCGATGGATTTTTTTACCGGATTGCGTTGGAATAACAGACGGGCAGGGTACGCCCGCTGGAAGACGGGAATCTGGGACAGGGTGTTCAGAATCCAGAGGGGTTCAAATTCCAGACGGGTAAAAAGGTCAGAAAAACGGGAGGCCATTGCTTTTTTGAAGAGTTCCTCTGCCCGGGCATAAAAATCGGGCTGGACCCCTATGCTGCCGGGGACTTTCAAAATCCGGTATCCGGTCATTTCTTCCATGGAAAAACCTTCCAGCATGTCACCCAGAGAGTCCAGGTTTTTCCCGCTGATGATATACACATCTTTAAAAATATTCCCAAACCGATGGGTAAAAAATTCCACGAGAGCGGATTCATATTCAATGATGGCAATATTTCCCCCAAACGATTCCTTTTCCTCCTGGAGCATTTCCAGCAGAGGGATGGATGCGATACCAAAGACAACCGCAAAGAGCCCGTTTTTCAGAGCAAAGGAGCCTTTGATCCGTTCAGCTTCTTTATGTCCGTTTCTGGGGCTGATTAGGGGAAGGCTTTTTTTTAACTTTTCAGTACGATAGAAAATTTGAAATTGCCTTTCCGTATAAGAGACAGAATAGGAAAACCCATGCCCATGAATGATTTCATTGAATGTTTCCAAGATATTATCAAATACAGGTTAAAGTCATGGCATCAACCAATTATTTAAGGAAAACTCTGGTATATTCCGGGTGCACAGCCGGCCGATGGGGGATTTATGGTTATTAAAAAGGTGGAAATTGCGGGATTCAAATCATTTGCGAATTCCACTTCCCTGAAATTTGAGTATAAAAAGACATCCATTATTGGTCCCAATGGATGTGGCAAATCCAATGTTCTGGATGCTATCAAATGGGTTCTGGGGGAAAAATCCGTAAAGGCCATGCGTGGGGAAAAAATGGAGGATATTATTTTTTCTGGAACGGAAGGCAAGAAACCCTCCAATTTTGCACAAGTGGCCATTCATATTGACAATTCCCGGAAACTGTTCCATCTGGATCATCCGGAGGTGAAGATTGCCCGCCGCTTGTACCGGGATGGGCAGAGTCAGTATCTGATTAATGACACCCGGGTTACCAGAAAAGAAATTGAGACGTTGCTGATGGATACCGGTCTGGGGAAATCCAGTTATTCTTTCATGGAGCAAGGGCAGATGGACATGATTCTGTCCAGCAAACCGGAAGACCGCCGGTTACTATTTGAAGAAGCGGCGGGGATTTCTCGTTTTAAATCCCAGAGATCGGATGCGGAAAAAAATCTGGAACGTGCCAATCTGAATATAACCCGGTTGCGGGATATTATGCACGGCATGGAAAAAGACCTCCAGACAAAAACCATCCAAGCGGAAAAAACTTTGCGGTATAATGAGCTTTTGTCCGCCCAGAAAGAACATGATTTGAAAATCCGCTACGGACAGTTTAAAGACCAGGAAAGTGCGATTGATAAGCTGGGGGAAAGGATCAATTCCCGGAAAAAGGATCTGGAAAAGCTGGATCAGAAGATACTGGTGGAACAGGAGGGTCTGCGGAAAATTGAAAAAGAAATGGAGATATTGACCGGAGAGCTCCACGAAAAAGACGCGGCAAACCGCGTGAACCGGGAAAAAATATCCCAATGGGAAGGGATGATCGCCAATCATACCGCACGGAAAGGCCAAATTGAGAGAGAAAAAGCGATTCTGGGAGAAAAGGTGGAAACCAGCCGGGAACGGCTGAATACCCAGAAAAATAAAATGTCTTCCATGGCCCAGCACAGGATAACGGTCAATGGAAATGCCTCTTCCATTGAGAAAGATATGGAAGGGATTCTTGTTGAAATTGAAAATAACCGTACCAGACAGGAACAGATTGGTCTGGATATAAAAAATTTAAAAAATGAAATAATAAACGGGAAAAATGATTTAAAGGATGTCCGGGCTGAACAGGAAACGGTCATCCGGGATCTTCTGGATTCATTAAAAAAGGAAAAATCCAGCTACGACAGTTTTGAATCGGAAAAAAATCTGCGAAAAGTAAAAATCTTTGAAAAAATAGACCAGATATCCGGCAGTCTGGCCCGGTCTCTGGATTATCTGCAAAACCAGAATATTTCCCCAGCGGTGGATGAATTGAAAAAACTCATTACATCCATGGAAAAAGAGGATTTGAAAACCCAGATTGATAAAGTAACCTCCATCAGCGAAGGTCTTTATCATATATTATTTGAAAAAGGGGGGGTTCATTCCCGGAAAGAGGAAATGGATGAAATGATTTCCCGTTTGGATAAAACCATCCACCATAATGAAGAGGAGCTGGAAAAAAAGAGGAGAGAACTGGAAGATTCCCAGACAAACCAACATGATTTGAATTCCGCATACCAGCAACTCAAAGCACACAGAAAACAGATCCAGATGGAGACAGAAAATCTGGAAAAGGAAATCCAAACGCTGGAGGAAATCATCCAGAACGAAACCCAGACATTGAAATATTTTGAGACACAGTTTGGGCAGAAAGAAGAAGAAGAAATAACAATTTACAGAGAGTCACAGAAAATGATAAAAGACATCTCTGATATCAAGGATTCCATTGCCCAGGATTTGGGTAAAATACAGAGCATAGAAGAAAAAATTCGTAAAACCACCGATAGGAAAAATGAACTCCAGGAAAAACTGGAAATTCAGACAGATAACCGGAATAAAATACAACTGGATATCAGTGAGCAGGAATTCCAGATGGGAGCATTTCTGGGTAATAAAGAATCCATCATCCAGGACATTTATAATTCCTATACAATGACCATGGAAGAGTTGGAGCAGAAATTTAAAGATGTCCGTATCCAGATAAAAAAAGAGAAAGATAATTTTTTCCGTCTCCAGAAGGAAATTGAAAACCTGGGGCCGGTAAATCCTCTGGCCATTTCTGAAAAAAACCGGATTGAGGAGCTGTATAAACATAACCAGGAGCAATTGGATGATATTTTGAAATCCCAGGATAATATCCTGAATGTGATTCATGATATTGAAAAAAAATCCCAGGATCAGTTTCTGGAGTCTTTTGAGCAGATAAAAATAAATTTTCGCTCCACCTTCCGGCAGCTTTTCCAAGGCGGGGAAGCAGAACTTTTCCTTCAGGAACCGGAAAAACCGCTGGAATCCGGAATTGAAATTTCCGTACAACCTCCGGGTAAAAGGCCCAAATCCATCCGTTTGCTTTCCGGAGGGGAAAAAGCTCTCACTGCCATTGCCTTGATGTTTGCGGTTTATATGGTGCGGTCTTCCCCTCTGTGTGTTCTGGATGAAATTGATGCTCCGCTGGATGATCAGAATGTGGGTAGATTTCTGGATTTGCTACACACCTTTGCGGAGAATACCCAGTTTATTCTCATTACCCACAACAAAAAAACCATATCCCGTACAGATATGGTTTTTGGGGTTACCATGGAAGAGCCGGGAGTGAGTAAAGTCCTCACTATTGATTTGCAGAACCAGAAAAAAGTGGATGAAATGATTGTCTGATTTCTTAGGCAATCCCCGCCGATTTTTTTATTCCTTCCAGATTTTTTTCCATTAAAGAGTATACTTTCTGGATACCCTCACAGAATACACTTTTCCTGGTTTTGCCTTTTTTGTATGGCCGGTATCGCGGGCATTCCCCCCGGCAGAAATCCCGGATCCGGCAGGACTGGCAGTCATCAGAAAGAATGGATTTTCTTTGTGCAAATTCTTTTCGTCTGGGGGATTGTACCAGTTCTTCTATGGATTGCGATAATATGTTTCCAATCAGCCAGTCTTTTTTTACATAAAAATCGCAAGGATAAACGTCCCCATTGTGCTCCACCACCAGATAACTGTCGCAGGAATCCATAAAAATGCAGGAGGTTTTTCTTTTATAAATCAGATATTGCAGGACGTCCTCAAATAAACGGATGGAAACACGGGGAACATCCTCCGGATACCAGAGTGAAAAAATTCTTTCATAGAATTTAGCTATTTCTTCCCCATGAACAGAAAAAGACAATTCTTTCCCATTCCGATCATATTCATAGGAAGGGATAAACTGGATGTAGCGGTAATTTTTCTCTTTTATGAAAGCATAGATTTTTTCCGGTTCCCGTATGTTTTTATCCGTCAGAAGAAATAAAATATTGAATTCCGCCCCCGCCTTCCGGAGATTTTCCACCCCCTTGGTGACTCGGGGGAAGCTACCTTCCTTGTTATGAAAGAAGCGGTAATGGTCATGGATCTCCGCCGGGCCATCCACGCTCACTCCGGTAAGGAAACGGTTTTCCCGCAGGAATTCTGCCCAATCTTCATCCAGAAGAACGCCATTGGTCGGAGAGTGTTTTCCACAATGGTTCCGGGTATCCGGTATTTTTCCTGAAGGGAAACCGCCACACGGTAAAAATCCAGACCCATGGCTGTGGGCTCCCCGCCCTGCCAAATAAACATGGTGTATCCTGCTCCATAGGCCAGGGCTTTCTGCAAAAAGCTGTCCAAGGTGGCAATCGTCATCTTTACGGATGCTTTATCCGGATAGATTTTTTCCACTCTCTTATAAAAACAATAGGTGCAGTCCAGATTGCATAAATGGGAGGCGGGTTTTACCAGAAAACTCAGATAATTCAATTTTGGCATTTTCTCGGCAATGGCCTCCGGCTGTCCCGTCAATGAACAAATGGGGCAGGGGAAAAAAATCAATATTTTCTTGACTTGGCAGATGCAAAAACCGATTATAATACATCGTCCCAGCGAAAAGCAGATGGTATGTATCGGCTTTTGAAAAGGAGTTTTTATGAAAAAAATATATGAATTTATCATTGGTGCAACTGCGTTGGTCGTTTTTCCGTCGATGGGTATTTTTGGCGAAAGCAGCGAATCATCCAAAAATTATAATACTGAAGAATTAAAGGAAAACAGATTGAATCTGGTGGAAGAGGCGGGAGCCGGAACATTTGAAACCAGAATGAAGGCCATCACGGAATGTGGTCTGGGCAGAATGCACTACTGCCTGCGGGTTCTCATTGAAAATCTGGATGATCCCAATCCTGCCATACGGAATGAGAGTATCCGGGGGTTGGGCTTTTTGGGAATGGAAGAAGCTGTGGAACCTCTTTTAAAACAGATAGAAAAGCTGGATAAGGAATTGGAAGAGAATAAGAAAAAGGAAGAGGAATACTTAGAAAAATTAAAAAATGAAAAAGATATGACACAAAGATCCTATTATGTGACCATCATCCAGGGTTTGCATGATGATTATAAAATGATGCTGAATGCAAAAGCCGCAGCTCTCTGGGCCATTGGGAGTATTGAAGCAGAGAGTGCTGTAGATAAAATAAAAGCATATATAAAGGACAAAGAAGACAGCATTCGAAGAATTACCGCAACCGCCATTGGGGAGATTGGGGCAAAATCCGGACTACCCATTTTGGAAGAAGCCATAGAAGCGGAAAAGGTGGACAGGGTAAAAGTGGATATGCTCAAGGCGTATCTATTGATTGATTCCACCAAGACAAAATACATTGACCAGGTGATTCTTCTCCTCCGTGATGATGAGCCCTGGGTACGCTATTATGCCGCTAATGCTGTGTATGATCTGAATTTATTTAATGCCCACGTTCCGCTCAAGAGAGCATTAAAAATTGAGTCCGATCCCATGGTTAGAAAAGCATTGTACCGGGCTTTTGAGAAGGGTGCAGGCCATTAAAGACGGATACGTCCGCCACCCATAACAAATTTCTTTCTGGGGTCATACAGGACGCATGCCTGCCCCGGAGTGACGTCCGGTGTTGGCTTGTGGAGTTGGATTTTTAATGAATTATCGTTTCGTATCACGCGGGCTTCCCAAAAAGGTGCATTGTATCTGATCTGCGCCAGGGTTTCCACATCTTCCTCCATGGGAAATAATTCCGGATACGTCAGATGAATATCCCAGAGGAAGAATTCGGAAATTTTTCTGTCTTCCCGGTTTCCCAGTATAATGTCTCCGTTTTCTCTGATCTCCAGAACATAGAGAGTGCCACCGCCTCCCAGACCCAGGCCACGACGCTGTCCCACGGTAAAAAGTTCTTTTCCGGGATGATGTCCCAGTGTTTTCCCATCGGAGGAAAAAAATGTGCCGGGAGTGAGTGGGCCGTTTTCCCTGTAAAAAGAGCGGTAGTCTCCATCCGGAAGAAAACAGATGTCCTGGGATTCAGAATCCGGATACTCTACTCCGAATACTGAATGGTATATTTCCCGCACAGTACTCTTGGTATAATCCGCAAGAGGAAAAAGCACCCGGGAGAGAGCATCCCCAGACAAACGGTAAAGATAATAGGACTGATCTTTACGAACATCCTGTGGCGGAACCAGAAAAATATTTCCGTCAATATGGCCGGTTTTTGCGTAGTGCCCGGTGGCAATGTAGTCCATTCCATTTTTTTCTCTGAATTCATCCAGAGCAGAAAATTTTATTTTTTGGTTACAAAGCACACAGGGATTAGGTGTCCGGGCTGCATGGTATTCATCCAGAAAATCCCGGATGATGATGCCGGAAAACTGTGCTTGCAAATCCATGACTTCCCATTCCACTTTCAGAAAATTGGCAAGTGAGGCAATTTTTTCCAGGGTTTGTTTCATCCCAGGAATGGGATAGAGTTTCAGATACACTAAGGTGGGGATAAATCCGCTTTCTTTCAGAAGGTATGCCGCAATGGAGGAATCCACCCCGCCGGATACGCCCAAGGCCACTTTCTTTCCGCGGATCATATCAATTGAGAAGGGGATCCTTGACAAAACGGGAATAGTACCGGTATAATCCACCCCTTCTGCCCATGGTTTTCCGCCAGCAATGGGTGCCGTCCTTGAACCCCTCAAAGGGGAAATCTTTTTTCCGGGCAGGGACTGTTATCCAGGATTTTCTGACCATTTCATTTTCCAATTGCCCCTTTCCCCATCCCGCATATCCATGGATAAACACCATTTCTTCTTCATTCTCCACCAATCGTTCTATGAGGGCGATGGAGCTGCCCATATAAATATCATCCATGATGGGAAAGCCGGCATCCGGATCCTGTTCCATTTTATGCAGCACAAATGCCATATCCGGCTGGACAGGGCCACCGTAATAAACCGGAATGTGGGATGCCTTTTCGCTCAAACCAGAAAAAACCATTTTCAGAGAAATATCTTTTTCTCTGCGATTCAGAATAAGGCCAAAAGCTCCATCCTTGTTCTGCTCCACAATAAAAACAACAGAACGGATAAAATTCGGATCCTGGAGATTGGGATGAGCTACAATAAGATTATTTTTGCTCATCCCTGGAAAAAACCTGCCTTGTGAAATTTAATTATTACATTATTTTCCCAAGACAGTTTCATTTTGAAAAATTAGATATATCCCAATCTTTTTAAATCTTCTTTGAGACCTTTTACGGCATTGGCACTATTGTCCAGAGCGGTTTTTTCAGCATCGGTCAATTTGATTTCAATGATTTTTTCAACACCGTTTGCTCCTAATACAGCAGGAAGCCCAATGAAAAGATCCTGGTATCCATATTCACCTTCGCAAAGAACGGCTGCCGGGAACACTCTTTTCTGGTCTCTTAAAATGCTTTCTGCCATGGAAATTGCACTTCTGGCAGGAGCATAAAAGGCTGAACCGTTTTTCAAAAGAGCCACAATTTCTCCACCACCGTTACGGGTGCGGGTTACCATTGCTTCAATTTTTTCCGCAGTCATGCCAGGATAATCCGGAAGAGGAATTCCGCCGATATAGGAATAACGAGGAAGGGGAACCATAGTATCCCCGTGTCCTCCCAATACGAAAGCACTGATGTCTTTCTGGGAAACGCCGGTTTCCATCGAGATAAATGTACGGAAACGAGCTGCGTCCAGAACTCCAGCCATCCCCATGACTTTATTTTTGGGCATTCCGGTAATCTTTTTGAAGAGGTATACCATAGCGTCCAGAGGGTTGGAAATGACGATGACAAACGCATCCGGAGCGTATTTTTTGACATTGTTGGCCACATCGGTCATGATTTTTGCGTTGGTTCCCAACAGATCATCCCGGCTCATTCCAGGTTTTCTGGGAAGGCCGGCTGTGATAATGACAATATCGGCACCTGCAATGTCTTTATAATCGTTTGTTCCGGTGATAACGGAGCTGTATCCTTCCACCGGTGTTGACTGATAGATATCCAGAGCTTTACCCTGGGGCAATCCTTCAACAATATCGAATAAAACTACGTCACCCAGCCCTTTTTCGGCTGCCATTAACGCAAGATTGCCGCCAATCTGTCCACCACCAATCAATGCTACTTTTGATCTTTTAAACTTATCCATATATTCTCCTTGATATAAAAAACTGGTACCATGGGTTTATTGCCCTCTGTGGTGTCAACAATTTCAGAAGTAAAAGGGTTCAGCTCTGGTTGTTCCGGATCACCTGGAATTGGTCTTCTGTGAAACGAACATATTCCTTCATTGTTTCTTTGAACTCGGACAGGAAACTTTCTGGATCCAGGGATACATCATTCTGCCGAATCTCAAAATGCAGATGTGCTCCGGTGGACTGCCCGGTGTTCCCGGAAAAGGCGATAAGCTGCCCCCGTTTCACCTTGTCCCCTTTTTTCAGAATGGTTAGGGATAAATGGGCATAACGGGTGATCAATGTGCCCTGGTGCTGGATTACAACAGTGTTTCCGTAACCGCCCTCAGGGCCGGAGTGCAGGATAATTCCATCTCCGGCAGCAACCACAATCGTGCCGATGGGGGCAGCCATATCTACCCCGGAATGGATGGTTCCAAAAACAGAACGCACTCCCCATTTCTGGGTGATGCTGGAGCCCACCATTGGCCAGATAAATTCTCCATGGGGTACATCCCGGTGGTGCCGTTTGATGCCCATGGATTCCAGCTTATCCAAGTATTCATCTGAAAATGGTATAAAATATCGGGCGTTGAAAAAAACTTTTTGTTCCGGATTTTTTATCTCATTGACAGCAATAATTTCTTCCCGGGTGGTCCCGTATTTCTCTGCGATGCGTTCCATGCTCTGGCCATGGCTCATGTTCATCCAGAGCCCGGAATGCTCTTTGTATGTCTGGATATATTTGTTATCGATGAAAACTCTTTCCGTTTGCCCATAGGATTCCGCTTTTACCTTGTATTTCTTCCAGAGATCTTCTGCATAACCCATGGAATTCCCGATTAATACATAAAACACTATGAAATGAGATATTTTTGCAAACATGCTGCCATCATAGAAAACCATTTTTCTATGTAAATAACATTTTTAATGTCCCGATCAATAAATTTTAATTATTTCAGGATAATACGGCGATAATTATATTCAATTTTAGGCTAATAAACGGTTTAAGTTTGTTTTCAATCGGGTAGGGAGCCCCGTAGAAATTAGATCGTTCCGCAAAAAGAAGCCCGGAAAACTGCGAATATGTTTAATGGGATATCTCCTATTTTTTCGTATAATACAAAGCTTTGGCCAGTTCCCGCACAGCTCCGGTAAATCCTCCAGAGGATAAACTCCTTCTGCAATATCTGGAATATTCCAACGCCAAGTTTTTAAGCTGCAGTATACCCGGAATCCCAAATATCCCCAAAATCTTTTCGCATTTGATCCGCCTTCTGTATATATTCTTCCTCGTTGGTGATATCCGGAAATTGGACTCTTTCTAAAATGCCCAAGGCTTCCGCTCTCCGGATTTCCGTATTTGGTTAATTTATCAAATTTCGATCCTGGCCATGCTCCGCTGGGGGGGGCGGGATGGGCTATAGATGGTTCCCGTCCGGATGGATAATTATTTTGCCTTTGCACACCATTAAGCATATATCAATACGCATCGTGAATTTTGAGTGGGATGAGAAAAAGAATAATGCCCTTCATCATTGGTGCCGGTCTATGGCACAAGGGAAAAAAATTTATGAAAAAGAAAATAAAATATGAAGATGCACCAGAAGAGATAGAGGCTGCATTAAAAAAAGCCAAGATTGTGGAAGATTTTCTGCCCCCACCGCAGGAACTTGTCTTGAAAGAAAATACAGTAAGGATTACCATAAATCTAAAACAGAAAAGTGTTGATTTTTTCAAGCATCAATCCAAAGAGCTGGGGATTCCCTACCAGAAAATGATTAAAAAAATTCTGGACGTATACTCAGAAAAATATGCAAAATAATCGAGGGGATCGGAGAAAATTTCTTTATATCCTAAACCCGTCCATAAATTCTTGACCGTATGCCCAAATTTTAAAAAGGGGGGATTATGGAATTTCTGGAAAAACTGAAAAAGGAAGTGAAAGCACATCCGCTTTCGCTGGTCCTCTCGGAAGGGGACGATGCACGAGTGATAGCCGCCGCCCGGCAGATAAAAGACCAAGGGTTGGCATCCAAAATATTTCTGGTTGGTAACCCGGAAAAAATCCGGCAGAACTCCGCAGGAGTCTCTCTGGACGGGATTGAAATTGAAAACCCAATGGACAGTTCGCACCGGGATGCGTTTGCAGGCCGATTGCTGGAGTTGCGGGCACGGGAGTACAAATCCAAAGAGGAAGCCATGAAAGGTGTGGAAAATCGGGTTTATTTTGGTTCCCTGATGCAGGAAGCCGGTATAGCGGATATCCATGTATCCGGTGCGGTGGAAACCAGTGCCGATGTGCTCAAAGCATTTTTCTATATTGTGAAGACAAATAAAAAAGAGGGAATTGCCACCAGTTTCTTTCTGGTGGAAACCCCCAACCCGAATTTAGGGGAAAATGGCGTTTTGTTCCTCTCTGACTGTGCTGTGAACATCGCCCCTAACCCCAAACAACTTGCTAAAATTGCATACGCCGTGGGAAACATAGCCAAAGATATTTTTGGTCTGGATGCGAAACTTTCCCTGCTTTCTTATTCCACCAAGGGTTCCGGTAGCGGAGAACTGGTGGACAAGGTATTGGAAACCGGTCGGGAATTGGAGGCACTGAATCCATCGTTCACGTTTGAGGCGGAAATGCAATCGGATGCGTCCATTGTGCCGGAAGTGTCCCAACGGAAAGCCCCCGGAAACAAGCTGGGTGGGAAAGCCAATGTGCTCATTTTCCCCAATCTGGAAGCCGGCAATATCGGGTATAAACTGGTGGAAAGATTTGGCAACGCAAAGGCCTATGGCCCCGTGATGGCCGGTCTGAACAAAGTGGCCTCTGATCTTTCCAGAGGAACAGATATTGAGTCCATCGTGGGCTCTTATGTTGTCTCCGCATATTACCATTTAAAGAAAGAATCCATTATTTGATTTTCCGGCACGGCCAACCCGTGCCCATCTTTATGAAAATTGCCGTTTTTGGAGATGTCCATAATTCTTTTTCCCAGGCCGATCTGGAATATTTTGCGGGGCATTCATACCCCGTGTATTTATTTGTGGGAGACCTGGGGAAGGTATCCTTCTCCCGTACCCAAAAAACCATCGGCCTTATCAACCGGATAGTACAGAAACCGAATTCCCTTTTTGTGATGCCCGGTAACCACGACGGCCCGGGATTTTTTATGCTGGCGGGGGAACTCTTCCGATGGGAGTGGCTCCAGAAATTGTTTTTGCCCCGGACACTGCGGCACATCGGACGGATAACGGAAATCCTGTCCAATGGGACTTTTGGGGGATATTCTTTTTTTCCTTTTCCGGAATTCACGCTACTTTTGTCCCGCCCGTTTTCCATGGGCAGCCGGGTGAATTATCCTCCGTTAATGGAAACGCTATATGGTGTCCGGGATTACAGGGGTTCTGTGCGGATGTACAAAAAGATTCTGGACCAAATCCGCAATGAGCATCCAGAAAAACCAGTGGTGATTCTGGCCCACAACGGCCCCAAAGGCTGCGGCCACCGGAAGGATGATCTATGGGGCAGTGATTTTACCCGGAAAATCCGCGACTGGGGCGAAATTGATTTGAAGCTTGCCATCCAATACGGGAAAAAAATCGGGCTGGAAATCCCCGCCGTGGTGGGTGGCCACATGCACCGGACTCCCGTCCAGCCGGACCGCAGGGACATATTGCTGAAAGAGGGGACGCTGTATCTGAATGCCGCCGATGTGCCCCGGATCACCCAGGGGAAGCACTCTTTCTATGAGCTGGAAATTTCCGGCGGGATGGTCCATGCACGCCGGATGGAGTTTGGGCAATAGAGGAGGGGGGTTTTGGGGGAGTGCCTCTGGTTCTCCTCCTCTCTCAGGCCGGTGTAAATGGCGATTTTATTGGGGGGGACGAAGTGAGCCCTTTTGTCCCACTATGTTTCGCCGGAGGATGTCATCAAACTTATGGAAGAATATGGGAAAATTTGACGGATCAGGTCGGGAAAAATTGCTCTAAATTCTTCCTATCAACTGAAGTAGTCCGTTCAGTGCCGTATAGGGATGTGGTGGACATCCAGGGATATACAAGTCGATAGGCAAAATATCTTGAACACCGTTACACACTTCATCGCTTCCTTGAAAAATCCCCCCAGAGATTGCACAAGCCCCAGAGGCGATTACAATTTTAGGATTAGGTAGTGCATCGTAGGTCTCGATGAGAGCTTGTTTCATATTGAGTGTAACAGGACCTGTAATGATGATACCATCAGCATGTCGTGGTGAAGCCGTAAAACTAATGCCAAAACGAGCCAGGTCATAGGTGGGAGTTCCCAAAACATTAAGATCTGCTTCACAAGCATTACAACCTCCAGCCGAGACAAGACGAAGTTGGAGGGACCTTCCAAATAATTTTTGTATCTTTTGGTTTAAAATAAAACCAACTTTTTCTACTTCTTGATCGATAAGTAGAAAATTTTTATGATTTGTCGCAAGACGATAATCTTTGGTAAATTCAATGTGATTTTCTTTACATGCAAGGGTGCATTGATTGCAGAAAATACATTTTCCTATATCAATAGCAATACTTTCTTCTTTTCTTACAATAGCATGTGTGGGGCAAATATCTATACAAGCTTTACATGTTGGATCACAATTTCCTGTTATCCTGGGCATACCCAAAAAACGAGGTGATAATACAGGTTCTACTTTAGGATATTTGCTGGTGTTATACCCTTGTTTTAATCTCTCTAAAAGTACAAAAAACATTTTTATTTATCCATTACAAATCAAAACCACAGTAAGAAAGGTTGAAGCTTTTATTGCACAATGGAAAATCAGAAATTTGCCCATAGCGCATAGCTAAAGTGAGTGCTGTCCAATTGTGAAACGATGGGTCAACAATTTTATAGCGTTCAAATTTTCCTGTTTTATTGGTTTGTGCAATGTGTACTATTTCTCCTCTCCATCCCTCGGTGATTGAAATACCCAAGGCATTCGGTGGTAGCACCACCTTATCAATACGAGATGGTTTTTTTATAGCAATACTTCGTATTTCTATTAAGATTTGCTTTAGTAGTGCAAAAGAAGCAACAATTTCTTTTCTTCTCATCATTGCTCGTGCAAAAATATCACAAGATGATTCCACTGCATTCTCAAAATGAATGCCATTATAATACCCAAAGGGATAATTTTTTCTCGCATCACGGGAAATCTCACATGCTTTAGCCACAACGCCTACAAAACCATAACGAATGACATCTTCTTTGGTGAGTTTACCAATATTTTCCATTCTTTCTGAAACAGAAGTGGCATGAAAGAAAAGATCAATAGCACCAATTGTTTTACGTTCAAGTGCGTTAAGCTTTTTCTCAATTTCTAATGAGAGGTTAAAATCAATATCATAACCGGCCTTCCCCATGGCGATGCCGCCTCTTCCAAATCGATTGCCAGTGATAGATGCCAAAAGATTAAGGTAGTCTCCTCGAAGTTTTCCACAATAAGAAGCTGTTGGTAAAAATCCCGTATCTGAAGAGAGTGCACCAATATCACCAACATGATTGGCAACCCTTTCTAATTCTAATAAAAGTGCACGAATAAGGTCGATTTTTTTTGACACTTTGATATTTGCCATATTTTCTAATAATTGCACATAAGCCAAGGAGTGTCCTATGGTGGTATCGCCTGCTACTGCTTCCATTTGGTTAAGTGTTTGAAGGTAAGGGCCTCCCTGTAAAGATCGCTCAATGCCTCGGTGCTGATAACCCAAGGAGATTTCCAAATGCTCTACACTTTCACCATAACATTGAAAGCGAAAATGTCCTGGCTCGATAATGCCTGCATGTACAGGACCCACAGCCACTTCATGAATATCTTCACCCTCAATTTGAAAATAATCCATATTGCCACATTGATTTTTCTTTTCATGTAAGAAAAAATCCTGCTCAAATCGTACTGGTTTCAGCCAGGGATGACCTTTGGGCGTGATGCCAAATTGTTCTGCTATTTCTCTCTCAAAAAGATGAATTTGTGGGATAAGTAAGGCGTGTGATTTGAATGTTTTGTGGATAACTTTAAAACGGGAAATTTTCAACAAAGAGGTGAAATCATTGCCTAAAACAGCGATTATATATAAATCATTTTGGATTTGTGTACCAAAAAGAGATAAGACTCGAAAGTTGTTTTTTTCAATATCTTCAACTATTCTCTCCCAAAACTCATCTTGTGTTGATATAAGAATCTCATCTATTGAAACCCAGGAAGGATTGGCTGTAAAAAGGGCATAGTTACTCATGGTTTCACCTCTAATAAATGAGCAGAATCCATGATAAGACTTTGAAGTATATCTGGCATTATAATCCCAACGCCTAAGATAATACATGAAAAAATCAATGGAGAAAGATAAAGACCCAAGGTATCTTTATAATCTGTTTCAATTTGTTGTGGCTTGCCTCTTGAGGCTCCAAGAATGGTCTTTCCCATTCCAATAAATATCAAAATAAGTCCTAAAATGAAAAGGAATGCTATTGTGATGGAATAAGCTATCACCCCTTGTAAAATAGAAAACATGCTAACAAAAGAGCCAAAAGGTGGCGTCCCGACAATGGCTAAAAAGCTTATAAAAAAAATAGTGCCCGATAGTGGAATTTTGCTCATGGCCCCATTGATAAATTCTGTTGTTTTTTGACCATAGGCTCTACGGATATTCCCTACAACCATAAAGATAGCACCTTTCAGCAAGGCATTGTTGAAAATATGAAAGAATGCACCAAAAACACCCACGCCTCCTACGCCAAAACCAAGGGCTATGATGCCCATGTGTTCGATACTTGAATAGGCTAATATTCTTTTAATATCGAATTGATTAAATGTGGCAATGGAAGCATAAAGGATAGAGATAATTCCAAAAAAGATAAGTACATGATGCACTAAAGTAGATTCACCCGCAGCATTCATGATTTGGATGAGTCGTATCAGTGCGAGCCAGGACAAAGAAGTCACACCTCCTGCCATTAACCCTCCAAAGATACCAGGTTCAACACCATAAGCATCGGCTTTCCAGGAATGCAATGGAAAAAGACCTGTTTTAGTGGCAAACCCTATAAACATAAAGACAAAGGATATTCTAAGCCATATAGGATTGAAATTTTTATCATTAGAAAGAATGGTGTTAAAATCAAGTGAGATATGATTAATGCCTGAGACACTTGCCGCATAGGAGATAAACAGCATTCCGATAAGGGCTAAAACAATACCGATTGAGCAGAGAAAAAGGTATTTCCAGGTGGCTTCAATAGATGCTTTGGTTTTGTTAAAATAAATTAATGGTGTACAAGCAAGAGAAGCTGTTTCTAAAAAAATCCACATGTTAATGAGGTCTTGAGCCATAATCATCAGTGTTGCAAAAGTGATAAAGATGACAAGACTTATTGTTACTATTTTATTGCTATTGTGGTTTTGACATATTGTAAAATAAGTGATGCCATGAAAAGAAATACCTAAAAAAAGTATACTTAGCGTTGTAAGAATTAATTTGGACAATGCGTCAAGATTAAGGTAAGAAGTTTTAAGAATATAAAGAGTAAAAATAAAATGAATGATGGCAATACCCAAAAGAATATAGGCACGCATTTTATTCTTTTTGGCAATGATGATTGCACCCAATGCTGTAAAGACAATAAGCATCAAACCCACTAAAACAATCATTTTCTACTCCTTCAGTGATACAAGTTTATCAGTATCACTTTTGTCAAATGTTGTAGAAATATGATTAATTATAATTCCCATAACGAAAAATCCCGATAGTACATCCAATAAAACACCAATTTCAGCCAAAAATGTGACTGAACCCGTAAGCATAGAACTTAAAATAAAAACACTGTTTTCCATTATGAGGTAACCTATAACTTGTGTAATAACTTTTTGCCTGGCGATAATTAAAATCATACCAGACATCATTGTTGCAAAAAAGACAGGTACAATAATGGTATTTTGATGCGTGGGTAAAAGAGGTAATTTTTGCGAAATGTAAAATGATAAAAAAACCGATGACGCATCAATAAGCATTGTTTGCATATAGCCTATGAGAGGACGCATCTCTGGATCAATTTTCACAATTTTTGTGGCACGAATTAAAAGCAGAGGAATAATAAAACCTTTAATTAATACAACGGCCAAAAAAAGAAAAATACTTTGTGCTGTAAACTTTTCTGAGAAAAATGCTAGAAAAGCGAGAATGATACCTTGGAATGCAACAGCTTTAATCGCAATAATAATTCTATTACTTCCCATAATGAACATATTTATTAAAACAATAAGGAGTAAAAAAGTATTAATAAAAGAAGCACTCATACATTGTACCTTGTGATTAAGATGATGCCAAATAAGGAGATAATGAGCGTTCCTATCAGGAATTTATTGATGGCATTTAGTCGAAATCGTGCCATAACAGATTCAATAATACCGACGATAACGCCCACACCCAAAACGCCAAGTATGGCAATAAGGACATCAAAAAATAAAATATTTGTTTTAAAAGGAATAGCCAAATCAACGAGCAATATAGCATAAACAGTAAATTTCATAGCACCACCTAAAATGAAAGAGGCTAAAAGAGGACCGCTATGATCGAGTACCATTGCTTCATGGATCATCGTGAGTTCCAGATGCGTCGAGGGGTCGTCAAATGGAATACGAGCATTTTCAACCAATAAAATAACCAAAAAACAGATAACAACAATACCCAAAACGGTACTATAGTCTTGCCAAGCTTCTAAGATATGAGACCCAAAGAAACCATTTAGTGTTAAGGATGAAGTTCCTTTGGCTAAAATAATCAAGCAAACAAATAAAATTGGTTCAACCAAAAATGAGAAGGTTAACTCTCTAGCACTCCCCATTCCTTCAAAACTTGAAGAAGTATCAAGTGCGGATGAAGTCATAAAAAACCGTAATACCCCAAAAATATAGACAAAAAGCAGAAAATCTCCCTCAAAACTGATAAGCGGCGGAATATCTGCAAAGGGTAAAAATAAAAACGCAAACAAGGGAACGACTAATGCATAAAAAGGAGCGACAAAAAATACCCAAGAAGTTGTTTGACTTAGCTTAATAGATTTTTTAAAAAGCTTAAGGATGTCATACATTTTTTGAAGTACGGGTGCACCACGTCTTCCACCAAAAAAAGCTTTGACCTTTATGATTATACCCATATTGATGATGGAAAGGATCATAAAGAGCAGAAGTGTAAGGATGATTTGAAATATTTCAAGCATATTAATGGCTCACATATAGTAGCATAGCAATAAGTGTAGCGAAGATGTAAAGCACATAAATACCCATGTATCCATTATGAACTATACTTTTTACTTTGGAGGCAAATAGAACATAAATGTTAGATAGTGTGGTTAACAGGTAAATGGTTTTATCATTATTATGAAAGTAAAATACGTGTTTTTGATGAAAGAAGCCACTTTGGGGTAACTCACTCTTTTCAATTTTAAGAGTCCAGTTAAAAATATACATAATCATTTGAGCTAATGAAGCAGGAGTATATTGCATCTTAGGAGTGGTGTAAGGAAAAGCACAAGCCCAAGTATCAATATCTTTTTTTATTTTACCTTTAAAAATAACTAAAAATACAGCACCAAGAGTAAGAAAAATACCTGATAACCAAATATAAGCATACGATAAATCAGTCATTATACCCAGTTGGGGTTTGAGGGGATGATGACTGAAAAGTGTGGCACAGGTGGATAGCAATCCCTCCATTGTCGAAGGAAAAATACCTAAAATAAAAATAATAACAGATAAGAAAGCCATAGGGAAAAGCATAGACCAAGAAGATTCCTTGGCATGTAAAAGCTCAATTTTTCGGGGTTTCCCCAAAAATGTAATACCAAAAACTTTGACAAAACAAGCCAGTGCTAAGCCCCCGATGATTGAGAGTGCTACGATACCTGTGAAAACGGGAATAAGTGCATTTTGATTAGAAAGTATACTTTTGAACATGCCCATATACAAGAGCCATTCGCTCGCAAAACCATTGAGTGGTGGTAGTCCACTGATGGCAACTGCTCCGATTAGAAAAAAGAGTGCCGTATATGGCTGGGCTTTGATAATGCCACCATAATGACTAATATCTCTTGTGTGATATTTTTCGATGATAGAGCCGGCACTGTAAAAAAGGAGTGGTTTAAAGAGAGCGTGATTAATGACATGGAATAGGGCACCTGCAAAGCCAAAGAGAACCAGTGTTTCATTATTGTGACTTTGTCCCAGTATCCCAAGACCAATACCAATGACGATAATTCCAATATTTTCGATGCTATGGTAGGCTAAAAGTTTTTTAATATCGTGTTGAGCGATAGCGTAAACAACGCCCAGAATACCTGAAATAATACCTAACCCCAAAACCATCCATCCCCACCAAGGTGGAATATTCACAAACAAGGAAGCTACACGTACTACACCATAAATTCCCATTTTAATCATAACGCCAGATAAGAGTGCAGAAGCAGCAACGGGAGCTGACGCATGAGCGGTAGGAAGCCAAAAATAAAGGGGAAAAATACCTGCTTTCAAGCCAAAACCAAAAATTCCCAATAAAAAAATGACAGATGCAATTCCTGTGTTTCCATCAATTTGTCCCACCGTTGAAGAAAAATCAAAAAAGCCAAATTGCATTTGAAGGATAGCAAACATGCCAAACAAAGCTATAACCCCTGTATGTGTCGCAATAATATAAAGATAGCCAGCACTTTGGGCTTCGCTATTTGCTTCATCAACAGTTATAAAAAAATAAGCCAGTAAAGACATGATTTCCCAACACATTAAAAACATCACAAAATTATCAGCAATGACTAGAAAAATCATACAGAGTGTAAAAAAAGAAAGAAAAATTCTGTATTTTACGGATAAGATATAACCTTTTTTTGCGGTTGACCAATAAGAGATACTGTAAATAGCACTCATGGCACTGATAGTATAAATGGGAATTAAAAACAGAAGTGTTATTTCATCTATGAAGATAGAAAAAGAGCCAAAAATAGTTTCAAAGGGAAGTTTAAGCGAAATAACGAAATGCTGTTGGTAGGTTAAAAACATAAAAGTCCAACCCAAAATAGTTCCTACTGCATGTAAAAATGCGTATAGTCTATCTGATAGAAATGGTATTTTCTTTGCCAGAATAAAAGGCGTTACTCCAGCAAAAAAAATACAAAAAAGTGACAAAATCATTAGCATAATAATAAATCAACCCTCAAAAAGTCACATAAATTACCGTTGCATCATTAATCTGATAAAATATTGAGCCATTCGGCCGGCACCCTTAAAGCTGTAAACCTCTTTTTGCATTCACAGCTTCAAATTGTATCTTCTACGGCTCCATACCCTGCTTTGATTGAGGTTTCATCTACACCGGAGTACGAAAACCCCTCCGGGTTTGTTTCCTTTCCACCCCAGCTTTGGTTTGACACTCCGTATAAAAAATCTTATCTGGCTAATGCAATCTGACTCATCTGCCCATTTAAGTGTCAAAGAAGATGATGATCCGATTCTGGAATACCAGAATATGGAAACAGAAAATATTGTTTCTGTGAATATCGGAGGATACCGGTTTTATAAAGCGAGTTTGCCCCAGATGGTATCCATGTCTTTGAAATACATTGATAAACTCCAGACCACGGATGCGATGGATAATTATTCCCTTTTTCTGGATCCTTACCGTTTTATGTGGACAAAGAGGAGAAAAAAATATGCTCCCATTATGAAAAATTCGTTTCTGAATATTCCATCGGGTGCGGGCATGGTGTGGATGTCCCAAATGGCGGGAAAAGACCTTCCGGAAATTATTCCATCGGTCGCGTATATCATGAACATGGTCCGGGTGGCACAGGCAAAAAAATACAATGTGTTTATTGTGGGCGGCAAGGATGAAAACCTGGACAAGCTGAGTTTCAATCTCCGGAGGTCGTTCCCCCGGCTCCAGATTGTGGGACGCCATCATGGATACGTGAAAGGTCCGGGGATGGAAAGAGTGGTGATGGCTCTGCAGAAAACCCAACCCCATCTGATCTTGCTGGGTCTGGGGTGGAAAAAGGAGGCCGATTTTTTACTCCAGTACAGGGACAGATTTCCCCATTCCTATATTATTCCATTGGGCGGAATTCTGGACATTCTTTCCGGTAAGAGAAAGAAAGCTCCGGATTTTATCACCAACAAAAATTTAATTTGGTTATACCGCATTTTCAATAGACCTTACCGCTGGCACCGCATTTTTAACTTGGTGTACTGGCTGGGGTTGTGCACAGTGGCACGTTTTTTCCCCCATAAAAATTATCTGTGAAAGACTTGACACTGGTTCCCAGATAAGGAACGTATTTCATGGCTTTCTCTGGAAAGGATTTTTTTACCGGTTTTGCCTCCACAATCTGGGGTCTGAAATATATTCACCAGGAAAGACTTTTTCTGTTTTTAATAATTCCCGGAGCTATTAGTGTTGTGGCCGTGCTGGCGATGGGTTCGTTTGTTTATATGGGGATCACCGGGATCATTCTGGAGCTCACCGGGAGTATACAACCGGGATTCTGGCAGAATGTTCTGTTGTATGCCGGGCAATTTCTGGGAATTATTGCCGGTTTTTTTATTTCCGTTTTTTTGTACCGATTGGTGGTGATGGTGGTGGTGATTCCGTTTTTGGGGCCACTTCTGGGAAAAATTGAGAAAAAACTGCTGGGATATGAAAAAGCCATCGGCTGGAAGGAGGAATGGAAGAATCTGGGTTTTGCTGTGTGGATGTCTTTCTTTTTTCTGGTAATTGAAATTTTTGTTCTGGTTATCTCCTTGTTCCTGGGGCCATTGGGTCCCATCCTTTTGTTTTTTGTGGAAAGCTATTTGATGGGGCGGGGGGCATTTGATTATCTGATGGAAAAGGATTATCCCGTGTTGTCCGAACGGAAAAAAATTATTTCAGAGAATCGGTTTCTCATCTGGGGGGCAGGGGTTTCCTCTTTTCTCCTTATGTTCATACCGGTTTATGGGTGGATTATGGCACCGGCGGCATCTTTGGCCGGATTGACACTGAATTATTATGAAAAAAATCATTAAAATTATTCCCCTTATAATTCTTGCGGTGGGCATTCTTCCGGCACAGGAGAAAAATCCTGGCAAAATTATAACGAACCGGGATCAGAAACTGTTTATTCCCTCCAATATGCCTTTGGGGATGGCGTTTGATGGGAGAGTCCTATGGGTTTCCGACATCAAAGAAAAAAGGATAACCGGTTATGATTTTGAAGTCCGGAAAATCACCTATTCCAATCTGGTCAAGGTTCCCGGCCTGCGCGATATTGCCTTCTGGAAAGTATATCTGATCTCCCCATTCCAGAAGCATTTATGGATTATTGATCCCATCACCGGGAACATAGTGGAAAAAATTCATATAAAAGAGCTGAAAGATCCCACATCCATTGCGGCAAACGGGGACATGCTCTATATTTATGACCGGGGATATAACCGTTTTTTCCGGTACTCTATGTCTTCCCGGCGGATTGTGGGGAGCTTTCCTTTGCAGATTATTCCGGAGGACGATGATACCCTTTATCTGAGAGGAGCCACTTGGTTTGGGAATGCTATCTGGGTAACAGAAAAGAATAACCACTTATTTAAAATCAATCCGGATAATGGTGAAAAGCTCTCTTTTCTCCCCATACCGGATAAAACATTTTCCGTGGAATTTATTGACGGACAGCTTTTTTCTGCATCGCCGGATACAGTGGAAACTCTGGATTTTACAGAAACAGAATATTACATATCTTCCAAAAGAAATGATTTTCGGGTGCATTTGGATTATACCATATCCCCGCCTTGGTTAGAGGGGCAGCAGAAAAATGAAAAAACTCTGGATATATGTTTTAATTCCATGCGGATGAATCCACAGCAGAATTATACCGGGTATAAAAACGATGGGGTTTCTCTGAAAATAAAACGGTACCATGGCGGGGAACTTCGATTTTGTGGGAATTTTAAGGATAATCTAAAAAAGCAAAATGGTCATTTTTCTACGGCAATAACATTAAGGGCCACTGTCTATATCCTTAATTCCAATACCATAGAACAATATTTTAATGCTCACGATTTGCCTGCGTATCCCCGGTTTTTCACCCGGCTGGAGGATTTCAAACCGGAAATGATTAATCGGATGGAAGAGAAAAAGAAACTCTGGAAAGAAGAGCACGATGGAAAACATCCGTATCTGGCCATTCCTTTTTTACAGTCCCAGAATATTACGGATCTGCAGGAGAGGATCATTTTTTTCCGGCTTCTGGAAATCCCCGCAAGAGAGGCTGTCTTTTATCACATAAAGGAAAAATCCCAGAAAGGGTTTCTGCAATTGTATTTCCATCCTGTGGGGTGGGTGACTGTCACGGATTTATACCGGGAGCGGTATCCCAAAGAGTTTCCCATTTCCGAATTCCATCTGGAGTTTTATTATCCGGAAACGCTGACGGTTTTTCCCGATGTGATTGCGAAAGATGAAAAGGGAAAAATGAATAAGGTAGTTTTAACGCGGGAAGATAAAGCCAACATTCTGAAATGGATAAATATTCAGCTCCAGGCCAATGACTGATATCCGGCACATTACTCTGGATGCAATGAATACCATCCTATTTCTGAATACTCCGCCGACCGTGATTTATGGGGATGTTCTCAGGAAAATTCTGAAAAGGGATTTCCCTCGTCTGGAGGAGCCGGCTGTCTTCCGGGTTTACTGGCAGAAGGCAATGGAACGAGGAATGGCCACTCTGCCGGAAGGAGTGGATAAATTTTCCTACCCCCACCACCGCTGTGGATTCTGGGGGGTTCTTTTTGAAGAGATGTTTTGGGATCTGGATATTTCGCAGGATTATTTGGATATTTTTTGTAAGATTGTCTTTCCAGAATTTTTGAAATCGGAATACTGGGAACTGGAACCCACCCTTCTGGATTTTATTGCTGAAGCACAGAAGAGAAGAATTTTTCTATCCGTCGTATCCAATTGGGATGACCGCCTGCCGGTATTGCTGGAAAATCTGGGTATAAAAAAATATTTCCAAACCATCGTCACATCGGCCCGGGCTGGATATGAAAAACCCTCATCCCGTATTTTTTCCTTCTTTTATGAGGAAGCCAAAGAAGGACAGCCGGATTTGGAAAAATCCCAAATCCTGCATATTGGGGATAAGGAAAAGGAAGATTTCCGGGGAGCTCTGAATTTTGGTTTTCATTCTCTTTTATATGGGACTAAGGGGCAGGGCATTTCCCGCCTGTCCGATGTGTTCGCACAGAATTCAGCATCATAAAACACTCAAGGGATTTCCCATCCGTCCGAAGATATCGTTATGGATAAAAAGAATGTATTCCGGTACGGGGTCATCCTGGCTCTGTTTCTTTTGGTTGTGTACCTGATCAGCAATCTGTTCTGCTCCGATAAAAAAAATGATAATCTTCTGAATGAACTGAAAGGTCTGAAAGATTATCAATTGGAAAATATACGTGACGAACGACTCATTGCGATACAAAAACTCCAGGATTTATTGACAAAGGATGATTCCTATAAAAATAATTATGATATAGGTTTGCTTTATCTGGAAATGGAAAATTATCCCTTGGCCATAAAACATTTAACCAGAGCCTATGATATTGCAAAGAAAAATAATGACAAAAAAGGGATGTATGATGCTCTGACAAAATTATCCATTGCCTATTCCGGAATGAAGGATTACCCAAAAGCATTAACACTTCTGGAACGGGCTAAAAAAATCGACGCAATGAAAGCGAAGGCATATAATAAAACCGGGAATATTTATGACATTAAAAAGAAGCCGGAAAAAGCAGAGAAAGAGTATAAGACTGCCCAGAAAGTGGAGAAGACAGACCCGGAAAGCTATGTGAATCTGGCAAAGCAGCAACTGAAAAAAGGGAAGAAAAAAGAAGCCATTGCCTATCTCAAAAAAGGAGTGGAAAATAATCCGGAAAATTCCCGCCCCTATGAAAATCTGGGCGATGGCTATGCCGCTGTGGGAGACATAGAAAATGCCCTGAAAAGTTATTCCGCCGCTGCAGAAAAAAAAGACGCAACCGCCCGGGATAAAGCCAGAATTTATAATAAAATGTCCCGGCTTTATGAAAAATCCGGCAATCAGGAAAAAGCACAGGAATATCTGGATAAGGCTTATTCACTGGACCCATCCAATGCAGGGGTACTGGAAAGAAAAGGGGACATGGAATACCGGAAGGGAGATAAAAAAGCGGCTCTGGATTATTACAAAAAATCCCTTGCTGTAAATTCCCGTAATCCCGGATTAAAAAAGAAATATTCCAGGGTTTATAAGGAATACGCTGCGGAATTGGAAGCAAGAAGACAAGAACGAATCCATGAACTGGAGCAGGGAAATGGCGGCTCCGGTGGTTCCGGTGGTTCCGGCGATGGGAGTGGTAGTGGCGGCTCCGGTGGTTCCGGCGATGGGAGTGGCAGTGGCGGCTCCGGTGGTTCCGGAAAAGGAGATGATGGATCATCCTCTGCAACTTCCAATAAAAACAATAAGACGCGGGAATCCGGGCTTAATGATAATAAAAATGAAACCTCCGGCAATGGAAGAGATAATGCGAATTCTCAAAATGAAATAAACCGGGGGAAAGAGGCTTTTAGCAAAAAAGAATATTATGACGCGGAAAAACATTTCCGGAATGCTCTGAAAGCGAATCCTGATAGTGCAGAGGCTTCCTATCTCCTGGGGCGGGCACTGGAAATGAAAAATGATGACGCCGGAGCGGTAAAGGAATTCCAGGATGCCATACGTAAAAATCCCAAAGATGACAAGAGCTATTATCATCTGGGAAAATTGTATTACAGGCAGAAAAAATATGCAGAAGCGATAAACTCCTTTGACCATGCTGTCCGTCTCAAGCCGGATAATTACGCCGCATACTATTCCAGAGGGCTGGCGTATGATGCCATGAAAAAATATTCTCAGGCTGTTTCCTCATACCAGAAAGCTCTTTCCATAAAGCCGGATTTGTATGAGGCAAAATACAATCTGGGGATTGCCCACAAAAAGAATGGAGAGTATGCCGCTGCGTTGAAGGTTTTCCAGAATTTATCCAAAGAACGTCCGGATGCAAATGTCTTTAACCAGATGGGGGAAACATATCTTTTGCAAAAGAATTATCCATCCTCTCTGGATTCTTTCCGGAAAGCCTTAGAAAAGGATTCCTCCAACTGGCGAACCCATTATAATATGGGAATAGTTTACGGAAAAATGAATGATCCCCGGAATGCCATAGCGTCGCTTAAGAAAATTTCCAATCCGCAGGATGCCGGAGTATTCTATGAACTGGGGAAAAATTATGAGAAACTGAAAAATTTTTCGGAAGCCAGGGAGAATTATCAGAAAGCCGTTCAAATGAATCCGAACTATTTCAAGGCTCACTTGAGTCTGGGAAATGTATACAAAAGTGAAAACCTGAGCAAAGAGGCGGAAGGTGAGTATTTGAAGGCACATAGTATCAATCCCGGATCCTTTGAAATTAATTACAATCTGGCGAATCTGTATTATGGTATGGAAAAATATGAAGAGGCAGAGAAATATTTTCAGGCTTGTCTGGTATCGGATCCGGCTAATTCCGATGTGCGTCTGGGGTATGCACAGAATCTGGTGAAGACCGGTAAACCCGCTGCTGCAGAAATACAGTATAAGGCAGTGCTGGCCAGAAATCCCAAAGACGCAGTGGCCATGGATAAACTGGCGTTTCTTTACTACCGGAACCTGAAAAATAATGAAAAGGCAAAAGAAATGTTCCAGCGGCTTGTCCGTACATATCCCAATCATCCCAAAAAAAGTGAATACCAGAACATTATACAATATCTGGAAAAGTCAAAATGAAAAAAATTTCGTCTCTTGTCATTTCCATTCTTCTGATGAGCTCCGGGATTTTTTCCCAGAAAATGGACGCGTCAGAAAAATGGAAACGAATTGAATTAACCTTAAAATATGGCAATTCAGAGCAGGTTCGCCGGGCCATTGACCAGATTTCCACACTGCCGGAAAACGACCAAAAGGCACTGATCCCGGAGTTAAAGAAATTATTTGAAACAAGGGATATTCTTATTCGTGCTAAACTGGGGATCATGGTATCCAGAGTGAAATGGAATGATCTGGATGATAAGGTTGTTCCATTGCTGGAAGAAAAAAATCGGGATGTATTTTTTAATGCACTGACAGCCATAGAAAAAAAGAAGATCATAGCCGCACTGCCGGTAATTGAAAAAATGATCCGGGAATCTGATTTTGCAGAAAACGACAATAAATTGCAGGATATGCTGCGGACTGTAGGAAAGTTAGGTGCCAGCGAAATAAACGCATTACTCATGGAAAAATTAATGAGTGAACAAACCCATACAGAAAATAAAAATGTGATTCTGGTATATTTCTCGGATATTAAATACAACCAGCAAAATTTATTGGATTACTTGGTGAAAAACTTGGAAGATTCGGAAATATCTTTAACCCATAAAAGATATATTGCCTACGCAATGGGCAAATTAAAAATCCCCAATGCACGGGAGATGCTAACAAAAGAGCTGAAGAAAATTGATGATATTGAGGATATTGATGAGAAAAAAAAATACCGGCTTTTCCGGATGCAGATCATTAATTCTTTGATTGAGTTGGGTGATAAAGACGTGGAAAAAATATTGATTGAAATGGCCAAAGATGATGATGAAGCCATCCGAATACGGGCCATCAACCAGATAGCAGAATTAAAAATGGAGTCTGCCCGGGATATGCTGGAATTCAAAGTAAAATACGACTCCAGTATGGCGGTGATCAATGCGGCAAAAGAAGCACTGAAAAAACTGGATGAAGAGAAAAAAAATGGGGATAAAAAAGATAATACCGGAAAAAAATAAGTTAATCCTTGTTTTGCTTTATACCCTTTGCATTGGGTATGTCCATGGGGATTATGCCACGGACTATCTTCCAGAAAATATGGAAGAAAAAAAAGAATACTCCGGGGTTTATTTGTTTCAGAAAAGCCAAGGTAATTATCTGGTTTTTTATAATGGGAATGGGGATCTGTTATATTTTCGGTACCGTAGGGATCCGTTCGATTATGACAATAATCGATTTCTTAAAATGAGTGTTCCGGGAATACCTTTTTTTGTCACATATATTTTTGAAAAATATGAGGAAGAAGAATTAACAGTCACAGAAGGGATAAATGTAAAAATAGATCGCTCCAAGGAGATCAGAAAAAGGAGAAAAATAATTCAGGCATCCATAGTAAAAATGGATTATTATATTGATGACATGATTCGTTATTAGAAAATGCTAAAAAAATTGAAAGAGGGATTATGATTAATTCAAACCATATAAAAAGAGGGATGGCCCTTAAGATAGAAGGAGATTTACAGATTGTGCAGAGTTTCCAGCACCATAAACCTGGAAAAGGGGCAGCAATTGTGAGGGTTCGCCTGAAAAGCTTAAGCAAGGGAACCACGGTGGAAAGAACATTCCGCTCCGGAGAAAATTTGGAGGATGTGGAGCTGGAAAAACGTCCCGTCAGTTATTCCTATGACGAAGGGGATGCGGTGGTATTTATGGATACTGTCCAGTATGATGAAATCCGTGTGGAGAAAAAGGACATAGAAGATATTCTTGTATTTATGAAAGAGGGTATGGAATTGCAGGTTCTCCTGTACGAAGGTAAACCGGTGAGCGTGATTCCGCCAAATTTTGTGGAACTGGAAGTGACATACGCGGAGGATGGCGTGAAGGGGGATACCGCCACAAGTCCCTCAAAAGAAGTGGAGTTGGAAACCGGTGGGAAAGTGCAGGTTCCTCTTTTTGTGAAAAAAGGAGATATTATTAAAGTGGATCTGCGAGATATTTCCTACGTGGAACGAGTGAACCGTTGAGTCTCACCGGAGAGACAAAAGCATTTGTATTTTTGAGAAACGGGGAGTTTGAAAAAACTCTCCAGCAGGTCGATGAGATTTTATCCAGAGAGAAAGATAATTTCTGGGCATGGTATCTGGGAAGTGTTGCACAGGGACATCTGGATGATCGGAATTCCATGGCCCACTATCTGGAGCAGGCGGAGAAGATCCAGCCGGAGGCTGTTCCCATCATCTATATGCGGGCTTATGTAGCATTGCTGGATGATGATCTGGAAAAAGCTCTCTGGGAATGGACAAAATTAACCCAAAACCGGGAAGGCTGGCTGGCTGTCCGTCTGCTGGAAAAAGCCAGATCCGGGGGAAATTTGGTGCAAGAAGCACGCGAGGGCAGAATTTCTGAATTCATTGTCCTGCCGGATTTTTTCAATGATCTGGAAAAAAAGATGATTCAGGAAGCGGATCCGGCAACTCCACCGGTTCCCATGCTGGAAGGGAGTGAAGATTTTCCTCCCAAACGTAACCGCAAATTTCGGGATTTTTTCCCCCGTTTGCCGGTTACGATATCTTCCCGCAGTGGAATAAAAATTATCATTATTGTGCTTCTGGCAGGCCTTTCCGGTTTTCTCTTCTTTCAGAGAGAGAATATTCTGGGATTATTGGATTCAGGGGAAAAAAATGGGAAACCGGAAAGCATGCAAATTGATGATTATGCACATATTTACCGGAAATCTCCGGCCATCGTCCAGTATAATACCAGAAAAGAACTCATTGATGATTTCAATAAAGCCCGGGAGCTACTGGGTAAAGGAAAGATAAACCAATCCCGGTATCTGGCCATGAAAATTCTCCATTCCAATGCTGATTTCCGGACAATGGAAAAGGTGAAAATATTTTTAAAATTTATTCCGGTGCCACATTACAGGGATTTTGATGATTCCATATCCTTTCAGGATATTATTTCTGAGCCATCCTTATATGTGGACGCCCTGGTTCTTCATGATGCAGAAATTATAGAATTAAAAGAAAGAGAAAATGGTCTGGAGCTCAAACTGAATCTTCAGAGTAAAGAAAAAGATGAAAAATATATTGCTTATGCTTTTTATCCAATGAACTCTTCAACTCTGGACAAAATTGATCGGTTTAAAAAAGATTTCAGGGAAAAAAAAATCATAATATATGGAAAATTCAAGGGAACCATGGGAAGCCAGAAACTCCCATATATTGAAATCCTGCGTCTGTGGATTTAATTTTTTGTATTCAGAAAGGAATCCATTCTGCGGACCGCTTCCTGTATCTCCTTCAAAGAGGTGGCAAAGCATGCCCGGAAAAATCCTTCGCCCTCATCCCCAAAAGCGGTACCCGGCACCACAGCCACGTTCTGGGTATCCAGAAGTTTCTGGGCAAAATCCATAGAGGGGTATCCGGTTTCCCGCACCGATGGAAATACATAGAAAGCCCCGTCCGGAACAAGGGTTTTTAGCCCAATGGAATTGAATCCCTGAACAATCTCATCCCTTCTTGTGTGGTAGGAATCCTTCATCCGGAACCTGTCTTTCTGGGCATATTTCAGGGCAGCCTCTGCGGCAAGCTGGGCCAATGTGGGGACACTCAGCATGGAATACTGGTGAATCTTCATCATGGCATAAATCCATTCTTTGGGCCCGGCAGCATATCCAATCCGCCAGCCGGTCATGGCGTATGCCTTGGAAAAACCTCCCAAGGTCATGGTCCTTTCCTTCATCCCCGGCAGGGAGGCAAAGGGAACATGATTTTTTTCATAGCTTAATTCACCGTAGATTTCATCGGAAATGACAATCAGATTATGCTTTTCCACAAAAGTGCGAAGTTTTTCCAGTTTTTCTGTATCATAGCTGTTGCCGGTGGGATTGGCGGGATAATTCAGAAACAGAATTTTTGTTTTTGGGGTCACTGCTTTTTCAAGGTCTTCCACTTCCAGTTGAAAATTATTTTCAAAGCGGACCACCACTTTGACCGGTGTCCCGCCTGCCAGCCGTATGAGCGGATCATAGGACACATAGCTGGGTGAGGAATAAATCACCTCATCGCCGGGGTTCAATGAAGCCCGCAAGGCCAAGTCTTTGCCTTGGCTGACCCCCACGGTAATCAGAATCTCTTTTTCCGGGCTGTATTCTATCTGGTATTCTTTTCCCATATATCGGGATATGGACTTACGCAGACTGGGTATTCCCTGGTTTCCGGTGTAATGAGTATACCCGGAGCGGATGGCTTCAATCCCCGCCTCCAACACAGCCGGAGGACTCACAAAATCCGGCTCACCCACCCCCAGAGAGATGACATCTTTTTTCTGGGCAACAATATCAAAGAAAGCTCGGATTCCGGAGGGTTTCAGCTTCTGGACAACCTGGGATATCCTGGAATCCCAATTTATCTCCTGCATGGTTTATTTATCTAAAATCGCAATGCCGGGCAGTATCTTGCCTTCCAGATACTCCAGAGTAGCTCCGCCACCGGTGGAAACATGGGTTATTTTGTCTTCCATTCCGGCTTTCTTTACCGCCAGAACAGAGTCTCCGCCACCCACCACGCTGGTGCCTTTCATTTTGGACATGGCTTTGGCAATGGAATATGTCCCCTTGGAGAAGGGCTGCATTTCAAAAACCCCCATGGGGCCATTCCAGAGTACAGTTTTCGCGTCCTTAATGATTTTGGAATATCGGTCGATGGTTTTGGGGCCGATGTCCATGCCCATCCAGCCGGTGGGGATTTCTTTCCCCACGGTTTTTGTTTTGGCTTTTTCAGAAAATTCACTGGCAGCTATGTGGTCTTCCGGAAGAAAAAAACCGGTTTTATGGAAATTAGCCTTGTCTATGATCTGGAAGGCTTTGGATAAATATTCTATTTCCACCATGGAATTTCCTGTCTCCAGTGCCCGGGATTTGAGAAACGTATACGCCATGGCTCCGCCAATCAGTATGGTATCCACCTTTTCAATCAGTTTTTCCAGCACAACGATCTTTGTGGAAACCTTCGCTCCGCCAATTACTGCCACAAACGGTTTTTCCGGTTTTTTGAGAATGTTTTCCAGAATATCCACCTCTTTTTTCAGCAATAATCCGGCATAAGCGGGAAGTTGCTCCGCCAATTCCACAATGGATGCGTGGGCTCTGTGGCAGGAGCCAAAGGCGTCATCGATATAGATATCTCCCAGTTTTGCGATTGCCTGGGCAAATTTTGTCCGCTCGCTTTTTTCCTTGGATGTTTCTTCTGGATAGAAGCGGATGTTTTCCAGAATCAGAATTTCTCCGCTTTTCAGATTCTTTGCCAGTTCTTCAGCTTTGGGACCGATGGCGTCTTCACTGAAATAAATTTTATTGCTAAGAAGAGTGGATAAATGGTCTGCGGTTTTCTGCATGGTGACAAAGGAATCTCTCTGTCCTTTGGGGCGGCCTATGTGGGAGATCAATATTGCACTGCCTCCGTTGTCCAGAACATAGTGCAGAGTGGGCAGTGCTTTCTGAATCCGGGTATCGTCTGTGATTTTGCCGGTTTGCTTATCCATGGGGACATTAAAGTCCACCCGGATGATAATTTTTTTTCCTCTGGGATCCAGAGCATCCATTCCTTTTATAGCCATATATGATAGCGGGATTTCCTTCCTAATTGGTAAAGCATTTTTTCATAAGTATGGGAAAAAAATATTAATTGGTTTACATAATGTGAAACGAATTCAATTATATTATATGGTGCAATTGGACAACGAAAAAAACACAGAAAACCTGAACCAGACAAAGGGAAAATCCAAAAGCGGTATAAAAATCAGTATCCGTCTGAAAATATCGGTTATGATCATCAGTTTCACCGCATTGATCATTGGCTCCATTGGTTTTCTGCTCCTGAATGAGTTCAACCAGCGCCTGAAAAAAGGGCTGATTGAGGACGGGAAAGATAGAGTCATCTATCTATCGTTTGTATATGGAAGAGCCTCTCTCACCAAAGACGATATTATTACTTCTGATAATATTCAATTTTTACAAAAATTGGGGCATTTTGTCTATGGTTCCGTGCTGACCACCCAGGATATACAAAACAAATCCCGTTCTTTGGTAAACGGATATGGGACATGGATTCCCCAGAAGCATCGGGAAGATCTGGAAAAGCTGTTTCACCAGAAAGTACTGGATGCCTGGGATAAATATCCCCCACAGGCGGAAGAATCAGAGGTTCAGAAAATCAGTACGGAATTAGTCAGGATTAAAGATAAATACACAGAAAGTAATTTATATTTTTTTCATTACCCGGTTTATCATCCCTTCCAAACTGGGAAAAAAGCCCGTCTTGCCACAGCCCAGATTGTTTTTTCTGACGCCAGAATTCAGGAAGCTTTCCGGGAAAATCTGATATTGATTGTTCTTTCTGCTCTGGTGTTCTGGATCATTGGAATTATCGGATCTCTTATAATGTCCGGGTACATTGTAAAACCAATAAATATCCTCTACACTGGGGCTGGGATTGTGGGGGGGGGGAATCTGGATCATAAAATACCAGATCTGGGGAAGGACGAATTGGGAGCCCTGGCAAAACAGTTCAACCAGATGACCGATGGTTTGAAAAAAGCCCAGGAAGCCCGGGAAGAACAATTAATTACCAATGAACAGATCCGGCAGGCACAAGAAATCCAGGAAGGTATGAATCCCGGAAAATTCTTCAAAAAAGAAACCTATCAGATAAAAGGATTCACCCGTGCGGCCAAAGGTGTGGGAGGAGATTACTATGACATCATCCGGCTCCCGGACGGTAAAATGGCGGTGCTCATTTCCGACGTTTCCGGGAAATCCATATCTGCATCCTTGGTAATGGTGCTCATTAAAACGGTTGTAACCACATTTCTAATCATGCATAAAATCCTGCGTCCGGATATAGTGTTATCTACCATCAACTCTGTGATGGCTTCCCAGGCACATATAGATAAATTTGCCACCATACTCTTTTTTATTTATGATCCGGAGACACGGGAAGTGGAATTTTCCAACGGAGGTCATGGCCCTTTGTTTATTTACCGCTCTGCCGGAAAACTGATTACTCTGGCCAAAATGGAAGGCCTGCCGATGGGTATTGACGAGGACAATCGTTATTCCATTTCCAAGGTGACTCTGGAGCCGGGAGATATGATCATCCTTTATACGGACGGCATCACCGAAGCTTGGGATCCGATGAAAAATGAATTTGGACTAAAAAATCTGCGGGGAAAAATTCTGGCTTACGCAGAATACAATGCGGCAGAAATTGTGGAAAAGCTGGTTTCTGACCTGGATCATTTCACAAAAGGAGCCCAGCAGCATGATGATATGACATTAGTCGTTTTTAAATCGGTTTAATCCGGCATTTGCGACCAAAAGAATCCCCACCAGCACGGCCACGGGAATGAAAACCAGATGCGGGTACAGAAATAGCAGGTCTTTGTACGCCGCAATCTGGTAGCCCAAGCCGTCGCCGGGAAAAAAGCCTTCTCCGGATATCCCCAGAAATTCCAGTGCGGCAATGGCCAGAAAACTCTCCGGTAAAAATATCTGGAAAAGGCGGATAATGTCTTCTCTCAATTCCGGCCAGTGGTGGTAATGGAATTGGTGGATGGTTCCCCCGCCCGTTAGAAAGGAATACTGGATATAGGCCGGATTTGCATATTCCACCGCACGGGAAATGAGCCATTTTATATTGAATGCCCATTCGGCCAGACCCACCGCAAAAATAGCGGAGAGGGCATTTCCATCGGATAGAATCATCAGGGACACCGCAATAAAAATCACGGGCAGGGTGATAATGATATCGGCTATTTTCATGGCAAAAGCGGAAATCCCTTTATGAATGCCCAGAATCGCAAACATAAAAAGCAGGGAAGCCAGAACCGCTAATATTCTGGCGGAAAGGCCAAAGACGATGGTATTCAGGCTTCCCCAGAAAATCAGATGAAAAAGGCTTTCCCCCAGCGGAGAATACCCGAATATTCCTTCGCAAAAATTTTTGCAATGCAGGATTTCCGGAGGTAAATATGCCTTTTCCGGGGATATTTCCGGATAGGGCAGGTATGCCATCAGAAAAATAAATGCAAAGAGAAAAATTAAATACTTAATTTTCATACCGGGAAAAATAAAGGTTCAGCCATTTCTGCAGAAGACTCAGGATATAAATAAAAAAGGACACACTGATCAGTATGGAAGAAAACAGGTTCATGTCATACATATTGATGGATTTCAATGTCAGATAGCCAATGCCGGGGATGGAAAAGATGGTTTCCACAATGGCCGAACCGGAAATAACATGCGTGAAATCCATAATCCAGAGAGCCGCCAGTGGAATAGCCATATTTTTTAAGAGAAAGATAAATTTAATGCGATAAAATTTTAATCCAAAAGCACGGTGCATCCGGTAATAGGCTCTTTTTCTTTGCTTGCGGATAAAATCCATTGTGAAGAGCATCATGCGGACAGTGGATTTTATGCTCATGGCCACAACTGGTAAAACCATCCACAAATCCGTCTCCGTTCCTCCTGGAGGTAGCCAGGCCAGATATCCGGAAAAAAACCAGATAAATCCCAGAGAGATAAGAAAAATGGGAATAGACAGGGTGGAATGCCCCATTTTTTCCAGAACGTAACCGGTTTTTTCCCGGAACCCTCCCCACATTCCCGCCCATATCCCCAGAATCAGGGATAAAAAACCGGAAGCAAGGGATAATTTCCAGGTGATGACAAACGCATGATAAATTTCCGTGAAAACGCTTTTTCCGTGCAGTGTGTTTCCCCAGGAAAAGGAAACGGTATTATAGATTTTTTCTGCTGAATAGGAAAGGAAACCGTGGGAATGGCTTGCCGTGGACTGGATTTGCCGGATTTCTTCAGAAGTGGTCCTTTGGCCAGTCTGGACATACACTTCCGATTCCGCTCTGGGGTAGTTTAACAAAATGGATAAAAAAAGGACAGAGAAGACCAGCAGAAAAAAATCGGAGACACTTTTGAGAACATCCATTTCATGGAGAAAGAAATTCCGCGCGAAGAAGCTCACGCGGAAATCTTTTGTTTCTTAGAAAACCATCCCAAAAACAAAGCCACCACCAAAGGAGCGGTTATCATCCATAAGATCCAGAAAAAGGACATCAATCTTCAGATGAATATTGCCTCTGTTAATGGGTGCAATCCGGAATCCGGTATTAAAGACACCTCTGTATATGGCGTTCGCTCCATAAGCGTTCCCGCTGTATCCAAAGTTGCCAAAATCCGTTACCCAGTTCACATATCCTTTCAGAATGGAGGGCAGGAACGCCACGGAAAAACCCATCCCAAAGTCAACATCGGAATTAGCATCCCCTTCTGTGGCAAATGTTTTCCCCACGGCAAAGGATGTTTCGCTGTGGCTTCCAAAAAGTTGTCCGTCATAGGTTACCGCAAAATAACCCTGAACCAGATCCTGATCCCATGGTTCCAGTGACTGGTAATTGGCACCTATGGCCAGAGCACTTCCACCCCCCTGGCTTTTACTCCATGGGTAAAAACGGAATTTGGTATGGAACAGAATATCCGTCCCGTCTTCTTCCTGGGTATCCACAGTTCC
>DYLW01000004.1:0-38422 GCA_020721865.1 Leptospira biflexa | reverse complement strand
GTCCCGTCTTCTTCCTGGGTATCCACAGTTCCCCCAATCTCCCATTTATCAAAAAGGTAAAAACCCAGTTTGGGCAGATGGGTTCCGTCATAATCAGATACATAATGGTATCCCAGGTTAAAACCAAAATCTCCTGTTTCCCATCCTGTTCTGGCCGATGGAACAACAATTAAGCCAGTCGCTCCCCCCAATGTCATGGATCTCATTGGAGCTGCTGCATTTACCATGCCGAGCATTCCGGAAACAATAACTAGAACGATTACGCCTATTTTTTTCATTGAGCCTCCCGCTTTAATTTTTTGTACGATGTGTCTGTACCTTCCGAGGAATTTAATAATTAAGCCCATTATTGGCAAAAAATTTGTCGGATATTCCCTTAAAATGAAAACTTATTTTACAGGATGTATCGACGATGAAGTATAGCTTTGGTTAAGGTTTCTATGTCGATGTTAAATGAAGAATTGCTGAAATTGGAGAAGGAACAGCTAACCCGCATAGCTGAAATCTGGAAAATTAAAAAAATTTCCCAGGAGAAAAAAAGTATTATTCAGCAGTTGGCAAAAGCCGCGACCGATGAATATTACTTAAAAGGGATACTGGAACAGTTGACGCCTGTCCAAGTGAAAATATTTGCCATTATCATAGGGTCCAAGACCGTGCTGACTCTGGGGGAAATTTCCCGAAAAATCCGCATGCAGCCCATTAACGTGGAAAATGAGCTGGCGGTTTTGAAACATCTGATGCTGGTTTACCAGAGGAAAAACCGGGAACGGATCACATCCAATATGGATAAATATTATCCTTACGATGAGATCAAGGAGATTGTCTGCATTGATGAAAATAAAAAAGGGGAGAAATTTCGTTATTCCATCACAGATGAAATCAACCAGGTTTTGCTGAGCCAACTTCCTGCAAGCTATCTGGATCATGTTGCAGGAAAAAAGAAAACATCCATCAAAAAAGCAGAATTTGTCAAACTGGCAACAGGGAAGGAATACTTTAATAAAACTATAACGGAACTTTCTCTGGGCGAACAGTTTCTTCTGGATGCCGCTTTTGCCAATGGAGGGATTCTGGAAATCCACGCCGCCAGAATCATCATGGATGATATGAAATTGCAGCAGGATAAAACATTAATTTCTCTGCATGAAAAGAATATTCTGAAAGACCTTTATTATATTGATGAAAGATATGTGCGTATTCTGGTGATTCCCGTGGAGCTCTTCCGCTATCTCCAGATCAATCCCATATTCCCCAGTACAGATACCATAAAAGAAATGCAGCCCATCACCATTTCCAATCAGTTCGATGTGGTTTTGAATATGAAAAAGTTGCTTCTCTTTATAGCCAATCGAGGGTTAACCTTGTCGCAATCCGGAAAGATCCGCCAGGCAGATATGAAACGGAGTGAAAATTCCACCATTGACATTGACCTGCGGCTTTTCCCGGAAAAGGCCCAGGTACACCTGATTGAAGTGTTGCTCCCTTTTCTGAAAGTGTTTGATCTGGTGGATCTGAAAGATGAAAATATAATTCTGAAATCAAATTATGAGGAGTTTCTGAAGGAAAATCCGCTCAATGTGATCCAGAGGTTGTTGGAAGTAACCCCGGTGGAAGCGGAAAAACGACTGGTGGGGGATGAGGTTTTTCTTCCTCTGGAGATTCCGTTTTATAAAAAACCATATATGGATGAGATTTATTCCATTCTCAAAAAGAAACCGGAAGGAATTTCCGTAAAGGTGTTTATTTCCGAGCTTATCCGGGAATGGGTGATTTTATCTCCCAGTTTCCGGGTAAAGGATTTCAAATCCCTTTATCTGGAAAAACGTAATTCCATTATATCGGTTTTGTTCTATTTTCATTTGTTTGGACTTCTGGAAGTGGAATATCCCAAAAGATATATACGCTTATCTGAATTAGGGTACTACTTTTTTGAGGGCAAAGAACTTTCCACTGCAAACCAGAGTGATGGGGTTATCATCAATCCGGATGCTAGTCTGGTGGCCTTCCCGGATAAGCTTTCCATATTTGGGCTGCATGTATTGAAGAGTTTTGCGGAATTAAAAGAATTTGATAGAGTGTATCATTTCCAGATCACCCGGGAATCCCTGCAAACCGGATTACTGCTGGGAAGATTAAAAACGGATTTGCTGAATTTTCTGGAAGAAGTGTCCAAAAATAAACTTCCGCAAAACCTGACCTATCTCATTGAAGACTGGAGCGAAGGTTTGCACATTGTCACCATAGAAGAAGGAGTGACCTTGCTGGAAACATCGGATGCAAACCAGATGGCTCTTTTGCTGGGACAGATAAAAGGTAAAAAAATTATCAGAAGGGAGCTTTCAGATACCGCGATTCTGATTGATAAAGAAAAAGTGGCGGAAACCATCGAAACCGCAGAAAAACTGGAAATGATTGTCAAATTAATCCGGTGATCCGCAAAGAGCTGGAATATTTTCTGTTTTTTTCTCCGCAAACGGAAAAGGTGGAGTATTTCCGGTTTGTGATTACTCCAAGGGAGCCGTATAGGATTATCAATCGTCCGGATGGGAATATTCTATTGCTTTCTATGGAACATTTTCTGCCCATTTTTGCCTGGAATGTGGAGGATCTCCAAACCCAAAAAAAATACCTGAGGGAAAAACTTTTTCAACCCGGAAAGATAAGGCTGGTCACGCATAGAGAAAAAGTTCAGCTCTTTCTACTCGAAAAAAACAATCCAGAGGATTGGCATATCCTGATGGATGGTTTGGAATTATCCATGGCAAGCAGAATCCGGGAATGGGATGCCCATAAAAATCGGGTTATTCTGGAAACGGCGGGGCAGTCCTATCTGCTCGATGCCGGGGAGGATATAGCGGCCATTCTGGAAAGATATGGAAATTTCATCCGGACGGCCGATGTGTATTATCCCCAATGGGGTATTTCTCTGAAAAATATTCTGGACCCGGATGGAGGGATGGACCGTCTTCTGGAGAATATTTCAAGATTCCCTTATTCCAAAAAATTAGAAAAATTAATACAGATTATCCGGGCCGGTCAGGACGAGGAAGAAAGAAAAATTATGGATGCCATCCGGGAAAGCGATCCCGGTTTTTTTGATTTTTTGCATAATCAGATATTCCGGGAGGATATTCTTCCGTTTCTTTCCCGGCGTGAGGTTTATTCCATTCTTTCCGGCGTTCCGGATGCCTCCCTTGCGGAAATCCGGACAAAAGAACCGGCAATTCGGGATTTTTATCTCCGGTGTGTATCCCGGAACCGCATGGAAAGGGTGGGCGATGGGCAGGCCACCGGAAAAGAAAACCATCCACCATTATGGGATGTCATACTGGAACACTACCGTTCCCGCTATTCCTCCTGCCAGTTTATTCGGATGATAACAGATTGCGGGGATACGAGACAGGTAAATCCAGCCGAAATACGGGAAATTCCCTATTTGCAGTTGGATTCCGGTTATTTTTATGTGATTGGGTTTATTTCCAATGCCGTGATTGTGGAAATCCGTCACTATTGCCGGAAAATCCAGATATACGTGGAAATCCATCGGTTTGAATTTGAAGAAATCTTTATTCTGGACACCCACCCAGGAATTTATTCCATTCCGTTAAAAAAAACACCGGATACTATCTATGCCGCAGGAATATCCAATGGTATTCCCTGGGAATATTCTGCGTTTCGTTCGGATTGATTATTCCATCATGAGCCGGAATATTTTACCTGCCCAGGCTTTCCAGCTAAGATGGGGACGGATTCCGTCCGGGAAAACATGGAAAGGGATGACCTCAAAAAGTCCTGTCTGGACATAGGCCTGGTATAGATTGGGGAAATGGCGGGTTTCCAGAAGAGTTTGCCCGTTGAGCAATGAAGCAACCGAGTACAGGACTTTTTTTTCTTCCTTTGTGAAAACACTCAAATCATAGGGAATTCTGGGGTGGAAGGAAAGGCCTTTTATGACCGTGATAGGCTCTGCATCCGTAACTTCTTTCACAATATCCGGAATAATTTCTATCTCTTTTTCTTTAACCATCCAATGGATGAGTTCGTTAAAAAAACGCGGGACCGGCATCCCTTCCACGTGGAGATAATTCATTTCTGTTATTTTCCGCTGGTATTTTTGATAAAAATGCCCATCGGAATAGTACAGATGTTTACACAGGGTGGATCGATTCAATTTTCCCGGCATGCGATTGATGAAATAAAGAATCGCATTGTGCAGTTTGGGGGCTTGATCTTTAGCAAAGCAGTCTAATTTTTCACTTGTTTCCATATCTTCATTCAGAATTCCATCAAAACCATGTCCTTCCCCCTGGAACTTATCTATCTGGGAAAAACCGGCTTCCGGGATTCATTGGATATTATGGATCAAAAAATCGCTGAATCTGTCCAGCAAAAAAAAGGGTTTTTACTGGGATTGGAATACGATATTGTGTATACCCGGGGGATGAATTTTCGCATGACACATCTCCAAAATCCCGCACTGGAGACAATTTTTGTACGAAGAGGCGGATCTGTAACTCTTCATAACAACGGCCAGTTGGTGGTGTATACAATTGTTCCCTTTTCCTTCATTCGGAATGACATCACTTTATACATCCGGTTTCTGGAAAGGGTTATCATTGAATTCCTGGGTTACTGGGATATCCCGGCTTTTACGCGAAAAAACCGTACCGGAGTTTTCACCCGGCAGGGGAAAATTGCGTACATTGGATTGTCTGTTAAAAAAAATACGGTCTACTATGGTCTGGCCATCAATCTATCCAATGATCTGAAGGATTATGCGGCCATTAAAAGCTGTGGTTTGAGCATCCCCAACACAAATATTCGTGAGGCAGCCCAGAAACCTCTTCTGGGCGTTGATACCAATACGGAAAAAGCCTTTCACCATTTCTCTGCCCTATTGCGGGATGGTTTGGAAAAAGAATACGGAATCTCTGAAAAACCGCCGATACTTTGACGTATGGGTCGTATCATTGTGGTACTGGGCGGCGGCGTCCTCCAAGTTCCGTTTATTAAGGCTGCCTCCAGAAAGTATCGCATTTTCCTGTTTGATGAAAACCCATCGGCACCGGGAAAGGAATTTGCGGAATCCTTTTTTTCTATACCATTCCATGACTGGGAATCCATTGTTCGCTTATTAATTCCCCACAAAAAAAGTATTTTCCGGATTGTGACCATTGCCACGGATTTTTCTCTGGAAACCACCCTGATTTCAGAAAAGCTCTCCATCCCTTTCTATTCTCCGGCCATTGGAGAGATTACCACGGATAAAGAAAAAATGCGGGAATTTTTCCGGGAGAATGGCTTTTCCCAGCCCGATTTTGCCGCATCGGACAATGTGCAGGAATTGACTGTTTTCATGGAAAAAGATACATCCCATACCACAGGATTTGTCATCAAGCCGGTACGTAATATGGGAGCCAGAGGAGTTCAGTTTGTTCCGGATGAAACCCATCTGCTTTATGCGTTAGAATATGCCCAGAAATTTTCCCGTTCCAAAAGGGTCATTATGGAGCAGTATATTCCCACTGCGGAATTGTCCGTGGATGCTCTGTGTTTTCAGGGAAAAATTATTGTAACCGGCATTGCGGATAGAATGATTGAAACGTATCAGGATCGGTATTTTATTGAACGGGGACATTTGATGCCGTCTCTGGAATATGAAAAAATTTATGATCGCATAAAATCCCTATTCCAGAAAATTTGCGATGCGTTTTCCCGTCTCCAGGGATATCCGTATCACGCTCCTCTTAAAGGGGATATAAAATACCCCATTGAACATGGGCAGGATTTTATAATTGGTGAAATTGCCAGCCGGCTTTCCGGTGGATTTATGAGCACCCATACTTTTCCGTATTCTTATGATAAAGATTTAATGGAACTCTATCTGCGGTTTCTGGAAAACGATGATTCCCTGCTGGCGGAAGAAATTTGTCCCCACCGGTATTCCGCAGAGATCAATTTTGAGGCTGCTCCGGGGACTCTCCTTTCCCCCTTGCCGGATGGAGATTTGCCACAGCGGTATAATTCCGCCCACATCCGGGATAATTTCCCCATGTTTGCACCCGGCGATATCATTTACCCTTTGCGGAGTAATGTGGGGAAAAGTTCCCATATTATCCTGCAGTCGGACGACTATTCTGATCTGGAAAAATTAATAAAAAAAATCCGGAAATCCTATCAAGCAGACACGGGTTATCCTCTTCTATCCGATGAACAGATTAACCGGAAAGCAAGGGAAATTTTCAACCCGCAGATATGTGTTGCCTGCACTGTCTGTGACGGGAAAAACTGCGTTTCCCATATTCCCGGTATGGGCGGTAAAGGGGAAAATCACACCTTTTATGCCAATTACCGGGATCTGCAGAGTATCCGCATCCTTGAGCCGGAAACATCCCCAGAAACATCTAAAGAGAATGCGGAACCGGATATTTCCTTTTCTTTTTTGGGGAAAAAATACGCGATGCCCGTTTTCACCGCTCCCATAACCGGCAGTGTCACCAATCTGGATTTTGCCATAACAGAATGGGAAATGGCCGAAGAGATAACCACTGGGGCATTCCATGCCGGCACCCTGGCTTTCTTAGGGGATGGGGCCACTCCCAATAAATTTTATATCGCCCTGAAAAACCAGAAAAGGATGGGTAACACCATACCGGTTTTCAAACCCCGGAAAAATCAGGATGAAATTAAATTCCGGATATCGGAGGGGATATCCCACGGGATCTTTGCCTGGGCCATGGATATTGACTCCGCCGGTCTGGTGACCATGGAGAATAAAAACCAGAAAACATCCAGAAAAACATCGGAAGAACTGCGGGAGCTTTCCGATTTTGCCGGGATTCCGTTTATTGTGAAAGGGGTGCTGACGCTGGAAGATGCCCAAAAAGCCATGGATGCCAACGCCACCGCCATAGTGGTCAGCAACCATGGGGGCAGGGTGGATGATGATCTTCCTTCCAGTATTTCCGTTCTAAAAGAAATATCTTCTTTTGTGCGGAAAAAAAATCCCCATCTAAAAATCATGATTGACGGTGGATTCCGCAGCGGGAGCGATGTTTTCAAGGCTCTGGCGATGGGGGCCGATGGCGTATTGATTGGGCGGCCTTCTGCGATTGCCAGCGTTGCTTATGGCCGGTTTGGGGTATATTCCATCCTCACCCGGATTGCCGCAGAGACAAAAGAAATCATGCACCGCCATAGTATTCATAAATTAAGCGAAATTGGAGAAAAATATGTGGATTACTCTCAGCTCCCTGATTAGGATTCTGGCCATTTCTGTGGTGGTGCTCATCCACGCCTCTTCTGTGCATGAAAACGGGCTTATGGCTTATCTTCCGGATATTTTCCATTGGAAATTTGGGGAGGAATGGACAGCGGTGATTTTATCCCAGATTGCCCGTTTCTGCGTGCCGGTTTTTCTGATTCTTTCCGGTTTTGCCCTCTCCGAACGCTATTCCGCTCCGGGGTCGATGGATTCCATTGCCTCTATCCGGGAATTTTATAAGAAAAGAATGTTCCGGGTTTTTATTCCCTATTTTTTCTGGACCATGCTGGCGTTGTTCACCATTTATGTTTCCCCGCTTTCTGCCCGGTATAATGTGGACGGATGGGAAGGGGTGTGGAAACTGGGTTCCCATTTTGCCTTTGTCCGGGGTGCAGATTATCATTTTTATTTTCTGATCATTATTTTCCAGATGTATGTGCTCTTCCCGCTTTTTGCCCGCTTCCGTACCATTTCCCTGTGGGTACTTCTGGGGATTCTGCATCTGATTTTATGTTCCCCGTCCCACCAGATTTTGTTATCCATGGGGATTAAAAAATATGTATTCCCATCCACCGTCTTCATTAACTGGATGTTTTATTTTTATACCGGAATGGTTTTTTCCCGTTATAAAGTCGCCATTGTTACCTGGATTAAAAGTAAAAGCGGTGCGTGGTTTTTTCTTTTATATGTGGTATCTTTGGCCATTCTGCTGGGGGAATATTTTTATTACTATTCCCAGAAAATAAAGCCCGATTATTTTAACCATTTCCAGAGAATGACCGTTGTTTTATACTCCCTGACCGTGTGGATTGTCTTTTTCCGTTTTTTCCCGGATGACGCCTCCTGGCAGGAAAGGTTTAAAAAGTTTTACTTTCTGAAAAATGCAAAAGCCGTTTCTTTTTGGGGTGGTCTGACATTCCATGTCTATTTATTCCACACCATTTATCTGCGGATCACAGAATGGGCATTGAAGTCCCTGGGAATATATGCGTTCACTTTTTCCTTTATCATTACTCTGGGGCTTTCTTTTGCCTCCGCCTATCTATTCTGGAAGGGAATCCAGCGGCTACCGGAAAAATGGAAAAAGCTGGATACAATATTCGGATTTTAGGGAATACCAAAAAATCCGTCAATACGGGCGAGGATATCCTCAATCCGGGCCATTTTCCCGTTCCCCGTGTCGCCGCAAACGGCCTCTCCGTTCTGGGGAGCAAGGATTTCATAGCCGTAGCTGCGGAGTATATCCAGGTTTTTTTGCGTGGCCGGGTGCTTATACATAAAGGGATTCATGGAAGGGGCAATCCACCGGGGACCGGGATAGGAGAGCAGGGTGGCGGAGACAATATCATCGCCCCGTCCAACGGCTGCCCGGGCAATGAGATCGGCAGTGGCGGGAGCCACCAAATATAAATCCAGGTTATCCCGTATTTCAATGTGGGGCATGGCCGCCACGTTGTTCTGGGATTCCGTATAGACTTCATTTTCAGAAAGAGCGGAAAACAGAAGTGGATTGATCCAGCTTTCCGCCGTTCTGGTCATGGCCACCCGGACCTGGTACTGTTTCTTTTTTAGTTCACGCACCAAGTCCAGGGATTTATAGATTGCTATGGAAGCAGAAACTCCAATTAAAATTGTTTTTTCTTTCTGCTCCATTTTCGTTTATTTTTCTATTTTCGCGGCTGGTCCATAGGAATAGGATGCTGGCCGCTCAATGATGGTGAATCCGGGCTCTTTGGTTTTTGTTGCTTCGTGCATCATCGTGACCACATGAAAATCTTTTTTATCCGGGTTGTGAGCCAGGCGGTATGTGAAGTCATCGGCATACTGGATGGAATAATGGAAGCCTCTTTTTGTGCTGTAATGGCTTTCATCCGCCCACGGCCATATATTTTTATGAACGGAAATGGTACGGACGATGAGGGACTTTTCATCCACTGGCATATCTTTCCAATTGGTGCGGAACTGGTCTGGGTACGGACGGAAAATATTGTATTCCTCTGCATTGGAAAAATAGATAATCCGGACTTTGACCCCCATTTTTTTGGCTGCCGCGGTAGTTTCCAGAATGGTGGTTTTTCCCATAATGTCACCGTTCAATGCTCGGATGCGGTTTTTTAACGCCAGATTTCGCAGATGGTTGTACTGCTCTAAGTCTGTATGCCAGACGGAATAATTCCGGGCTTTGGTTAATTTATCTTCCAGGGCGAACCTTTTGAGAAGATAGGGACGGGCAATATCCAGGGAAGAAAGAATAAATGCATAGTCTTTTTCTTTTGCGTAATATTTTTCTATGATTTTTCTGGCTTTCTCCCGGTTTGCTTTTTCCCAGAGTGCACGGAAAGCTGCGGGATTTTCTGCTTCCTTAAAAAAGGAAATATGGATTTTGTTGGCGGCCACCACAATGCGGGTGAAATCCGTCAGCCATATCCATTCCGATTTTGCCCACGCTGCCAGAAGAAAATTCTGGATGGAACCCACCCCAATATAACCACCTTTCAGGTCTTTTATATGTGGCTGGTATAATTCCAGACGGTCTTCATTGGAAATGGTGGTATCTCCGGTGTCCCAGCGGGTGGGCTTCAATATTTCATCCTTACTGGATAGAAAAATGGAGACCGCCTCATCCTCACTGGTGGCCGGTTCCATACTTTTCACACTGGTCGTATCCTTCCCGTTACACTGGAATACCAGGACAAAGGCAGACAATGTGAGTAATAAAATGCTTTTCTTAATCATGGATCAAATATATATGGGGAAAGACACCGTCAACCAATATAGACTCCGGAAATTGATTAAATATTTACGCCCGGTTATCGATAATAGCTGTAACCTATGCCGGTATTTCCACGATATTTTCCAATTTATCTTTTCTTGTATCTGGTTATGGAAGCCACGTGGGAAAAATTTACCTCCCTTGCCCGGTATTCATTTTATGGAATCCTCAGTGCTTTCTTTCTGGTCGCTTTTATCAACGGTGTTTTTCATCCTCTGGAGAATGTCCGGGGAACATTCCGGGAGATTTCCCCGTTATCCGCGTATGACCAGTTTCTTTACCGGACAGGCATGGAATACAGCATCCCCATGGTCTATCAGATTCTGGCTCCGGGTTGGACACAGCAGGATTTGTTCGCAGATTCCCATGAAATCCTCCGCCTGGCGGGCAAAAAAGTAAAAAATCATAAAAATATTCGTGCCATTTATCTGACGGGTTATTCGGCATCGGAGAAAAAACTGCCCCGTTTTCTGGACTATGTTTCCAGAAATGGTATGAACGCCGTTGTGTTTGACATTAAGGATATAACCGGTTATATAACCTACGCATCGGACGTGAAAATGGTGAAGGAAAACCAGAATTATCATGTTCCCATTAAAAGTCTGGAAAACCTTGTCCGGAAACTGCATGACCGGGGTTTGTATTCCATCGCCCGGATATCCCAGTTTCAGGATTTTTTTATGGCAAAAAAAATGCCAAAGTGGTCTCTGAAATATAAAAACGGGGCTTCCTATAACGTGAAAGGCCAGCCAGCTTGGATGGATCCGGCCAATGAGGAAGTCCAGGAGTACAATCTCCGGATTATCCAAGAAGTCCTCCAGAGCGGAGTGGATGAAATCCAACTGGATTATGTCCGCTATCCCACAGATGGAGACTGGAGGAATGTTTCTTACCGGAAAATTCTATCTTATAATCAGAAGCCGGCGGTGATCACCAAATACCTGCAGAGAATCCATTCCCTATCAAAGGCATATTCCGTGAAAGTTTCCATCGACGTTTTTGGGGTGGTGGCCTGGCAGGAGCCGGCGGATATTCTGAGCACGGGGCAGGATCTGCGGATAATGTCCCAAGCCGCCGATATTATCTCCCCCATGCTGTATCCTTCGCATTTTGGGGATGTCTTCTCCGGCATTCGGAACCCGGCGGATTCCCCGGAATATTTTCTATACCAGGGTTGTATCCGCGTGAAAAGCATCATCCCGGATTCTGTCCTGATCCGCCCCTGGATACAGGCCTTTCCCATGAAGGTGAGTTCCTATAACGGCTCATATATAACCCGGCAGATTGCGGGAACCTACCGTTCCGGGGCAAGAGGCTATATGATGTGGAACGCATCGAACAGCTATATTCCGTTTTCGGAGCCGGATTTCAAGACCACTTTTCATGTGAATCCGGAAGAAAAACCCTCCCCAAAACCCTTGTAATTATGGGGAAGGAAATTTGTCATCCGGTTTTGGAAGGATTCCTCTTTCATCTTCCGGAAGACAGAATCGCCCAATATCCGGCGGAAAAACGGGAAAACTCCCGGCTCATGGTAATCTCCCGGAAAACCGGCACCATCCGGCATGCTCATTTCCACCAGCTTCCGGAGTATCTGGAAACGGGGGATTTTCTCATAACCAATAACACCTATGTGGAAAAAAAACGGGTATATTTAAGAAGAAAAAGCGGAGCCCGGTTGGAATCTATTTTTCTGGATAAAACTGGGGATTCCTGGGAAGTCCTGATGAAGAACGCCCGCCGGATCGCAAATGGAGAAATTCTGTATGCGGAAAAAGCGATGGAGTATACCTTTTCTGTATCCAAAACCCCGGAGGGAATCTTCCTGACCCCGCTTTTTCCGGCGGAGAACTCCGGGACGTTTCTGGAGAGGATTGGGGAGATGCCCATCCCGCCGTATCTTGCACGAGGGGAAGAATCCATCGACCGGGAACGCTACCAGAGTATTTTTGCGGTTAAAGAAATGGACGGTTCCGCAGCGGCTGCACCCACGGCCTCCTTCCATTTTTCCCATGAGTTGGTGGATGCTCTGGCAAAGAAAGGGGTTGGGATGGGGATGGTGCGGTTGAACATAGGGTATGGGACGTTTGCCCCTCTCCGAAGTATTAATTTTGAGAAAAAAGAACTGCATGAAGAAGCCTATGTTATTCCGGAGATCACGGCTAACCGGCTGCGGGGAGAAAAAAAAGGTAGAATTATTGCGGTGGGGACCACATCCCTGCGGACTCTGGAAACAGTGTGGAGAAAAACCGGCGGGGAATACCACCATTCTCTGCAGGGGAAGACCAGATTGTTTCTGTATCCGCCGGATAAAATCCAGTCCGTGGATGGCCTCATCACCAACTTCCATCTTCCGGGCAGTTCCCTGATCCTGCTGGTGGCCACTTTTCTGGAGAAAGAGTTGCTCCTGCGGGCATACGCAGAAGCGATTGAGCAGGAATACCGGTTTTTCAGTTATGGCGATGCGATGCTGATCTTGTAGAACCATAATGTGACATAATCATGTGTAAATTGGAAACAACCCATTTTTTCTGACAAAAAAAATAGATTGTGAAAACAGAAATTAAACTTGTCGCTTTATGAAAAAAAAACCGTCTATCCGGATATGGAAAACGCTGCCGTTAAAACTGAAATTCCTGTTCCGTCGCTTCCCGGCGATGTTTTTCCCGCTTGGGAAAATTTTCTGCATTCTATAAAAAACAGTATTTCCTCTAAATTTTATGATACTTTTTTTTCCGCACTGGCCTATGGTGGAATGGAAAATGGTGTATTGAATATTTCTGCCCCCAATGAACAGATAAAAAACCACCTGGAAAAACGATATCTCACGGAAATGGAGCAAAAAGGTTCCGAAGTGTTCGGTTACAGGATCAAAATATCCCTGTCCGCACCGGAGGAACCCAAAAATGACCGTCCCGGGGAGAAATCCCAGAATAAGGGGAATTTCATCAACCAATCGGCGTATCCCGGAGAAATTAAATTGAATCCAAAATATACTTTTGACAGATTTGTAAAAGGCCCTTCCAATGATCATGCCCTGGCCGCCGCCATTGGTGTTTCCAAAAAACCAGGGGAGTACCACAACCCTATGTATCTTTACGGTGGAGTGGGTCTGGGGAAAACCCACCTGTTAATGGCCATTGGCAATCAGGTAATTGCGGATATGCCGTTCCATAAGGTGATGTATGTTCCGGCGGAGATTTTCCAGAGCGATCTGGTGGAAGCCATCCAGAATAATTCCATGCCCCATTTCAAGGCAAAATACAGAAATGTGGATGTGTTCCTTTTTGATGATATCCAGTTTATCAGCCAGAGAGCGGAAGCAACCCAGGAGGAAATTTTTCATACATTCAACTATCTGTATCAGAATAAGAAACAGGTGGTAATTTCCAGCGATCGCCCTCCGCATGAACTGAAAAAACTGACCGACCGTCTGCGGAGCCGTTTCCAATCCGGCCTGATTGTGGATATCAAACCCCCCAATATGGAAACCCGCCAGGCCATTTTGCAGGCCAAGGTCTCCGAAATGAAAATAACCGTCCCACCGGATGTGATTAAATATATTGCCACCAATTTATCCACCCAGATTCGGGTGTTAGAGGCAGCTCTGGCCAAGTTGCATTTTACATCGGAAGTGGAAAACCATCCCATTGACCTGCAAATGGCAAAAATCGCTCTGCGGGATCTGCCCATCGAAGACACAGGGTCACAGGTGAGCATTGATGAAATTCTACGACTGGTATCCAAAAAATTCCATGTTGAAGAAGAAGAAATCAAAGGGAACAGCCGGGTGGAAACCATTGTAATGGCCCGCCATATCTGCATGTATCTGGCAAAAAAACTGATTCCCAGCATGTCCCTCCTGAAGATTGCCCAGGCTTTTGGGAAAACGGACCATACCACCGTAATCCATGCCGAGAAAAAAATATCTGAATATATGGATTCCGATGAAGCGATCCGGGTTCAGATTCTGGAATTGGAAGAGGAATTGCAGTTTTAATATTGACGGAACACGTTCCCCTTTTAAAGAAAGCCATGCTGTATCTGGTTTATAGAATAGTATTGTTTTTCTTTGCCGCACTGGGAGCATTTTTATCCGGAATTCTCATCTGGTACCATGAAAACCCGGGCGGGCATTCGAGTATGGTTTCCGCGATTTGTGGTGGGGAAGTGAAATCCGGATGTCGGGTGGTTTCCCAATCCGATCTTTCCACCCTGTTTTATCTTCCCATGGCTCTCTGGGGTTATTTCTTTTACGTGGCGGCCATTGCCATGATTCTGGTCTCTTTCCTGGGTAAAGTCCAGGAAAGGGAGAAGAACTCCCGTCCCATTATGGGAATTCTTTTTTATCTATCTGCTTTTGGGTTGGGGTTTGACATCTTTCTTGCGGGTTATTCACTGTTTTTTCTGAAAACCATCTGTAATTTATGTCTGGTAACGTATTTCGCGGGATTGGGCATGGCGGTGGTCACCATATTATGGGGGATTAAAATGGACAAAAAAATATTTCACTGGAATAGTATCTTCCAGTTTTTTCAGAACGCATCTTTAGCGGTCATCATCCAGCTTTTTCTGGCGGTGGGGATTTTATTTTCCACCGGTCTTTATATTTATGCACAATCCTCTCCGGCGAGCTCACCCCAATCCTTGGAAATTCGGAAGGCAATACTGGAATTGAAAAAGGAATTCTATGGCCAGAAACCTCTGGAATTAAATTTGGCCAATCGGCCGTATTTGGGAGAGAAAAATGCCAAACTGGTGATTGTGGAATTTGCGGATCCGCTCTGCCCGCACTGCCGGAATGCCTCACTCTGGCTCAAGGAATACCAGAAAAAACATCCGTCCGATGTAAAGATTTACCAGCTTTCTTACCCTCTGGACTCTGAATGCAACAAAGGGATGAGCCGGCAGATGCACCCCGGAGCCTGTTTTCTTTCCTATTCCCTTTACTGTGCGGGCTTGCAGGGGAGGTTCTGGGAGTTTAACGAATGGTCTTTCCGTTCCCTGGAATACTGGTACAGCAATGGGGTTTCTGAGGATTTTGTTTTCCACAATGTGCAATCCCTGGGAGTGGATTCCGGGAAACTTACCCAATGTATCCGCCAGGACAAAATCCATAAAATGGTGCAGGAAGATATTGCACAGGGGGAAAAAGCCGGGGTCACCGGAACCCCCACACTTCTGGCCAATGGGAAGCGTCTGCCTCCCATCCAGTTTGTGTATCTGGAGATGCTTCTGGATTTAATTCTCCAGAATATGAAATGAGCCAATGAGTTTTTACGAAATCAATCGGAAAATTCTGAATCCCAGTCAGGGGGGTTATCTGTACCGCTTCCTGTCCAATACCGGGGAGGGCATGAGTGTGTTTCTCTGGCAAAATTTGGAGGATGAAAAGCTGGAAAAATTTCAGATTTCCCTGAAAAGCCAGACATTGGAATGGAGCCGTAAAGAAGGCAAGCTTACCTATGGAAATGTTGATGAAGGGGATAATCCCATGAAGATGAAAAAATCTCCTTTAATCATGATGGAGGAAAAAATACCCGCTGGTTTTGCCCAGGAAGTTTTTGATATTATTGATAAGGATGACATAAAAGAATTTCCGGAATTAAAGAAAATCAAGACTCTTATCAGGAAAGAAATATGACATCCATCAACTCGGAAACCAGAAAGTTTGGGATTATTGGGTATCCCATTTCCCATACGTTTTCTCCTGCCATGCACAATGCGGCGTTTACCGCTGGTGGTTTTAACGGAATTTATCTGGTATTTCCCATGAAGAATCTGATATCTCTGAAATTTTCCATGCGGCAGTTGAGGATTGAGGGTTTATCGGTCACCATCCCCCACAAAATCCATGTATTGCGGATTCTGGACGCCATTGATCCAGCGGCGGTGCAGATTGGCTCTGTGAATACTCTGGTCTGGGAAAAGAATATCTTAAAGGGATACAATACGGATGCTTACGGAGCGGTTCAGTCCCTGAAGGAAGCGGGGATTTCCCTTGCGGGGAAAAAAGTCCTTATCATTGGTTCCGGTGGTTCTGCCCGTGCTATTGCTTTTGGGGTGTTCCGGGAAAAGCCCGCCCAAATTACCCTGGCGGCCAGAAATAGAATCAAGGCAAAAAAGATAATGCATAATCTGGCCGATATTGTCCATAAAACCAGACTGGGAATCATGAGCCTACCGGAGAAAGGAAAAACCGGAGAAATGGAATATGCTCCCAGAGAGAAAAAAAATTACCGGGGGATTTTTTACTGCTCCTATGTGATGCCTGAACAGATCCATGAATTTGATATCATCATCCATGCGACCCCCATGGGAATGAAAAATCACCCATTGGCGGATAAAGCCATTTTTTCTGCGGACAATTTCAGGAAAGGTCAGGTATTGTTTGATATTGTCTATAACCCCAGGGAGACCCCCCTGGTTCGCGAAGCCCGGAATTCCGGAGCGGAGATTGTTCCGGGCTATAAGATGCTGCTCCACCAGGGAGCCCGCCAGTATGAGTTGTTTACGAAGAGGGCAGCTCCCATAACGGTGATGGAAAATGCACTCCTCAAAGAGATGAAAGAAATATGATTCAAGGAAATATCCCATTAAACCATTGAAAAAACGAATTGCTCTGATTGGTTTCCGGTTCATTGGGAAAAGTACCCTGTCCGGGGAACTGTCCCGGCGGTGGGGAATGCCGGTTGTTTCCATGGATGATGGAATTGAGAAAAGCCAGGGAGTTAGCATCGCCGATATTGTTGTCGCTAAAGGCTGGGATTATTTTCGGGAATTGGAATTGTCTTTTATGGAGAAAATCCCGCCCGCCATGGAGTTGATTCTGGATACCGGAGGTGGCGTGGTGGAAGGAAAATCCGGTGAAAAAAGTATAGAAAAGATTGACATCCTAAAAAAAAAATATTTTACAATATTTATCTATTTATCTGAGGATAAATTGAAGGTTCGGATGAAACATGCGGATTGGGGAAAAAACACCCAGAGGCCGAGGCTTGGTTCTGGGTTGTCTCCGGTGGTGGAAAAAGACAATCCGGAATACCTTCTGGGAATATACCGGAAAAGGTTATCCTGGTATCAGGAAGCTGCCCATGCAGTGGTGGACATTTCCGATGCCGGGGTTCGTGAGTCCGCAGACAGAATTGAGCATTTGTTAAGGAAAGAAAAAAAATAACAAAAAAAATTTAAAAGGAGAACAAATGAAAAAGCTTTTAATAATCACCATGGTTTTCTCTTTGGCAGGGTTAACCGGAATTTTCGCACAGGCAGCAGAAGCGGAAAATACGGATAAGGCCACCCAAAAAGAGGAGGTCAAGGACGAAAAGGTAGCCGGTGATGTCAATATGGAAGTTCCTCCCGGACTGGAGAGGAAAAAAATGATGGACCCCAAGAAACTGGCAACCAAAAAAGAAGGATGGTATCCCACCGGTCTTCCATTGGTGAATTCCAATCCGGATACAGGAATTGGCTACGGGGTGAGAGCCTATGTTTATGTGAACGGAGAGAAATCGGATCCCTTCTTTAAATATGCTCCCTACCAGCAGCAATTTCTGGCCCAGTATTTTGCCACCACCAATGGATGGAATTACCACTGGCTGGGGTGGGATGCACCTTATTTTAACGGGAGCCTGTTCCGTTTGCGGGCGGATTTAATCTATGACAGAAACACCTCCGCGAATTATTTTTCCCGTGGAGCGGCCAGCTCTGCAGATCTGGTGAATCCGGTAACCGGAAAAAAATATGATTCCTTTTCCGATTATGCCAAAGACCTGCGGTATGTGGATGCAACTACACAGAAAACCTATTCCCAGTATAACAAGTTTGCGTATGAGTCTCCATCGTTCAAGTTTTCCGTGGAAAGGGAAATTATGGGCGGGTTGTTCCGTCCTTTTGCGGGAATCCGGATTGTGAAAACCACCATCGACGATTATACCGGAGATAAGGTAAAAGCTCTGGATGCTTCTGACAAAGAAATTGATGCTACCATGGGGGAGACCCTCCTGTATAAGGATAACCAGGCCGGACGTGTGGTGGGTTATAACGGTGGCTGGAACTCTGAACTTCGTCTGGGACTGGCGTTTGATACCCGGGACTATGAGCCGGATCCTTCCAATGGTCTGTTTTCCGAAGTTTTCTTCAACATGTCTCAGGATAAAGTAGCTTCTGACTATACGTACCAGAGATATACCGTCTCGCAGAAAGCGTACTATTCTCCGGTCTCTGGTCTGGCCGGAAAGGATATGCCCAAATGGATGGATCCCGTGCTGGCCATGCGGGTTGCCTATACCATGGTGGAAGGAAATATGCCGTTCTTTAACCAGAACAATTTTGAGTTCACGGAAGGAAGCAAAAGCGGACTGGGTGGTACCCGTACCATCCGTGGTTATGCGGCTGACCGTTTTGTGGGAAAAGCCATGTCTCTGGCCAACGTGGAATTGCGCTGGACATTCTTCAATTTCACCGTGGGCGGGCAGCAGTTTGCTCTGATTCTGGCTCCCTTCTTTGACGCTGGCCAGGCCTATGACAACGCATCCAAATCCAATCTGGATCATGTCCAGACAGGATATGGTGCCGGTTTCCGTATTGCCTGGAATAAAGCAACCATCATCATGGCAGACTACGGTATGTCTGATGAGAACACCGGCCTTTACATAGACTTTATGCATATTTTCTGATAGCTCGAATGCTGGAAGAAATATACATAAAAGATTTTGCCCTCATCCGGGAGCTGAAGATACAGTTCGGCTCCGGGATGAACCTGATCACAGGGGAAACCGGAGCCGGAAAATCCATCATTCTGGGGGCATTAAATCTGGTGCTGGGCTCCAAAGCGACCACGGATCTGATCCGCTCCGGAGCCCGGTATTCTGTTGTGGAAGCCCGCTTTGACATTCTGCGGGAATTGAAGGACGCCCGGTTCGGTGATTTTGTCCGGGAGTTTGGGCTGGACGTGGAAGAATCCTATCTGATTCTGCGACGGGAGATCAATATTGAAGGCAGGGGTAAAAGTTTTATCAATGCTCGCCAGGTTCCCGTAAGTGTTTTGCGGGATATTGGTGCCTTTCTGGTGGAGATCCATGGCCAGAATGAACACCAGAATATTCTTTCCGTGTCCACACATCGGGAAATGCTGGATCGTTTTGCCCGTCTGGAACCCTTAAAAAGTCAAGTGGACTCTCTTTTTAAGCAGAGAAATGAAGTTCAGGAAAAACTGAAATCTGTTTCTCTGGATGAAAAAGAAAAAGAACGTCGCATGGAAATTATCCGCCATGAAATCCGGGAAATTGACGATGCGGATCTCCAGGATAACGATGAACCGGACCAGTTGATCCAGGAAGAAAAAACCCTGGAAAACGCGGAGGCTGTGCTGGGGGATATTAATCTGGTCTATGAGGAATTATCCCAGTCGGATCAGAATATTATCCACCGTATATCCCGCTTGCAGAGGACTCTGGAAAAAAATCTGGAGTTTCTTCCGGATCTGGGTTCCGCTCTGGACTCCATCCAGGAAGCCTATTACCATCTGGAGGATGCTTCCGAAAAAATACGGGATGCCGTGGATAATGTCCATGCGGATCCGGAAAGGTTATCCATTGTCCAGGAAAGACTGGCCATGCTCCAGAAACTGATCCGGAAATACGGACAGGTGGAAAAAATAAAAGAGTATTATAAAACCATACAGAATGAATACCGGGGGATTGAATTGTCCTCCGAAGAAGAAGAAAAACTTCGTGCGGAGTTGAAGAAAATCAATGGTCTGCTCCGGGAAAAGGCTCTGGAATTATCCGCTAAACGGAAAGAGCACGCAAAAAGGCTGGAGACGGCCATCGAAGCCGAATTGAAGGATCTGGGGATGGCGGATACCCGGATAGGTTTTTCCATTAAGTGGGATCTGGGTGAGGATGGAATCATTGCCGATGAAAAAGAACCGGAAAAGAAATATATCATCTATTCCCACGGTTTGGATAATATTGAAATTTATCTGGCCGGCAATGAGAATATGCCTCTGCGGCCACTGCGGAAAATTGCATCCGGAGGGGAAATGAGCCGGATTATGCTGGCCATTAAAAAAGTCATCATCGATTCCGATCCTGTCTCCAGCATGGTTTTTGATGAAGTCGATACCGGTATCGGTGGGAAAATTGGGGAGGCCGTGGGGAACAAACTGGCCGGTTTATCCAAAAACGCCCAGGTGATAGTGGTGACCCACCTCCACCAGATTGCCGGGATGGGCGGAGAGAATGTTACCCATTTTAAAGTCACCAAAACAAAAGAAATGGGGACAGACCTGAAATTTCTGAACACGGAGGCCCGCATACAGGAAGTTGCCCGGATGATCTCCGGGGAAACCATCACTCCGGAAGCCGTTTCTCTGGCGGAAACCATGATCCGTGGATAGCGGGGGTAGTATCATCCATCTATTTTTATGGATTCCGGTACTTGCTGGAATTTTTTTGTCTTTTCTGCACCCATCGGCCAGGAAGCAGATGTACTTTGTGGATTTTCTTTTCTGGGGATTGGTGTTGCTTTCCCCGGTAATCCGGATCCCGTTTTCCTCTGCCCGGTTGTATGTGGATAATTCCTGCTCCATGCGGTTTCTGGAAAAAAATACAATTCTATCCGGGGTGGAGAAAATGGCATCTCAATATGGGATTTCCAAAGATAATATTTTTACCACAGACAATATGCCGTTCCACCCGGAGAACTCCTTTCCTCCGGATGCCTGCCGGGCGGATGGGAAAATGGAAAACCGGGGCTTGCTCATTACGGATTTTGCATATCCGCAGAGTTTTGCACCGCAGATGAAATTGATCCGTTTGCCGTTTAAAAAGATTCCGGAGGGAATTGTGGATATTGCCCATCCGGATGTTTGTGCTCTGGGCGAAAGCTGTGGTTTTACGGTTTTCCACCGCACGGATTCCGCCCGGAAAATCTGCCTGAAGATGGACGGCAGAGAAATTCATTGCCGGATGCTGGAACCGGGGATGGGAAGACATCTTTTTCCGCTGGATACCCGGAACATCCGGCGGGGCAACCATCTTCTGTATTTTTCTCTTCCGGAAATAAAAAATGAATTATCCTCTTATCCGCTTCTGCAGAGTTTTGAGAATCCATACATGGAAGGAGTTTGGGATAACCAGAATCCGGGGGCGGTCAGTTTCAAGATACAGAAGGAGTTGCTTACCATCCCTGGAATCCGGATGCATCATCCAAACCGGGGGAATGTGGATTTTATTTTTTCCATTCTTCCCCCCGGTGTACCACCCCGGAAGCAGGCGGATAAACCAGTCTTCACAATCAAAGAAGGCCAGGATTCATGGAACATAATATATTCCGGATTTTCCGGCAGCATTCTGATAAAACCGGATTTTTCCGGATCGGAATTTCAGGATGCACTTTATGGCTTTTTATCCGCACAGAATTTCAAAAAATCGGTATTTGCCTCCGCATATCCGGGTTATTCCAGCCGGTTAACAATAATCCAGCCGGAGCTTGCTAAAAAGGAAATCCCGGCAGCTTACCATAAATACATGGAGGAGGATGGAAAAGGGTTTCATATCAATAACCCCAGTATGGAATTTTTCCGGGAAAAATATTCCTCCCCTTTCCTCACTCCGGGAATGCCACATGCGGAAAGAATGTCATTCTTTAACGTGCAGAATCAGGCCGATGGTTCTGGAGGAAGAGAAGGGGACATTCTCTTCCGGGAAAAGAAATGCTATTCCTTGGGGGTTTATCCGGATGCGGACTTGGAGTGCAATTCCCTGCCCGTGGTCTTGCTGGGATTATTGTATATTATTTTCCTTTTTTATCGGTGGTATGGGAAAGATATTGGTTCCGGGCAAAGCGGGTGATCACGGGCAGGAAACGGGATTCCTTTCCATTTTCATCCGGCCAGGCATACATTTCCAGATGCTCCTTTGCACGGGTGACGGCCACATAGAAAATCCTGTCCTCTTCCTCCGGATATCCATTGGGATGGGGAAAAAATTGGGGACTCACGCCAAAAAGAATCACGTGGTCAAATTCCAGACCTTTGGCTTTATGGATGGTCATCACAGAAAAACGGTTCTCCAGTTTTTTTTCCCGTATCCGGGTTTCTATGCTTTTTACCAGATAGTTGGTTCTTACCAGAATAGTGGCCGGAAGGGTTGAGGATGCCGTGCGGGTTGTCCCGTTTCCCAGCATCATCCGGATATTCTCCTGCAATGCCGATGTGTTGGAATGGAAGATAACGGGTTTTTCCAATTTCTTTTTGGTGGCCACTAAGCGTATTTTATCTGCACTGGAGCTCCTTTTAATAAAAGCATTTGCGAAGGAGACAATTCTTTTCTGGCTTCTAAAATTGGCGGTCAGTTTTAATCTTCCGGAATTTGGGAATTCCTGATTAAACCGGAAAAAATTTTCCAGATTGGCTCCCCGGAACTGGTAGATGGACTGTTTGGCGTCTCCCACTGCGAAGAGTTTGCGGGGATTCAGTTTTTTCAGCATAGCCACCTGGTCCGGGGAGGTGTCCTGGTATTCATCAATGAAGATGATTTTGTTCTGATAATCCTTCAGGAGAGAGGAATCCATTTGGGCGACCAGGGAAACCATGTCTTCAAAATCCAGAGCATTATTTTTTTCCTTATGGAATTGATATTCCTGCAAAAAGGAGTGGGCATTCACATCATCCAAAGCCCTTAAAATATACTCTGGAGGAATGTGGGAAAAGCGGGAAAATTTTTCCATAATCAACTGCTTGAAGATGGTTTCCGGGTTGGTAATGATTTGGTATTTTTTCCCCGGATTACTCTCCCGGATAATTTTATAGGCAAGAGAATGGATGGTGCCCGCAAAACCGGTGGATATCCCATTCTTTTTGAGCCTTTCCCTCATCTCTGCCGCTGCTTTCCGGGTAAAGGTGATCAGAAAAATATCGCTCTCTGCGTATCCTTTCCGGATTCCATAGGATACGCTTTGGATTAGGGTGAATGTTTTTCCGGAGCCGGCTCCGGCGGAGAGCAGAAGATGGGTATTTTTGTCCCAGAATCCTTTTATTGCGGCGATCTGCTCCGGCGTCGCATCAGAGCTCATCGTCCTTCTTTTTCCCAAAGGTAATGGTATTCCAGGATGCAAAACCCAGGAGACCTTTGAGACGGTGGACTGTATTTCCGGAAAAAAGAAAAATGGAATTCTTGAAAAAATTAAAGGAACGCTGAGTATACGGATACCACCAGAGGTCAATATTAATCCACGCCGGCTTGTTAATATGGATGGGATTGGTAAAACCCATATCCGAATGCACTCTTCCTATCCCGGAATTTTTGACCCCTCCCCAGGGGGTTTCTGCCATGGCGTGGGTATAAATGGCGTCGTTGATGATCACCGTTCCGGCTTCTATGCGGGAGGCTACCTTCATGGCTTTTTTCCGGTCTTTACTCCAGACCGATGCGGTCAGTCCAAAAGCGGTAGCATTAGCAAGGAGGATGGCTTCTTCAATGGTCTCATACGGCATGATGGGCAAAAAACTTTCTTTGGATTTTTTTATCATGGAAGTATAGTTTTTTTCCGAAACCGTTCTTCAACCTTTTTTTACATATCCAGATGAGAAATGGTGGATACCAGTTTCTCAAAGTCGATGGGTTTCTGGAAAAAAAATTTAACGCCCAGATTCTCCAGCTCTCTTCTGTCCATTTTTCCAATAAAGCCGCTGATAATGATAATGGTGATATCCTTGAAAAATTCAAAATTATCCCGGATAAGCCTCCGTGTGTCTTTTCCGGATACATTCAAATCCAGAAGCAGGATGGATGGATGGGTTTTTGTTATTAATTCCAGGCCATCTTCCCAATTTGTGGAAGTGATGACGGTATGGCCTTCTTTGGATAAAATATCGGAAAGGATATCCAGATTCAGAATTTCATCGTCAACGATGCAAATGGGATTTTTATTTTTCATCCGCATACCCCGGAAATTCCATCCGGAATGCCGTCCCGTCATTTTTGTCCACAAGATTTATGGTGCCATTATGCTCTTTGACTATGCTCGATACAATGGAAAGACCCAGCCCCATCCCATTTCCATTCTCATGGGTAGAAAAAAATGGATCAAAGATCTTATCCCGAATGGCAGGATTTAGAGGTTTCCCCGAATTATATACAGTGACAATCACATTGTAACGGAAGGGAACGCTGGATACCACGCTTTTTTCAATATCAATATGAATGATTTTTTCTTTTTTCTCCTCCACTTCCGCTAATGCGTCCATGGCATTCTGGAGCAGATTCACAAAAACCTGTTCCAAGCGGGTGGGATTGGCCAGAATAATAAAATTCATTCCCCGGCGGTGGATATTCAGCATAATTTTTCTTAATTTTATTTTCTCATGGAAAAAAATCAGGGAATTTTCAATGGATGTCATTATATCTGTGGCTTCCTTTTCCACCTCCCGGTTGTGAACAAAATTACGCAGATGATTGACAATATTTTCTATTCTGTTTACGCTGTGCTGGGAATTTTTCAGGTATTTATCTATCCGGGACTGAAAATTGGTAATATCCGTTTTTTCGTTTTCCAGAATATGGAGAACTCCTTTCAGATAATTCAGAGGCTGGTTGATTTCATGGGCAATCCCGGCGGAAATTTCCCCCAGCGTGGAAAGCCGGGATGTCAGGTTCATTTTGTCTTCCGCGTCCTTTAACCTCCGCAGTGAATCCATCTGGCTGGTCATATCCCGGACAATCATGACAAACGTATAATCCTGTAGAAAATTTATACGACATTCCAGTTGTTTTTCCACACTGTCCCTGACCATCACACACTGGATGGTCTGGATCTGCCTGTTGGTGTATGCTGCTTCCAGGGATTTTTTCACAAGATCGGCATCCTTTGGTGCCAGTAGAGGGAATATGGAGTTCCCGCCGCAGTTTTCTCCAAAAAATGGTATCAAGTCTATGTTGGAAATATGGCATTCCTGAACCACTCCGGAAATATTCAGAATAAAAATCAAGTCCGGAAAAGATTTCAATATAATAGATTCTTTTTCTCTGGTCTTCAGTATCTCCCGGTTTGACTCTTCAATTTGGGAAAGGGATTCCCGCAGTTGTATATTGGTGTTACATACCTCTTTGGTTTTCTCTTCCGCTATTTGGATCAGATCTTCTGTCAAATACAAAGTAAGAAAAGAGGCTCCACCGGCAATGACATAGTGGATCATGGTATTGATCAGAACAGCATAGTCCATATGAGCAGCGTTCGTGTGAAAGCGGAAATAATAAAAGGCAATAACAATCCCCAGGGATAATGTGGATACCATGATTGGTTGATAGCGTTTCACAGCAACCAGGGACATAATAAGCATCATGGTAAAAAACGATACTGTGGCTCTGTAACTGATGTGGAACCCAATAATGTTGTCATTCTTTGCCATAAAAATATCCAGACCCACCACCACCATGGGGACAAGTAAAGTGATGTTACCGGCAAGCTCATATTTTTTATGATAGATCAAAAAATAATTCACCAGATACAGAAAGGAACCCACGGCCAGAATGGATGCTATGAAAAAATCTGTGGTAAAAATATTCAAAATGGTAAAAGCCAGGAACGTTAGAATAAAAATATGGTTGGTATAAATCAGATAGATGGTTTTTTTCTGGATGAAAAAGGATTCATTGTTATATCTTTGGCGGATTTTATCCGGAAAACTGTACATTTATCATGAAATAATAATTTGATATGACAATGTAAACCATTTTTTTAATGTCCGGATGTCTCCATAAACAAATCTGAACAATGAAGGAATACCATCGTGGGCTCATTATCTTATTCATCACCACTATCCTCTGGGGCTCCACATTTCCCCTGACAAAAGCTCTCCTGCGTTACGGTACCACCGTGGAAATACTGTTTCTGCGTTTTTTTTTCACATCCCTTCTGCTTATCCTGATACGTCCGTATTTTTTTTATTCATTTTTGCTTAAATTTTGGAAAACGGACGTGCTTCTTCTGTGCCTGGGTGTGATTAATTTTACTGCTATATATCTCCAGACCATCGGGTTGGAAACAGTGTCCTCCGCCAATGCCGGATTTATCACCGCCCTTTCCGTGTTGATGGTGCCGGTATTGAACCATTTTCGGGGGAAATACGCCCTGCGGCGGAAGATACTGGTCTCTGTTCTGATTGCTCTTCTGGGGATTTATCTTTTGTCCTATGGGTTTTCCCTTCCGCAGGAAATGAACATGGGCGATGTGTGGATTCTGGCCAGTGCGTTCTGCTACTCCGTTTATATAATAACTGTGGAAGAGGTCAGTAAAAAAAATTCTGCTGTGGATATTCTGACGGTGGTGTTTTTTATCACGGCAGTTATTTTCCTGATCGCAAATATCCCCACCCTGTGGTCGAATAATGGAAATAACCGGGAATATTTTATGCAATACGATTTTATTCTATATATGTCTCTTCTGGTTGTCCCCGGCAGTATTTTTTCCTATGGGATGATGTTTTACGGACAGCGGTTTGTTCCTTCCAATCTGGCAGCTATGATCTATCTGATGGAGCCCGTCTTTGCCACTGCTATTGCCGGAATCTTTTTCCGGGAGCCGATTTTTATGCATACAATTCTGGGCGGAATGGTCATTCTCCTGGCCCTGGCGGTATCCATCGGGTTTAGAAAAAATGAAGCTGGGTAGAGTCATCTTGGGTGGTTTTTTTCCGGCTACCGGGTGCCTTCTTTTCCCAGAATCCTTTTTCCTCCAGTTCCTCTAAGAGAGCCTCCGCCCGTTCCGTTATAGAGACAGGCAGCCCGGCCAGCTTGGCCACATAGATGCCATAGGATTTGTCTGCCACACCCTCCACAATTTTCCGGAGGAATATTATTTCATTATTCTCCTCCAGAACGCTGACCGTTAATCCCACAATGCCGTTTCGTTCGGCAATCATTTCAGAAAGTTCACCATAGTGCGTGGCAAAGAGTACCAGTGGCTTCCCGGAGGATTCCTGGTTCAGAAATTCAATCATGGCACGGGCAATGGAAATGCCGTCATAGGTGGAGGTTCCTCGTCCCACTTCATCCAGCAAAACCAGAGAGGAGGGCGTCATATAGTGGAAAATCCCGGCACATTCCTTCATCTCCACATAAAAAGTACTTTCTCCTTTGGCCAGACGGTCATACGCCCCAATCCGGGTAAAAATTCTGTCCACCAAGGGCAGGTTTGCCCATGCCGCCGGAACAAAAGAGCCGGCCTGGGCCATGATGGAAAGCAGACCTGTCTGGCGGATATACGTAGATTTTCCGGACATATTTGGTCCAGTGATGATGGCCAGATGCCGCCTTTTTTTATCCAATTCAATATCGTTGGGGACAAATATTTCCGAACGGAAAATCTCTTCAATCACGGGATGCCGAGAATCCTTTACGGAAAAAATCCCTTCCGTATTAAAAATCGGACGGATGTATTTTCGCCTTCCCGCAATTTCCGCAAAACTTTGGAATACATCTAACCGTGCCAGGGCGTTTGCCAGCTTCCGGAGGCGGGCGGTTTCTTCCAGAATATCGGACACAAAAGACTGGAAAATGCCTTTCTGGATTTCCAGAATATTTTCCTTTGCGTGCAGGATTTTGTCCTCAATGTTTTTTAATTCTTCACAGGTGTATCGTTCCCCGTTTACCAGGGTCTGGCGGCGGTGATAGGATTCCGGGGGTTTCTCTTTTGCCCCTTTGGATATCTCAATAAAATAGCCAATGACCCGGTTGTATTTTACTTTCAGTGTGGGGATATTGTACCGGCTTTTCTGATCCTCCTCAAATTTTTTCAATACCGTAAAAGCATTGTCATTCAGCACCACCAATTCGTCCAGCATGGAAGAAAATCCCGGTTTCAGAAAAGGCCGCTCATCCAGAAGGGGCGGAAGCTCCTCCCTCAGGGCATTTTCCAGCGAGTCCATTAACTCCCGGGGAAAATCAAAGGAGTCCAGCCAGAATTCCCGGATTTCCGCAGGGAGCGACTCCGGATTTTTGCTATTCTCCACTGTGGCCGTAATTTTCTCACGCAAAAGGAAAGTGGCTCTCAGAGAATCCCGGATCTGCCCCAGATGGCGGACATCGGGACGATGGTTCAGAGAGATGAGGATTCTTTCCAGATCATGGATATCGGCCAGAAAATTCCGCACGGATTTGCGGATCAGGTTATCTGTTGCTAACCATTGGGTAACATCCAGACGTCGCTCAATTTCCACTTTGTCCAGAGAGGGCATGGACAGAAATTCCGCAAGCAGGCGTTTCCCGTGAGCGGATTTGGTTTCATTCAGAATGGAAAAAAGGGAGGCATTCCGGCTGCCGTCGGTGGCTTCCAGAATTTCCAGTGTCCGGAGGGCATTTTCATCCAGCTTCATGGTTTTCCGGCTTTCCACCCGAACCGGCATTTTCCACCGCATTTTCAAAAGGGGGGATATCTCTTCCAGATAACGGAAAAATCCCACCAGAAGACTTTTTTCTTTTTCCGAAATTTCCAGTATGCCGGGGTTGGAAATCCCCAGATGCCTTTCAAAGAAGGGGCCTTCCCCGGATGAGGATAACGGAGGTGGTTGCCTATGCACCACCGGAAGGTTGGAGAAAATGCCCATGTCTATGTTTTTGGGTGGATGGATCAAAACCACCTCTCGGACAGAGTGGAGCAGAAGTTTATCCGGAATCTGCGACCATCCATCGCCGGAATCCAGGCTCAGGGTGCCGGTGGAAAGATCGGCGGATAAAAACAAAAAGGAATCTTTATCCAGCAGAAAAACTCCCAGGGTGTTTTTTTCGGCACCGGAAAGGAGTTCTTCTTCGTAAATACTCCCCGGAGTGAGAATGCGGACAACCTCTCTTTTCACAATCTTACCGGTGGCCAATTTGGGATCTTCTGTCTGTTCACAGATAGCGATTTTTCTTCCGTCTTTGAGGATTTTTTGCACGTAATTTTGCCAAGCATGGTGGGGGATGCCGCACATGGGAATTTTATCTTGGCGTTTTGTCAGGGCAATGTCCAGTACCCGGGACGCATAAACCGCATCCTCCAGAAACATTTCGTAAAAATCTCCCATCCGGTAGAACAACACCTCATCCCGGTATTTTTTTTTGATCTCCAGATACTGGTGCATCATGGGGGTATTCAGATTCTGTTCTTCCATGCTAATCCCTTGTAAAAAGATGCGATAATTCTCTCATTAAAATGTGATCCTTGAATCCGGGGGATTTTTCCAGACCCCCGGAAATATCTATCCCCATCCCCTGTGTATTTTCCAGAAAATTCAGGACTGCCGGGATGTTGCTTCTGTTCAGGCCCCCGGCAATCAGAAAAGGATAGTCCACTTCCCGGATGACTTCCCAGGAAAAAGTTTTCCCCGTTCCGCCCGCCATGAGCTTGCCGCCGGAGTCTTTAACCCCTCCCGTATCAAAAATAATATAGGGGTACTTTCTTTTCCGGATATGCACATCGGACAGGGTGGTTTTAACGGAAAATCCGGAATCCACCAGATACACCGGGGTGATAATTTCTGGAGAATAAATCCGATTTATTTTCTCAAAGTCCGGATGATCTGCCGGGATCTGGATATAAAAGGGCGGGGAAAATCCGGAGACTATTTCCTGGATGTAAGGAAGCGGATTATAGGCAAACACCGCAGCCACCGGAACGGGTGCGATTTCCTGTGCGATGGCGGCCGCCGTCCGAGGATCGCAAAACCGCCGGCTTTCCGGATGGAACACACAGCCCAGAACAAAGGCGTTAGCGGATACGGCAGACCGGGCGTCTTCCTTATTGGTGATTCCGCATATTTTCCATTTTTTCATACTGGTTAAATCATTGTCGTCCTGCAAAAAAGATTCAGACTGGCAACGATAAAGGAAATCCCATGAAAAAAGAAAAAGCGTTTATCCCAGACTGGATGGAAGAATCCCCCCCCACCAATTCCTACCGCTCCATATTCAAATGGGGAGCTCCCGGTGAATTCAAACATCCTAACCGGAGACTTTTTACTTACATGAAAGAAATATTTGGGCTGGGCGATGAATTTTTTCAGGAAAAAAGAGAAACCGGTCTGGAAAAAGTGGATTATAACAAACCCTCCGGACTGAAAAAAAACCAGATAGATGCTCTCACAAAAATTGTGGGAGAAGCCAATATCCAGACGGATCCCTATAACCGGCTGCGGGCGGCATACGGGAAAACCATGATTGATCTGATGCGTCTGCGGAAAAAACAATTGGAAAACCTGCCGGATGTAGTGCTCTATCCGCGGGATAAAAAAGACATTAAAAAAATCATAGAATACTGCAATACACAGAAAATTCCCGTCTATGTATTCGGCGGAAGAAGCAGCGTTACCCGGGGGACAGAGTCCGTCAAAGGTGGGGTTTCGCTGGATATGAGTGTCCATTTGAACAAAGTGCTGGAAATCAATGAAACCAACCAGACCGTGACGGTGGAACCCGGCATCTTTGGTCCTGCCCTGGAAGAGATTTTAAACAATGCCCGGAAGGAAAGAAATGCCTCCCGGAATTACACCTGCGGACATTTCCCCCAGTCCTTTGAATTTTCCACCGTGGGTGGATGGATTGCCGCTCTGGGCTCAGGGCAGGGTTCCACATACTATGGGGACATGAAGGATCTGGTGGTCTGCCAGGAATATGTCACCCCCATTGGGGAATTTGTCACCAAAGATTATCCGGCAGCGGCCATCGGACCGAATATGAATGATATTCTATCCGGTTCGGAGGGAATTCTGGGGGTTATGGTGAGTGCCACCATAAAGATATTCCGCTATATGCCGGAAAACCGCCGGGGTTTTTCCTTCATCTTTCCGGATTTTGATTCCGCCATCGCCGCCGTCCGGGAAATATCCCAGGGGGAATTTGGTCTGCCGTCCGTCCTGCGCCTCTCGGATCCGGAGGAAACGGACATTGCTCTCAAACTGTACGGGGTGGAGGGCACCATTCTGGATAAATATATTTCCCTGAGGGGGTATAAAGCAGGAAGCCGCTGTCTGGTCATTGGCCATACGGAAGGGGAAAAGGGATTAAGCGGCCATGTGAAAAAAATGATCCGGAAAATTGGGAAAAAATACCGGGGGCTGTATACCACGTCCTATGTGGTGAAAAAATGGGAAGAAGGCCGCTACCGGGATCCCTATATGCGGGAGGATTTGCAGGACTATGGAATCGTCATCGACACGCTGGAAACCTCTGTGAAATGGGATAATCTCAAAGAAGTGCATGAAACAGTCCGCTCTGTGGTGAAAAGCCGCCCCCAGACTGTCTGCATGGTGCATGGCTCCCATTTTTATCCCCAGGGAACCAATCTGTATTTTATCTTCATTGGCAAAATGGATTCCATTTCTGAATATAAAAATTTCCATAAGAAAATCATTGACGCCATTGATAAAAGTGGAGGCTCCCTGAGCCACCACCATGGAGTGGGGAAAATGCTGGCACCCTGGTACCGGAAAAATATGGGGGAAATCCAGTTTGGGGCCATCAAAGCTATCAAGAATTATTTTGATCCAAAAGGTATCATGAACCCTGGCGGTACGTTTGGTCTGGACGAGGAGAAAACTAAGAAGTAAAATTCCCCAGCAAAGAAATCTCTGTCTCCAGCCGGATGCCGGTTTCCCGGTAAACAGTTTCCTGGATATGGCGGATGAGGCGGTATATATCTGTGGCGGTGGCGTTCTCGTGATTGAGGATGAAATTGGCGTGTTTCTCTGAGACAACGGCCCCTCCCATCCGGAAACCTTTTAATCCGGCGTTTTGGATCAGCTCCCAGGCTTTTTTCCCCGGAGGATTTTTAAACACGGAACCGGCACTCTTCCGATTGGAGGGCTGGGTCTGGAGTCTCCTCTGGATATAGTCATCCATACGGGTTTTCACGCTTTCCGGGTCTGCCTGCCGCAGGGAAAAAACACCGGACTCAATCCATCGGCAGGGATTTTCCCGGAATACGCTGGAGCGGTATCCAAAGCCGGCATCCTCCCCGGACAAGGTTTCCCTTTTCCCATTGCTTATTATTCTGATAATTGTCACAATTTGGGAGAAATCCCATCCATAGCAGCCGGCATTCTGGAAAATCCCACCGCCCAGTTTTCCGGGGATGGTGGCCAGAAATTCACCGCCGGAAAGCCCATGCTCCCGTGCGGATTCCGAAAAAAACCGGTTGGAGGTGAACGCTCCGGCTTCCACCAGCCATTCCTCCGGTTTTGTGGGGTTTTTCTCCAGAATCCGGAAGGAATTTTTTATCTCCGGGGCCACCACCACCTCCAGCCCCGCATCCGAGACCAGCACATTGGAGCCTCCGTTCAGCAGAAAAAAAGGAATATTCTCCCGGCAGAGAAACTCATTGGCCCGGAGCAGATGATCCGTATTGCGTGGCTGGATAAAAAAAGCGGCGGGTCCACCGGTACGGAACGTGACGTATTTTTCCAGAAAAACATTCCGGGAATAGGGAATGCCGGAGGAAGCTAAAAAGCTTTCCAGATCAGTCCTCCACGATGAATTGGGAATTTTTATATTCTTTGATCTCTTCCGCCTGGCGGGTTTTATCCCACCCCAGATATTCCCCCATCATGGCCGCCACCGAATTCAGTGTCTGGTCATGGGGAATGCCCTCATTCCCGAACCCGGCCCGCCGCAACAGGAAATCCGAAAGTTTGTGCACCATCTCTTTTTCCAGACCATAGAGCACTTGGGCCTTGATATGGTAGGTACGCTTTTCGATGGGTTCTTTCAGGGAAGCGTCCTTGTCAATGTATGCGAGCATTTTGTCATATTCAGAGCCATAATACTCAATAGCATGATCCACCAGCCGGGAGCCGTATTGATCATCAAAACGGTGGTGGGCGTCGTTGACAAATAGAGAGAAGCGGTTTCCGGTCTGGGAAGTTTTGAGCCGGTGCTCCCTGGTCACGGATTTTGTGCGGGGATAATCATTGGTTTTTTCCACTTGGTCGATGGTTTGTTCTGCGAGGGCACGGGATGTGGTCCATTTCCCGCCAAACACAGAAAAAAGCCCTCCCAGATTCTCCAGCTTTTTATGGTCAATGATTTCATGCCGGCGGGAAGCATCATAGGAAGATTCCTTATTTTCTTCAGAAACCAGGGGGCGGATTCCGGCATAGGCATGTTTCAGATTTTCGTATTTCAAATTGGCCGGATAATGGTCGTTCACCTGCTGCATGAAATCCATGACATCCTTCTTTGTGACGCGGACATCGTCCGGACTGCCGGAATACTCCGTGTCCGTGGTGCCAATCAGGGAATAATTCAGCCAGGGGATGATAAAAAAGTGGTGCTTATCCCGGGTTTCAAACGTGATGGCCGTGTTTTTATGAAAACGGGGGAAAACCATGTGGATTCCCTTGGAACGGGTGATTTTACGGATGGGGGTTTTCTCCAGGGTGGAAAGGACAATATCCCCCCAGGGACCGGTGGCGTTGATAACGTTGGTGGCCTCAATGGAAAACTCCGCTCCGGAAAGCATGTCCACAGCGTTCACGCCATGGATGGATTTATTTCCGTTTTCTTCCTTGGTACGGAAGGATTTTGCCATGACATAGTTTGCGGCAGTAACCCCGGACTCTGCAGCGGAATACACAAAATCAAAGTTACTCCGCTCCGGATGGCGGTTCAGAATATCATAATACAGATAGCCATACTGGAGGCCTTTGGGATTCAGCCCCGGCTCATATTCCAAAACTTTCTCTCTGCTCAGAAACCGGGAGTTGGAAAGGTGTTTATCTGTGTCTATGAGATCATTTTTATCATAGCTCAGAAAATCGTACATTTTAAGCCCAATGCCAAGGATCATTCCCGGAGTAGGGGTGAAATCATAGATGGGGATTAAAAAGGGCAGGGGAAATGCCTGGTGGGGCAGAATCTGGGAGAGGTAGCGTCTTTCCCGGAGGGATTCCCGCACCACCCCAAAGTCAAACTGGGCCAGATAACGCAACCCGCCATGGATGAGTTTGGAGGTGGCCATGGAGGTGGCATGGCCAAAATCATTTTTTTCAATGAGAGCGGCTTTGTAACCCCGGGTAACGGCTTCCCAGGCAATGGCTGCCCCGGAAATGCCCCCACCAATCACCAGAATATCAAATTGTACGTTTTTAAATTTGGAAATATCTCTGTCCACAAGGCATTTTTATTTATGCGTTGCCGTGACAAGAAAAATATTTGAAAGGGTAACGATGAATATATTGGATTTGGATTTTCCGGACTGGGAAGACGCCGTGGTGCGGGCGGGATGGAAAAAATACCGGGGAGGACAGATTTTTCACTGGTTGCACCGGCAACGCATTTTTGATCCGGCGGCTATGAGCAATCTTCCGGCGGATATCAAAGACTGGCTGCAGCGGGAGTTTGAGCCATATCCCGGTATCCATGATCCGGATGTCCGGAAGAGCCTCCGCGATGGCAGTGAAAAAATTCTGTACAGTCTCCCTGGTGACAGTCACCCTGGCGGGAAAGAGATGGAAATTGTGTATCTTCCCCATAAAACCTGGAATTCAGTCTGTCTGTCCACGCAATCTGGTTGCAGTCTGAACTGTGGGTTCTGTGCCAGTGGCCGGATTCCGTTTAAAGGGAATCTTTCCGTGGCAGAGATGGTTTTTCCGGTCTATGATTTGATCCGGAAAACCGAAGAGAAAATCAATAATATTGTTTTCATGGGGATGGGAGAGCCGTTTTATAATTATGAGAATACCCTCAAGGCCGCCCGCATCCTTTCCCGGCAGGAGGGGGCGGGGATTGGGGTGAAAAAGATTGCCATCAGCACGTCCGGGGTTTTGCCGGCGATGGAACAATTTCTCCGGGATAAAGAGCCCTTTGCCCTGGCTCTCTCCCTGCATTTTTTTGATCACGGGAAAAGAAGGGATTTCATGGATGTGGAGGATAAATATCCCATTGCGGAGGTCATCCGGTTTCTGGTTCAGAATAAAGACTATTTTAACCGTAGAACCATCATGCTGGAGTATCTCCATCTGCCGGGCATCAATGATTCACCGGAGGAAGCCCGGGAATTGGGGAAACTGGGGCAGATTTTAGGTGGCCGGATTAACCTGGTGCCGTATAACGGGGAAACTCTGAAGATAAAAAATTATCTGCTGCGAAAACCCTCCTGGCAGCAAAGCGTGGATTTCCAGAATCAGGTGAAACGGCTATATAAGATGGTGTTTATCCGCAATTCTGCGGGAGAGGATATTGCAGGAGCCTGCGGTATGCTGGCAGGCTCCTTTGCAAAAGAAAGGGAAAATTAGAAAGCGAAATTGGCTCCGGCTCTTACGATGAGACCGGACATATCAATTTCGTAGGAATCTTTTTCCACCTGATTGTAGCGGTAGCCCACTTCCACCATGATTTTCATGCCGGTATCGGCTCCACCAAAATCACCGCCTCCGCCAACGGGGATGAGCACTCCCAGCATGGGCTGAGCAAGCAAACCGGAATATGTTTCTGTGGTGTCCTTAACGGTTGGATATGCAGCTTTCCAGGAATCAGGGTATGTGGTAACACCGGACATGAAGGAGTAGCCAATTCCAAGACTCAAATAAGGAATAAATGCTGCTCCCCCCCCCATTCCGTCTCCGCCCATAGGCATCATGAAACGCGGGTTAAAAAGAATGGGAATGTTATATGCGTCAAAAGAAACTTTCTCTGTGGAAGTAAGAGTACCTGTTCCGGATGTTGCTCCGGTAGCAAAATCCCAGCTTATCCACTGCAGACCGGTTTCCACGCCCACGGTAAAAAACTCATTTACGCTGAAATTCAGTCCAATCCCTGCATCCAATCCCCATTTATCTGCTGCTTCTGCATTGGAGGATCCAACTTTTACTTCAAAGCTGTTGGCAAAAATACTTCCCGCGGAAAGCACCAGAGCCAGTACAGTCATTTTCACTGTCATTTTCATAAATACTCCTTGTATTAAGATTTTCATAGCAATATTGGATTAATGGATAACCATACAAGCTTTTTTTTGGGCAAAACTGAAGCGGGGGGTTTTCTATGGTTTAAGTGTTGCACTTCAAGATTGATGATAGGGAGGCACCTTATTTTTGTCGCATCCAGTTTTGCAGGGATGTATCCATTATCTCCATTGTCATTCCGGTTACCTCCCTGAGAGCGTCTGCACCGGATATATCATAGGACGCGTTTTCCAGATATAGCTGCACAAAAGCGGGCAATTTCCCTTGGTCGTTCAGCCAAGTGAAGATGGCCCTGGCCTGGGTTTTGGAAACTTCGTAACGCAGGTCCACAGTATGTAGAAATTTTGCAAGAGGGATATAGTCCATTTCGTTTGCTATGGTCTTTTCATTTCTGAAATTTTTAATCTTGAATGTGATGGAAGCATCGGGCTGGAATTCCGGGGACTCAAAAAAAGAGGCAAACCCTTCTTCAAACCACAGAGCCCGGCGTTCCATACTGTTTTCCTGCAGCCAGTAGTGGGCAAGCTCATGAAACAGGACGCCTTCCAGATTCTCCTGTTGATAGGTATAAATTTTATTCAATGCGGGCAGATAATGGCCATAGACCTCGCCTTTTTCGCCCAGAATTTTTTCATATCCGCTTTTGGTGTCAAGGATCACAATTGTGGGTTTACGTTTGGGCGGCGTTCCAAAATATTTTGGGTATTCCTGAGCATAAAAAAGAGCCAATCTTTGTGCCAGAATGTCAGATTCTTTTTCATTCATTCTGGCCTTGACAATGACATCCGGTAGAGAATCCAAAGATTCCTTACCGGATTTACCTTTTGCTTTCTCTTTTGCGGATGGATCATTTCCCATCGCAAATGTGCAATCCGGCAAAAAAACTCCGGTTAATATCCATCCAAAAGCAAGCAAAAGACTGGCAAGAAAGAACAGCTTTTTCATTTTCACCGGAAAGAAAGATGGGCAGAGCCGGGTTTTACATCACCCACTTTTGTGCTTTTATACTCCGGGATTTCCAGAATACGGGTAACAAGATTGAAGGATGAGCCGTGGAATTCCACCTGTAAAATGGAAGCCGCCCCTTGGGTTCCTTTGTGATTGACAGCATCCACCCCACGCAATTGCAGAATCTTATCCACCAGATTGGTCGTTCCCTGAAAATCAAGACCGGTGACCAGAAGGCGAATGGATTGTGTCTTGTTCGGATCCCATTTTTTTATGATAACAGGGATCATCGCATCCGCCACTTTTTCAGAGGCTTTTTTTATGGCCACCTGGATTCCGGTGTTTGCGTTGATATGCGGAGTGCTTCCGGTGTTCTGGGCCGATGAAAGAATATCTCCGGTATTGACATCAATGGCCCGCAGGCTCGTGGTGGCATGGTATGTCTTCATATTCTCCATTCCTTCCAAAGAATCAATAGCAGTTTTGGAAATGGAAGTGGTTCCAAACAGGATGACCTCCGCTCCTGCGTCTACTCCCAGGGATTGTAGCATATTTTTATCCCCTTTCAGAGCGGAACGAATTTTACTCTGATTCTGGCTGATGATTTTTTCCACAGTACCTTTGTCCACGAACGGAAAGCCTTTGCCCACAAAAATAGCTTCAAATTCCACTTGGCTGACGGGTGGATTCATTTTTTGCGGATTCCCTGTTTCTTCAATGATCAGCATCATTTTGGGTCTCCCGGCGGAGGCGATTGCCTCTTCCATAACCTTTTCCAATTCTGCCTGGTTTACTTTTGCCCGGATTCTGACCTGGTATTCATAAGCGGAAACCGCTTTTTGCTCCAGGATTTCAAATTTCTCAATGAACCCTTCCGTTCTGGATTTTATACTGGAACTCTCTAAGACGCCATCTTTTACCGCGGCGGCCCCTTTTACGCTGGAACCCAGCACCTGCTTGACAGCGGTTTGTTTGGCGTCCAGAAGAGCATCATCCTTTGCCTTGCCGATGCGTCCTTCCTGGATGGCTCCCACTCCTGTAGCTTCTGTCCATCCATCTTCATTGTTTTTCTTGGAAGAGGAAGCACATTGGCTGAAGACCAGCGTGCTCAGGACAACGATTCCCATTATCTTAATTCTATTGTTCATTAATATTGCCTCTGTCCTTTTTTAATATAATAGACAAATCATAAACTAAAAAAATCTGGTTTCAAAAAATATTCCACACCCTGCGGGAATTTATGTATTACAAGACTTCTGGATGGAATCGTCCCGGCTAAAATCTTAAATAATCTTATTCTCCTGCAGAATTTTTTTGGTTAAGCCGGTCGCACGGGTAATCATATCTATGGAGAGACCCATGGAAAGCATATTGCGGGCAGTTTCCAACGCTTTTTGCAGTTCCCCTTGTTGCATTCCCTGCTGCATCCCCTGTTGCATGCCCTGCTGCATCCCCTGCTGGACCAAAAGTTGTGCTGTTGTCATGGCTATATCTC
>DYLW01000073.1 GCA_020721865.1 Leptospira biflexa | reverse complement strand
GACATAATAGGTGACAGTCACACCGGGGGAAGTGACATAATGTGGGACAGTCACCGCCGGGGGGGAGGGACATAATATGTGACAGTCCCCGCCGGGGGGAGGACATAATGGGGATGTCCCCAATAATGCTGGACTCCCCATATATATCTTATATGGAGTCTCATGCTCAGGACGGATTTAGCTGGGATCGTAATAGTATTTATTCTATTGTCCATGTTTTGGGATATTATACCACAGCATCATCCGGCGGTAGAGGAGAAGCGGATTGTCCAAACTATTGAAAAATTATTTAAAGAGAAAAAATACGGTGAATCTCTTGAATTGGTGGAAAAAAATCGGAATGCTTATCCATATTCTATCAGTTTTTCATACTGGCGAGCTCTGAATCTGCTGTATTTACCAGTGAAAACCCTGCCAGAGAGGAATAAGAATTACGGAATTGCCGCATCGGAACTGGAAAAAATTATGCCGTATATTGAATCAAATCCATATTTTAAAGATAATCGTAAAATGATTTATTTCCACGCCGCAATGGCTTTTGGCCTTGGTACGAATTACAAGCGGGCTGTCTCCTATTTGAGAAAAGCTGTTGATACAGATTCCAGATTTGCGGAAGCTTGGTTCAATCTGGGAGTATACTATTATAAACTCCATAATAATGTGGAGTCGGAAAGATCTTTTCAGATGTATCTGGACATTGTCAACTCAAAGGAAGAAATTTTTTAATCCCGGAAGCGTCCCCAATTGTCTGGAATTTCTGATCCGGAATAGTGTGTCATGCTCTTGTCCACCAGAAACGATATTAAATCCAGCATTATCATCAGATCGCCCTCTGGTTCCATTTTATGCGTAATAATTTTTATTCCGGCAAACGCGGTCACATGGGCTTTGGAACGATGTGCATCCAGATATACTATGCTGGCCGGAAGAATAACAGAAATCCTTTTCCATCCATCAAAATTCAGATCACCCAGCGGAACATATATTTTATTATTGCCAGGCTTAACAAAAACGCCGTATGCTGTATGGTGGTAATTCCGGGAGTGGGCGTACAGGGTCATCATTCTGGCGGACCCATCCATATAGACAACGCCATGGGGAGCTTCCAGATAGAGATAATCCAGGCCGGGTTTGCGGATATATGAGCGTATTTCATACACCTTTTCCGGGGCGGTTAATTTTTTTCTGTTATGGATTTCATTAGAATCGTTAAAAAGTTGCCAGTCATCTTTGTACGCAGAGTACAGGTATTCTTTCTTCTTCCGGGAAAGACTTTTCTCTCCCGGAAATGTTTTTACAAACCGTGCGATGACTTCATGTGCACCCCCTGCGTGGTTTACCCATGGGATTCCACTTTCAAAGTCTTCCACGCAGAAAAATTCCATATTTTTGGATGGTCGTATTCCATACCATTTATCGCTGGACTTATCCGGTAAACTGCTCTTGGAGAATTCTTCCATGCTTTGTGGAAAAACAAATGCCGATGTGAAGAGACTGAGAAATATTACTATTTTTTTCATGTGGTCACTGGGCAAGCTCAAGGTCAATCCGATACGCCGTTCCATACCCAATACCGGCAGTAATAACTATAATTTTTCCGCAAGCACACCCCGTATTATTATCGGACTATGCGATCGTGGGGTATAAATTTCTTTTTATATATTCAAATCAATTTCCGGTGCTGGGTTCATTTTTTCCAGGTCTGCCAAGGATATTTTTTTACCTTTTTTCACCTGACCCATTGAATCAAAATATTTCAGCAGGCGTTCATTGTGAAAATATGCGGAAATATGCTCCAGGGCATTCCGATCATAATCGCTTGACTTTTCTCCGGATGCAACTCCACGGTATATTTTAATCATATAATCTGCATCTTCTTTCCCGTACTGGTCTTTTATGTATTCATAAAAAGAAGCCACAAAATCTTCACCTTTATTGAACTCGTGGAGTATTCGGTACATTTCATTCATCACCAGAGAAGATTTCTCGTAAGAGGCTATACTCTCTTTAAGCTTCTTTCTTTGTTCCTCATCCAGATTGGATGTATCTTTTTCTCCTTGGAGAAATTGATTAATTTTATCATTTATGTATTCATCAGAGATAAAAATCTGTGTATTCTGTTCAATTTTGGCCATTGTGCTGTTTACTTCATTGAGCAGACTTTTCCGGCGGATTTCTTTCTCTATCTCACTCCGGAAATGGCCTTTGAGGGCTTCCGCATCGGGAGTTAATTCCGGATCGTATCGTTTCACCAGTTCTGCGTCCAGAGGTGGCAGTATAGCTCTTTCCACTTTTTTAATACTGAAGATAAAATCCATGGGAATATCCATCCCCTGAGCCTCATCCCCGGAATCCTTGGATTTGAAGATTTTTGTGATTTTAATTTCGGCTCCTTTTTGTATCTTCTGCTCCAGCATTGATTTTTGAATATCCTTATCAATGGGATCTATTCCCAAGATAAATGCGAAATCTTTTTCCGTCCCGGAGGGATTCCCATTCGACCAGACTTCATAGTCTGTATAAATCTTGTCTCCAATTTCCGCGACCTCATCATTTTTATCTTCGAATACGGCAAACGCTCTCCGCACGGATAGAATTTTTTCGTCAATTTCAGAATCTTCGACAATTGGAATATTTTCTATGATTATTGCATCTTTGAGATTTTCAATTTTAATATATGGAAAAACAACACACTGGAGATCAAAAGCAATACCATCGCTCTTCTTTACAGTATTCTCCACTTTTTTTATGCGGTATACCCTTTTGCCGGAGATTTTTTCCACGTCATCAACACAAAGCTCAATTAGATTATAAAGAGAATCGGATTCAAATTCGTCTTTGAATTTTGAAATAATTATATGATCTGGTATTTTCCCGGCACGAAAACCGGGGACTTTTTTATTTTTTCTGATTTTATCCAGGGCGGCCTTGTCCGCTTCTTTTTTTGTGGTATCAGAAGCAGTTACATGTGCGGTAAATGATGTGTCATCTTTCCAGGTTATTTCAACAATGTTATCCATTCGCCAAAATCAGAAAAAAAAAACCGGCGTCAATGAAATTCGCATAAACATCCAAGATGACGTCCACCGGAGATGCGACATAACGTCCCTATCCGATGGATTTCCCCGCTATTCTTTCAGAAGATAAGCCGCATCGGAGCCGGGGGGAACATAATCAATCTTTTCAAAGGAATATTTGTCATGGAGGGAGTCATACACGGCGGAGGTGACCAGAATTTCCCCGGCTTTTGCTGTATCCTCTCCCAGTTTGCTCGCGGCGTTCACTTCGGAGCCAAAAACGTCTGTGGAATCTATCTTCAGAATTCTTCCGTAACCCACGCCTGCACAGAGATGGATTTTTTCAATATCATCTTTTGTCTCATTATACGCTCTGGTTTTCCTGTTCATTTCCCGCAGGGATTCCACGGCGTTTTTGGGTTCCCGGTACAGGATCATCAGGCTGTCCGCGTGTTCTTTTAGCAGGATGCCATCAAATTCGTCAATCACCGGAAGAAAAAGCCGGTGGGAGTGGTAGATCATTTCTAAAAACTGGATAATCCCGAATTTGGCCACGGACCGGGAGAACCCCACCATATCCGTGAATACGACGCTCCAGGTTTCCCCGAATAAATCCCAGATACGTTTATCAATTTCATCCCGCATGGATGGATTCTGGGCACGTTTTTCAATCAGGCGGGACAAGCGGTATTCAGAAGCTTTCTGAATTATTCTTTTCTGGACATACATGCTCCCTTTTTCAGCCCCCATCGGCAATGTCAAAGAAAAAATGGAAAATTCTGGAGTTTTTATTAGATTCAGAGTCTATGCGAAAAGAAGTTCTCATTGTGAAAAATATAACGCGGGAAGGCCCTGGCCTGCTGGAAGAGATACTCAGGGAGCGGGGGATTCTTTACCGGATTATGGATCTGGACAAAGGAGAAAATTTTCCGCCGATGGGTGGTTTTGGAGCGGTGGTTGTTCTGGGCGGCCCGGACAGTGCCAATGATGATAGCATTAAAATGAAGGAAGAGATTCTTCGCATCCGGGAAACCATTACCGCCGGGATTCCCTTTCTGGGGATATGCCTGGGGCTCCAGACTATGGTGAAGGCCACCGGCGGACGAGTGACAAAATGCCCTGTTCTGGAGATTGGATTCCGGGATGTGGAGGGTATCCCCAATTCAGTGAAACTGACGCAAGCGGGCATTGGGGATCCGTTGTTTGAGGGCATGGAAAATTCCTTTCCTGTTTTTCATCTGCACGGGGAGACGGTGGAGCTGGCGGACAATATGGTTCTTTTGGCTACGGGAAAATACTGCCGGAACCAGATTGTCCGGGTGGGTAAAACCGCCTATGGGCTCCAGTGCCATTTTGAGCTTACATCGGAAATGCTGGAAACCTGGCTACAGGAAGATCCAGATCTTTTGGCGATGGAATCGCAAAAACTCCGCGAAGACTTCCACCAGATTCAAGAGGAGTACACAAAGGTGGGGAGAAATCTGTTTCAGCGTTTTTTACACATCGCCGGTTTTCCGTGAGAGGGGGCAGATTATCCTTTCACAGCGTCTTCCACGATACTCTGCATTGACGTTATCACGCTTTGCGACATCTGGCCGATATTTTTGCCAGGGAATAAGGATTCCAGCATATCCGGGTTCAGTTTCATAAACATCAGCTTCATTTTATTGTCTGAATCCTGATACACAATGACCTCTTTTGGCATCATATTTCCCATGCGTAGATCCATGGACAGAGCCATGTGGGCTTTCTGTGGATTGCATAATTCCACAATCGCATAATGCTCAAAGGACAGGTTGTTTTTCCGGAATGTATTCTGCATGTCATGGATATGCACAATGCTGAATCCGTTTTTCACTGCCGATTTTTCCAGTCTCTTCATGCAGTCTTCATAGGACATGGGGCATTTTTTTATGTAAAAAGGGTTTTCTGTTTTCATTTGATCTCCTTGGGTGGGTATTTGGTATGGTATTGAAAAATAGTACACAGAAAAGAAACGGTTGTCCATTATTATTATATATTTTGCTGGAAAAAAACTAAAACATTTATTATAATTAATCTAATTTTAGAATTGGTTGATAATGCGGAGTTTGGAGTGGCCGCATCATACTTATCCGGAATGGCTTTCCCCACGACTTTTTTCCCGTGGAAGCACTTGGAATATATATTAAGTAGTAAGTTCTCAATAATCGGTAGGTGCTGTAGGCAATGCCGGCCTTGATTCTTATT
>DYLW01000072.1 GCA_020721865.1 Leptospira biflexa | reverse complement strand
TGATTGGACTAATATCGATCTGGTCTATCAAAGTATCGAAACCGTATACTTCATCCGCACGCCCCCTTATTGAGAACTTACAAAAACAAGAAAGAGTTGACACGGCAAATGCGGGATATTTTTTGTCCGTAGTGAAAGTGGTTCTCAATATCATGAATCGTGTGGGTGGCAAGCATGCCACTCGGAAACCAGATTTTTGCCGCACTCCCCGGGCATTATTAATCTATTATCTTCTGCTTTCTTTTACCACGGCCATTTATGTGGTCACCATTCACTATCATGCGGATCTCCATTACCATGAGGATATTGAGTGTGAATTCCAGCAAACCGGCTTTGTGGACAAGCCCGCTTTTTACGTGAATATTGGTATTCTGCGGATGAAGGTTTTGGAAAGAATTTTCTACTTCGCCAGTGCTTTATTTCATACAGAATTCATTTTTAAAAAAGAAATCCGGGGACCTCCTTTTTTTCATTTCCATCAATAAAACGTATTTTTTGGATTTGAAAATAATAAAAGGAGCAATACATGAATCATAAATTTGTTGTAAGAAGTATATTAACAATTTCCATGTTTTTCTTTCTGGGTCTTGGATTTTTCCTGAGTGCCCAGGATGTGAAGGTGGAAGAAGAAACCCCCGCATCCGGGGAGCAGAACAAGCCCCAGGCTCCCCTTGTGGAAGAAAAAAAATCGGACGAAGGGAAAAAAAAGGAATTTGATCTGGGAAAAGTGGTGGTGACAGGCACCGGTAAAAAAACATATTATAAGGATAGCCCGGTACCCACCCGAACCATAGACCGGAAGAGAATCGAGAAAACCTCATCCGGTAACATCTATGAGATTGTGGAAGGCCAGAATGGGGTTCTTCCGGGAGTGGAATGCCAGAACTGCAATTTTTCCGAATTGCGGATTAACGGTCTGGGCAGTAAATACAACCAGATGCTGGTCAATGGTCTACCCCTCATCGGCTCATTAAGTTCCGTGTATATTCTCCAGCAGTTTCCGGAGATTCTGATTGAGGATGTTGAAATTGTCAAAGGGGGCGGTTCCGCTCTTTATGGTGGCGGTGCCGTGGGCGGAGTGATGGATATCCATCTGCGCAAACCAGATAAAAACCAGTCCGAAATAAAATTGACCCAATCCATGATTGAAGGGAAAACTCCCACGACCGATGTGTCCTTTGCCCAAAGCCATGTTTCTGACAACATGGGTTTGACCGGTTTTGGGAATCTGCATTACCAGAACGCCCATGATGTGAATGGAGATGGTTTCAGCGACATCGGGATCATGAAAGGGGGAAGCCTGGGCTTTAACGGTTATATCCAACCCACTATGGATACGGAACTAACCTACATGGGAACATCCATACAAGAAGAACGCCGGGGAGGAAATGCCCTCAACGATGAGCCCCACAATGCCGGGATCACAGAGGGAATGAATACCCTCATTAATATGGGTGCCTTATCCTGGAACCAGCGGGTCATGGCCGGATTTGACTATGATATCTATGCCGCATTTTCTTCCACAGAAAGAAAATCGTATTTTGGCGGAAACCGTGGATGGGATGAAACTCCCCTGGAAACATCCGATGACACCAACGACACCGGAATTGAGGCATACGGCCGGACCAAGGCGGTGGACTATACCTCCGGCACCAATCTGCGTTATGACGGAGGAATCTGGAGAGCCCTTTTGGGTTATCAGGTGCAGTATAATGAACTGATCGACCGGGCCACAGGGAGAACCACCAAGTCATACGCCAAAGAGACTATCACCGATCATGGAGTCATTACCCAAGCAGAATGGATACCCGTAAAAGCTTTCACCATGCTGGCCGGGGTCCGCACCGATGTGAACAGCCAGATAGACGACCCCATTGTTAGTCCAAGGGTGAACCTTCTTTACCATATTACCAAAGAGCTGGATATCCGAGGCATGTATTCCTCTGGCTTTGCTGCCCCCCGGACGTATGTGGAAGATCTCCATTTGGGCGTGTACGAAGGATTGCCCAGAACAACCAAAAATGACAAGGGGTTGAAACCAGAGAAATCCCAGACCTATGGCGGAAATCTTGTCATGGATGCCAAAAGGGGAAAGGTCTCCTATGGGTTTGAATTGGGCGGATATTACACAGATTTAAAGGATGCCTTTGAATTGACCCCCTATGATGACGAGGATGCAGACACTGACCCGGACTACAATCTGCGGAAAAATTCCTCCGGAGCGTCCAGCCTGGCATCCGATGTTTCCGTGAATTTTGGTTATGATTTCAACGCAACCCATTCTCTGGAAGTCGAGGCCGGGGTGAATTACATCAAAGCGGAGTATGAAAAAGCCGTGGTGTATGACGAAACTATCGACCTGAAAGATAAACGTTTCCTGAAAACTCCGGAAGTATCCGGAAATCTATTGCTGATTTACAGCTTAGCCCGATGGACCTTCACCTCCGATGTGGTCTGGACCGGCCCCATGTTAATACTGAATGAAACAGAAGGAAAACTAAAAACAACAGATTCCTTTTTTGACGTGGGACTCCAGATTGCCTATGCCTTTTATGTCAAAGACAACACAAAATGGGAAGTTTTTGGCGGCATAAAAAACATCGCCGATTCCTACCAGAATGATTTGATGAAAGGCTATGACCGGGATCCTGCGTATATCTACGGACCTTCCCTTCCCCGCACCTATTATTTGGGATTGAAAGGGACTCTGTAATTCTTTCCTCTTCCATCCGTTATTGCGGATGGAAGAGTTTTATAATTTTTGAAATGCTTTACATACTCACAAAAAAGAAAAGAGAGGCGGTAATGGAAATTATTGATTATTTTTACAAGGGGGGAGACATCATGTGGGTGATCCTTTTTGCCCTTGTGATGGAAATTGGCATTATACTGGAACGATCATTTTTTTATTTTTTTAATTCATATCCTGTGGAAAAATATGAAAAATATTTAAAGGGTAAACTCATGGAGTCCCGGCTCAAGGATGTGCCTGCCGGATGGATTCCCCAAAAGGGGAAAAATTTCTGGCAATCCTGGATGAATTCCGTGGATGTCTTCCGTTTGGAAAACAGTGTGATTTATGGCATCACGTCCACGTATTTGAATAATGTGGAATCCCCGGAAGAGGCAAAAATGGCCGCCCTGAACGGAGAAAGCGGACGCCTTCTCCATATCCAGGAGCGGGGTTTGAGTATGCTTTCCCTGATTGGACAGGTGGCTCCGCTCCTGGGTCTTCTGGGGACAGTCACTGGGATGATCAAAGCCTTTTTTGTCATCTCTTCCCTGGGTGGCCAGGTGGATGTGACCAAATTAGCTGGTGGCATTTCTGAAGCCATGCTCACCACCGCCTTTGGGTTGATCGTGGCCATACCGGCATATATATTCCATGATTACTTTAATAATATCATCAACAACCGGGTGGAAAGAATTAACCGCATCATCAATCTGCTGGAAGAGTATTTCCACAAAGAAAAAGTGGCCTTGGAGAAAACCTCCGCACTGGAAAATGCACGGGGTTGATACCGGAGAGAGAAAAGATGCAATTTAACATAAAAAGGGAAAAGAAACAAACCAAGCTGCTGGATATTGCTCCGCTCGTGGATATTGTTTTTCTGCTTCTCATCTTTTTCATGGTCAGTGCGGATTTTATGAAGCCGGTTCTGCGTCTGGCTCTGCCGGTTTTAAAAACAGAAGACAACCTGCAGAAGCTGGATATTGTCATCGCCATGGATAAGAAGGGGATTCTTACGCTGAACAGGGAACAAATTACCCTGGAGAATCTGGGGAACGCACTGAAAACGGAGATCCGCAATAAAAACCAGAAGGAAATCATCTTTCAAGGGGATATGGAAGTCACCTTTGGAAATTTTACCAAAATTATGGACATTGCCCGACAGGCAGGGGCGGAATCCTTTTCCATTGAACATAGAAAAAAATCCGGGGGCGTATGAAACGGGGTTATTTTTTGCAGCAAATTCATTCCGGGAATTCCCTGAAATTTTTTATCTGGCCAGTGGCGGTCGTCGTCGGATTTTTGCTGTTTTCCAAAACCGGCTTTACCAATGGCCAGGGGAAAAACCGGGAAAGAATCACCATCCCACTGAAAAGCTATCATTATGTGGAGGTTCCCAGCCCGGAGGAAGAAGAGGAGGAACGGACGGTCCAGGGCAAAGGAAAAACCTCCGGAGGTACCAACGACTGGAAAAAAATATATTTGTCCCTCCTGCTCCGGGCCATCAACGAAGAAAAACGGTTTCCTTCCTACGAGAAGAAGAAGGGATTTGAAGATTCCGTGAAAATTTCCCTCACCATTCTGCCCTCCGGCAGGGTAAAGGAATACCATCTGGTGAAGGAGAGCCGCTATCCGGGTTTTAACATGGAAGCCCGGAGAATCATCCGGGAAGCGGTGTTCCCCTCTTTCCCGGAGGAACTGGACATGGATGAGATCACCATTTCCTTCAGTATGGATTTCCGGCTAAAGTATTCGGAGTAGCACGGCCGGACGGATCAACGCCCTTATCAAGGAGATCATCCTCGAGCCTTATAAGGGATTGGGGAAACCCGAGCCACTCAAAAATGCCTTATCCGTGTTCATAGGTGCATCCCGATGAACTCGGATGGTTTATAAACCTTAGGGTGATCATATTCTCATTGCCCAGTTGCGATATCATTATTAATGACAGCCCAAATGGGGATTATTCCAGAGAACGCATAAAGTCGATTTTGGCAGCCTTTTTATCAAAGGTTACCGTATAATCGCAAGCCCTCTCCTTTTCCGAATCGCTTGATTCATCTCCTCAATGGAAACCTTTCGGTTTGGGGATCCCTGTAAAACCAGTGCTTTTATTGTTTTCGGTTTGATCTGCGTCCGGACCGGGAATAAATTCCAGAATATCACCCGATTCCACCGCAAATATTCCCGGATTTCCCTAGGAATGGTTGTCTGCCCTTTACATGCCGTGGTCACAACGAACGGAAATGGGAAACAACTAAACCCGGATTTTCTGCACTTCTTCCAGAGTGAGACCAGTCATCTCTGCAATAAACTGGTTTTCCATCCCCCGTTTTTTCATATTGCGTGCCGTTTCCAGACGGGCGTTTATCAGACCCTCGTATAATCCTTCCTGCCGACCTTCCTGCCTGCCTTCCTGTCTGCCTTCCTGTCTGCCTTCCTGTCTGCCTTCCTGCCGTCCCTCCTGTCTGCCTTCCTGCCGGCCTTTCAGCATCCCTTCCTGCAGGATCATGTCATAAACCGGTGATTCCACCATT
>DYLW01000031.1:6070-30613 GCA_020721865.1 Leptospira biflexa | reverse complement strand
AAAAGTGACTGTCACCAAGACTATTTATACATCCCTAAATCAGCTTTTCAAATGAGAATGATTTTCAATAATGCCCTATGGCCATGCATCGGTTATACCTCCCTTTCGTGATTTTGCTATTTGGTTGCACTTCAGTGACTGTCACCCGGAACCAAGATGTCACTGCTAAAATACAGGATTTTTTTTCCAAAAAGGAGCACTATATGGCCTCGAAAACATTGCAGAACTTCCGCCCAGCCATGGACGCGTTGCACTCACTGGGAAAATATCAGGGAGACATAACCCGTCAGGATTTGGATGCTATTGCGGAATTTCTTTTATTGGCCTATGAGGAGAATCCCGCAGAAGTCTCCCTTTTTAACTGTAAATATCCTCGCTTCGTTGCATATTCCAATATCCATGATCTACCGGTCATTTATGAACGCCGGGTGGATATCCACCGCTTTATTCATCCGGAAAAAGGAACCATTTTCTACTTCACAGCCTCATGGTGTAAAAGCTGCCGGGAAATCCGCCCTTATGTGGAAAAAGCAGCTCGGGAGCATGACATGGTGATCCGTCAGGTTGATATCGTAGACTGGGGGACTCCGGCGGACGATGTGTTGCGTTATTACTGCAGGAAATCCGGAAATTGCCACCACAGCCTCCCCTATTTGGTGATCTTTGACAAAGAAAATATAATCTATAACGGCATCGCCTTTGAATACATCCGTAAACGATAAATAAACTACCCTCCTGATTTTGCCCCCTTATCTAATTATGTCTCATATTATATATGGGACAGTCACTTGGCAAAAAGTGTCTGTCACCATATCAATATATAATATCATAAAAAATCCTTGTCACGATCGGAAAGAGACAGACAATCACCCATGGCCATAGATAAGTCAAAATTAAAAAGTGAAATTATTGAGATGGTGAATAATGAACAGATTATCTCGCTGGTAACCTATGTATTATCCGATTACGGGGAGACGCTACTCAACCTTACGGCCCAGACAGTTCTGGAAAAATACAACCGTACTGATCTGATGGAAATTGTCTACACATCGGCAAAGGAGCTGGTGATCAATGCCACCAAGGCAAATCTTAAACGTCTCATATTCAGTGAGAATAAAATAAACCCGGCGAATGAGGAAGACTATGCTCGCGGGGTGGCACTACTGAAAGAGCAACTGAATGAGGCCAATTTGATTGCCAGCAAAAGCAAATTGCAGGAGCGGGAGTTAAAGGTAACAGCCACGCTGTATTTCAATGAAAATTCGTTTAACATAAAGGTTAAAAATAATTTTCCTTTGTTGCCGGCGGAGGAAGTCCGCATCCGAGAGAAATTCCACACAGCCCAGTCCTTTTCCAGTCTGTTGGATTATTATATGCACTATGGAGATGATACAGAAGGTGCGGGTCTGGGGCTGACCATGGTGGGAATTCTCCTGGACGAAAGCGGAATTGATAAGCATAACTTCACACTATCCAGCAATGTTTTCAATGAAACAGCCGCCAAACTGGAGATTCCTTTGCGTCCGGACTATCCGGGAAAGCGGAAAATCTTTGAAAGTGAATGGAAAAATTCCGGGCTACCGCTGGACGAATTCAGAGAGAAGCACCGGGAAGCCTATACCCAGAGGAAGCTGGGGAAACTGCACCAGAATCCCCAGTAAGGCAAAGAAAATTTTCAGATAGCTTTTTTGTCTGCGAACTGCTCAAAGTACTCAAAATCCCTTGCGGAGAGGCGGGCAAAGCCCAGACCCATCTGGCGGTAGTAGTCGTGCAGGATTCCCAGATGATAGTTTTCTTCGTCTTTGGGAGTCCATTCTCCCGGATTTTTTCCCATGGCTTCGTATTTATTCTGTTCGGCCACACGGAAGAAGCTCTCCGGTTTATCATGGAAAATCATCGTAGCCGCGATCAGATCAAATTCAATGGTCTGGATGATTTTTTCAAATTCCGCGTCTTCTTTTTCCCAGTGTTGGGAGGCAATTTCTGTTTGGAAATAATCCCCCCATGTGATGATATCCGGAGCTACATGGAATTTTTTTTCCAGATCGGCAATTTCTTCTGCACTCAGATAGTCTTTGGATGAAAGCCTTTCCACCATGTTTTTTATTTCTATCAGATTACGTATTTTTCTGGGGGACAGCTTTTTGCGCAGAATCATATCTTCAATTTCCGGGTTTATATCTTTCATAGTTTTTATATCGGTCATCCGGAAAAAACTTTATATTTTATTTTTTGCTCTCCTTTATTAAATCCATTCCTCAAAAAAAGCCCTTTATGGAAGCGGATATTCTTTCTACGTTCAGTTTGGAGAGGGAAGGATAGGCCGGCAGCACGATGGCTTTTGCCGCCATTCTTTCCGCGTTTTTAAAATCCGATGGATTATCTCCCATCACCCGGTGGAGGGGGGGCATCACGGAGGTTATTTCAATATTCAGGGACGAAAAATATCGTTTCACATAATCCGCGTCCCGGTCAAAGATGACGGGGAAGCCGGAGGCCAGATCCACTTCCGGATAGCGGTACACGCTTTGGAAGTAGCTGTCTTTCACGGATTCAAAATAGATATTCAGAATTTTCTTTCTTCTCTGGAGGGACACATCGGCCATATTCATCTGCTCCAGAGCCATGGCTGCGGTATAATCCACCATGGTGCCGTCAAAAAGCGGGGTATTGTCCGCTGGCTTGCGGGATTCCGGCAGAATGCTCCGGATTTTTTTGGCCAGTTTGGGGTTGTCCGTGAGAATGACAGAGCCCTTTCCGGTGGTGATGGGATTTCCATAATCCATGTTGACGAGGGCTATATCGGCACCATGACCGGGTCCCATCCCATCCACCTCTATTCCGACAATATGGGTAATATCTTCGATGACAATAATATCTTTGTGGGTATTTTTTAACTGGGAGATAAAATCCGCATAGATTTCATAAGAGCCATAAGGATAGGACAGGAAAACCGCACGGGTATCCTCATTAATTTTGCCCATCCATTCCTCCGGAGAGGGATGAAAGGAATTCAGGGTGACGTCAACGGCGTCAATATGGATGCCATAGGGAGAAAGGGTGTCATAGATTTCCCGCGGAAAAAAGACGGGAGCGGAAACGCGGGAACCGCTTTCCCATCCAAATGCTCGTTTCAGGACTTCCATGGCCGATTGGTAACTCTGCAGTGCGAATGCGGAATGAAACTCATAGGCCGCGGCCATTTCCTTTTCCAGCCTCCGAACAATTCCACCGGAGAAAATGTGGTCTTCAATGAGGGCTTCCAACACCATTTCCAGTTCTTTTCTGGTGATCATGGGGCGGTAATGAACTATTTTGTCTTTATTTCTCGTTAGATTCAGGGAGCTTGTCGGCATCATATTATGTCACATAGCATTTCTTTTTTAAAGTGGCAACAATTTTTTATTTTACTTCATTGGGAAAGGATGGATTATATCCTATGAAAAATAAATTCATCTTTCTTGTGATTCTTCTTCTGGGAATTTCTGCCCCGGCTTTTCCTGCTCCCACATCGACCAATCAAAAAGGGAAGATAACTTTCTTGAGGGGAGAAGTCCATACGGTAAACAAACGTCAAAAGAAGCCCGCCCGAATTGGGGATGCGGTTTACCTGTCCACTACGGTGATTACCGGTAAAGACGGATTTGCGTCCATACTGTTTTCAAATGCCCAGTTTTCCATTTCTTCCAATGCCAAAGTGACAGTCAAAAGCCTGCAGAGCGGAACAAAAGTTGTGCACTCTTCCATGGTGGTCAAATCGGATTATCTATCCCAAAAACAATACAGGACAATCGTTGCGGGAACACGGGCTTCCATTGAGGGTTCCACAGGAATCATGCCGGCAGAAATGAACGGTTCCGGGAATAATCTGGCCTCCCTCAATGATACAAACAGTACAAATGAAGCAAAAATCCAAAGATTGGACAAGGCCACCGGCCTGATGGAACAGAAAAAGTATAAAGAGGTGATCCAATTCTTGAAAAAACCTGAAAATGCGGACGAAATGTACATCCTGGCCATGGCATACCGAAACCTGGGGAAAAATGCGGCTGCCCTAACTTGGCTAACCAAAGCCCGCACCCGGACAATGGGGGAACTGGCGATGTATATCGATCTTGCGGCTGCGGAAATTTACTTTGCCCAAGGGGATTACCTTGCATCCATAGCGGAGCTCCAGAAAACAGAAAACAGCTTTGACATCGAGAAAAAAGATATCCTGCCCCCAATCTGGTACTTACTGGCACAGAATTACGATTTTATCGGGGAACCGGAAAAAGCGGAATTCTACCGCCAGAGAGCGGTGAAACTCCATCCCGATTTTATTCCCCCCGGACAGTAATCCCTCATGAAATATCTGCTTGCGGCGTGGCTGATTCTGGCCACGCTGGCCGGTTGCGGAGAATTCCATCGAAAAATTCAGGCTCAGAAAGATTTTTTTCTGCCCATTGTAATCCCGGACGGGTTCCCGGAGGCTCCTCCCATCGGCATGGAAAATATCCAGAGACTGAACCGGAATATTGCCAATTTTTCCCATCGCGTTCCGGCAGATATTTCCCTGCGACAGTCGCTGGAACCTCCAGAAGGGGAGTTTTTCCGGGAAGATGGCCTCCGGTGGTCCCCCTCCGATTGGGAGAAAATTCGCAAAGTGACTGTCACCATATCCCCCACCCCCGTCCGGTTTGTCCGCCGTGCATCCCTGTACCGGATGCCCACTCTGGAGAAAGTGTATCTTAAACCGGGATGGAGGGAATTCAACATGAACCAGGAAACAGCGGTGAACCTGGGCAGTTTGGGGAAGATTCTGGCAGAGACCGGGGACTGGGCTTATGTGGAAACCTCCTTCTATACGGCTTGGACCCGTAAAGAAAATCTGGCCACCAATCCGGCGGATGTTTCCGAGGCGTTTCTGGTACTGGTTGCTCCGGGTTTTTTCCATCCCCGCACCGGATTCCTTTCCATGGGAACCAAACTGGAAATCCTTCCGGACAATCCATCCCGTGCCAACGCAAAAAATGGGATATGGGTAAAAATCCCCCGGCACGGAGTACGGGGACAGGAAACCCAGCAGGAATTTCTTCTGGAAGAGGCATATATCGGCCGGTACTGGCAGCGGGGATACATCCCACTGACCCGGAAAAACTTTCTGGTGCAGTTGTACCGCTATTCCGGTTTTTTATACGGATGGGGGGATGATTTTGAGGGGGTGGACTGTTCTTCCCTTATCCGCAATGTGTTTTTAGTGTTTGGTCTGGAGCTACCCCGGAATTCGGAAGACCAGCGGCTACGGCATATCCACCCGGGGCAGTATCGGGATTTATCCGACATGGGGAGAGATGAGAAACTCCGGTTTTTACAGACTGTCACTCCGGGTACCCTGCTTTTCCGGAAAAACCATGTCATGGTATTCACCGGCTGGCACCGGAATGCAGACGGAAAAGCGGTTCCGGGAATCTTCCATACGTTCACCTATCTTTATATTCCCGATGGTGACAGTCACTTTGGCGGTGGTGACAGTCACATGCCCACCTTAAAAAGAATTCCGAATTTTCGTGCCCGGCATACCAGCGTATTTCTCCCTTATAAAAACGGAAAACCCTATCTGGATGAGCTGGACGGGGCTCTGGATATGTTTTCCCTTCTCAGATAAAGCGGAATGTGCTGAAGGGGTTTTCCAGCTCGCTTTCCGATTCGTTGTAACCCCGGACGAAGAGTTCCCGGAGGGTATCTGTGATTCCCAGAGCCATGCTCATCCCTCGTCCGCCCCAACTGGCATTCCAGAAAAGATTCCGCAGATGGGGATCATAGCCGATGGCAGGGCGTCCATCCAGAGCAAACGTACGGAGGCAGGCCCAGGAGCGGGCCATGCTCATCGTGGACGCAAAGGGAAACTCCCGTGCCAGGTTTTCAATAAAATGCGTTGTCTGGTTTTCTTCATAGGCATAATCGTCCGCCGATGTGGGGGTTTCATCGCCATGCGTCGCCAGGTACCCTGCTCCCTCTTTCCGTATGTAAAATTCACTGCGTTCATCCCACAGGATGGGCATATCCAGGGGCCGTCCTTTATCTTTCAAAAAATACAGATGCCGTTTATGGGGAACCAGTGGCACTGCCCATTGGCCGTTTGTTTCCATAATTTCCCTGCCCCAGCTACCACCGGAATTTATCAGAACATCTTCGTGAGTCAGGGGAATGGAATAGCTCTTGGGGTTGTTTTTCCCCTCCTGCACATCCAGGGATTGGACATATCCATTTTTTGCATTAATTCCAGATATCCGGGAAATGAACTGGACATCCACTCCGGCTTTACGGATTTCGCTGAACAGAAACTGCTGGAGGGAATGGATATCCATAGTACCGTTTCCCGGAACAAAGATGCCGCTGAAGGAGGAGCCATCCGGCAGGGGGAAAGTCATGGGGCGGGTTCGGATACCCTCTGCTTCCGGATACAGGGCCATGAACTCTTCTTCATAGTAGTCCGTTTCTACCGGGTTGATTAACAGCCCTTCTTTGGACACAAGGGGCATTCCCAGATGACGGGAAACTTCTGCCAGTCTCACCGCACTTTTTTTGACAATGAGGGAAAGGTAAGGATCGCCTTCCTGGGTTCGGAAGATGGCGGCGTTACGGGAGGAGGCAAAGCTGCAAATAAGGGGTTCTTTTTCCAGCAATACAATTTTCTCCCCTGTCTCCCGCAGAGAGTATGCCGCAGTCAGGCCAGCCATGCCGCCACCCAGAATGATAATCATGCGTTATCCCCCCGGTACGGTGCCCGCCGTAAAGGGTTTTTCTATGGTAAATCCATTTTAGATTGACATTGAGTTGAACTTAAAATATATATAAACGGTGCTTTATTTTGGAAAAATAACGACTATAATGATTTTTTTTCGGAGGTGGTTTTATGAAAATACGCAAAAAAATGGTGGTGCTTTCCATTTTATTATCTTTGGGAATTTCCCTCGCCGTGGGTTATTCCATTTATTATGTGGCCGTTGAGAATTATACGCAGTTGTTTCTAAAATCCAAACTGAATCTGGCCAAAGCCATCGCTGCGTCCATTGACGCCAAAGTTCATGAGACCCTGGTCGATGAAAATGCCAAAAAAAATCCGGAATACCAGCGTTATCTGGCTTATCTGAATTCGGTTACCAAAGCCGAGCCCATCATCACCTATCTCTACACCCTTCATTATGATAAAATCAATAAACGTTTATTTTATGCTATTGATGCCCAGATTGCAAAATCCGACATCATCTGGGTGGAAACCCGGGATTTTGCCTTTGATATGCATTTTGAAAACGATGCACTGCTCATTGAATACGACCGGGATATACATAAAGGGGGTTTTGATCTCATCAAGGATGGGAAAAAAATCGGGCAGATTACGGTGCGTTCCAATGGCGGATTATACACAATAGCTCTGAATGGTACGGTTATTCTGGAATTCCGGAAAGAGGATAAATTATCCGTAAAAACCTCCTCTGGTTTGATGGACCATACCACCCGGACAATAGAGGGAGAAATCTCTTATGGGAAAGGAAAGGTGCCCATCTATTACTATCTTTCCCTGAAGGGCGAGAGCCAGAGCGACCCGGGTACGGTTTTTCAGGATACGGAAGAAAACCTGAAGCAACAGATGGACATTCTCCTCAGCAATAAAGATTATATTGATGAAAAACCGGTGTATAATATCTATGGAAGGACATGGATTGCCAGAGGCATTATCCGTGACGCTTCCGGAAACCCCTCCGGTATTGTGAATGTGGAACTCCATGAGAAAGACATTGAACGGTTCCGTTATTCCATTGTTCGGAATTTTGGACTTGTGGTGGTTCCATTGACCATTCTGGTATTCATTTTGGTCTATTCCGGAGTGGAGAAGGTTCTTATACATCCTTTGAAATCCATCATCGGCAGAGTAAAGGAAATTGAAGAAGGGAATATGGATAACCGTCTGGTTTTAAAAACCGGGGATGAGTTTGAAAAGCTGGCGGAAAATCTGAATATGATGGCCATTGTGATCAAATCCCAGACGCAGAACTTGGAATTCCAGGCAAAATCCTTTGAGCGTTTTGTGCCCAAAGAATTTCTGGAGCAACTGGAAATATCCAGTATCCCGCTCATTGGTTTGGGGGACAGCATCGAAAAGGAAATGACGGTTTTGTTTTCTGATATATGGTCATTCACCACCATGTCAGAGAAAATGGCACCACGGGATATTTTCCAATATCTGAACCGTTATCTGGAAAAGGCGGGTCCCATCATACGTTCCCATGGCGGATTTATTGATAAATTTATTGGGGATTCCATCATGGCGTTATTCCCCGGCCATCCCAAAAACGCTGTGGACGCTTCTGTGGCTCTGGTAAAAGTGGTGGAGGAATTCAACAAAGAAAATGAAGGGAAAAACCTGCCGATTTTGAAAATTGGAGTGGGAATACACATCGGCCGGCTGATTCTGGGGACCATTGGAGAGATGGAACGGATGGATGGAACGGTGATTTCTGACGCGGTGAATGCCGCCAGCCGGATTGAGTCCCTCACCCGTGTGTACAAGGCTTCCATTCTGGTATCCGGAGAAATCGTGGAAAAGCTGGGAGAAAACCCTTATCAGAGCCAGTATATGGACACAGTGGCTTTGAAGGGGAAGGAAAATGAGTTGAAAATTTACCAGATTATTCCGGAATAATGGACGATGTGAGGAAGCCGGGAAGGCTCCCTCCACAAGAATTTACTGTTTTTCTACCGGTTTTACGGCGTTTTTATCCGAGCTTGGCTGGGTTTCTGTATCTTTCACTGCGGGTGTGGTTTCTTCGGAAGCAGTAGAAGAAGCAAAGTGATAATCCACTCCCAGAGCAAATTTGGAATCCACTTGATTGGCAGTTGTATTGAACAGAACATGCATGCTCAGCCGTTCGCTGGGTTTATAGGAAGCACCCAGACCATAGGAAAGGGACGCCATACCAAAGGAGGACTGGGCTGCCGTTTTTTCAACGGTTTCCACCGGCCCGGTTTTGATTTTGTCTCCGGTGGTGTACAGGGCCACTTTGGGAGAAACCCCGGCCTGCAGGGTGAAATTTCCGCTGTCTGTCACCGGTACCTGGAACATGATGGGGATGGTAAAATAAACTCCGGTGAAGGAGCCTTCTGTTTTATCTGTGGCACCTTTAATTTCCTTTTTATATGCAGAACCTTCCACGGAAACTCCGGGATTCAGATAAAAATAGGATTTCTCTTTGATTTCCAGAGTTTTGGTATAAAACGGATTCACCGTATATTTATATCCGGTGGCACTTCCTTCTGTGGCAGCTCCGTCATAAAATGTCGCTGATGCCCCCCCATCCACCTGCTTCCAGGCTGAATCCGCATAGGTAAAGGTTCCTGACCATCCCACATAATCCGGTCCATTCACGGGCAGCCAGCCGGTGGTGGCCACATCCAGGGCATAACCATCGCCAATGGCATCATCCGTGCCATCACCATCCAGATCCGTTCCTTTTACATAAGTATCTTCTCCCGCTGTATCTTTTTGTTTTGAGTTATCTTTGATGTCTGTATACGCCACTCCCAGAGTCCAGGCACGGGAAAAATCTTCAGAGGCCTCCCCCATATTCACACCGATTTTGGTCAGGTTATTTGTCTCTGTGAGGGAATACCCCGCCGTTGTCCATGCTGTTCCGCTCGTGGAATTCTTATATTCATTCCCCATTTTGTTCAGATCGGTAAAGAGGGCCACCCCAAACGTCCCGAACGTGGTTCCTAACTGGGCGGTGGTCCGGGAATTTTTTTTGGATGCTTCAAAGTTCTGACCAACAGTATTATCCGATTTAAAGGTTCCGGAGTTCCGAAAACCCACGGCATAAAAAAGCGGCAGACCAATGCTGAGTCTTCCGGACAGGGCTGCTTCTCCGGCATCATCCGTCCCATCCAGTTCAGTTACCCCATAGGTCATGGAAAAGTTATCCGCTTTGGACTGGGAATAATACGCCGCTACGGTGTTGTAATCCCAGGTATCCACCACATAGTCAAAGTCCATGCCGGCCTGGTTGGGCAGAGACCGGTTGAAAACGCTGATATTGGCAAATACGGACCCGGTAAAAACCAGAGCCGCAATGGCCATTCCTATTTTAGAAATAAAATTTTTCATATTTTCTCCAGAAGATATTTAATTTCAGGATGTTTTACAAATTATTCCACCGCTGACAAATACTTTTTTGGGTGACGACACCAGAAAGATGTATCCGGCAGACTGGATTTTTTATTCACGGACGTCCCACGGCCACGGGATCATAAAGAACCGGAAAAGAATGGCGGGGATCGGGCGGGAGAAACCGGGCAGTTAATTCCCCTCCCCGATTTTTATTGACGGTGGATGGTTGAACTCCAGAATGCAGTCATGAGTAAAGCAAATTTTGTAAAAGATATTCCCGCACCCTCCATAAACCTTGCGGAAAACCCCGGCCTGGCCCCTTATGATATGAGCAGCTACACGGGCATCAAAGGCCAGAATTTTTTTACATCGGACACGGTGCTGGTCCGTATGCTGCAGAAAACCTTACCGGAGAATATCCGGGCGGACGTGATGGATCACCTGGGCCGATTTGGTGCACTGGTTTCCGGTCCCATGGATGAGGCAACGACGGCTGCACATAAGGAAGGGAAGTACGGAGTGCTGAATAAGTATGACCGTGCCGGAAACCGGGTGGATGATATCATCTATTGTGAAGAACAGAAAGCGGCCCGGAAAATGGCCTATGACTTTGGCATTGTCAATCTGGATTTCCATAAAGAATGGCCGCATGAATTCCACTATCTGCACCGAATGGGCCTGGCATATCTCCAGAACCAGAACGGAGAAGGTGGAGTTGCCTGTCCTCTGGCCATGACGGAAGGACTAATCAATATATTGAAAGAACTGGGCACAGAGGAGCAAAAGCGAAAGTATCTCCCCATCATTGCGGATCCGGAAAAAGGAAGCCACTTCATGGCCGGCCAGTACATCACGGAACGCGTGGGCGGCTCCAATGTTTCCGCAAACCGGACGGTGGCATACCGCCAGAGCAACGGAAAATATCTTCTGCATGGGGAAAAATGGTTCTGCTCCAACCCCGGAGATCTCTGGGTTACTACTGCCCGCCTGGAAGGGACAAATTTAATCGGACTGTTTCTGATGCCCCGTTATAAAGATAACGGAGAGCTGAACGAGCATCACATTTTACGCACAAAAGATATTATCGGATCCAGGGGAAAAGTCACGGCAGAAATTGAATACCGGGGAGCGGAGGCGGAAGTCATCGGCAAGCCGTCCCGTGGTCTGGTGTATCTGCTGGATTATGTTCTGAAAATATCCCGTATCCATGTGGCTCTGGGCGGATTGGGGATGGCCAGAAGGGCGTATTCAGAAGCTCTTGCCTATGCCCGTCGCCGGGAAGCTTACGGACAGAATGTAGCGGATTTTCCTATGGTTGCAAAGAATCTGGCCACAATGAAACTCAAGCAGATGGCGGCCACTCTCTGTGTTTTCCAGAGCTGGCGTTATGTAATGGAGAAAAACATCGCCGAGGACGTTCTGGTTCCTGCGTTGAAATACACTGTCTCTGTTCATGGGAGCTGGATGGCCAGAGAAGCCATTCTGGTTCTGGGCGGAAACGGGATAATTGGGGATTTTTCTATCCTGCCCCGGCTGATGAATGATAATATTATCAATGAAACATGGGAAGGAACCCACAATATTCTGGGGGATCATACCATGAAAGCCTTGCGGCGTCCCAAAGTCCGGGATGTATTTTTCCATGAGCTGGATTCCTTTGAGGCCGGGGCAGGACAATTCCCGCAATTGGAAGCAGCAATCCGCTATTACCGGGAAAGGAAGGAAAAGCTGAAAGAATACGCCCGTGATTCCGGCTCCATGGATAGAAATCTTTTTGAAATGAACATACTGCCGATGGTGGATTTTCTGTACGAGACATTTTCCATCGGCCTTTTTCTCCGGGAAGCGATTTGTGATCTCCAGAAAAACGATGAGACATTCTTTTTATTTTTGCGGGGATATCTGGAAATTCTGAATCGGAAGGCAGACCAGATGGTTTCCTCTGGCGATATTTTCTCCCAAATGGATAAATTGGAAAAAATTATATACTATTGACGACTTTTAATGAGTAACAAAGATAATTTTATCAACATTCGGGAATATCTGGAATCTTTTTCCTTTGAAAATGAGAGCCCCTGCCCATATTATGATGGGAAAAGCAGTCGGGAGAAAATCATTCTTTCCCAGGTAAAACTTCCCAAAACGTATATGGACACGCTTTTCCGGGCGGGGTACCGGAGATCCGGAGACTATTTTTACCGGCAACAATGCAGAGGGTGCCAGTTATGTATTGGCTACCGGATTCCCGTGGACAATTTCCAGCCGGATCGTTCCCAAAGGAGAAATCTGTCAAAAAATTCCCTTCTGGAAATCCGGGTGGTACCCCCCCACCCCACCCCGGAAAAAGAAAAGCTTTATCTGGAGTACCAGTACCACCAGCACTATCTCCGTGCACCCCATGAAAAGCCGGTGGAAAAAGAATTTGATCCGGAAGAAACGCTGAATGTAATGAATATCCAGATGTACGGCAACACCAAAAACTCCGTGGAGATGGAGGTGTACCACGAGGGGCGGCTGGTGGGCTTTTCCATTATTGACGTGGGAGATATTTCTGTTTCCGCAGTCTACTCCGTATATTCCATAGCAGATAAAAAAATGGGTCTGGGGATATTTCTTATATTAAAAATGCTGGAATGGGCAAAGCAGCGGGGCTACAAATTTCTCTATCTGGGACACTATATTCCCGGCCACTCCAAAATGGACTATAAGGCCCGTTTCCAGCCGGCTCAATACCTGGATGCGAACTCCTCTATGTGGCGGGATTTTAATATCAACGCCCCACTTCTGGCACTTTTCATTGAAGACAATTTTCAGGCAACAGATAATAACAATTTTGATGAATGAAAAAAATAAATATGTTGGGGTCATTGCAAACCACAATGCCGGTTTTTTCCACGCCCTATCTTATCTGTGGAAGAAAAATAAAATTCCGGTAATTCTGGCGGCAAAAGCTCCCCCGTCGGAGTGGATATCCCTTGCGGGGATGTCCGGCGTCCGGCAAATTTTTTACCCCGGTGCGGATGCAAAAACCATATCCGGGGTGGAAGAAAAACTGAGGGAATCCGGAATCCGCATCCAGAGCTTTCCGGTGCTCCTGCCTTCCTGGAATCCACAGAATATTTTTTTCCCCTCCCGCTCCTGGGAAATTCCATGGAGCAACCGCATTTCCAATGTTATTTTTACCTCCGGCTCCGTGCAGAAAAAAGGAGTGTCCCACACTTTCTGGAACCATTATTATTCGGCACGAGGGGCAGCCTGGAACATGCCTCTTTCCCCCGGTGACCGGTGGCTGGCCTCACTTCCCCTCCACCATATTGGCGGTTTGTCCCTTTTGTTCCGGTGTTCCCTGGCCGATTGCGGGATTATCTTTCCGGAATCTCCCGGAACAAAGGATCTCATAACCTCTCTTTTGCGGGAAAACCGGATCACCCATATCTCTCTGGTGAGTGCCCAATTGGAGACATTTCTAAAAGAGGAAACGGTTATACAACGCCTGCGGAATATGAAAGCCATTCTTATGGGTGGCAGTAAAATCCCGGCCAGCCTGGTACAAAAAGCAATATCCCATGATTTGAAAATCTACCTGAGCTATGGCTCATCGGAAATGTCCTCCCAGATCTGCACCCATCGCCGCCCGCCGATTATACACACGGATACCGGAGCGGAAATTCTGCCTTACCGTAAGATTCTTGTGGATGATTCCTCCCGTATCCATGTGGGCGGTAAAACCCTTTTCAAGGGATACATGATCAACGGAAAAATCCACGCATTGGGCACCGGATATTTTCCCACCGGTGATACGGGAGAATGGGAAATCCGGGAGAATACCTGCGTCAACAAACTGCACGTGACCGGAAGGGAGGACAATATGTTCATCTCCGGTGGGGAAAATATCCATCCGGAACGACTGGAAGATGTCCTGAATAACCACCCCGCTGTGGAAAACTCGCTGGTGGTTCCCGTTCCCCATGAAACATTTGGAGAGGCTCCCGCCGTTTTCCTCTGGCTGAAAGACGCCACGGAAAAAACCCCGCTTCTGGGAAAGTCCAGTCCAATGGTTCTGGAACTGACAGAGTGGATACTGGCGAATCTGGAGAAATTCACCCTGCCGCATTGGTTCCTCAACGCCCGTGCAGACGCCACAAGGGAAATCCTAAACCGAACGAGCCCTCCCACTCCGTCCATCAAACCCCTGCGGGCGGACTATGCCAAAGCGGCGGTGGAAATCATATTTGGTGACAGTCACCCTAAGAGACATTCATAACATTATATGTCATCATAATTATGTCACATCTTCCCGGAGAATATGTCTCTTATGGTGACGTCACCCGGAGTGACATTCATAATATTATATGTCATCTTGTTTATGTCACATCTTTCCAGAGTATATGTCATTTATGGTGACGTCACCCGGAGTGACATACATATCTTTATATGTCCTCATATTTATGTCACATCTTCCCGGAGAATATGTCTCTTATGGTGACGTCACCCGGAGTGACATTCATAATGTTATATGTTTTTCTGAATGATCTCACTTATGATTTAGATTATCGATAAACTCCCGCGTATAGCGTTCCACATCGGCGGGGGTATTTCCATAGCGGAAGAAATCAGAAATGACCGCATGGAATATCCGGGGTGAGGCCGGCAGCATCCGGAGATTATCCAGCGTGATCCCGCCAATGAAAACAATCTCCTTGTTCCATTTCTCCAGCACAGATTCCACTGCAGGAAATGCCACTGCCGCCGCTTTTTTTGTCGGGCTGGGGAACATAGCACCAAAACCAATATAATCAGGAGGGGGGAATTCCCGGAGGGCAGCCTCCACCTCTTTTAGAGTATGGGTGGATCTGCCCCACATGGTAAATTCCCCGACTGCTCCGGACGGGGCGGGATCCGTCTGTCCCAGATGAAACGGAATCCCCAGACGGATGGCAATTTCTGCATAGTCATTCAGAATAAAATGGAAGGGCACATCGGCGGATAAGGAATTTATTAAGGGAAGTTTTTTTTCCAAAATTTTACGCACCCCCTCCGGTGGATCCATTTTATTTCTATACTGGAGGATTCTACCCCCGCCACCGGCAAACGCATGGATAAACTCCTCCAGCGTAATGCCATTTTTACGGGATGTTTCTTCATCATAAATACCATATAAGCCGGGGCATTGTCCATTCATACCCAAAGATTTTTTTTTCTTATCCAGAGCCACGGTAAAAAGTATTAATCGATGACGGGGTGGCAAAGAAAAAAAATCTGACGTATGGATGCACCTTTCGTTGTGAAAATTGTGGTCTCCCTTACGTTTCTGATTATTTTTTACCGCATCACAAAATCATTTTTATGGTCCATTGTGATGACTACCATTGGGTTTGCCGGCTGGCTGGGTTTTTCCTTCCAGGAGATGGGCATGATATCCTTCCGGCGTGCGGTATCCCCAAATCATCTTTTTTTATCTCTCACCGTTCTGCAGGTAATCTGGTTATCCAACCAGATGAACGCGACGGGCATGATGCAGAAATTTATTTTATTTTTTAAATCCCGTTTTTCGTCCCGCACGTCTTTTGCTCTTTTGCCTGCTGTTGTGGGGCTTTTACCTATGCCGGGCGGTGCCATATTCAGTGCCCCGCTGGTACAGGCAAACGACTCAGACTTGAGCATGGATCCGGAGTTGAAGACCCGGATTAATTACTGGTTCCGCCACATCTGGGAATATTGGTGGCCCCTGTATCCGGGAGTGATTCTGGCCATGGAGATCACCCGCATGAGGATTGGGGAATATATTTTTCTCTTATTCCCTTTTACCGTGTTCACAGTCATTGTGGGCCGGATTTTCATTTTAAGCAAGATTCCCCAGAATACCGGCACCATCACACCGGATCCCCCCCCTGCCCCAAATGGAGACAAATCCTTTGATTTTCCTGGAACTCCGTTCCTTCCCATTGTTGCCATTATTATCACATACATTCTCATCCAGATGCTGCTCCCCGGATGGGCCACGTTCAATAAATATATTCCCATGGTGGTGGGTCTTCTGTCTGCCCAAATCCTTCTCCAAATAATTTCACCCATCGGCTGGAAGGAGTTGTTGAAGGCCGGTTTTGCTTTAAAGACATTTTCCCTTATTATCATTGTTACTGCAATTCGTATATACGGGGCGTTTCTGGAACCCCAGATTATGGGTGGGAGCCCCTTCTCTGTGATGGATCATGTCCATGCAGAATTGCAGCATTGGAATATTTCTCCTCTCTGGATTGTTGCGTTTATCCCATTTATGGCTGGAATCACCACGGGGCTGGCTATTGGATTTGTGGGTGCCGGTTTCCCTGTGGTCATCAGTCTTCTGGGACAAAATCCATCGGCAGGGGATTTATATTTTTATACAACCCTTGCCTATGGCTTTGGTTATATGGGTATGATGCTTTCTCCCGTCCATGTGTGCCTGATTGTCACCGCAGAATATTTTAAAACCTCCCTTTATGGAACCCTTAAAAAATTAATTCCTCTTGCCATATCCATGATGGGATTCAGCTTGACATATTCCTTTCTGATCCGTTTTATTATGAAAGCGTAATTATTATTTATAAAAGTATGATCAATATTAAGGACAATTTATGAACACACAAAGCATACAGGAAAAAATAAAAATGACAGTTGAGGACATGTCCATCCTGGATACCATGGAGGAGAAATTTGAATATCTGATGGAGCTTTCTGCAAAGTCCAGCTTCCCAAAAGATAAAAAGGATGATGCCCACTTAATCCACGGATGCCAGTCCCTGGCATGGTTCCATGCAGAAAACAAAGGGGACGTTTGTTTTTTTTATGCCGATGGAGATTCAATGATAGTGCGGGGAATTTTATCTCTTCTTACCAACATATTTTCTGGCCATCCGGCGGAGGAAATCCTGCAAGCGGATATTGCGTTCATTGAAAAAATCGGGCTGGGCAGCCAGCTCTCCTCCACCCGTGCCAATTCCATCAAAACGGTTTTTGATAAAATCCGGAATTTTGCGACCCAGACCGCCGGCGAACGCAGCCATCAATGTAAACATAATTAAAAATCAACCAACAAGAGGAAATATGTATTACGAATACCAGGACAATAATCTTTTCTGGAAAAACACCGACCTTGTGGAAATGGTCACACTCATAGAAAAAGAACTGGAGCGGGACTATTCTTACACTGGTCCGTTCTATCTTTACCATAAAGATATTCTTCTGCATCGGTTGTCATATTTCCAGCATTCCGGGATTCGGGAAAAATCCAATAAGCCGGAATTTTTTTATTCGGTAAAATCACTTTCCAATGTTTCCATATTAAAGATAATTGGAGATAATCCGCTTTTTGGCATGGACATAGTTTCCGGCGGGGAGCTCTTCCGGGCAAAGGTAGCCGACATTTCTCCGGAGCGGATTGTATTTGCCGGGGTGGGAAAAACCTTTCCAGAAATCCGGAACGCTCTGGAGTACGGGATCAAAGCTTTCCATGTGGAATCTCTGGAAGAGCTGGAGTCCATTTCCCGGATTGCCCGCTCCATGGGAAAAAAGGCTGGAGTGGCCCTGCGGATGAACCCGGATGTATCTGCAAATACCCACGCGTATATTTCCACAGGCAAAGAGGAAAATAAATTCGGAATCCCGGTTTATGAATTTTCCTCTGCCTTGGAAATTCTCCATAATTCCTCTTCACTGGCGTTGGTGGGGATGCAGGCTCATATCGGGAGCCAGATTTTGGATGTGGAGCCGTACAAAAAAACTCTGGAAATTCTGATGCCGATGGCTTCACAAATTCCAGAAGAATTAAAAACGACTTTTGAGTACATATCCATCGGCGGAGGCTTTGGCATAGATTATGAGCATCCATTGGCCAATGATCCGGACGCAAAGGAATTCCCCGTCCAGTCCCTTCTGGCTTATCTGGAAGGCGTAAAAAAAGAATTTCCATACAGAATCATTCTGGAGCCGGGGCGGTTTATCTCCGCATATTCCGGACTCCTTCTGACCCACGCTACGTATAACAAGTTTAAAAAAGACTACCGCATCACCATCACAGATTCCGGAATGAGTGAGCTGATCCGTCCCGCACTATACCAAGCATTCCATCCCATCCTGCCCCTTGTACGGAATGGCCGGGTGCAAATCCCCCATGATATTGTGGGCCCCATCTGTGAAACCGGTGACTTCTTTCTGAAAAAATATCCGGTGTATCCCATCAACCCCGGAGACAGACTGGCCATAGCACATTCTGGAGCATATTCTGCATCCATGTCCTCCAACTATAATTCCCGTCCCATGGTCCCGGAATATCTGCTGGAAAATAATTCCTTCCGAATCATCCGTAAACCCCAGACGCTGGAAGACATGATAAAAAGTGAAACCAGTTTATTGTGAATTACTGAGAATCCAGATAATCTTTTACCTTCATTAAAATTGATGGCGGTAGTTTGACCTCATTTTCTTTGAGGCGGGATATATATTTTCCAAACGAGCGGCGGTGAGTACTGGTCTTTGTAAATTCAATGAGAACCTCCGTGAGTCTTTCTTCAGCGAGAGAGAACAGAAATTTATTGGACATCAGGGATTTTTCATAAGGTCGCAAAATTCTTTTATTCACCCCCCGGCAGATGGTACGGTAAAAAACAAAACGATAAATAATGTCATCCGTGAAATCTTCCATTTCAATTTTTTTCTTTAAACGGCGCAGATTGATTGCATCCACCACTTCAATTTTATAAGGCCGATTGCTGATTTCCCTCAAAAGAGATGTTAATACCAGACGTTCAAAGAATTTCAGGGATGGACAGTTCTGGTAATCCGCTTCCTCTTCATTGCCACAGTCCAGATAAATAATCATATCCACATCAGATTTTTCATCTGCAATCCCAAAATTCACAGAGCCCACCAGATCAAAGGCCAGTTCCGTTCCGGAGTCATAGATAATCCGGGCTATCTTGGCAATTTCCCTGGTTCTTCTTTTTGCTTCCACGGTGGAATACTTGCGGAAGGAATTTTTCAAACCCAGGAAATTCTTAAAAACCGGATTGTCCGGAAATGGGTTTCTCATCGGAGGAAATCTCCCCGATAATATTTCGTATTCAGCACTTTTTCGGAAGCTCGCATATTTTTGTCCAGTTCAATATCGGTCAACGGATATATGTCATCATTTACCAAACGAAAAAGGGTTAATTTTCTTAGATAAACTTCAGATCCACTACTCTTCCTTAAAACCAGTTTAACAAATGTCCCGCCTTCCTGTACACCATAAAGAGAATCCACTCCCCCAAAATTGGAGGAATTCAGACACCAGGTTTTTCCAATTTTCAATAAACCGAAATCCTCATGAACATGACCAGATAAAACCAGTAGCGGATAATTCTCATCAATGTACTCGCGGATTCCCCAGGAACCAGCGTGTCCCCGCCCCTGTATTTTATCCAGAGTACCATAAGCCGGATTATGGATAATCATGACGTCCGGTTTACAACGGTTAAAATGTTCATAGGGCTCGCTGTAGAGTTTCCCATTTTCCTTGTATTCGTCAAACACAACGGAAATTTTCTGGGGGATACCCGGAGTGAATACCGGAGCTCCTCCATATCCGGAAAATTTTATCCCGTCGATTGTTTTGCATTTTTTATGCATATCCATCTGGTAAAGAGCGGTATACTGGAGGTCCATGTCATAGTTTCCGGGGATGAAAATAACCGGAGCACGGGAATATTTTTTCACCAGATTGTAAATAATCTGATAGCGGGTTTTCATATTTTCCGCCGCCTGTTTGAAGAGAATCCTGTATAGATCCGCTTTTCCCTGCCACTGGGGAGGATACTTTTCCGGTTCCTCCAGAATCATCACAGAAAGCTCAAAAGGACTCACGTCCAGTTTCAATTTAGATAAAAACTGCTGAAATTCATCCTGTAACTCCAGATAGCTGTACAGCTTATCTTCGGTCAGAAAAGCCTTATATATTAAATCCCCTGAAAAGATATATAAATCGGCATGGGTTTTTAATACAATACTCCGGAGCCCTTTCAGGTTATCATGCACATCCGTAAGATATAAAATCTCCATCTAAAGCCGATTCTTTGCACTCTTAACATCCGGTAAAGTTGGATTTCCTTCATTATGCTGTATAAATTCCTGTCCCGGAAGACTTTCCGGAATTATCTCCTTCTCCGGTGCTACCGGCGATGGATTTTCAGAATAATTTATATCCATTGGGAAGGGAATGAAGGTGATGACAAAAATAAAAAGTGATATAATTGCCAGACGAAATCGCTTGTTATCCAAAGGCTGAGGATTGTACCAGTGGTATTCCATGGGCGGATGCTTTAATCCCATAATAAACAGAACAACAATCCAGAAGAGCCATCCAGTGTATTTCAGGGAAAGCAAAAGCAAAACAATAATAAAAAATGTGGCCAGCTCCTTCTGCCTGTGCCCCAGAACAGAATACGCAATATGTCCCCCATCCAACTGGGAGATGGGGAATAAATTGACAGCAGTCACAAAAAAACCCGCCCACCCTGCAAAAGCAACCGGATGAATAAATATGTCATATCCTGCCGGAATATCCCAAATCCAATGGGTAAATAAATAGAAAATCAGAGAATCCCCATAAGTGATAAATACGCCGGGATGCTGGTCCGGTATTGGATGAACTTCCGACAAAAGAATACCAATAATGGAAATGGGGATAGAAAGCCAGAAACTCATAGCGGGACCCCAGAAAGCAATATCAAACAACTCATGGCGACCCGGTGGAAGACTCCTCATTTTAATAAACGCACCCAGAGTCCCAAAACCCTGAAAAAAAGGCACGGGGATGAAATACGGAAGCGACACATCCACTCCGTATTTTCTGGATATTACATAATGCCCCATTTCATGTGCCGTCAGAATTATCATAATAGAAAATGAATAACCCAGCCCCTGCCAAAATGCACCCATCGGCTCACGAGTCAGAGCCATTTCCATTCCAGTGATGGTGGTGGTAATAAAGGTGGCCATGAATAAAAGGAGATGAATTCTCCACTGCTTTGCGGAAATGCCGGAGAAATAAAGATTCCAGATTTTTTGGAAGTTATTCATGCTGATTGTTGATTACTTTTTCTCTACAGAAACGCTGGGTTTTTTCCTGTTTTCTACTTTTTTTACCAGTTTATTTGTCTGGCTCTGGGTGGGGTATTTGATACGCCCATGGTAAACACTCAGAAGCACCTCCAAAAAAGCATCCTCAATCTTTCGAAGATCCCCAATGGTGAGCCCGCTTTCCTCCAGTTGTTTTTCCGCCATTTTATTTTTCACAATTCGGTCAATCAGATTGCGGAAGGCCTCCTCCGAGGGTTTCTCAATGCTGCGGGCAGCGGCTTCCAGAGAATCCGCGATCATGACAATGCCCGTTTCCTTTGTCTGGGGTTTGGGACCGGGATACTGAAAATCCATTTTATGAACAACAGGGGCGTTTTTGGCATGATTCTTTTTCTCCAGAGCCTGGTGATAAAAATACTGTACCAGAGTGGTCCCATGGTGCTCCGGAATAAAGGCGATGATTTTTTCCGGCAGCCGATGGGCTTTCCCCAATTCAATGCCTTCCACCACATGATTGATGACCATCCGGGCAGAATCCAACGGAGGCAGGGAACCAGTTGAATACCGGTTATCCGAATCCAGCAAAATTTTATTTTCTGTAAAAAACTCCGGATTCTTTGTTTTTCCAATGTCATGATAAAGACATCCCACTTTCACCAGAAGAGCGTCCGCATTAATGGCCAAGGCTGCCCGTTCCGAAAGACTGGACATCATGATGGAATGCGTATAGGTGGCGGGAGCCTTTTCTGAAAGCTTCTTAACCAGGGGATGCATGGTGTCCAGCAATTCTGCCAGCCGGAAACGTGTGGGAAGATTAAAGATGGTCTCATAGACAGGAAGCACCAGAGAAACCAGAATGGACCCCACATAGGCGTTCACCACGGCGATGATGACCTGGAGCAGCGTAAGATTCCCCCATCGGGCCAAAATCAGATCCATCCCTATGACAACCCCGGACATGGAAAGAGCAGTTATCATAGCACCTTTAAACAGATGCGTCCGTTTTTCCATTTTATGGGAGGTATAAATACCTGCCATAATCATGACAAAATAAAGGATCATGGAGCTCTCATCAAATCCACTCAGGATATAAAGGAAAAAGGATGAAAAAATTCCCACAGATAGTGCAATCCGGGCACCAAAAAGAACCCCGGTCATAATACTGACATAGGTGAAAGGAACAAACAGTGGGAAATATATGCCACTTTCAATAACAAATGGAATTCTGAAAATGAAAAATCCATAAAGATATACAGTCAAAACCAGAGAATGAAGAATCACCTGGGAAGAAAAATCCCGGAAACGCAACCCGGAAAACCGAATCACATAAAATGATATAGCCATGGATAAAATGGAAAGCACCAGAATAATCCCCAGAATATTTCTGTAATTCAGGGTTTTCCGCTGGGAATTCAGAATATTTATTTTCTCAAAAGCTTCTTTTGTCACCGGATCACCGGCACGAACTAAGACTGTGCCCTTTTGCAGCCTTCCCGTTACTGGATGCACATTCTCCGTGGCTGACTCTTTTCTTTTGTGAGTCAGAAGTGCGTTGAATTTCATGTATGGCCGAGTGGAATATAACTGCAGAACCCGGAACATGATTATTTTCTGGATGGAAACTGGAATATTGGCAGCAAAAGCCTGGTAACGGATATCCGTGAGACGGGAAAAGGCCACATTACCGAATAAATCCTTTGCAGAATATAACCTTCCGGACTCCCAGATACGCTCATCCTGATCATCCGTTGTATTTATGGTACGCACCACAACCCCATTTGCCTCCATTTCCAGAATCTGTTTTCCGCTCAGAGGAGCAGCCATAACCCCAAAATGATCATATATGTAAGTTGTGTATTCCAATGCCCAATTGAGCATTTTCCGGAAGTCCTTGAAATTTATTAAAATATTAACATCATTGTCCTGGAAATAGAAATTTTTATTTAAATATGGCAACCGCTCCCGTGCAAGCTCCACAGCCTTTTTTTCCTGAGAGGTTTTTTCCAGAATTTCTATTTCTGTTTTAATTTCATCGATTATTTCTTTTAGAATAGAATAATCTCTATCAAAGACCATTCTCTCCTTTTCATAAGCTTGTTTCTTCAGCTTACGGGTTTCATCGGTCAATTCATAACGTATATCCCGCGTCACCCGAACGTCCTCTTCCGCTATGTCTCCGGGATGGTATGGAATTTCAATATCCAGATAGGGTATGGAAAGAATGTACGCACCAATAAAAAAGGCAGTCCCAAAAACATAAATGGTGATCTGCTTGACGGTATGGGGAGAACGGGAACGATTCAGGAAATCCCCTACCCGCACCAAAAGACGATTCCATTTGTCTTTCAGCATACTAATTCAGAAACCGCTCGATTTTTTCAATCAGTGACTGCTGGTTTTTCAGAATCATTTCAATTTTATCCCTGGGTAAAACTCCCTCGCGTTTGAATTCATCTAAAACCTTACGCAACACTTCCTTCTCCCTGTTGGAATAATCCAGAAGCTGCTCCTGGGCTGCCAAGGTTTTATCCTTATCCATCAATTCCTGGGAATACATATTTTCCAAGGTCTCCCTGGCCTTTTTTTCTTTCTGCCATTCCGCTTTGGTCTTGTCTTTGAATTCATGCAGCTCCATCAAGGCAGAGTTGATTTTTTTCTGCTCATTCAGCAGAGATTCCTCATATTCAATTAAATGCTCATAAGCAATATTTGTTTTTTCCTTTTCCAATAACTCACTACGGGATAATTCAAATAAATTCTCAATTCGCCGTAACCAAACCAACTCTTCGTTTTCCCGTGCATCCAACTCATTCTTATACCAACGGAGCATGAGTGTTTTCTGGAGGCAAACCAATAGTTCTGATTTGTGTACAGGTTTCAAAATACGATAAAAATGTTCGTTATCCTGAATAAACTCCTTTACCTCCGAACGCTGGGCCATGGGGGTAAGAAAAAATACAATTTGCCTCGCCTTCAATCCTGGAATAATGCTGGATTTTAATAATCCAACCTGGCTCTCCGTTTCAACATCCACAATAAAAATGGATTCCTCCTGACTGCTCAAAAAATCCAAGGATGCCTTAAAATCTTTCCAAGAAAAAAAATCATTCTGAATTTCAATATCCCTTTCTTTACCTGTTATCAATAGATCAAACCGGTTTGGCGGATCCTGCAGCCATACCAAGTGGGAAGATTTTTGATTCATACGATACAATCAAAGGTGTTTTCTGGCAGTCAATAACTATTAAGGGGGGGAAACGACCAGGAGACAGTCACTCCGGAGGGGGTGACTGTCACTC
>DYLW01000031.1:0-5970 GCA_020721865.1 Leptospira biflexa | reverse complement strand
GGGGTGACTGTCACTCCGGGGGATATGACTGTCACTCCGGAGGATATGACCGAACCACCGGTGCCAATCCCCTATTTATGGTGTCATTCAGTATGAATATCCAGACATTTGGGTGATTAGACCCACCGAATGTTCTCCCTCCCGCATATCTCCAACCGGAAATAACCCTTCATAAATTCATGGTTATCCATGTGTTTTCTGATATGGGACTGTCCCTATAAAAAAAGTGACTGTCACCTAAGGGCTTCAAAAAAAATGCATTTTTTTTATAAATTTTATTCAAATTATCTGAGTTTTTGATAAAATTCATACAAAAAATTTTCATATATAACCAGAAAACCAAATTGACAAAGGAGCTAAACATGGCCAGATACCCAAGAGTGAAAAACCCCGACGTGGAAGAAATCTACCACGTCTCCACCCAAGAAAACAACGAAGATTATATCTTTGACGCGAAGGATGAGAAAAAAATCCCCAACATCCTGCTATTCCTGGATATTTTTGAACGAGCTAAGAAAAAATACCAATTCAAGGTCTTCGCTTTTTCAATTATGAGCACCCATATCCATATTCTCATTCGGCCCAACCACAAATTTGGAGACATCAGTGCCGTCATGAGGTACATAAACGGAAGGTTCTCTTTCGAATTCAATAAATTGCACGACAAAAAAGGCGGCCACAATTGGAAAGAACGTTTCAGCAGTAAAATCGTCCGGGGGAAAAAATACCTGCGTAACGTCATGCGCTACATCCTGCTCAACCCGGTTCGGGCAGGCATGGTGGAAGACCCAATGGACTACCTCTATCATTTTGGCCATACAATTATGAACTCCGATCAGCCAGAGCCAGCTTTTGGGAATCTGGTGGACTTGGACGCCATCCCCGCCGATGTGATCGCATACCTGCAGGCACTAATAAGGAAGATAAAAAAATCCATCGCCCAATGTGCACAAAAAACCGCCGCTGCCTTGCTAAAAGCCCTCCGGTACAAAAATCCCATTTTCAGCTTTAACCTGAGCAAGCGACCCCGTGAGCAGATCTATCGCTATTTCTCCGGGGCGAAAAACGTGGTCCGGCAGTTAAGGGAATTATACCATTTAAAAAATTATCGTGGCAAAGGCTTGTAAATTCCATCTTAACATAAAAGGATTATTAAATTTTTTTCCCATATAATAATTTCCCGAATTATGGGGCGATTCAGATGGGCCAGAGTTACGATTTCCCATCCTGATCGGTGTTGAATTTGCGGGCTTTCCCCAATACGATTCGGGAAGACGCCGGATTAATTTTATTTTAATCCAAACCAACAGGACCAGTTCTGCACTGAAAATTTACGTCATATTTAGCGATATATATATCTAATTTCTTCGATAAAAATAGAAAAATATACGGATATTTCCACTCGGTATCCGTAGCAGACCGATAATTTAAAATAATCCGGCGGATGATTTTCCCTTTTCAGTCAATCCGCAGATTATCTTTATAGCGGGATGGTACAAGGTGACAGTCACTTCTATAAAGGTGACTGTCACAACATACACATAAAACAGGGCTTCTCCCCATCATCGGAGGGATTGTCTGTCTCCATCTGGAGCACCTCTAACAGGGTTTTGTTGGGTTTGTTCTCCCGGAGCTTCTTCTGCCTGGCTTCGTAATCGGCAATGATGGCGTCCTTCCGGGCCAGGATTTGATCCAGGGTTTCGCCATCGTTCCATGTATATTTGCGGCCGTCGGAATGGGCTGCTTCATAGGCTTTTGCTTTTTCAAATAAATCCGGATGGTTTTCCTGGAGCCGTATCCATTCAATCTTACGCTGGAAAAAACAGAAGTAGCATCCGGAGCGGCTACGCCATTTATAGTATTCCGGGAGGCCGATGCCACTTTCCTCCAAAATCCGGTGCACATCCGCAAGCACAATGCCGTCTTTCTGGAACGGGAATTCCGGTTTGATGTTGGGTTTGGTGGAGACATATCCGATGCGTTTTTCATCGGCACGGATGGCCACATAGCTGATGGCATCATCATCGCCCACGAATTTTTCCAGCGGTTTTAATTTCATCATAATGGTGCACCATCGTTGCTGTGCCGATGGCAGGAATCCGTTATAGAGCTCCAGGAAGTGGTCAAATCCCTTTTCCGCTTCCAGTCTCTGGACATGGATTCCCAGCCGGGCTTCCAGCCGATTGATAAAGTCGTAAGTTTCGTCCAGTTCCTTGTGGGTATCGCAGAAGAAGTACTCCATTTCCGGCACTTTGTCCCGCATATATACGGCCAGAGCGGCACTGTCCTTTCCACCGGAGAGTCCCAGAATATGCCTCACTTTAGCGGACATGTTTTCCTTTCCCCGCCGATGGGTTTTCACTGTTTTTGTTATCTTTTCCTATTCCGTTATCTTTGCCGGGGTGGATGTGGATTTCTTTGGGGGACGTTTCCAGGGACAGTTCCAGGAGCGTGATGGCCAAGGCGTTTCTTAATCCATGGTTATTCAGTATATTCTGGTAGATTTGGGGATCCACTCCCAGTTTTTCCAGCTCGGCCTGCGGGTCGTAGTTTTCCGGGATGGGGAGAATATCTCTTTTCTCGGTTCCATCCCGGTAGGTGACTGTCACCATTTTAGCATCAAACCCCCTGGATACTCTGCCCCGTTTGTCCATCAGGATAAAATCCAGGTTGTGGAACCGGCGGGAGAATAGTGACAGTTGATTTTCGTAGCGGTCAATATCCGTGTCTTTCCAATAGCGGGGTGGCTTGTCCGCCAGCACCATGGCAAAGGCTTCCAGCCAAGCACGGGATTCCATTTTTTTGTCCAGGCAGATATGGAGCACGCGTTTCATCTCCGGATCCAGAATTTTATCTCTCATGGGAACACTATGCACGGAAAGGAAGTCCCGCAGATGATCCAAGGTGTGGATTTCCATGACGCCCTGGGGGTCAAAGGCAGATTTGGCCAGCAGGAAAAGATGTTCCAGAAGGTTTTCATAGGCGGACTGGATTTCCTGAAGAGCAAGTGACAGACGGATGGTCAGTTGCCGGGCTTTTTCCTTATTCTCCGGGGCATCTGGAAGGAACGGCTCCATCCCGAATGCGGAAGGCAGATCCTGGAAAAGGAGGGTGTCCGGTTCCCGGGCTTCTCTGAGAATGGTTCTTACTCTCCGGGCTTCCTCTGAGATTCTTTTGGTTTCCCGGGTGAATTCCGGAATCTGTGCCACCACGCGGATAAGGGGTTTCACGATGGCCAATGGTGAAATGGGCATTTTTGCGGATTTCCCCGGGAAGTGACTGTCACTATTGGATTTCCCCGGAAGGTGACTGTCACCATGCGATTTCCCCGGGAAGTGACTGTCACTATTGGATTTCCCCGGGAAGTGACTGTCACCACTATTGGATTTCCCCGGGAAGTGACTGTCACCACGGGAAAATATGCGGACCATCTCCTGGAAAAAACTCCTCCGCAGCCCATCGATAGCAAAAAATTTCACGGAGAAATTCTCCGGCCTTTTTGCGAGCAATTCATAGACCTCAAAGCCCGGTTCTGCTATGAAAGAACCTTCCTTGTAGATGGTGAGCTGGTTTTCGTATATCTTCATCAACACGACAAAAAGGAGGGGTAAGACAGGCATCCGGGCTCCATAGGGCGGAAGGGACAGTTCGCGATAAATAGCGTCGATGGGCTTTGCCGAGTGCACGGCACTTTGGCAGTATTCCTCCAGTCGCTTAAAAACGGGGCAGATTCCGGATTCCGGGTGCGGTTCCCCCAATTCATACTCTCCCGTCTGGGGATTTTGCCGATGGATCCCGGTTTTTTCCAGCAGGGAGCGGTAGATGGTCACTTCCGGTCCGTTGCCGGAAAGGCCAAAGGTGGCGAGTTCCGGGTGGAGCAGCATGGCTTCCATCAGGATTTTCTGTGCCCGTGCGGCTCCGGAATTAGGTTCTCTTCTGTTGATCAGCTCATTATTCAGGGAGTATCGGGTGCCCGCCACTTCGTAGATGGAGTCACAGACCGTGGAGAGATACGCCCCCAGGCCGGCGGATCGGGTGGATTTGCTGATTTTGGCCGGTTTTCCATCAAGGGTGACAGTCACTTCCGGGTTGCGGATGGAAAATATTCTTTCAGCGAGTTCCCGGATCTCCTCTTTTTTCTGTTTTATATAAAATTTCACTTCTTTCCGGGCGATGGCGTCTGTCTGTACGGCAGGGTGTTCCTTTAATAATTTCCCTGCTGCGATAAATTCCCTGGCCGCATGCACCAATCTGCCGGAATGGGGAGAAGTGACTGTCACCACCGGGAAAGTGACTGTCACCACCGGAGAAGTGACTGTCACCACCGGAAGGTGACTGTCACCAGATAGAGGATACAGGACGATGCCATCGCATTCGGCGGGATGGGGGGGGTTTCCGTTCTCCCCGGTTTCCGGGTCATAAAAATAGCGGAAGAAATAGCGGAGGGTTCCGGTTTCCAGGCTGTGTTTCTGGGCAATCTGGGGAGCGAGGGAAAACTCCCGGTTGAGGATGCTGGCCACGGGGGCATTTAATTTTTCCAGAGTGGCGGAGAGTTCGCGGTCGAAGTCAAAGTCAGAGCCCTGCCAGAGCCGCAGATCGTCCGGGTTTTTTCTGTAGAGGATGATCCCGCGTTGGATGAGGGCATCCAGTCTTTGGGTATAATATTTCTTTGTCTCTTCATCGGCCGGATGGTTTATGAGAGACTGGATCACCAGTTTTTTGGATGCCCGCAATTCAGAGGAAAAGGAGACCAGGTTAAAAATGCCGATGGTTTTGATGATTTTCTGGTCTTCTTCCCCCAGGGTTTGGGCTTCCCGCACCAGTTCATGCACTTCCACCAATCGCATATAATTTGTCCCCATTGAAAATCCGGAGCCGCCGGATTCAATGAAGTAGTCATACAGATGGTGGGGTTGCAGTGTGGGCATATCCCGGGAAAGCGGGGTTTCCTGTATAAACTGCACAAAGGAGCGGGGTTCATTGCCGGTGAGGAACGTGAAAACGGAGCGTTCATTTTGTGCATATTTTGCACTCACCAGCGGCAGCAGGCGGGCGGTCACCGGGTGCAGGGGATAGAGACGTTTCCACAGCTCCGGGCTCACGCGGGACAGGGCTGGATTTTCCGTGAATTCCGCCGTCCACGCCTCCGCCCATTTTTGTGCCCCGGTAATCCGGGAGGATGTGAATGCGGAGGCAAAAATACTGAAGGAATTTTCTGGGCTATCCCAGAGAGGAATGTCCTCGAACCGCCCCTGTATTTTTGCCCATTCGCTGCGGGCGTCTTTGGAAAGTTCCCCTCCATAGTCTGCGAAGGACCGGTGCAGCAGGCCCAGAAACACCACCGGCTTTCCGTCCACTGCGGGCATTTCCGCGATCTGTTGCAGGAGGTACAGGTCGGATGCGGGGGAGGCGTCTGTGATTTTCCGGCTGGCGGAGTATTCCAGGGCTTTGCCCAGTTCATCCAGGATCAGCAGCACACCGCCGGGGGTGAGCCGGGTTGTTTCCCTTAATATGTCCATGATATCCGTGTGGGCTTGTGGGTTTTCGCTTTGTCGGATGGATTCCATTATCCGGTTTTGGAGTTTCCGGAGTGCGGGCACATCGGCCAATGTATCCGGGTGCATTTCCAGATCCCGGGTGGCATGGTGGAGGGCTTTCAGGACGCTCTTGCCGATGGGTTCTCTTGTGGCGGTGGCGATTCCCCGGCACAGGGAAATTTTATTCACTTTTTTCTGGATTTCTTGGGCATTTTTTTTGTTTGTGTTTTTTTGTGGTATGGTGTTGTGCAGAATTTTTTGGGCGGCCGATTTGGTATCCGGATGCAAGCCCAGCACGCACGCGACATAATGGCCAAAGGCGGATTTTCCGGTGCCATAGACGGCGGTGATGGTAAACGCACGGGCGGTATTTTTTTCCTGGAGGGATGTGAGGATTCTGTGGAAGGCTTCTATGGTTTTGGGTGTGGGGATA
>DYLW01000071.1 GCA_020721865.1 Leptospira biflexa | reverse complement strand
CCCGGGGTGACGACACCTAATCGCTTTCTGGTATGCCATAGATGCGACGCTTGACCCAGAAAAGGGAGAGGCTGGAGGCCACAATGCTGGCGGTGATCATCGAATACCAGACATACTCCATAGGTCTGTCCAGAATGAAAATAAAAACCCAGGACAAAGGAGCACTGATCAGCACCACCCGGACAGAGGTAATAATAAGAGAAGGAAAACCCATCCCCAGACCCTGGAGAATCCTTCCGGACAGAATACCCACCACGATAAAAGGAAATGCAAAGACAATACTCCGGGTATAGGAAACTGCTATTTCCCGCACAAGGATATCCGGGGTAAAAATTGCCGTGATCTGCCGGGCAAAAATGTAGAAGATGGCCCCCAAGGCAATTCCAATAAAAACACCGTTTTTGAAGCCATACAGGATGATCTCCGTCATCTGGTCTTTCCTTTTTGCCCCGTAATACATTCCCACCATGGTCACAAGAGCATTGGCTATGGCCATGGTGGGCACAAAAAAGATATGGTCAATCCTGCCACCAATCTGGTATCCTGCCACCGCATTCGATGAAAACCGAATCAGAATGAAGTTAAAGACAGCCCCACCCAAGGCCATGATAACCATGGATAAGGACGCAGGAATCCCAATCCGGAATGCAATGGCCATTTCTTTCCAATGGAGACTTTTCAAATAAGGAAAAATAGTAGCATGCAACTTTTGTTTCCACTGTCCCTGATACAGAAGAGCGGAAAAGACAAATATTTCACTGAATACAGTAGCCAGGGCGGCACCGGAAACCCCCAGTTCCAGAGTATAGATAAAAAGGGGATCCAGAATGATGTTGATGAGCGTACCCAGTCCCTGGTATATCATGGGGGTGACCGTATTGCCCTCCCCGTTGAACATACTCCGGAGCATGATGGCCCCCACGCTGAAAAATGCTCCGGACGCCATTACAGCAAAATATTTTTCCGCTTCCGGTGTGATTTCTTCTGTAGCACCCAACAAGGAAAAAATATATGTGCGGAATAACAATCCGGTGGATGTCAGAATCAGCCCCAAAATAAGACTCAACTGAAGGGCACTGGTGGCGGTTTTGGATACCCCCTCCGCATTTTTTGCACCCATGTTCCGGGCAATAGCAGAGGTGAATCCCACCCCCAGCCCAAAACTGATCCCCATAACCAGGAACAGCAGAGGGGCATTAAAACCAACGGCAGCTATGGCAATGGGCGAAATTTGTCCCACAAAAATCATATCTGTGGTGGCATAAATGGTCTGGACGCTCATGCCAGCCATCAGAGGGAGAGCCAGTTTCCACATCGCTTTTTTGGGATTAGCCATCAGAAGCTCCACCCTTGTTGGTTTCATTAGGATAGGGTGGCTTCCCCATACAGAGTGAAAATAACTTTCTTTACAGTGGATAAAAAAAACATTTTCTGACCCTTTAAAGAAGGAGGCATTATGCCCAGTGGAAAAAAACGTAAACGATGGAAAATAGCCAATCATAAACGTAAGAAAAAAAGAAGACAGGATAGACATAAGAAAAAGTAATAGTAATGTCTCTCCGTTCAAGTAAGAACAGCAAAGCCGGCAGGGCCGATGACTATGGCACCCAAAGGGTTCTCCATGAGATTCGGGAGTTTGCCGGCCAGAGTATGGAAAAAACCAAAAGTATTGTTATTGGACAGCAGGAAAATGTTTCCCTCATTATTAACGCTTTCCTTAATGGTGGACATGTACTTATTTCTGGCCTGCCCGGGCTGGGGAAAACCCTGGCCATACGGACGGTTGCCCGGATATGGGATTATGAATTCCGCCGAATCCAGTTCACTCCGGATACCATGCCCTCGGATATTCTGGGTTCGGAAATTCTGCAGGAAAAACCGGATAAAAGTGGCAGAAAAGAATTTGTCTTTTCATTGAAGAAGGGTCCCGTTTTCACGAATATTCTTCTGGCCGATGAAATTAACCGGACGCCGCCCAAAACCCAGAGTGCGATGCTCCAGGCCATGGAAGAAAAAACCGTCAGTCTGGGAAATGAAACGCATCGGCTTCCGGAACCTTTTTTTGTGCTGGCCACTCGTAATCCCATTGAACTGGAAGGAACCTATCCTCTCCCGGAAGCACAGGTGGACAGATTTTTCTTTTATCTGGATTTCAGCTACCCCACAGAGAATGAGGAAATAAGCATTGCTTTGCTGGACCACCCGGATCGGCTCATAGAAAGCATTGAACCCATAACCATCCGCCCGGATCTGGAAAACTGGAGAAAGGCTCTGCGTTCTGTGCCCGTCCCGGAAAATGTTTTTTTATCTCTGGTGAGATCGGTGAGAAACACCCGGCCAAGCAAGGAAAGCCCCATAGCATCCCGCTACGCCCGGTATGGTGCCGGTACGCGTGCCACCCAGATGCTCCTCCATGCCGCACAGGCGGAAGCGGCCATTTCCGGAGAACCCGTCGTCCATGAGAAAATCCTGGAAAAAGTATTTTTCCCGGTGCTTCGTCATCGGATAAGCCTGAACTATGCTGCCGCTGCGGATGGCATCACGGTGGACGAATTTTTATCCCAATGTCTGGACATTTAATTTCTCTGGAACATTTTCTCCTCAACATACGGAAATACCGAGAGACCACCTCCCCCTTCTGGAATCTTACCGGATTTGGAAACCATCCCGTCCAGCGTACTGGACACGAAGATCCCTATTTGGAACGCACCCCATATTATCCGGGGGCAGATATCCGGCGTCTGGACTGGCGATACTACGCCCGCTCCCGCAAAATGGTGGTCAAAACCGGGACACACAGAATTCCGGAAAATAAATCCATACGTCTGGATCTCTCCGCATCTGTCACCATGTATCCGGAAAAACTCCACACTTCCCGGCTCATTGGTCTTTCTCTGGGATGGCGGGCTCTGGAGGACGGAGATAACCTGACATTCCATTTGGATGGATTGAACCCACAGGAAAATATATTCCTCCGGATCACGGAAAAAAACCACCTATTTCTTCTGGACCATTTCCTGATGCACTTTCCGGAAAAGAATCCAGTTCTGGATAACATCCTTCCCCGATTTTTTCGCCAGGAGTATAAAACCGCCTCCGTGGTCTGGATCACAGATCTTTACCACTACCGCATGGAATTCTCTGGCATTCTGCGGGATTATGGAAATTTGGGAAACCGCCTGCACCTGCTGCATCTTACCGTCCCGCAGGAAGAGGAGCCATCGTCCTCCCGCTTTCTTCTGGATGCAGAAACAAAAGAATCCTATTACGCACCCCACCCTGCCCAATTTACGGCCATCCGGAAAAACGGAGTGGAGCAGAGAAAAAAAGAATTGTTTTCCCATGGGTTTTCCTATGCAGAAATGGACGCTTCCCGGAACCCGCTGGAAAATTTCCATCGAACGGAAGGATAGATGGATTTTCAAAATATATACGCTCTCTGGCTTTTGCCCCTTTCTGTGTTTCCCCTGATCGCGTATTTTTTTCTACGGTTTTACGGAAAAAAAAGCGTGATCCCGTCTCTGGTTTTTCTAAAAGAGGAACATTCCCAAACAAGGATTTCTTCCGGATTCTGGAAATTTCTGCTCCAGTCTGTGGCGGTATTTTTCCTGGTGGTATTCCTTTCCCAACCCCAGTTGGAATATTCCCGGAATCCCGGGATCTGTTTTTATGATGATACCCTGCATACCCAGACTGATGCGACCCAAACCAGAAGAATTCTGGAAAAATACCGGGATTTTTGCGGTGGCATTTTGGGAAATAAAAATGGTTTGGTATATTCCCTTTCTGATCTGAATGCGGGAAGACTGTCTCCATTATCCCTGGATCAACTCCACAGAAAAACACCCATTTCCTATCCGGAAGTCATGACAAGACTGGCAGAAACCCAGCGGAAATATCCGGACCGGATTTTTTATATGTTTCTGCCGGAGGATAATTACCAGGAAATACTGGAGGATACCCGGAGAATAAAAATTATCCCCCTGCCCTCCCCGGATAAAAATAATAATTATTTCACATCGTATTCCCTGGGTACGCATCCCGCCGATTACCGCAAACTGATCCTGCGGTTCACCGTAAAAAACCCCGGGACAGAAGTCCTCATACAGGCAGGGGATGGGAAGACCCTTTCTGTTGTTTCCCGGGACGGAATAAATGAACATATTCTGCCCCATCTCAATACGGAAAAACCCGATAATATTATTATAAAATTGACTGGTGATGGGTACACCCAGGATAATACCCTGAAATTTCCCGTCCCGCCCCTGGGGTTTTACACCTTCTCCCGCCAGGAAAAAAAGCCGCGTTCCGTGGAAGCAATACTCCGGGCATGCGAGGACTGTAACCAGTATATTTTCCGGGAAAAACCGGACACAACAATTTCTTCCCTGCCCATGTCCTTCCATCGGCTGGAATCCTATCCGGTTTCCGGAGATGGAATCCACATCTATTGGTTTTCCGGGGAAAATAAATTCATTACAGATTCCCTTACCTTATCCGATGGGTCTCGCATTCATGTAAAAAGAGCGGCAGAATATTCCGTCCCCCAAGGCGATGACGCCCCAGCCATCCTGTATCATTTCACTTCCGGAGAAGCGGCCGTCCTGAAAACCAATTCCGGGGATATCATCTTTTTATTTGATCCAGATTCTCCTTCCCGGAGGGAATTATTCCATCCGGGCTATATGGATATGCTTTTTGGGATATTGTCCGGTTTCACCAACAGAGAAAATCACCCATCGCCGGCCTCCCGGGTGAGCGGAAAAGCGATTACCTCCGCAGGGTCATTTCCTCAAATTCCGGAGAGGCCATTCCCATGGGAAGTATTGGTGCTCTTTATTGTGGTTTTGTTGATAATAGTAATGGAACGTTTTCGCAGATAAAAAAAATCCGGCGAGTGCCGGATTTTTCCAAAAATTATTTTTTTCTTATTTCTGACCTTTTACTTTTCCGCTCAGGCTTTCAATTTTAGCTTTGATATCTTCGATGGTTTTTCCGCCTGTGGGATCAAATTCTTTTAAAGCAGATACTATGCTGTCAGAAATTTCTTTTGCTTTGGCTTCGTATTCTTTTACGGAAACCATCAGTTCATCAACATATTTTCTGACTTTCTGTGAGTTTTCATCGTTAGCATTACTTCCCTTGGAAATCAGGTCATTAATTCCGGTTTCTGCTTTTTTGAAAGCATCTTCCAGGTTTTCTTCCACGGATTTGAAAGCCCCAATTCCAAGATTAACAACTTTTTTCAGCAATTCTTCCATATTTTTCTCCTTTACAGGTTTTTTTATGCCCTTTGGACTGTGCCCTTTGGACGCTCCATTTATAGTGCAGTGCACAACACGACAAGCACTTTTTACTTTTTTTCCGGATTTTTTGCATTTTTTTCCAGAAAGCCATATAGAAAGCCGGGCAATCCGGGATTCCCTTAAAAAACGCAATTAAAATTTTCCCAAAGGGATATGCAACCCAGATAGCGACCCCATAAGGCGGATTTTAGTTGCAAATTAAAGTCCCTTATCACGAA
>DYLW01000030.1 GCA_020721865.1 Leptospira biflexa | reverse complement strand
TGATGGCAAGGATGGAAATAACGGATATCAGCACCCCAATTTTAATCCCAAAAGAAAAATGTACTTTTTTCATGCTTCCGCCCATATTTCAGAAAATAATTTGTTTTTGTGCCCCAAATAAATTCTTTACTGTAATTCCAACTTATTCCTCTCTCCCCAAAATTATCTGGAGAGTAGAAAACTATATCCCGATTCTTTGACATAGCATAATGCTGATTGCATCGTCAATAAAAAAATATAAAATTATACTGAGTATTTAACGAATTGCATTCCATTGGAATTTTCCGGGTTATGAACAAACGTAGAGAATGGTAAAACCAACATAATCCAAAATTGTCCATTGAATGGGGCGGGAAATGCTTGACGTAAAGTTTGCCGGAGTATGATTAACTATGCAGGTAAAAATTGAAACACTGGACAAAAAAATCCTCGAAGGCAAGGGTGTCTTTCGCTGGCCGGTGTGGGAAAAAGAGGTTTCCCGCTTTGACTGGCACTATGATTCCATGGAAGAGTGCTATATTCTGGAAGGGGAGATTACCATAACCGCAGGGAACAAAAAATGGGAAATCAAACCTGGTGATTTTGTCTCCTTTCCCAAAGGTCTGGACTGTGAATGGAATATCACAAAAAGCGTGCGTAAGCACTATAATTTTCCATAATCCTTATCTATTATATCTATACAAACCGGCCCATCGGCATTAAGGAGGAAAGGATGAATTCATTTCTGGAAAAAGAAATAGCAGAGTCTGTTTATACCCCGGAAGAAATCCGGATCATTCAGACATTAGTGGAGAATGGGCAGGAACATCTCTTTGCCGATTGGGAAGAATCCCAGGCAGTGGAGCAGAAAAAAGCATTTCTGCAAAGCCTCCTCCGGGTGGATACAAATTATCCGGGCGGAATTTCCGGATACATCAGGAACGCACGGCGTCTTCTGGAAGAATCCCGGACGGGCAAGAATCCGTTTGCGGGTTACCGTCCCCAGCCTCCGGAAATGACAAATCTCTCCAAAATGGCCCATCGGGCGGAGGAAGCGGAAGAGCATGGGGTTTCCTTGATTGGCCAATTGGCGATTGTGATGGTGGCGGGTGGTCTGGGGGAGCGTCTGGGATATCCCGGCATCAAGATTGCCATTCCATTTGAGCTTTTGTCGTCTTTGAATTATATCCATTTTTATGCGAAGACAATTTATGCCATGGAAAATCTTTACCACGAAAGGTTTGGATGCCGCACCACCATTCCCTTCATTATCATGGTATCCGGGGACACGGAGGATGGGACGCGGCGTATTCTGAGGGAAAATGAATACTATGGATTGAAGCCTGAACAGGTGATTCTCTTAAAACAGGAGCTGGTTCCGGCCATTCTGGACAATGAAGCCCGGTTGGCAAAAAAGTCCCGGTATGAGCTGATGCTCAAGCCGCATGGTCATGGGGACATTCATCTTCTGATGCACCAGACGGGGACGGCGGAAAAGCTTCTCAAAGACGGGAAAAAATATCTGGCGGCCATCCAGGACACCAACGCCCAGGTTGTGAACGCACTTTTGCCCGCTCTTTCCGTGAGTGTCCGGGAAAAGCTGGATTTTAATTCTATTGTTGTCCCGCGTGTGGCAAAGGAGGCTGTGGGTGGAATTGCTACTCTGGTGCCGGAGAATAGCTCCGCAGGAAAGATGACCATCAATGTGGAATACAACCAGTTGGATCCTTTGCTCCGCTCCACCGTGAATCCGGAGGGCGATGTGAATGGACCGGATGGTTTGTCTCCCTATCCGGGGAATATTAATGTGATCATCATCGCTGTGGAAAACTATGTGAAAGTACTCAAAAAATCCGCCGGTCTGGTTCCGGAATTTGTGAATCCCAAATATGCGGATGCGGGAAAAACGGTTTTCCAGAAACCCACGCGTCTGGAAACCATGATGCAGGATTTACCCCGGCTTTTTGATGCCACCAGCAGGGTGGGGGTGACCATGTTTCCCCGGAAGTTTGTCTTCAGCCCGGATAAAAATAATCTCAGAGACGCGGCCAAAAAAGCGGCCACGGGTCAACCGCCGGAATGTGCTGCCAGTGCGGAATCCGATTATTATGAAATTAACCGGCTGAAAATCAACCGGGCGGGGAATTTTGCCAAAGAAATTCCGGATTCCGTATTGCATCATGGAATTCCGTTTAAAACCGGTGCCCGTATTGTTCTGCATCCGGAGTTTGCCGTCACACAGAAGGAGATCCAGCAGAAGATTAAAAACTGCACCTTTGGCCCGCACACGTCTCTGGTGCTGGAGGGGAAACATATTTATCTGGACTCCTTCCATTTGAAAAATCAATCGGCGGTAAAAATAAAAATATCCCCGGATGTGCGGCTTTCTATCCGGAATGTTACCCTTGACCGATGGGAGGGCATGGCGATGCGTGAGCTTTTGGAAGAAGAAATGAACAACCCGAATCTGCCTGCTTATCTGAAAATTCGGGGTTATGCACTGGAAGAGAAAAATGTCCTGGAAATAAATATAACAGAAAAAGGAAATTATTACATGAATGCGGATGGAACAATCCTTCGGGAGGAGGAGCATGGATAAGATACTGAGCGGAGTGCGGATTGTGGATTTGACCCAGCTTCTGCCCGGCCCTCTGGCCACGATGTATCTGGGAGATTACGGAGCGGAAGTCATAAAAATAGAAAATCCCCGGCTGGGGGATGGCACCCGGTACATGGGATCCCGGCTGGATTCGGAGGGGGACACACAAAATGAATCCCCGCTTTTTGGGATGTTGAACCGGAATAAAAAGTCTCTCACACTGAACCTCAAAAGAGAGGAAGGCCGGGAGGTGTTCCACGCACTTCTGGAAAAAGCGGATGTTCTGGTGGAGGGATTCCGGCCCATGAGTATGCAGAAGATGGGTCTGGGTTATGAGGATTTGAAGGATAAATTTCCGCGTCTGATTTATGTCTCCCTGAGCGGATACGGGGGCACCGGACCCATGAAAAATTTTGCCGGCCATGACGGGAATTACACTTCCTATGCCGGGCTGATGAGTCTGAATGTGGATGCCCAGGGAAAACCGGTTTTGCCCGCATACCAGGTGGCGGACATTGGCGGGGGGACCCTCATGGCCATGAGTGGCATTCTGGCCGCCCTGTATCACCGGGAGAAAACCGGGAAGGGGCAGCATGTGGACATTGGCATGGCCGATGGGGCGGTATCCTTCCTGCCGTTATTCCTTGCGGAATCCATGGCATCCTCCTCTCCTCTGGATCCCCGGCAGTGGATTCTTTCCGGAGCTCTGCCTAATTACCAGATTTATGAAACCAAAGACGGAAGGCATCTGATGCTGGCGGCACTGGAAGAACGATTTTTTCGGAATTTTCTCAAAGCGGTGGAGCGGGAAGATTTGCTGGGAAAATACACTCTCACGGAGGATAATTTTGTTTATCTCAAAAGAGAGGTGGGTAATATTTTTAGAGAGAAAAACTTTGTAGAATGGACTCCGTATTTTGCCAATCCGGATATCTGTTTGTCTCCTGTGGCCACGCCGGAAGAGGCCATGCAGAATCCGCAATTTCTGGAGAGGGAAATGTTTTTCCGGATGCCGGACGGACGGGGAAATTCTCTGCTGCAGATGGGTAACCCCATAAAATTTTCTTCCCAGAAAGAGATTCCCAAAAACCCTCCGCCCGCTCAGGGAGAGCACACGCGGGAGATTCTGGATTGGCTGGGGTTTTCTCCGGAGCGAATGGAGGAGCTGAAAAAGGGAAATATTGTTTAATGGATGGCCGCCAAAAAAAAACTATACAAATTCACGCCATAATGCAAACACGAAAAAAATAAACAAGGAGTGGATATGAACAAATTAAGTGTTGTTGATATTATTAAAAGTGGCCGTTTTAAAAACGTTACAGGGAGGATAATATGAAATCAAAAGGGATTGCATACTTACTATGGCTACCCAGTTTAATCTTAATAAGTGGTTTGCATAGATTTTATATCGGTAAAATTGGAACTGGCCTCCTTTGGCTATTAACTGGTGGTATTGGTGGTATTGGTGGTGTTGGTTCTTTAATTGACCTATTCACCCTGGGTGGTCAAGTGGAACAATATAATACAAACGTACAATTAAAATCTATACGGAATTCAACTGAGGTATCGGCAAAATTGAGCGAAATAAAACTAAAAAGTGAATCTGGCCAATAAAAACGGCACACTTACTCGTCGGCTGCATGACACCGGGAGAAGCGGTTGGTGGCTATTGATTGCGTTTGTGCCCATTGTGGGTGCGATTGTTCTGATTGTATTCTATGTTCAGGACAGTGCGGCTGGTGAAAACGCATTTGGAGCTAACCCCAAATAAAAAAGCGTTTTTGACGTTAAAAGACGAGGTGCCTCCGGGTGCCTTTTTTGTCCCATAATTTTGGGATAACAGCAAACAACGCTACGTATCGTTAGGTGCTTCAACCGGAGAAATTACGTAAAAAGATTTATTCCCATAATAAAAGCGGCAACGAATAGAACAACCCCAATCGTTTTTTCTAAATTTTTTTCAGAAGAATATGTGGATAGTTTTATGTTGAGAAATGCACCCAGGACAAAACCGGAAAAAACAGGCCATCCCTGGTGTAAATCCAGGTGTCCCCAAAAAAAGTGCGAGAAAGAACCACTCACGCTGGTCAGAATAATCATGAATAAAGCCGTAGCGGTGGCCACTTTGGCAGGCAGTTTAAAAATTTTTACCATAATGGGTGTTTTCAGAAAACCACCACCCACTCCGAATAACCCGGCCATTGTGCCGGACAGGGCTCCAAAGAAGGATAGCAGCCACAGACTGATAGCGTGGGTAGAATCCTCTCTACGGATTTTTATTAATGGTTTTAATGTATTTAAAAAAGCCAAAAGATCAAATCTCTTTTTTGCATCGCCAGTGGCTTTTTTTCTAAAAAAAGAATAGGACAGAAGCAATAAAAACACGATAAAAATCCATTTCAGCCAGATGGTTTCAATGACGCTCACCAGATAAGCACCAAAAATAGTTCCCAGGATTGTGGGTATCTCAAGAAAAATCCCCGCTTTATACGAAATTAGTTTTTTTCTATGATTGACAATCGTGTTAATTAAAGCTGCAGGGATCAGAGAAATCATGGTAACACCTATGGCCTCTTGGATGGGATAATGAAAAAAAGAGACTAAAATGGGTACCATAAAAACGCCACCGCCAAAGCCGACGTAATTGCCCAAGGTACCAATCAGAGCACTGGTAAGTAAAAGCGGAAGTTCGGTTAATAAAGTCAGCATAATTATCCAAATAGTTTTTTAATAAAATAATCTCAAGTCTCTTTTTGCCGTCAACCTTCGCTGCATTGTCATCTTACCGGTTATCCCGCATCGGCTTTTGCAACGCAGGAGCTTTTTTGGGGGCTCACAAAATACAGGATCAAACCCCTGCGGATTACGATTGCAAAAGTACATAATAGCTTCTTTATCGTGAATCATGGCAGGAATTCCGGACTTTCTGCCAGTCCAGAGAAATCTTTTTTTCCTGGAAATCTTTTTTTACTTCATATAAAAGGACATTCTGGTATCTTTCATTGGAGTCCGGATGCGTGGATAAGGCTTTTATATTCATAATGTTTATTTCATTTTTTGAAATTTTCTTGAAAAAAGTTGCCAGCACCCGGGGTTGGATGGAGGATCTTTCCAGCAAATCCAGTGCAAAGGAGTCCGCCTCTTCTTCCATCTGCCGGCTGAAATAATTTTCTGTGATCATTTCTCCCATTTCTGTGGCAATGGTGGGATCATTTCCGGTGAAAAGCCGGCTCATCAGTGTGATGCCAAAGCGGGTATATATTTTTTGTATGACATGCTCATTTTCAACATGACCCATCTCATGGGCAATCACCCCCGCCAGTTCTTCCGGAGTATCGCAGAATTGCACCAATCCGGAAAAAATCACAATAATCCCGCCGGGAAGGGCAAAGGCATTCACCATGGGATCGTCCAGAATATAAATCTGGTATGTATTACTTTTGTCTTTTTTATTTGCTCGATCTTTTTTCTCCAGGGATTTCATCAGACGAAATTTAATATTATCCACCGCCGCCCGAACCTCCGGGCTTGTGACGGACTTACGGGTTTTTTTCAATTCATCATAAATCTTCTCCCCCAGAAGTTTCTGTTTTTCCTGGGGTACTTTCATGGGAGTTAAATCAGAGCAGGTAAACTGGGAAAACCCAAACCAGATTCCCACCCCCGCAAGGAGAATAAATACCAATTCCTTCCAAATTTTTTGGATCATGAGGTTCCTTATACGGGGGGAAGATTCACGTTATTCCGGATTTTTTCTTCCCGGATGGCGTAAGCCAGATGGTATGCGTATTTCCCAAAAAACAGGAAGTAGTAAAATCTGCCTTTCCGGGCATACACAGCCCCCACGATGCTGAATATAAAATAGACCAGATTAAAAACGCCCGCTGCCAGTAACAACCCCGTGAAATATTTTCCGGGGGATGATAAATCGGCCAGAATGAGAAAACCCCATGTAATAAGAGCGGAATTGATCAGGGATATAACTATCTGGCTGTGCATGGACTGGAGGGCATGAAAACGGACAAACCTGCCCTTGGAACGGTTCACATAATAATAAACGACCGCTGCCAGAATGTTTACAAACGGCAGCGGCAGTCCCAACCCCAGAGAAGCAAACATCATCAGGTAAGCACCCATGGCATCTTCCCTTTCCCGCTCCGAAATTTCTTCTGGTTGCGGGATGGGGTGGTATTTTGTTTCTTCCATTGTTTATTTTCCGCTGAAGGGTGGGTATTTATCCGTCATATTGCCCAGATAAAGACTCAGGCGAATCATGTAACGAATGGTACCCACGTTGAATTCATGCATACTTTCCGGATAACTGCCGGTAAACAGCACCACCCACCAGGCAATGAACATAATGATCTGGCTGGCGATCATGCGCAGATACAGAACAACCCCGTGCGGAATCATCACATAGAAAAACCCAAAAAATGTTCTCAGAAGCAAAAGTCCTCTGCTTAATGTTTCCGGATATTCCACTTCCAAAGACGTTTTATCATCCGTTCCATTCAGGCCGATGGCGGGATACCCATCGGAAAGATTCCACAGGCGGGCGTACAGACGGATACTCCATTTGAGCATATTAACCTGGGTTTCAAACCAGCCCAATGGGTACTTACCGGTAAATAAAATTACCCACCAGGCAATTATGGACAATATCTGGGTGTAAATACCAATAAACACCATCACCACCAGATGTGGAATCATAATATAAAAAACACCAAAAAAACTCCGCAGTAAAAGCTCTCCTCTACTGTATTTTTCCTGGCGTTGGATCACCATATTCATTTGCATAAAACCTCCATTGTATTTTGGAGGATAGTAAATATTAACCCGGCAATGTCAATGTTTATTTTCCATTCCGGATTTTCCGGATGATGGACGTGGTGGAATATCCGTTCCGGAAAGGCAGTATCTCAATTTCCCCTCCATAGGATTGTACCGTGGAATACTCCGGAAGGTCTTCTTTTTTATAATCCCCGCCTTTTACATGGATGTCCGGCTGGATCACTTTGATGGCTTCCACCGGGGTGTCCTCGGAAAAGGAAAATACCGCATCCACAAAATCCAGGGCTGCCAGATGGATGGCCCGGTCAAAAAAGGAGTTCACCGGGCGGTCTTTCCCTTTTAGCTTTTTTACGGTGGAATCTGCGTTCAGTCCAATAATCAGCTTCTTCCCCAGCCGGGATGCCTGGTAGAGATACTGGATATGCCCGGTATGCAGAATATCAAAAACTCCGTTTGTGAATACGATCTTTTTGCCGGAAAGCTTATAACGTGCCAGTCTGTTTTTGAACGCTATATCATTTACTCCGGAGAATATTTTTTTTCTGAAATTCTGCTCAAAGCCGTTTTCTATAATGTAGCGGGCGGCTTCTTCAAAGGATGATGTGGAAAAAACCATATTTCCGGGAGGCTGGATTCCCGCGTCCTCATCGGTGGCTCCCTCTCTTTTTATTAACACCCCCGGAATGCCAAACTTTTCTCCCGGAGTTAAATCCCGGAAGCGGTCACCAACCATATAGGAATCCGTTAGCGAAATCCGGTAATCGGCCAGAGCTTTTTCCAGTAGTCCGGCAGAGGGTTTCCGGCAAGGACAGTTGTCCTCATCCCGATGCGGGCAGATATAGTAGCGAAGAATTTTCACCGGGGCAAGTTTCTGGGAGATTCTCTGGTTCACTTTGTCCACATCCTCTTCGCTTATATAACCACGGGAGATTCCGGACTGGTTGCTGAGTACAATGAATTCATAACCCATTCTGGAGAGGAGGTGCAGGGATTCTTTGACACCGGGTAGGATGCGAACTTCTTCCGGATTACCCAGATAACCCGGATCATAATTGAGGGTGTTATCCCTGTCCAGAAAAATTATTTTCTTTTTATGTTTTTTTTCTTTTTTCTTTTTCATGATGACAATGGAATATCCATGGAAACTGGTTCGTTCCGGGCGGAGAGAGGATGGGTGTCATTGATAATTTTCTTTTTTGCATTCAGGATTTCCATAGCACAATCCCGGCAGAGAAAATCCTGATAAAGTGTTTCCGTGGGCTTATGGCACCTTGCACAGGTGTACAACTGTCCTGGTTCGGTGGATTCCGTATTCTTCTTCATCTATGGAACCACTTCCAGGCCTTCATAGGCGGGCAATATCTGAAGCTGGCTTCCGGGAGCGGCCATTTCCCGGTACTGGGCAGCCTGTAAGACCACGGCGTCCATCTTTTCATCATCATAAGAATTGTCATGGTGAAAAAGCACCAGTTTTTTTACTTCGCTTTTAAGGGCAATATCCGTGGCCATCTGGGCGGAGCTGTGTCCCCAGTCAATTTTCTGAAAGGATTCCGCCAAGGTGTACTGCGTATCAAAGATTAAAATATCCGCTCCACGGAAAAACTCCACATATTCAGCCACTCCGTCCAGATTATCTAAGTTGAATTCTGCGTCAGAGGCAAAAATGATGTTTTTCCCATTCTGTTCAAATTTATACGCATAGGATTTTCCCGGATGGTTCAGCTCTTTGCTGGATACTTTTACGCCTTCAATGATGCTGGGTTGTTTTTCAGAGAGATGGTAAAATTCTTTTTTTGCCATCATGTGGGAGTCAAAACCTGCGGGAAAATGAGTATCCACCTGTTGGTAGCGGAGCCTTTGTTCCATATCCGGGAATGCACTGTAAAAACGGACCAGGTTTCCGGGAATGTAAATGGGAGTAAAAAACAAAAGCCCCATAATATGATCCCAGTGGGAATGGGTCATGAATAGATTGATGATGCCTTTTCCCCGGAATCTTTCTTCCGCTAAAAGCCGGCTGCCCAGAGGACGTATTCCGCTGCCGGCGTCTATTATGAAAACGGTATCATCATCCGTGCGTATTTCCACGCAGGTGGTGTTGCCCCCATAAGTCCCGGAAATGGAGAAAGGAAGGGAATCCAGAAACTTTTCAATGGCTTCCTCGGATAAAATATCAGAGGGACGGGCCAGACGCATCACGGTTTTTATCTTTTTCTGAACAATATCATAGGTTATGGGCATTGGGAGTGAACCCCTCACTCCCCAGAATGTGAGTTTCATGGTCAGTTTTCGTACATGGATGCGATTTTTTTTGCGTATTTTTCCGTGATAATGTGTCGTTTCATTTTACCCAGGCTGGTGATTTCATCCCCCACTTCAAAGGGTTTGTCCGCAAAGCGAAAATCCTGGACTTTTTCAAAATATTTAAACCCGAATTCTGAAGATGTATATGTCTTAATCTCCGTGAGGAAAAGCTCTCTCACTTCTTTCTCATCAGATATTCTTTCAATGGTCAGAACGGATGGATCCACGGACATTTTTTCCGCCAGAGCTTCCAGATTTGGATAGATGATACAGGTGAGATATTTTTTATCCTGCCCGGTGATCATTACCATGTCTATGTAACGGCTCTGGATCAGTTTTTCTTCTATGGGGCCCGGTTCAATATTCTCTCCGGACAGAAGCACAATGGTATCCTTGGCACGTCCGGTGAGAGTAAGGGTATTGTTAAAGCTGATAAATCCCATATCCCCGGTATTGAGCCATCCGTTAATGATGGTCTCCCCTGTTTTTTCCGGCATTTTATAATAGCCCTTCATCACATTGGGACCCTTAACCCAGACAATTCCTTTCTCACCACGGGAGAGCGGCTTCCCTTCAAAATCCCGAATCTCCACGGACACATCTTTTATGATTCTTCCCACAGAGCCAATGACCAGATTTTTCAGGTCACGGGCAGCAATAACCGGTGAGGTTTCCGTCATACCGTACCCTTCCAGTACAGGAATACCAATATTATTGAAAAATTCATCCACATGACGGGGCAGGGCTCCTCCTCCGGAAATGGTTGCCTTTAATTTTCCGCCGGTGGCCGCCCGAATCTTGGAGAGAACAATAAAATCAAAAAGCAAATAAAATGGATACGCAGGAATGAGCCCCAGAATGTATAAAATGCCCCGCAAAAAATTAATAATGGGATTGGGTTTTTTCTGGTGGAGCTCATTGCCCTTCAGAAAACGGATCACCCTTCCTTTGAAACTGGATAAGTTATAGGCAATATGGAACAAAACTTTTTTAACCCCGGAGCCGGAATCAATGGTCTTCTGGATACCCAGATAGACCGTCTCCCAAAGCCGGGGAGCCGATGCCATCAGTGTGGGTTTCTGTTCCCGTATATCATTTTTTAAATTGCGGATATTGGTGTAGATGGTTTTTCCTCCGGTGGCGATGGTGATATATTCTGCGGTTCTTTCAAATACATGCCAGACGGGCAGAATGGACAGCCATCGGTCTTTGCCAAAAACCATACCCCGGAATGGAGGAACTTCCTTAATCTGGTGGATTATATTTCCATGAGTTGCCATCACGCCTTTGGGAACCCCGGTGGTTCCGGACGTATAAATTATGGTATAAATATCTTCTTTTTTCAGGGATTTTAATCGGTTTACAATTTCATTTTCCCATTTGGGACGCAGAGCAGCACCGCTTTCCATAAGTTTCTCAAAAGATACGGCCAATGGGTCATTGACTCCGGCCATGTCCATCACCACCACTTTGGAAATGTTATTTTTCCGGGCGTAGTTGAATACTTTTTGCGTAACCACATTGTTTTCTGCTATAATCATCCGGGATTCCGAATGGTTCATTATGTAAGAAAGTTCCTCTTCGGTGGAATCAGAACCACGGGGCACGCTCACGCAGCCGTTAAACTGGAGAGCCATATCCGCAAGAATCCACTCATAACGGTTGTCTGCTATCAATGCTACTTTATCGCCCGGCTTCAATCCGGATTCTGCCAGAGCAACGGCCAGATTCAGGATGTTTTCCAGAGTTTCGAGCCAAGTGGCCGTTTTCCATTTGCCGGATTTTTCCCTGTATTGATATGCTTCGTTCCTGGGAATCTTTTTTACGGTCTGGATTATCACGCTGGGGATAATATCGCCAGACAGGTTGAAATCGTTGGCCAGCATAATATGGGTGTTGTCTGATTTCATGGTTGTTCCTTTTGTTTTTTTCTTTTTGGGACTTTGCTGAATTAAATATGAGAAGTCAAACATAATTATTCAGCAATAATGCGGGGACGGTGGCCGATGGGAATAAACCGCTTGACAAACCATTCCGTTTCTGGTAAACGAATAATAAAGAGACATAATAAAGCTATGAAAAAGCTTTCGGGCTATAAAAAGATCCTTATTGTGGCTGCCATCCTTTCTGTCGCAGGCTTTACCTATGCCTATTTTTATCCCGGAACCGGGACAAAACAGAATAGATCCAGAGAGGCATTCCAGAAAGGTTTTAACCTTTATAACAGTTACCAGTACAAAGCATCCATTGATTATTTTCTGGAAGCCCTTTCCTATAATCCTGAATTTTCGCTGGCCAGAAAAATGCTGGGAAGTGCCCTGTTTTCCTCCGGGCAGGTGGATGAAGCCATCTCCGAATGGAAACTTTTATCAGAAATGGGGGTTTATGATCCCTCTCTGGATGTCCACCTCCGCAATATTCTTTCCGCCGGGATGGAACAGAGTGAAAACTGGTTTATGAAATCCATCCTCAAACCACGGCGGGGTTTCCGGTTTTCTTATCCCATGCAAGTAACAGATTCCGGCAGGGATTCCATCATATTGCTGAGCCAGGGGCAATTGGGAGTGGGCAGTGTCATTGAAATAAATAATAATTATCAATTTGTATCCAATAAACGCAGAATAGCCGAAAAACTGGGGATTCCCGCCGGAGCCGCCGGGGATGGAAAAGATTTGTGGATCACAGATTTAAAAAATGACAAAATCTATCGAATGAATTTGAATGATAAAATACCGATACTGAATGATCCCACCCCTTTGGGTAAAGCCGGGAGCGGGAAGTTGGAATTTCATGGTCCTGCCGGCATTGCATACTGCAATAATTTTTTCTATGTGGCGGATTCCGGGAACAATCGGATCCAGAAAATTGCCGCAGACGGAACCTTCAATATGGAATTTTCTGCCATATCCGGAGAAATCGAACTCAGAAATCCGTTTGGGGTGGCCTGTACCCCGGATCATCAGATTTACGTTTCCGAACCGGATAACCAGCGGCTTGTGGTTTTTGATGAGTACGGAAATTTTCTCCGCTTTGAAGGGGAGGGTAGTCTGGAAAAACCCAGGCACCTGTTTTTTGATAAAAAAAGAAACCTGATGATTGTGGGGGATGAATCCAGGGGAATTGTGACGATGAACCAATCCACCAACGAAGTGAAAACAATCAATGCGTACAGGGACGAAGAGACAAACCAGATGGTATATTTTCAGCGACCTTATTCGGCGTTTATTGACCAGTATGGTAATATGTATGTTGCCGATATGGGCACCCATTCTGTGTATCATTTTGTTCCGGAGGAATTCCTGTATTCCAATCTCAATGTATGGGTTGAGAGGATCGATGTGAACAGATTTCCACACATCGGCATTTGGGTCAACGTGAAAGACCATTTGGGTAACTATATTCTCAACCTGAACTCGGATAATTTCCAGATCCGGGAAAATAACGGCATTCCGGGAATGGTGAATCTGGATTACCTGAAGCAGTTTTCCAACAATGACCAATGGGTGGTTCTGGTTTCCCGCTCAGCCCGCATGAAAGAATACATGGAAATATTGCAATGGATTTCTGATTTCCTCTTTAAAGACATGCGGGAAAAAGACCAGATAATGATCGTGGGATATTCCACCGATTATTCCCAGGAAACATCATGGACAAATTCTTTTCTGGGATTAAAGGGCAACCTGACGGATAAAAATAAATTTGAAGATGAAATTTCTCAGACTCCTGACAAATCCGGTGAAGCCCTTTACTGGTCCATAACCCAGTTATTGCCCAGAAGAGGAAACCGCAGTGTGATCTGGATTACCGATGGCAGTCTCACAGAATCCGAAAGGATTCCTCTGACTCAGATTGAAAACTATGGGGTGGTTCATAATATTAAAATCCATATAATCAATTTTCAGAATCCAGAGGTGGACGGTTACAAGGCAAACATAGAAAGATTGCAGACGATAGCACAGAAAACCGGCGGGTACTATTTTTATTCCTATGAAAATCTGACCGAACTGAAGCAAAAGCTGCGGGAATATAAAGAAAAAAGCTATGTTATTTCCTATAAAAGCCCCATTCCAGCAAACTGGAAAGGCCAGTATGTGGATTTATCCATTAAGGTAAGGGTGCAGGGAAGAGATGGGAAGGAAAATTATGGTTACTTCATTCCGTAAACATTTCGGAACAGAAATTTACTTGAATCTGTTCCGGTATTTCCTGACTATGATGATTTTATTTACCGGAATGTATGTAATAGCAAATGAGCCCAAAGCGGTATATTATAAAGCCCAGGGAGATAACGAATATACGCAGCGACAGATTCTGGCGTCCATTCAATTATATAAAAAAAGTCTTCAGGTGAATCCAAATTATCTGCCTTCATTGATCGCCTTGGGAAAAGTTTTAAGGGAAACGGAGGCATACCCGGAATCCCTCCAGTATTTGAAGAAAGCATATTCCTTGAATAAAAAAGATATTCCCATGCTTTATGAGCTGGCTTCTGTTCTTTATGAAATGAAAAACTATGAGGCATCCCGGCGTATTCTGAATGAAGGAATCCAGATTTCTCCGTATAATTCCCAGTTAAATTATTTGATAGCAAAAATACATATCTTGGATAAAAGGTTGCATCTGGCAGAGAGTAAATTAAAAAAGATTATCCAGTCCAATCCTTCTCACTTTGAATCCTATATTACCCTTGGAGAGATCTATACCCTCCAGAAAAGATATGATCTTGCTGGCTCTTATTTCCAGAAAGCAAAGCGAATCAAACCAGAGGAGCCAGGGTTGTTTGTCCTTCTGGCGGAAGTGGAGTTAAAAAGACATCTGGTGTTTTCCGGCAATGAATTCATGGAGGATAGCTCATCCTCTGTGTTTTCAGAATCCATAGCTTTGCTGGAAAATGCCATCGGCTATGATCCATACTATCTTCCGGCGAATTCCCTTCTGGGCACCATTTATGCAATCAACCGGAATTGCGGAGAAGCAGTAAAATATTTTGAAAATGTACTGAAAATAAATCCCAACCACCGTAAGTCGCTGTATTATATGGGATACTGTGACCGGAAGCGAAGCCTGGAAATATATCCCAGACTACTCAATGAGGATTTTAATAATGAAATTATTCGGTTTGTCTATGAATGGAACCGTATTCTGGATACCCAGGGAAAGAATCATCCGGATTTGATTGCCAGGGCCAGGTACCATTATGATTACGGGAAAAAACTGATTTTCTCCAACCAATTAACCCATGGTATTTATGAAATGCGATGGTCTTTATTTTTATTTCCGGATTATATTGAACCTCATTATGAATTATTTGACTATTACCGCAGCAAAAAAGATATTTACTATATGCAGAAAGAATTATTTTTCTTAAAAGAGCATTCGGATGATATCAAATATACGGATCTTTACGAAAAATACATAAATTACCGCAGGAACCTCCTCTTTTGGAAAGCCGGTATAAAAAATCCGCCAGAATTAAAGACCAGAAATCCGTTGTTTATTTTCTACTTTCAACCGGAAGACCCCATGGGGGAATATCCAGACGCCGGTCTGGCAATAGCGGAAACGTTGAATTTTTCCTTTCATGAGTCCAGCCATATCAGAATTTTACCCTACCATGAAAACCAACGATTGTACCGTGCTCTCATGGAGAAATCTTCGCTGGGAATGGGAGGAACTTTCCATCCGGATTCGGTTTCAGAAATCATACAACCAGCCCAGTTAACAACATCCCATCCGTATCTGAATAAAGATAAATTCCGTTATATTGTTCATGGAAAATACAGGGAGATAAACAACGGCCTGGAAGTGAGTGCCCATCTTCTGGATATTCAAACCGGGATTGAAAGAGGACATTATAGATTCAAGGCAACCGGAAAGGGATATCTGCGAAAGATTGCCCTTTTTCTGCATGATAAACTGGAAGAGGATATCCCCATAGAAGGCCGGATCATCCAGATCAACCCGGCAATGGGGGTTCTGGTGAATCTTGGGACCAGGGATAACCTGAAGAAAGGTGACGTTATTTCGGTTTATCGTGACCGGTCAATTTTTTCCCGGCTGACCATCAAAAGCATTTCACAAGATCTCTTGTGGGCATATCCGGACAATGTGAATGATATCTACAGATTGCGAAAATACGATGCAATTTATTTAAAGAAATAATCAGATCCGGGTAATTGTTTCCGGAAGATGCAGGCCATCCACTCCCATCCGGGATATATTTTTACCGGATACAAATATTTTAATTCCGGAGACACCATCAAACTGGCGGGCTGTCGCCAGAAGCTGGCGGACTTGGAAACTGATCATCTCCAGGCTGTTTCCATGGATAAAGCTGGAATCAAAATATAAATGGATCACCCCGTCCTTCATGACCACTTTATCCAGCTCTGGCCGATTGGGGAATGAGTCAATAAAATCCTCTCCTTCCGCCGGTGGTTTCAGCAGTAAATGAAAAGCGGTGGATACCATATTTTTATCTTCAACGGTAACATTCTTCCAGGTCAATGTCGGTTGATCTCTTTTGTCCAGCCGATACATATAAATTTTGACTTTTTTATCTCCCGATTCTTCTTCACTCGGTTCTGGATCCAGAGGAGAGTGGCTTTTTTTTGTTTTTTTGGCGGTGGGGGCGGGATGATTCAGGATATCATCCTCATAAACCCCGGAAAATATACTTTTAAAAAATTTATGGACGGATGATGAATTCCCGGAATTATTTTTCTTTTCAACGTTCCGGTATTGGACTGGTTCTATTTCCTTATTACCGGAAACCGTGAGCCTGTCTATAGCAAAGAAACCCCAGCCAATCACCCCCAATGTAAAAAGTACAGGAATAATGTTTTTCTCATTTGTTTTCTTTTTTGTGGGCATGTTTTATTATCGGATGATAATGGTTTATTTTTCATTCCCGTTTTTATTAATGGTAAAGATTTCTTCCCTTTCTACATGGTTTCTCAGATTTTCGCCGTGTATGGAATAAAAGTAGCGTATTGAATCGGAATCCCATTTTTCCCGGATGATCCTTCCCGGCAGATAATGCACAAAACGCTCGGATTCCACTTCTGCAGAGGGAGTGTTCTCCTCAAGGGTTTTTCCATTGGAATTCCGGGATATTCCATGCACCTTAGAGTATAAAAAAAGATCATGCTGTAAGCGGAAAAGATATAGGGATCGGAGCATTTTTTTGTCACAAATGGTTAAATGCTCCGTCCGCATGGTCTGGAATTTCCCTCTATCCGATGCGTGTATATCCCGTATGTTTTCCTGGCTTAAAGGGATGACACACACCACCTGAAAGGAATGATCATTGATAAAACCCTCCGTTTCAGTAATATCAGACTTGCTTTCTATAGGGTTCAATCGGCAAGAGAAAAACCCAAAGCTGGAAATAGCGAACGCCAAAAAAACAAAAAACGCAAATCGGCGTTTTTCATTTTTCATGCATTCATACTGTCCAGAAACTCCCGGTTATCCTTTGTGCCTTTCATTTTATCCACCAGAAGCTCCATACTTTCCACAGGGGAAAGAGGGGATAGAACTTTCCTGAGTATCCAAATCCGGCTGATGGAATCCGACTCTATCAGCAATTCTTCTTTTCTGGTTCCTGATTTATTGATGTCAATGGCCGGGAATATCCTTTTTTCCACCAATTTGCGGTCAAGATGAATTTCCATATTTCCGGTTCCTTTAAATTCTTCAAAAATGACCTCATCCATCTTGGAACCGGTATCCACCAGAGCCGTAGCGATAATGGTCAGGGAACCACCTTCTTCAATATTTCTGGCAGCTCCAAAAAATCTTTTGGGTTTGTGCAAGGCATTGGAATCTACCCCACCGGATAGCACCTTTCCAGAGGAAGGAATTACTTGGTTGTACGCTCTGGCCAAGCGGGTAATGGAATCTAAAAGAATTACCACATCCTTTTTCTGCTCCACCATTCTTTTTGCTTTCTCAATCACCATCTCTGCAACCTGTACGTGGCGGCTGGCTGGTTCATCAAAGGTGGAGGAAATCACTTCTCCTTTTACATTCCTGGCCATATCGGTAACCTCTTCCGGTCTTTCGTCAATCAAAAGAACAATAAGGAATATTTCCGGATGGTTATATGTGATGGCATTGGCTATGTCCTGCATCAGGATGGTTTTTCCTGTCCGAGGTGGTGCCACAATCAACCCCCTCTGTCCCTTCCCAATGGGCACGAGCAAGTCAACAATCCGGGTGGAAAGTTTATCCGCAGCGGCCTGCATGGATATTTTTTTATCCGGATACAACGGAGTCAGGTCATCAAAGTGAATTCTGCGGTAGTTATTTTTTACTTGGTCATTATTGACAGATTCAATTCTAAGGATGGCAAAAAATCGTTCACTTTCTTTGGGGGAACGGATTTGTCCATAAACAGTATCCCCTTTCCTCAAGCCAAACATGCGTATCTGGGATGGACTCACATAAATATCATCCGGACCTGCTAGATAGTTATAATAGGAAGAGCGGAGAAAGCCATAGCCATCCGGAAGAATTTCCAGAACACCTTCTGCGTACACCTGGGTTTCCTCTTCAGAGAGGGCCTGAAGAACATTAAAAATCAGGGAAGGCTTTTTCATGTCACTGTAATTATCAATGCCCACTCGTTCCGCTATTTCCATCAGCTCCAGCATATTTCTTTGCTTGAGACGGCTTATGTTCAGTTTGTTACCAGTATCATTAAATCCAAGGCCCACTTTAATATTGTCAATTTCTGATTTGGATAGTTTCTTATGTCTTTTTGCATCATTTGGGTCATTAATCATTTCTTTATTGTCCAAATGATTTTTAATTACATGTCTGGGGACTTCGTGTACAGGTTCTTTTTCCTTTGTTGACTGGATATCCGGCTTTTTCAGGCGGATTTTTTTCTGTGCATGATCATCGGATGGTTCTTCATAATCATTATATGCAACGTTGTTTCCGTTTTCATCCGGATCATTTTTTCTTCTTCTTGGCATAAACCCTCTTTATGTGATTGATAGATTGATAAAGCATGGAGATTGACCTCCATGCTTTCTTTGAGACGAACAAAATATTTTAAGAATTAATTGTTTTCCTGAGATCCTTCTTCATCTGCATTTCTTTCTTCTTCCACAGCAGTTTCATCTTCTGTACCGGAAGCAGAGTCATTTTCTGCAGCTTCATCAGAATTCATTTCTTCTGTATTTTCACCGTTCTCAGAGCTTTCATCAGAAATGGTATCCTCATTGGTCGTGGAGTTTTCCACCCCATCGCCAGCAGGTTCATCCTTTTTGGGCTCTTCTTTTGGTTTTACAACCGGAGGTTTATCTTCTTTGGGTGGGATGATGAAAACCTGACCGGGATAAATCAGATCGGGATTTTTTATTTTATCCTTATTTGCCCTGTAAATTTTTTTCCACATCCGGGCGTTACCGTAAACACCTTTTTTCTGGGAAATACACCACAGGCATTCTTTGTACTTCACTTTATGGGTGGAGGACTTGGCAGTTGTATCCCCGGCTTTGTCTTTGTTTGCCTTATCCTTTTCTGCTTTTGCATTGGCTGTCGCCACTTTGGCCGCATAATTTTGTTTCTCCCTGTCAAAGAGATATTCAATTTCTGGTTTCTGGTCATTGGCGAGATCAGCCAGCCGTATAGCTTCATTGGATTGACGAATGGATTCATCGTAAGCACCATCCGCAAAAGCATTTTCCGATGCAGTCAGGGCTTCTTTGGCCGCAAAAATGGTATCCTCCGATGCTTTAAGGGATTCCTGAACGCTGGGAGAATTTTCCACTACCACAGCATTGTCCGCTTCCTGCAGGGAGCTTTTCAGATCATTCAGATTTTTTTCCGCTTCTTCCACCTTCTGCTTAGCTTCTTCGTTCAGGGATTTTGCGTAATTAGCGTTGGACGTGGATTTGACGGATTGGGTTTTTTCTGCAATGGATGTTACTAAGGGAGCCGCCGATTTAAAATTCCCTTCGTTTAAGTAATTCCGGGCCTGCTCAATATCTCTTTCCAATTGACCCACTTCTTCTTCCGGATAATTACCGGATCCCAAACCTTTCACCTGGGCAAGGGATTCTTCTGATTCGGACAGACTTGTTTCCAGCACTTCCCGCTGTTTTTCAGATTCGGAAATGGCCACACTGGAATGCTCAGAGGATTTTTTATAATTCTCAATGGCGGGAAAATACTTTCCCTCTTCCGTGTTTTTCTGTCCTGCATTATATTCGTCACCGGCTTGGGTGAATTCTTCTGATGCGTATACTCCGGCATTCAATTTATCTGCCTGGTCCAGCTTATCCTTGGCGTCTTTCTGGAATTCAGCAACATATAACGGCAAAGCTTTTTTATAGGCAGCATCGGAAGCAGCTTTGGATTCATCCGCTTTCTTTGCAGCCTCCTCCAGTTCTTCCTTTTCTATCTGGGCATGGGATTCAATGAGCAGATCCCTAGCCTTTTTCATCTCTTCCGGAGCGTATTGATCCGCTTTTACGCTTTCTGCTTCTTGGATTCCCAACCGGGCATTTCCCATTTTTTCCACAGGTAATGGATCACCACATTGGTACAGAAAGAACGTCAATGCCAGTATAAAACCGGCTTTTTTCCAATTAAGATTCATATTCTTATCCCCTTTTTTTATTTTTGGCATGTTTCCAAAAAATGTCAGAATTTGGAAACAGCCTCATCTTCTGAATCGAAGATCTCAAAAAACGATGTCAATTTGGTTAACTCAAAGACCTTCTTCACAGATGCATAAACATTGATAATTTTCAGACTTCCCTGGTACTTTTTCAAGTTGGAAAGGCTGGATATCAATGCTCCAATGCCTGAAGAGTCAATGTATGATACTTTTTCCAGATTGATAATGATATTGTATTTCTGCTCTTCGATTAGTTTTTGTATAGTATCCTTGATTTCAGGGGCATTATATAAGTCAATCTCACCCTGGATGTCTAAAATCACTATAGCATCTCTTTCTCTTTGAGTTATTTCCATAATTTTCTACTCCGTCTTTTTATTTTCCACACTGTCACACTCTCGTTTTTCCTTTTTTTCCGTCAATCCAAAAACAAGATTCCTGAACATTTATATGAAAAAAGATTAATCCGTAAAGTTTTTTTTTTGTTACTCGGAAAGAATTTCTTCCCGATACCGCAGAAGCCTCATATAAACTCCGGGATTTCTTTGTATAAAATTATTCAGTGCTTCGTGGTGTACAGCATATAATTGAGATTTTTTTGTGAGTGTAGCACAGAAGGGGGATACAATTCGCTTCTGGATGGAAAAAATATCACCCGCAAAATCCCCCCTGGTTAATTTACGGATGGCCTTACCGTTGAGCAGAATATCCATCTCCCCATCAATAATCAGATAAGCATACTCCGGGATCTCCCGGGTATCAAAAAGTGTATGACCCCCTTCATACTCAACAAAGTGCATAATATTTTCCATCTGGGTCTTCTGGTGGCTGGTCATGCCCCGGAAAATGGGAGAATCGGCCAGTAAGTCCCAGGAGCGGGAATTCCGGATTTCGATAAGTTGTTTTAATCCTTTTTCAAGATTAGTCCCTTCAATGAAATTTATAAAGGCATTTTTTTCAATTTTTAAAGCAGAGACATTGGTTTCCGCCATAACGTCCGCAGAACGCGGGTTTCCGGTAAAAATGGATGCTTCTCCAAAATAATCGTAACGGCCATATTCCTTCTTGTAATTTGTTCCCACATTCTGGACGCTGACCTTCCCGTTTTTGATAATATAAAAAGCGTCCCCGGGGCTGTTTTTATGGATTATATATTCCCCCATGGGAAAATGGACATCTTTGACAATGGTTAAAAATTCCCGGGCTTTGGATACCTTCAGTTCTTCAAACAAGTCCACATGATTCATAACATCCAGAACTTCAATGGCATTTTCATATTCCGATTTTTCCACCTTGGGATAAAGTGTGTTTGCTATTCCAAAAGTGGCCAGATTTAATTTTGTATCTGATGGAAAGTCCTTGCGGGAAATGTGATAAACGGTAATTTTTTTCTGGATATCCTCCGGCAGGGAGGCAAGGTACTTTATGGGGGTATGGATGGGCGGAACCCCGGATTCATGGTAAATGGTGTTGTAATGCCAGGGAAAACCCATCAGCGACTGGTAACGGGATTCGGAAAGGATATTTTTCTGGAGTAATGATTCCAGAACCGCAGGGTCATTCAGATGGTCGGAGGAATATACAAAAGACTGGTTGCGGTAATGTACCCGGAAACCGATGGTGGGAATGGAATGCAGGGCATAGTAAAAAAGGAATTCTCCCCCCTCAATAAATACAGGTCTGTTGATGGTGATTGGATTGAAGTTAAACAGGGCCAAAAGGGTTTTTTTCTTCATCTTTGTCAATGCGGTGTATTTCCGCATGAAGGAGTCCATAATGGTCTCTGTTGTGTGGATGGTGATGGAGGATTCCTCCAGAATTTTCTGGAATGTGCCTGCATCGTGATCCGCATGGCAATGGGTGAGGATAACATGGGAAATCAGCTTGGGATTAACATTGGATTCCCGGAGCCATTCAGTGGAATTTACCGGCGGATCAATCATGATTCCGCGTCGGTTGATCCACAGGATAAATCCGGAGGTGTTATCCTGTGGATCAAAGCCATGGCTGGGCCCCAGGCAGGTAATTCCATATTCCGGAGCCTCAAAAGGGTTATCCAGCCTTTCACCAATGTCATATTTAAAATGAAAATCAATCGTCCATGGTAGCTCTGCCAGAAGCTCTCCGTTTTCATAAATAAAAAAACCTTTGTTGTCTTCTCTGCGGATTTCCAGAGAATCCATGGAAAAAATTCCGTTCTGGAATGTTCCAAATTCCACCAGATCTTCCATTTTTCTGTTGCCCCGGAAATATTCCATTTCCTTCTTCATGTCCGGGAAACCGGCGGATTTATTTCCCTCCGGAAATTCACTTTCCAAGTTGACATTTACCGGACCGAATACCGATTCCTGAAGAAGCGTCAGCATCTGGTTTTTTTGTCCTTCTGTGGCGACAATCAGAGTTTTTCGTTGCTTTAAAAAATGGTTGAAATAGAGAGGGAATTCCAGCTCCGCCACAGCAATGCCTTTTTCCACACTGAATAATTCTCCGGGAAGGATGAAAATTACCGGCACGCTTCCGGGCAATACCATAGAATCTTTGATGGTTTCCGGGGGAGCCCCATACTGCACATATCCCAATTGTGTGGGAACAATATATCCACCCCGGGGGAGACGATTTTTTCCTTTCTCTATATTCATTACTTTAAATGGCGATTATTTTTTTTTATTCTTTCATTCAAGTGTTTTTTCTGCTATTTCCAGTTTCATTGAATCCAGATTTTCCGGGAAACCCTCCACTTGCCTGTAATAACAGGTTCTCCGGTATTCCCCGTTTTTATTCTTTGTGTGGCATACCCCTCCGCTCACCGGAGAAACCAGATACAGAAGGGAATTTTGTTCACAGTTGATTCTGATGGAAATAACCTCCAGCCAGGACCCGGATGTTTCCCCCTTTCGCCAAAGCTCATTCCGGGAAGTGCTCCAGAAAACAGCCATGCGTGTGCGGAGAGTTTCCTCCAGGGCTTCTGCGTTGGCATAGGCCAGAGTGAGGACTTCTTTTGTATGGAAATCCTGGACAATTACAGGCAGGACGGAAGCCCCTGTTTTCGCGATAGAATTAATTTTATTGAAGTCCAGTTTGGGGATCAGGGACTCTTCTAATTCTGTATTCATGGCAACCTCATTATTTTTTCCACGGCAATTTCATCGCAATGGTCTTTCTTTGCACACTGGTTGCAGTCAAAAAAAATCTTTGCGGGGTATTTTTCTTTTTCCACCCGGACAAATCCCATTTTTTCAAAAAAAACCGGCACCAGGGTGAGGGCAAAAAAAGTGATCCCTCCGTTTTTTCCGTGGGAATTTTTTTTCATAGTTTTTTGAAGAGCATATTCCACAAGACCCCGCCCGATGTTTTTCCCTTGGTGCAGGGGGGAAATGACCAGACCACGGATTTCAAAAAGGCCGTCCCCAAAGCTTTTGATGGTTACACTGCCCTGGATTTTTTCCATGCCGTCTGTGGAATCTGTGGATAGATAGGTGTCCTCTACCTCTTTCTGAATCTGCTCTCCGGAACGATACAGCACCACCCGATTCTCCACATAAGGGGAGAAAAGGTCTAATAAAGCGGGAATATCTCTGGAGTCTGCTCCCCGGTAATTCATGGAGGGATGGTTATTTTTTACTTTTTATACAATATAGCATTTTTATACTGTTCGATTTTTTTCAGATTGGCCAGATAATAATAAGCCTCTTCTTTTCCTCCAAGGGGCCCCACATATACTTTAATTTTATCCCCGCTTTTTACAAGAAATGCCGGATATCCTGCTTTTTTCAATTGAGAGCCGTCATAGAAAGCCTTTTTTTTGTCCGCATATTTTTTTGCAAAAATCACGTATTTTGCCTTTTCATCCAGAAGAGGGGATGGTTTGGCTTTTTCCCGGGTTTCCGTTTTTCTTTTTACGGAATCTATTTTTTCTTCATGGTGGTTTACCTTCACCGAATCATCAATTTCTCCAGCGTCGTCCGGATCATTCTGGCTGGCAGTAGTTTCCGGCTCCCTTTCTGGTTCACCTCCGGACGGCTCCTCCTGTCCGATGTTACGAAACTCCGGGGTTTCTGTGTGGCTCTGGGCCAGCAATCCGGATGCAGATTCTTTCCCGGAGATATTTTTTTCATAGAAAATTCCGGAAATAACCCCAAAGGTAAACCCAATAATCAGAAGGCTTCCATAAATATTCCATCGGGAATTACCGGAAGAGGAGGGCTTCTCCGGTTTGGGGTTCCGCATTATTTTTCCGTAATCTATGTTCTGCATACTTAATTATCGTTCGGATACTGGATCCGGAAAGAAAAAAATAAAAAAGGCCGCCCAAGGGCAGCCTTTTTTGAATGAAGATTGGATGGGTGGATTTTTAGAAATCCATTCCGCCCATGCCTCCCATTCCGCCCATATCGCCACCTGGCATTCCGGGCATTTTATTGTCTTTCTCAGGCTTATCCACAATCACACATTCTGTGGTTAAAACCAGCCCAGCGATGGAGGAAGCATTTTGAAGAGCCGAACGCGTTACCTTGGCCGGATCAATAATCCCTGCTTCCAGTAAATCCCTCCATTCCAGAGAGCCAGCGTCAAAGCCCACATTGCCTTTTTCTGTTTTTGCCCGCTGGACAATCAGGGAACCTTCCATTCCGGCGTTCTGGGAGATTTGTCTCATGGGTTCTTCCAAGGCACGCAGTACAATGTTCTTTCCGGTTTCCTGATCTTTATCCAGTTTCAGTTTGGATACTGTTTCAATGGCTTTTATCAGAGCCATACCGCCACCGGGAACAATACCTTCTTCCACAGCGGAGCGGGTTGCACTCAGAGCGTCTTCCACGCGGGCTTTTTTCTCTTTCATTTCCACTTCAGTAGCAGCACCCACGTTGATCACAGCAACTCCGCCGGCAAGTTTGGCCAGTCTTTCCTGGAGTTTTTCTTTGTCATAGTCCGATGTGGTTTCTTCAATCTGTTTCTTGATCTGCTTGATACGTGCCTGCACATCGGCTTCTTTGCCCATGCCTTTGATAACAGTGGTGTTTTCTTTTTCCACAATCACTTTTTCGGCTTTGCCCAGCATATCCAGAGATACATTTTCCAGCTTGAGACCCAAGTCTTCAGAGATGACCTGTCCACCGGTCAGGATGGCAATATCTTCCAGCATGGCTTTTCTTCTGTCCCCGAATCCCGGTGCTTTCACTGCAACCGCTGTGATGGCCTTGCGGATGGTGTTATAGACAACAGTTGCCAAGGCTTCTCCATCCATATCTTCCGCAATAATCAGAATGGGTTTTCCGCTCTGTGCCACTGCGTTCAACACATTGGCGATGTCTTTTACCGCACTGATTTTTTTATCGTAGAGCAGGATGACAGGATTGTCCAGAGTGGCCACCATGTTTTCTGCATCGGTGACCATATATGCGGAAATATATCCGCGATCAAACTGCATTCCCTCCACAACATCCATACTGGTTTCGATGGATTTTGCTTCTTCCACGGTGATCACACCGTCTTTGCCCACTTTATCCATGGCATCCGCAATCAAATTCCCAATTTCCTGATCATTGTTCGCGGAAATGGTTGCCACCTGGGCAATTTCCTTTTTAGTCTCAATGGGACGGGCGATGGAGGTAATATAACGAACAGCTTCTTCCACTGCTTTGTCCATTCCTCTTTTCAGGTCCATGGGGTTTGCACCAGCCGTAACGTTTTTGATACCTTCTCTTGCCATGGATTGGGCAAGAATGGTGGCTGTGGTGGTTCCATCACCGGCTATGTCATTGGTTTTGGTGGCGACTTCCTTGATTAACTGGGCACCCATGTTTTCTTTTGGGTCATCCAGTTCAATTTCTTTGGCCACGGTCACACCGTCTTTGGTGATGGTGGGGGCACCAAATTTTTTGTCAATGACCACATTGCGTCCGCGTGGCCCCAGAGTAACTTTTACGGCATTTGCCAGCTTGTTAATTCCCGCCATCAACGATGCACGGGCGCTTTCATTATAATCCAGTACTTTTGGCATTTTTTTTCTCCTTTAAATTAATCCACAATTGCCAGAATATCGGATTCTCTGACAATCAGGTATTCCCTGTCAGATACTTTGATTTCTGTCCCGGAATATTTTCCGTAAAGAACCACCATTCCTTCTTTTACCGTAAGTGCTACGGTCTTTCCGTCGTCGGTGACCCTTCCGGATCCTACTGCAATAACTTTCCCTTTATTTGGTTTTTCTTTCGCTGTGTCTGGAATAAAGATGTTCCCCATCTTTTCTTCTTCTTCACTGAACGGCTCAATTAAAACCCTGTCTCCCAATGGTTTGATTGCCATATTGTCCTCCTTAATAATTTTCGATTTTTATGGTTTCTATTTACTGCTATCAGTTTCTTTTAAAATCTGTTAGCACTCAACGTTTCTGACTGCTAATATAATACAGGCAGAATGCGTTGGCAAGTTTTTTTTTAATTTCCAGTGCTTTCCCAGGAAAAATAGATGGATTTTTTGATTTTATCCACCATCTGCCTGTATGCTGTGGATTCCAGATAATATTTTAATTCCGTACAGTTGGGAACAATCATTTCTCCCAGCCGAAAATGAAAGATTTCTGAGGTTTTATGGGAAAGATCATGAATATAAACCAGTTCTTTCTGTATGGATAACGATGTATGCTTCAAGCCGTTCTTTTTCCCGAATTCATGCAGTTTTTCAAATTTTGCCTGGCTGGAGGGTATGATAAATTGGAAACGGTTTTTGAATAAAACGGCGTCATGGTAGTACTCCGGTATATTGGCCACCCCATCCAGCTTTTTTTCTTTGGAAAGAAGATAAACAAAAGTTTCCACCTCCGGAAAAATACCCAGCCCCGGATGGCTCTGCCCCGGATAAAGATCCTTCCGATTACTTTTCCGACGGACATCGGATAAACCCAGATAGTCAATAAACAATAAATCCAGGGAATCCAGATTAATGGCTATGTCCTTGGCCCGGAAAGAACCCAAATGCAATCGCATGATGACAATAATCTCTCCGGTTTTCCTGTCCCTAATATTCAGCCTCTGGTCCCGTATATTGTCCGTTAGTATCTCCACGTCTATTTTGGGATAGCCCTTCTGCTTGAGCCGATTTATGATCCCGGAAATTTCCAGAAACTGATCGATTTCTTTCCGGTCATAAAGCCCCAAAAACCGATCCTTGGAGACAACCAGCTTGGTTCGTCCATAAAAAAAATCCTGGCTTTCAATATCGGTCAGATCCAGCTCAATTTCCGGAAGAAAATGCGTCAATTTCCCTTCCGATGGAACATGATTGTCAGGAGACATAAGGCCAATTTGCCTTTCCCGGCAGACTGACAAGCCTTTTATTGGGTGTCTGTCTCTACTTTGGGGTTTTCCCCCGGTTTGATTTCCCGGGAAGGGAATGGCCATTTCAGAAGCTGGTATGTGTTATACATCATGGCTATGCCGGCATCGTAGAGGGAAACGGAATACGAGTACTGTTTCTGAAGGTATGCCCGGTGGGCACGGTAGAACTCCCGCTGGATTACCGGAAAATTCTCTTTGCTTTTGTTGTACGCACTGTATTCGTCTTTGTTGAGTCCTTTCACATCCACATCATGAATCCGGTTGGTGTAATCCTTTACCAGATCATCGGAATAACGCTGCAATTCCTCCGCAGTGAGTTTGAGTGTCCCCAGGATTTCATAATAGGTGGCTTTTACTGCTCTCAAGGCAGCGGATCGTTCGGTGGGAGTGGCCCTTTCATACTGTTTGATATTGGCCAGCCATTTCTCCTCCAAAAGGCGATAGGTGGTTTTTTTCTGTTCCATGACTCCGTATTTTTCATAGACACGCCCAATGGTCAGAAGATGGGCGTCTCCTTTTTCCTTGAGACGAGGAAAATCAGTGCTGGAGTGGGACGGAAGAGTGAAAAGTATAAAAAAAACGACCAGAAGAAATTTCCGGCATATTTTGCACGGTTGCATGTTTATTCCTTTTTCTCTTTATCATCATCCCGGGTAATGAATTGGTGTCCGGAAATGGCATCTGTGTTCAATTCTCCGGATGTGGTGAAAAGGATGTCTGTCTTCTCTTTGGATACCTTTGCAAAATTATCATCGTGGTGCAGAAAAAAGTTATAGTTATTGGTAATCAGCTTGCGGTTGATCAGATTGGTGAGTTTGTTCTTAACGTCCTCATAAGTGGTAATACTGTCCGAGTCTTCATTCTTGAACAGATGATCGTCCAGGGTCTGCCGCTTGTATTCATCCTTCTCTTCCACGGGAATTTTACTCTCAATGATGGCCAGAAATGCGAACCGCTTGGCTCTGCGTGCGTTTTTAATGGCGTCAATATAAAAACGGATTTTATTGGAAAACAAAAACCGGTTGTAATTGTACCCCATCTCCCGGAAAACCTTGGATTCTTCCAGATCCCGGTAACCCAGCTTCAGAAAATGCTCTGCTTTTTTATCTTTGGACTGGATGATGATGGGGGCACTGATATCCAGAAGAATCCGGGCGTCTTCCCGGTAGTAATCATCCAGTATGGTCAAATACAAATCCCTGAGGAGGGACTGGCTGCGTTTGATTTCCTGGTATGAGCGGACATAATTACTCTGGAGATACCACATGTGGGCATTGAAATGGTGCTGGTTGGCTTTTTTTAAAATCTCTATATGGGTTTTTTCCCCAAAGTTGGAAACCGAAACATTGATAAATGCTAAAAAATACCGATTTTCTTTGATAATTCGTTCGGTTGTGGACTGGTCAATGGAAACCGCCCCGAGTGGCCAGAGGAACAACAATCCTGCTGCGAGTGCCAGACTTATGAAGTTTTTTCTTTTCATCTTTTCGGAATCCTCTTTAAAATATCGGCATTATATCCTTTCTGCATGATCATTTTTCCGCTATTCCAGCATCATCCGGTACCCAGCCTGGAACCTTCCGGAGACAGGATCCAGGCTTGCGTAAAAATATTTTTGCCTGTCTTCCCTGTAAGAAGTAATAAAATCTCCCGGATCCAGGGATTTTACTTTGAGCCAGTAAAAGAAAATACTTCCCACCAGACCGTAGGCAGTGATCCCCAAAGATATATCCGCATACCGGCCAAAGCGGGACACATCTGCACGGAGAGCGGAGACCGCACCCGGATCATTCATTGACGAATTATTCAGATAATGAGCGTAAAGATAGTCCTCCGTGTCATACCTTTTATCTGTGTAGTATAGGTAAGAAAGAAAACTCCCCCCTGCCAACACCAGATGCCCGGTGACCAGATGGTCATAACGGAGGCCATATAGGGTTCCCCGTTTTTCCCAGCGTTCCAGAGAATCTCCTCTGGTGACAGTCACCCTGAGGTGATGTTCCGGTTCTTCTGGCCGGACAGTCAATTTGCGGTATACATCCATAAATCCCTTCTTCCGCAGAAACAATGTGTATGTTTTCCATTCCAGTTCCGGAATGACCAGCGGGGTTTTCCCCCGGAAAAGATTATCCAGATACACTTCCATCCCTGGTTCGCTGGTTTCAATGGCTATCTTTCCGTTTCCCGTCCGAGGAGCCAGCACCAGAGAAATTTCCGCAGAAGGGTTTCCAATGGATATTTTTTTTTCCATGTCCATATATTTATCTTTTAAAATCTTAATCCGGTACTCCCCGTAGGGAATAGATTCCAGCACCAGCGGTGATTCGCCGGCAAAAACGCCTTCCAGATAAACCTGGGCACCCGGAGGGCTGGTTTCAATTCTCAGATGTGCAGATTCATCACCGGAAAGCAGCTTTCTGATGTCCAGAGCAATGGCACGGGATGCTTCCATCATGCTCTCTTTCTGGAAATTGTATTCTCTGGAAAAAATTTCGTTATTGTGGAGAAAAAGCCTCACCTGGTACCGGATATTCTCTTTCTCCAAATTCATGATGGTTGTCAGAGAATAGGACACCGGATGAAGGGAAAGATGTTCCGGCGGGAGGTCTCCTTTTTTTTTCAGAACCACTTCCATTTCCGCCGTTTTCTTCTCCCGGAGCATCCGTATTAAATCTGTGTCCTCATCGTTCGATTTTTCCGGGGGTTTTTCCGGATAAAGAATGCGGGATGGATAGATTTGGTCGCTTGGGATCTTTCGGATAACCGCCAATTCCTGATAAATAAGGAGGGAAAAGGTGGAACCCAGATATTCCTCCCGTTCGGACCCCTTCACATCCGGAGGATATATTTCCAGCAGGATTGTATTGTGCCATTCAACATCCATCGGATGGATGGCAACGGAGATAATGAGGAAAAAAAGTAAAAAAAAATATTTCCGGAAAAAGTTTGCCATCTTTACTTGACAGACTATTTTTTTTATATGATATGGGAAGATGAAAAAAAATCATCCATGGAGTATTTCCGGAAATATTTTTATCAACTGCGGAGAAGAGGGATTTCTGGGCAGAGGAAGGGTAGCTCTTTTGGAATATATCCGGGAATACGGCTCGCTCAATAAAGCCGCACGGAAAATGAAAATGAGCTATAAAGCCGCCTGGGATGTTGTACATTCGATGAATGAAATGAACCGTGATCCACTGGTAATATTCCAGACCGGAGGGAAAGGCGGCGGTGGAGCGGTATTAACGGACGAGGGAATCCGCTGGATTGAGCTTTTTCATGCTATGGAAACAGAAAACTCCCTTGCGATTCGCCTGATGAACGATAAATATCTGGCTCCGGATAAGGAGGGTGCCTTTCAATTTCCAGCCCCTTTAAGTAGAAAATGAATAAAAATGCTTGACGCCGATAATTTAAAAATATTGGTAAATCAGTGAGCGATCTATTTGATATTATTCCTCATAACGACCGCGTGGTGGTGATTCGTCTGACCATAAAAGAGCTGGATATGTACAATATCCCCATCTTTAACGATGATATGAAATCTGTGATTGGACAGGGGAAACCCCATATTATTTTTGACATGCAGAATATCCATTATATGGACTCTTCCGCCCTGGGAGCATTTTTCAATATCAAGAAAAAAACCGATGAAAACGGACAGAAAATGTTTTTAACCAGCCTGAATAAAGCCACCGCCATGCTGTTCCGGCTGTCCCGTGCGGACGAACTGCTGACGTTTTACGAAACGGTGGAAGAAGCAGTCAATCATATCTGAATCCCGTATTTGTGTTCTACATCGTCAATATCAACCATCAAAGCCAGCGGGAAACCGTGAAATCGTGTAGGAAAGGATAATAGTCTCAGGGGATGGGTGACCCAGTATGATGACGTCCCTTTCAAAAAGTGACGTCCCCCGCCATTTTCAGAAAAAAAAGTCCGGTTTAACGGGCATGTTATCCTTTCTCACCTCAAAATGCAGATGCGGTCCGGTGGAGCGTCCGGTACTGCCCACCCTGCCAATGGTTTCTCCTGCGTTGACTTTCTGCCCCTTTCTGGGTAGGATGGCAGACAAATGGGCATACAGCGTCCGATACCCGTTTTTATGCTCAATGATGATGGTATTCCCATAGCCTTTGGCCGGACCGGCATAAGCGATTACCCCGGATCGGGCGGCCTTTATCTCTTTCCCATGCGGAGCAGGAATATCAATACCCGAATGAAATGAGTTCTTCCCGCTGAAAGGGTCCCGGCGGTAGCCAAAGCCGGAAGAAATCCGGCCCTGCAGGGGAATGGTCCATTCATCTCTCCGGAAAGACATGTCCAGAGCATTGTTTACCCGTGGGATAAACCATACCCCGGAATGGCCTGGCACCGGTATCAGCATATTGGAAGGAATTTTATATTCTTTCGCAATTTCTTCCCGCTTCCCGATTTTAGCGACGCCCCGCATGTTCGGTAGAATCCATTTCTCTCCGGGGGTGGTTTCATCAAAATGAAGAATGTTGTTGATACTGGCAATGGTGGGAGCATCCAGCATGGATTTGGCCACTAACTGGAAAAACTCATCGTCCTTCTTTGTCCGGTATGTGCGGAAGCGGATATCCAGAGGCTCCCCATTTCGTAATGCATAGATATTTTTGGTAATTTCCTGCCGCATCCGTATTAATTCTGGATTCCTATAATCCATTTCCCGGATTAGTCCGGTGGGATTTTGGGCGGCAGGAAGGAAAGAGAATCCCATCACGATAAAAATTGCTGCAATACGCCAGGAGCGGGGCATATTTAATTATCGGATTTTTTTGGTTTCCGGTCAGTAAAATCCACATGGGTGGGAACATGGTAAGATGACTGTCAC
>DYLW01000029.1:26598-32565 GCA_020721865.1 Leptospira biflexa | reverse complement strand
ATATAAGTCCGCATTCCGGTTTTGGGGGGAACATACAGCGTTTTCTGATCCTTGCGGACCAGCTCAATGGCTTCTGTGGCACGGTGGTCACACAGAGGCCATATCAAAGTAGGTTTCAAATTTGGTGGCCAGTTCCTTATCCACCCGGTTGATCTGGGTTCAAAAATGCCCACCACAAAAGGAACGGCGGAAAAATACACATTGTCTCCTTTGCAGTCCCTCCGCAGAAGTCCGGAATAGGACATTTCCAGTAGCTTTTCTTTCAGTGTTCCTGATCCCCGCCCAGCCGGAGATGGATATCCTCCGTTTTTTCCGGCTTTCCCTGCATGGGAGGAAAATGTCTGGCTGTTCCTCCGTGAAAAGATCCCGGAGGACTTCCAGTTCAATGCCGCTTTCCGTAGCGGGAAACCCATTGGACATGCCATCGAGTTTTTCTCTGAGTTTATGATAAATATCCATTATTTTTATCTCTTGGGGCAAAATGGGAATCTGTGCGAAGCGGAAAACGATAAAAACGGCGATTCTTACAAAAAGAAGATTCATTCCAATGTAAAAAAGCTTGACGCCTTATCCGCAAACTCAAGATTTATGGCAGATGTCAAAAGAAGACGCCATTGTCGTGGAAGGGGTGATCGTGAAGGCACTGCCGAATGCGATGTTCTCCGTGAAACTGGATAATGGACATGATATTCTGGGGCACATTTCCGGGAAGATGCGTAAGCATTATATCCGGATTAACCCAGGCGACCGTGTTACGGTTGAATTGTCTCCCTATGATCTCACCAGAGGAAGAATTACTTATCGGGCCAAATAGCGTTGCCCAAAGATAACAGACCCCAAACGGATTTCGCTGGAACCCTCCTCAAGGGCAATTTCAAAATCATCGCTCATACCCATGGAAAGCCGGGGTAGGGAAATGCCAAAATCTCTTTCCATTTTTTCTTTCAATTCCCGTAGTGAAGAGAAGGCTTTCCTCGTGTCGCGTATATAATCCGGATTGTCCTTGTGATAAAAACCAGAGGGAGTGGGTCCCATGGTCATCAAACCTTCCAGAGAGAAGTATTTTTGCTCCAGAATGATTTCTGCCAGGGAATAAATTTCCCCCGGATCAGAAATGGCCAGTCCCCCTTTCTGTTCCTCTCCGGTGGTATTAATTTGGAGGAGAATCTTTTTGTCTCCCGGAGAATTCCATTTCTTTGCCAGCGAATCATAAATGTCTCTGGAAAATAAGGAATCGTAAGAATCCACAATGTTGTTGAAAAATTTAGCTTTGTTTTTCTGAAGTGTGCCCATGAAATGAAACTGGCCGTCATGGTTGGGGAACTCCGCCTCAAATAATGGTCGCTTATCCATCAATTCCTGCACCCGGTTTTCTCCAAAATTCCGCACTCCGGCACGGTAGGCCACTCTAACCGCATCCACCGGATGGTTTTTGGTGACAGCCACAAGGCGGGGGTTTCCGGAATAACGGGACAGTGTCTCCCGGATTTTTCCTATGTTATCTTCAATCAGTGGTATTTCCAGCATGAACCGGATTCAGAATTTTTAAATCCCGCGTCAACAGATTCTCATCCAGAATTCCCACATATTTGCGGTGGAGAATCCATCGGCCATGGAGGCGGTAAAAAATAATGGTTTCCGGAAATCCGGTAATCCTCAGTCCCCGTATGCACTCCGGAGGAGCCCAGAGGGAATGGGGAAGGATACCATGTCTGGCGGCAAAGTGGAGCCCTTCTTCTCTGACCCAATCCATTTCCTCTGTTTTTTCTGAATCAGAGTCTGCGGTAAATTCCAGAGAAGACACCGCTGGTATGAACAGAAAGGGTGCAGAGCCGATGGATAATTTTTTTATGGTGGGCATCTCATCCAGACAGGGCTTGCAATGGGGAGCAGAGAAATTGATGATGACCACTGGCTGCCCATGGATTTGGAATAATTTTTCCAGACCGATTTTGTTTCCCCCGGCAAAGCTTTCCAGAGTAAACGCTTCATCCCACAGGGGTTCTTTATCGGCACAGGAAAAAAGAAAAAGAGCGGAAAAGAAAATTCCGCTCCCAATCCGTTTCATTCATTTCCAGGGACAAGCAATCCTTCGCTTTCCCGGATGGCATCATAATCATCCATGAACTGAACATCCGGCTGCTTGAATCCGTTAAAATTGGAAGAATAGACATGGGTGTATGCCCCGGCTCCGGAAAAATACAGCCGATCATCCACTTTGGGGGAAGGTATGGTTACCTCAAACATGCGGTCCACAGAGTCGCAGGTGGGCCCGCACAGCATCACGGTTTCCGGAGTTCCCTGACCGGTGGACAGGGTGGGGTAGGTGATTCCATCGATGGTTTCCATCATGCCGTTAAAAACCCCGGCATCCAGAAAAACCCATCGCTGGTTTTCCCGTTCGGCCACGCCGATGACATTGGCAATCAGAGTTCCCGCTGACCCGGAAACATAACGGCCAGGCTCTGCATACAAGTTGCGGATTATGATTCCATCCCGTTTCCAGTCTTCCAGGTGCCGGTGGATAACCTCCGATATTTCCCGCAGAGAAGGGATTTCCCTTCCCAGAAAAATGGGGAATCCTCCGCCAATATTTAGAAGATCGGGTTTTAAACCGTAAGAAAAGGCCTTCTCAAAGGCACGGCGGGCTTTGGGCATGGCCAGTTCCCACACATTCAGGGATTCTGCCTGGGAGCCCACATGGAATGTGATTCCTTCCAGATACAGATTTTCTGTCCGGATATAGTCATAAATACCATCCCAGAATTTTTCATGTGCCCCGAATTTCTGACGCAGAGGCCAGATGGAGCCCTCATTGGATACTTCAATACGGAAGATGGCATGTACCTTCTTTCCGGTGTTTTTTTGGGCTATAGCAAATTTTTTTAATTCATCCAGGGAATCAAAGGATATTTTATTTACTCCGGCAACAAGAGCGTTTTCAATACACTCCCGTGCCTTCACCGGATTGCTGAATATAATCCGTTCTGCCGGAATATCCAAATCCAGCAGGTACTGGATTTCAGAATACGAGGCTGTCTCGTAATACCCCGCCGATTGATCAATGATGGAAATGATTTCCTGGTGGGGGTTGGATTTTATCGCGTATGCCGTTTTAAAATCCGGGAAATACTTCAAAAAATCTTGATAATTACTTTTAACCTGATCCCTGTCGATTAAAACTTTTGCCAATTCTCACCTCCCCATCACGCTCCGCGTGATTCATTTGATATATCCTCCTAAACGGATGGAGGGAACAACGTGAATAATTAGTCTGTGCGTAAACGCTTTTTTTAGTGTTTTTTTATTTTACTTTGGTCATTTTATTGTTGTCGTCCACCCAAACAACCCGGGGAGAAAATTTCTTTGCTTCCTCTATGGTCATATCTGCATAAGCAATGACAATTACTTTGTCTCCTTTATGCCCCAGGCGGGCAGCCGCACCATTCAGGCATATAATTCCCGAACCCCGTTCGCCTTTGATCAGATAGGTTACCAGTCGGCTTCCATTGGTAATGTTGACAACATGGACTTGTTCATAGTCCAGCATACCGGCTGCGTCCATTAAATCTTCATCCACAGTTAGAGAGCCTTCGTAGTTCAGATCTGCTTCTGTGATAGTGGCCCGGTGGATTTTTGTCCTCATCAGGGATACATTCATCATAACCTCCTTTTTGTCTTCTTTCCAAAAAGCAAAGACGATTTACGAGACCAGCTTTGAAATGGGCTCTGCCATGGGAAGTATAAATTAGTTTTTCCCCACGGAATATTGGATTTTCCATCAAAGATAATACACCGCCTCTGATTTGGGAATCTCTATTTTTGTGGATTTCATGAAGGACAGGGATTTCTGCAGTTCGTAACGGGGTTCATCTTCCCCATGGTTGATGAAAATAATCTCCGGAGGTTTTTGGTAGGAATTCAAATCCTTTGCAAAGGCCTCCAGACCCCGTTTATCCGTATGGGCAGAAAAGGAGTTGATGGTTTCCAATTTGGTGCGTACCGGAATTTCCCTGTTGAAGATTTTCACCCGGTTAGCTCCTTCCAGAATCTGGCGTCCCAGCGTGCCTTCTGCCTGGTAGCCCACAAAGAGAATCATATTGCGGGAATCCCAGATTCGGTTGTACAGGTGGTGGACAATCCGTCCTCCGTTGCACATTCCGCTGGCACTGATCAGAATGCCGGGGCCGTTAAAATAGTTCAGATATTTGGATTCACCCACATCCTCAATGTACTGGATGTCCCGGCTCTGCAGAAATTGCATAAATCCTTCGTGGATGATTTCCTGCTTGATTTCATGGGGATAATTCATATAAAGACGGGTGGCACGGGTGGCCATGGGGGAATCCACAAAAATCTGGAGTTTCAGCTCCGGAAACAGCTTCCATAATTTAAACAGGACATATAAAACCAGTTGGGTTCTTCCCACCGCAAAGGAGGGGATAATGAGCATGCCTTTTTTCCGTTTGATCCACTCCATGGATTTGCGGAGCTTATTCATATAATTTTCTTTTTCATGCCGCCGCATCCCGTACGTGGATTCCATGATCACATAATCCGCACGGGGTGGTTTTTCCCGGTTATTGTGGAAAATATGCTTGCGGGGGCCAATATCGCCGCTGAAAAGGAATGTTTTGGGAGGCTCCCCTTCCACCTTGATATGGATATATGCAGCACCCAGAATATGGCCGGCCCAGTGGAACGAAAAGGTTATATCCTTGAATTGATGCTCTTTTGCAAATTCCACCGGATGCACCCGTTCCAGGGTTTTTTTTACATCTTCTTCATCATAAAGCGGGCCGGAGAGATGAAAATCCCGGATCTTCTTTTTGCTTAAGAATTTAAAATCCTCCCTTAATATGTGGGCGGCATCTGGAAGCAGCACTTCCAGAAGATCCCGGGTGGCGGGGGTGGTATAGATGACTCCCGCAAAGCCTTTTTTCACCAAAAGCGGCAGAAGTCCGGAGTGGTCAATATGGGCATGGGTGAGGATCACCGCATCAATGGACGAGGCGTCCAGCTCCAGGGCTTCATAGTTTTTATCCTGCACATAGGAAGGCCCTTGGTACAGCCCGGAGTCAATGTAAATCCGGGCACGTGGGGTTTCCAGAAGTGTCCGGGAGCCGGTCACATAACCGGTGGCTCCCAGAAACTGAAGACGCACTTTGCCCGGAGGCAAAGAGGTGGATGGATTACCAGTAGATTCTGGTTCCAAAGTTCACCGCCATGGCGTTGTTGGTGATGTTTTTCTGGAGTTGCACATCCAGTTTTAGAATGGAAAAATCCAACTGGGTTCCCACAAAAAGACGGAGATCAGCGACAGATGCATTATCCTCGCTGCCCAGATCCATGGACGCCTTTGCTTGGGCCGTTGTTCCCGTGAATGTAACATTTGCCGCTATATTTGCGACACTGGTTGCACTGGCAAAGTTAAGGTCAAGACCAGCACCTGCGTACAGATTGAAAATCCATAGAAAACCGACTCCGGAGGATACTTCAATGGGGATGGTGAATGTACTCATTTCCGCACCAAGCGTTGCCGGTCCCTTGACGGTAGCATCCACCCCTGTATCAATATTCTTCGTTTGTTCTATTGGGTAGACATAATGGATTTTTTGCGAGGAATAATCCATTCCGGTGGAAACATCCACTCCATACCATTTTGCGATTCCCAGAGGAGCACTGACTCCATCAATAATTTTATTTTGGGCATGAAGACCAAAAGAAGTGACATTTCCTGTCAGGTTTTCATCTACTTTTGGGATGTCCATGGCAAAGAAATTCACATACAGTTTGGTTTTTTTCAGGTCGATGGGCCCAACTTCCGGCAAAAAGGGGAGGATTCTCAAGTTTAATCCGCCCACAAAGCCAGCTTGTGCTCCAAATCCTGCGACTTTGCTGAAATCGCTCATGGAACCACCTTCTCCCAAATCCAGACCCATCCCCATGCCAAAGCCCAGCATAAAA
>DYLW01000029.1:0-26498 GCA_020721865.1 Leptospira biflexa | reverse complement strand
GGAACCACCTTCTCCCAAATCCAGACCCATCCCCATGCCAAAGCCCAGCATAAAAAGACTCATATTGGGAACATAGTCAACACCAATACCACGGGTGGCTGTGGTGCCCGCATTTGCCATTCCCTTCAAATAAGTGGATTGGTCAATATCCGGAAATCCCTCGTTTACCTCTGCTTCCAGAAGAGGAAGCTGGGAGTTCAGCAAATCTTGTAAGCTAGTACCTGCTGCATCTCCATAGTCTGTGATGCTGATCTTAACAGGTCCTGCCACCAGACTGCCCGCCCATAAAAGCACCGCTAATAAAACTGTAATTTTTTTCATATATTCTCCCTTGTTGAAGTTTAAAAGCTCATCCTTTCTGTGGACGTCTAAATCCGCATTGTACACCGTCAAGACCAAATCCAGAATATTTTATGGTTTACCTTTATCGGGTTTGGGTGATACAGATTTCAGAAAGGCGGAAAGAGAAAGAGGAATGCATCGGTACAAACTGAGCACAAAGAAAAATATAGCTGCAGAATGGAATTCCTATATTTTTTTGCTAAGAAATTTATAATCTTCCCTTGCAATGTGGTGTCCGGGAGCCGGTCACATAACCGTGGCTCCCAGAAACTGAAGACGCACTTTGTCCGGAGGCAAAGAGGTGGACGGATTACCAGTTGATTCTGGTTCCAAAGTTCACCGCCATGGCGTTGTTGGTGATGTTTCTCTGATACTGGACATCCAGTTTCAGAATGGAAAAATCCAACTGGGTTCCCACAAAAAGACGGAGATCCATGGTATCTGCGTTGCCTTCATCCGGATATAAGGAGGCTTTTGCACTCGCACCTGCCGCACCTCCGGAAAAAGTTATGGGGGCATTAATATTGGCATTGCTTTCCGTACTGATAATACTTTTCGCACTGGCAATGTTCCAATCCACCCCCGCACCGGCATAGATATTCAAAATCCACAAGAGCCCGATGCTGGTGGACGCTTCGATAGGGATCGTAAATGCTTTCACTTCTGCATCCAGCGGTATAGATCCCTGGATGGATGCTCCGGCTCCACTATAATTCGCTGTTTCCTTGAGACTATAAACATAGTGGTATTTTTGTAAGGAATAATCCATTCCGGTGGAAACATCCACTCCGTACCATTTCACTTTTCCCATGACCGGGTCGATGATTTTATTCTGTAAATGCATTCCAAAAGTGCTTACACTTCCTGTTAAATTTTCTTTTATATCGGGGGGAATATCCATTGACAAAACATTTACATAGAATTTGGATTTTTTCAGGTCAATGGGTCCAATCTCGGGGAGAAAAGTCAAGATTTTCAGATTAAGTCCAAGAAGAAAGCCTCCGTAAACGCCCACGCCGGTAGCTTTGCTGAGATCGTCCAGGGAACCATCTTCTCCCAGATCAATACCAATTCCCATTCCAAATCCAACAGTGAATAAGCCCATATTGGGAACATAATCAACCCCCGTTCCTCTGGTGGCTGCCACTGCAGCATTGGACATTCCCTTCATATAGCTGTCCAGAAATCCGGTATTTATATTGGTAGCCAATTGATCGACCAATGGGTTAAGAATTGATGATGAGACAGGCCCATAACTGGTAATCTCAATCTTTATCTGTCCGGCAAATATGCTACCGGTAAGCATAACTGCGAAAAAGATAACTGTAATTTTTTTCATATATTCTCCCTTGTTGAAGTTCAAAAGTTCATAGCCTTCTGTGGACGTCTATATCCGCATTGTACACCGTCAAGACCAAATCCAGAATTTTTTATGGTTTACACTTTATCGGGTTTGGGTGATACAGATTTCAGAAAGGCGGAAAGAGAAAGAGGAATGCATCGGTACAAACTGAGCACAAAGAAAAATATAGCTGCGTTTAAAAAAGAACTCATCGAAGAAAACCGGGGGAAACCTTTGTTTCTGATCCGTGTTCAGAATTTGGAAAATCTGGAATTGGAGGATTTCATCGACCGGTTAATCCACAGTCTGGATGAGGTTATCACGGAAAAAGAGTCCACGGTGAAATATTTTCTGTACAGGAACCATTCGGCCATCCTGATGGGAATGGGAATTCCGGAATCCCATAAATACGGCAACCCGCCCAATGTGGACGGGGCCACCGGGCGGTTTCATGATGAATGCGTAAAAAGCCGGGAATGCCGGTTTGAATTCGGGATTGGGCGTACCCAGGGAAATTATATTTCTGACGCGGAAGAAATATTCACGGAGCTGGAGGAATCCTCGCTGGCCAATCTGAATGATAATCTGGTTCGGTGGAGCTGGACCAGTCTGAACCGTGCCAATGATTATTTTGCGAATTCCAAAGATAACGCGGTGATCCAGCCCATCATTTTCTTCAACAAAACCAATGAGACTTTTTCCCTCAAAGGAGGAGAGGTCTTTGTGGGTGGCGGGTTGTATAACAGCTACCGGGATCTTATGTATGACATACCCGTGTATAAGGACACCAACCGGATTGAGCTTTTGATTCTGGAAAAGCTGATCATGGAATTAAACGGAGCTCCGGGGTTATTAAAATTCAATATTTCCCCGCAGACGCTGATTGATACTTTTTACAGCAAGGAAAAGGTGGAACGATTTCATAATCTCATCAAAAGCCAGAATCTGAGCCCGCAGAAAGTCCGCCTGGAGCTGGTGGAAAAACCCTATGAGGAGCATAAGACCACTCTTCTGGAGGTATGCACTACATTCTGGCAGTACGGGATCAGTTTTGCCGCCGATGACTTTGGTGTCAAAAGCCAGAGTCACCAGGTGGTGCTGCAACTGGGAGAGATGATCAAAGAATTCAAGCTGGATCCCATCAGTTTCAAATTCAAGCCGGAAGATGACCATACCAAATTTCTTGATAACCTGGCATTTTTGGATTACTGTATGCGGCTGGCGGATAACCGGGACGCGATCATCACAGCAGAGGCACTGGAAGATTATGATACCCTTCGGTTTTTGCTGGCTCATAAGGTTTTTTATTTTCAGACATTTATTCTGTCCAATAAAATGAGCATTGAAGCGTACAAAGAAAATTATGACCTCATGCAGAATCTTCCGGAAGAGGTGGTACAGAAAATCCTCCAGAGCGATGAGCTTTCTGCGGAACTGCAAAAAAGAGGGAATATTTTTCTTCTGGCCAGGGATCTGGGATTATTTTAAAATGTTTTAAAGATAACGCTGGATTTCCCTGTCCAGGGTGAATATGCTGATGGGTTTTTCAATATACCCGTTCATCCCCGCGTTTTCGCACTTTTCCCGGATCTCCGGGATCACGTGGGCCGTCATGGCCAGGATGGGAATATCCGGAGAGTTGATTCCGCATTTGCCGGAGCGTATTCTCCGCGTGGCCAGAATGCCGTTCATCACCGGCATTCCCACATCCATGAGAATCAGATCCTCTTCTTTCTCAAAGCCAAACATTTTCAGAATGGCTTTATTGGAATTGTTCATTCTGGATGAGCAATATCCCTTTGCGTATATGCGAATTTCTCTCTGGCAAAACGGTTGCTTTCCAAAATTCTTCCCTGTAAATTGGATTCAAAAAAGACCTGTGGCAGCAGATCTATCATTTCCCTGTATCTGCGTTCGCTTTCAGTGAGGACTTTCTGGAAATCCTTATATGCGGTGATTTCTTGGATAATCTCATAGACATGAGTTGTTTCTCCGGAATCATTGGCCCATTCAATGATATAGGCACGGGAATACACCAGAATCCCCACTTCCATACCGGAAACAATCGGATAGATAAATTCCATGTTCAACATGTCCCGGTAAATTATGAATAATAACGGAGGACGTCATTTATTTTTTTATTGATTGACAAAGAATCCCGCCTCTGTAGTATTAAATATGCCAGAAAAAATTGAAACCAATATCAAACCCGGCAAGAAGCGATTTTACACCCTTGTGTCCGGGATTGTGCTGTTTATTTTGGGAAGAGGGTTATCCGCTGCGTCCCGTCTGGATCCGGATGTCCGCCACGAAGTGAAACAATGGCCGGAGGGTTTTTCGTTTAAGATGACCATCTGGCCGAACGGACCATCCATGGCTGTCCGGAAAGTGAATGGATTTCTGAAACCGTATAAGTCCCCCTTTGCGGAGGAGGATGTGATCATCTATTTCCGCAATGTGGATTCCGCGTTTCTGACATTCACCGCTCAGGTGTCCACGCCCATGGCCTATGCCGAACACCGGATTTTTGCGAAAGGAGATCTCTCCATGGTAATGTCCTTTGTGCGATGTCTGGATGTGCTGGAGGGGCACCTGTTTCCCCGGATCATCAATCGGCTGATTTTACGCCGTAAACCCCGGATGGGTCTGAAGAAGCAACTGATCCGGCTGTACATTTACCTGGTGGCCATTCCTTTTGGATTATAAGGCCAATGGGATTAATTAGAAAATAGAATATTAAAAGGAGAAAAAATGATACCATCGTACTATGAATTTCATAACCCCGTAAAAATATCATCCGGAAATAAAGCTCTGGATAATCTGCCCTATGAACTGGATCAATTGGGAGCCAGCCGTCCCCTGATCATCACCGATGCCGGTGTGGTAAAAGCCGGGCTGATGAAATATGTGAAAAGTGCTTTTGCTTCCTCAAACGTAATCATCGGTGCGATCTATGACCAGACTCCCCCGGATTCTTCCATGGATGTGGTCAATGAAATTGCGGATATATACAGAGAAAATAAATGCGATTCCCTGATCGCGGTGGGGGGCGGATCTCCCATTGATACGGCAAAAGGGGTGAACATTGTCATTTCTGAAAATTCCAACGATCTGCGTAAATTCATGGGGGCGGAGCTCATAAAAAAACCCATGCGGCCACTGATTGTGGTGCCCACCACTTCCGGGACCGGCAGCGAGGCCACTTATGTGGCGGTGATTGCGGACAAAGAACGGAATGTAAAAATGCCGTTCACCTCTTACAGTCTCCTGCCCAAAGTGGCTATTCTGGATCCCCGGATGACTCTGACGGTTCCCCCCCATATCACTGCTGCCACCGGAATGGATGCACTCACCCACGCCATGGAATCCTATATCAGCCTGCAGAAAAATCCGCTCAGCGATGCCTACGCCTTTGCCGCCATTGCCATCATACGCGACAATCTTCTTTCTGCGGTAACAAAAGGGAATGATCCCAGAGTGCGGCTGGCCATGGCCAATGCGTCCTTAATGGCCGGGGTGGCATTTTCCAACTCCATGGTGGGAGTGGTGCATGGTCTGGGTCATGCCACCGGGGCTGTGGCCCATATTCCCCATGGTATGGCAATGTCCATCTTCCTGCCCCATGGGCTGAAGTATAATCTCAAAAAGAGAAAAGATTTGATTGGCCAGCTTCTCCTTCCGCTGGCCGGGGAAGATTTTTATCTGAATACCCCCAAAGAGGAGAGGGCACAGAAAACCATAGAAAAAGCCATAGAAATGAAAAAAGCCATGAATGATGCCTGTGGCCTGCCCGGTACCCTGAAAGAAGCCAAAGTGGACTATGACCAGTTGGAAAACATCGCCAATACTGCTTTGGGCGATGGAACCCTTCTGGTGAATCCGGAGGCTCTGGAATTTTCAGACGCTATGAAGCTTCTGGACGACGCTTACGAAAACTATTGATTCCACTGACTCCGTTATCCGTTCCCCACACCGTTTTCTGTGGAGAATTTTTTTATCAGGGTGACGGAGTTCCCCTTATCGTTATACCGGACAACATCAAAAACGGAGATGGTCATCATGATGCCGCGACCATGGGCAACCCCTTCTTCGTTTAATTTTGTGAGGACTGCGTTTTTCAGATAGGTTTTGGCATCAAATCCATCCCCGTGGTCTGTGATACGGTAACCCACCAGATTTTCCCGCAGAACATATTCAATGTTCACGTACTGTTTTTCCCCCTGAACTTCCTTTTGCTTTTTCTGAATTAACTGAAAATAGGATCCGTCCATCTGGGCCTGGGTTTTCTGATCAAAACTGATGTGCATATTTCCATGCTCCATGGCGTTGATGATCATTTCCCGGAGACTGGTTTTTATGCCCAGAATGGAGTCCACTGGCAGGTGTTTATTCAGATTTATGGTCAGCCGGTTCGCAGCCTGTTCTGCATTCCAGAGATAATTGGATATATGGAGTTTCATTCTTTCTGTTTTTATGTATTTTATCAGAGAATTTTCCATGATTAATGTCGCGTTCCCCAGAATTTCAATTTTATCTCCATAATCAATTCTCTGAAGATGAACCATAAATTCTTTGGGTTCCATGGAATACTTCTGGTTGAACGCGATGGTGAATTCCACCCGGGATGTTTTCGCGTCCAGTTTTTCCAATTGCTCCAGGAAAAAGATTTTCTGGTATTTATCATTTTCATTCTGGCGGGAAAGAAATTCAAAAATATTTTTCCCCACTAACTCGTCTTTGGAATAACCAAGGGTTTTCCGGAAGGCCGCATTGACGTCCAGAATGGTTCCATCCGTATTCATCAGAAAGACAATGCTCTGGTTTGCTTCAATCAGATTTTCCAGTTTTTTCTCATTTTCTGATAATTTTTTGGTGGTTTTCTCTACAAGCAGACTCTGGTCAATGAATTTCCGTACCATGGATGCCATGATAAAAAGGTTCATGATGGTGACTCCGGTGGTGAAGCGGGAAAAGGGAGTGTTCGGAAAGAAAATAAACCGCCTGGTGTGAACATACAGACTGTCATCCACTGCCCCAAAAATGGCTATGGCAATTCCTATCAAAACCGGCAGAGCATAACGAATATTCTTACTTTTTATCAGATCGGCAATGGTGGAAGTAAATGAATATAAAATGACCAGAGCCAGCATCGCATCCCGGAAAACATAGATCACTCCCTGTTTTCCCCGTGCAAAAGATCCCTGGTGGGTTTTCCAGTCCCATTGTGGATTATTTATGGAGATAAATAAATCTGGTATGGTAAACGCGATGATGGTTATGGAAACCGCCATGACCAGTCCGGCATAAGCAATGTATAGATTTGCTCGATTCCAGGAAGGACGCAACTGCAAAAAATGTGCCAAAAAGAAGGGTAACGCAAACAGGAAAAATGCCCCTCCCACCTGTTCCAGGCGATGGAATTGAATACCAATATCCTTTTCCCCCATGAGGTTGCCCATAACCATAATCATGGATTCGCTGAAGACAAAAACAAAGGAAGATAAAACCATAAACACAATGGATAAATACAGGATATGGTGAGATCTGTGATAAATATACATAAATAAAATGAGTCCGGAAAAAAGTGCCCCGGCGGAAAAAACGGGAACCATCAATTCCAGTGAAGTCAGTGTCTGTGTGAACTGCATTCGCTAATTTGAAAATAAATTTCTTTCTGTCAACGAGTTTATGGAAAATACGGGGAATTTCTTTTCTTGACGTCCCGGACATTATTGTAATTTTCACACCATGAAAATATTGACACTTCTTTCCGGCTCCGGAGTTTTTGACGGAGCAGAAATTCATGAATCTGTACTTACTCTTCTGGCTTTGAAAATACAGGGACTGGATTATGCCATTGCTGCTCCGGATATGCTCCAGGCATCCGTGATTAACCACCTCACCGGAGAGGAAACCGGAGAAAAACGGAATGTACTCACAGAGGCTGCCCGCATCGCCCGTGGGGAAATTATTCCTGCCCGGAAGGTGGATGTGAACGATTATGATGGGCTTGCCATGCCGGGTGGTTTTGGGGTGGCAAAAAATTTTACAAAATGGGCAATGGAAGGACCCAAAGGGGAAATCCAGAAAGATGTGAAAAGAATTATTCTGGATTTCTGGAGCAGGAAAAAACCCATTCTTGCCCTCTGCATGTCTCCGGTGGTTGTGGCCAAGGCCTTGGAAGAAAAAAACGCTGGTCTGGTTCTGACCATTGGGTCGGGGAAAGGCCCATCGTCCTATGAAATAGCACAAATCCAGGAAGGACTCCGATCCATTTCTGCCCGCCCGGAGGATGCTTATTCTTACCAGATTATTGTGGACGAAAAAAATCGGGTGATTACATCCCCCTGCTATATGATGACCACGGAGATTCACGTCATCTATGCCGGGATTACGGCAGGCGTGGAGCAGATGAAAAAATGGCTCAACCGGGCGGATGATAAGTGAATTGTGGTAAGCCTGCCCCGCATCATCCATGCCGATTTTTTCGCATACCAGAGGGAAATTCCATCGGACTCTGTGGATCTGGTAATTTCCGACGGTCCTTTTGGTGTGACCAGCCGGGAATGGGACAGGCCGGGGAGTATCCAGCAGTTTAATCTGGAGCTGATCCGGATTTTTTCCCGGATTCTCAAACCGGGGGGCAGTGCGTATCTCTTTGGCAAGCCGGACTGCATTGATTTTATTGATTACCGGCCTCATCTCAAACTGAATGCCAAAATTGTATGGTACCAGCCGTCCCGCCTGGCACAGGGGAGAAAAAATTATACCAATAATTATGACATCATTGCATACTTCAGCAAAGGGACTGCGTCCACGTTTAATCTGGAGGACATTCGCGTGGAGCAATTGGTGGAACTGGAGCATAGAAAAAGGTGTGAGAATGTTCCCTCAGTAAAAAATGGAACTTATGGCGGGACATTGTTCAATCCAAAAGGAAAAAATCCCGGAGATGTGTGGGGGGATATCAAGCAGCTCACCTATAAATCCAAAGAACTTCTTGACCGCACATATCTCAACACCATCCAGAAACCGGAGAAGCTGATGGAAAGACTCATTCTGGCTTCTTCCCATACCGGAGATTTTGTTCTGGATCCCTTTGCAGGAACGGGCACCGTACTCAAAGTGGCCCATCGTCTGGGCCGAAACGCATGGGGAGTGGAACAGGATGAAAACCTCATCCCTGTCATCCACAAAAGGCTGGGGATGGGATGATTCATTTGTACTCCGCTCTGTTTTTTATGGCCAGCCTTGCCTGGGTCTTTTATTTTTCCCAACGCTATGCCGGCATGGGCAGAAAAGATGCCGGGGTTGCCTTTACGGCCGGGGTGCTTTCTGCTCCGGTTGCCGGGGTGGTTTCCTATTTCCTGCAAACGGGATTTCTGGGAGACAAGCTGCTGGCCGATGAGTTTCACCTGTATCAGTTTATTCTGTATTTTTTTATCGTGGGGCCGGCGGAAGAAGGTATCAAATTTCTGGCATTTTTTCTGGTGGTGATCCGGAACCTCCGTATAAAAAAAACCCATGAGGTCATCCTTCTGGGAATGGCCACGGCTCTGGGCTTTGCGGGGGCAGAGAACATTCTTTATCTTTACGCCTATGGATGGCAACTGACCCTGCCCCGGCTGCTTCTGGGGAATCTGGGTCACGCTGGATATGCGGTTTTCTGGGCGTATGGGATGGGTGCCCATCTCACAGAAAATGCACCCTATCATTTAATCTGGGCGGGGCTTTTGGCTGCCAGCGTTCTCCATGGGGTGTATAATTATTTTTTGTCTTTCTCGTATTCTTATGCGGTGGTATCGTTTCTCCTTTTTGCCGGGGTGACATTTTTCATGTTTCATTTTTTACGGGTGGAAGTCCATCGGCGGTGAAACTCAGAAAGGATTTCTTTTTGACAAGCTAAAGGGCAAAAAAAGAAAGTGCCATGGAAACATTAATACAAATTGTCCTTTATGTGGGAATTATTCTGGCAATCCTGGCGGGAGTGGTTCTTTTGTTCATCTTGCTGAAATCTGCACAGTTTAAAGCGGGGAAAAAAAGAGTCCATGAGAAATATCCCAATCGCTACGACGTCAAAATAAAAAAACTGGGTACAGTGAAGAAATTGTCCGTCACTCCCATCATAGATTACTATTCCGTGGACCCGGATTTTCGCACAGAGCCGGGGGTTTCCTACTGGATTGAAGCGGATAACACCACCATTTTACTGGATACCGGTTTCAATAAAAGAAAGGAACATCCGTCTCCTCTGATCCATAACCTGAACCGCATGGGAAAATCCCTGGAAGACATTGATATGATTTTTTTCTCCCATCTGCATCTGGATCATGTGGGTGGCATGAAGGAACAGAAGCGGAAGGAATTCAGTTTTTCTGCCGGATTGGTATCCCTTCCGGACGTTCCGGTTTATTCTCCGGAGCCCATCCGTCCCTCCGGAAAAAATCCTGCCGGTGATGACTACCGGAATATTGTGCTCACCGAACCGGTAAAAATCAAGGAGGGCATTGCGTCCACCGGTGTGGTTGCCCGCTTTTTTGTTCTGGGAGAAACTCTGGAGCATGGTCTGGCCATCAATGTGAAGGGGAAGGGCCTGGTCATCATTGTGGGCTGTGGACACCAGACCATGGAAAAAATTCTGGAGATGGCGGAAGAAAATTTTGATGTGCCCGTCTATGGAATTATCGGTGGGCTGCACTATCCGGTGAAAAACGGCCGGATCATGCTGGGGCCACTGAATCTGCAGGGAATTGCCGCCACAGAAAATTCTCCTTTTTCCGGAATTACGGAAAGCCAGTTGGAGAATGCTATCCGGATGGTGAAAGAAAAAAAGGTAAAACTTCTCGCACTCTCCGCCCATGACAGTTCGGATTATGCCATGGGACGTTTCCAGGAGGAAATTCCTTCCGCATACCGCCCACTCAAAGTGGGGGAAACCGTCCGGGTTTAATTTTGAATTAACACATATTCCGGGCAACATAAAACCCGGAATATGCTGAAAAAGATAGAAAATACGACCAGAAAACAAAAAGATCCCCCCACAAATAATCTTCCGGATATTTCCTTGTTAAAATTGTCGCCTTAAAATTCTCTTTGGGGGTTGTTGAGTTCCGTTGCCAGTTTTGGTGGCAGACTCCCCGGCAATTCAATCGTGCTGAGATTAACGGCTTCGGTTTTCCGTGCCAGTCCCCGCCAGTCATCCACCGTGCGGTAATCCGGGAGGACAATTTTTTTCTGGTAAGCAGGAGCACCATGGATTACATAATGCCAGTAGATTCCTGGAGTGGGTTGGTGCCAGCCGGGGAATTTGACCCCAAAGCCTGCGGAGACATCCTGCCAGATACTCCGAATGGCGATGGAGGCGTCATCAAACGGCAGTGATGTCACGTTCTTCTTATAGGAGTCATTAAAAACATAGTGCTCCTCCGCGTCCGATGGATAGTAAATCCGGATGGGGATATTTATCTTACGGGCGGCGGCCGCAATGGAACGCATGGTTTTATCCTTCAGCATATCGCCGGGTATGATGACAATTCTATCCTGCAAAAACATCGTCCGGATGTATTGGTATGCCGAATCATTCCGCAACCAGCCGTAATCCCCAAAAGCAGCATCCGGGATGGCAATGCTCTGGTAATGCTCGTACAGTTTTTCCCGGAATTTGTCATAAACCCCTTTGAGGCCGTCCATGTCCGGATGACCGGGGTATTCCCTGGCCAGAATCCGGTGCACCTCCTCACTGCGTCCGGGAGCGAAAAACCGGATAAACTCCTGGCGGTTGGTTGCCATTTTTACCAAGGCTTTGATATTCATGTGAAGGCGGACAATAACTATGTCAAAATCGAAAAGCCAGGCATAGCGGCTCTGTGCATGGGCAATCAGGGAATAATTGGCTTCTGCCGCGACCCCCACATAAGCTCCGCCTAAATTTTTCGCATAAGGAGCAAGCTGGTAATGGCGGTATTCATTGGTGATGATATAGCTGGTGGGATCTTTGCATTCATTGGAAGACCATCCCACGGAGTCGCAGTGGGGTTTATCCAGCGTATCTGTTTCAATCCGATGGATGGTCTGGATGGTTTCCGGATCCGGCTTCTCCAGAGGTGGAAGGGGTGCCGGAGGATTTTGGATCATCCAGCCGGTATTGTTGGACAGGATGGGCGTATCCGATGCACATCGGAAGGACAGCCGGTTTCCCTTACTTTCAATTTTTTCCAGACGGCGGAAATATCCCGGGGTCTCATCCGGAGGCCAGAACCAGCTCCCCCCTTTGAGCATCTTGATGGTTTTATCTCCGCAGGGGTTTTTTCCGCCGCAGGGACCCAATGGATTTTTCCCCAAACAGGCACTTCCGCAGGCATTGTCACAGCCCTCCCGGCAGTCGCTGGCCCAGTCATTCACCCACTCAAAACCATTGGCGGCCATATCATGGACCCCATAGTGGCCGGCGGGATATTTGCCCACATCCAGAATGGTGGCATTGCAGCCCTGGTAATTTGCTTTTTTACAGTCCGGTGGTTCATTACCCCAGGGATAGGTGGTGGCTTTCATGCCGCCCCGGGCTACTTTTTCCCATTCCGCTTCCGTGGGAAGACGTTTTCCCGCCCATTTGCAGTACTGGTGTGCCCGTTTCCATGTGATGGGAACAGCAGCCTGTTTGTCCCCCCGGAAGCCATTGTACAGTTTATTGTTAAAATACCATATATTTTCACAGGCTCCGGCTTTTACGCATTCCCAGTATTCCTTATTGGTGACTTCATACTTGTCCATATAAAATGTATCCACATCGACAATATAGGCGGGCTCCGGGTTGCCGATGGTGGCGTAGGAATCATAGGTCTGCCAATGAACCATGATTCTTTTTGCGGGATTGAATTTCCTGTTCAGCGAAAAGCGTTTGGCGAATTTTTCCGGATCTGTGGTATCTATGGGTTCTTTCTGATCGGGAGCCATTTTCCCAATGACCGCTTTCCCGCCGGGAATGCAGACCATCCCCGGAGGGGCCGTTGCACAGGGAGCATATTTTTCCGGGGAAAAAATCTTTCTTTCACATCCGGTAGCCAGCAAGGAACCGCCAAGCAGCAGAATAAGTATTATTTTATTGTTTTTTGTTATGGACATTTCTTCCTCTTTAGTTTGTATTCTATCGTTTCTCGTCCTGCCCGGTATTGGGTTTCCCAATCCGCCAATGGGGGAAAACTATGCATCTTTATCCACCTTAATAATATCTATACCTTTTTTCCTCATTTTTCTATCCTTTAATGTGGTTTGTTTACCAATGTTCCAGTTACTTCTTCATCGTACAGAAAAAAATAGCGGGAGCGTGGCAATTGGGCAGAAAAATAGTTGTCAATATTGGTGGAATTTCCAACTGCTCTCTATGACAATCAATGGATTACATATAACTATTGCCGGGGACAAGAAAAAAACTCCGGTCATATTCCTGCATGGTTTTCCTTTTGATTCCTCCCTGTGGGAAAATACTCTGAATTCTTTGAATGGAAATTATTATTTGGTGGCTCCGGATTTAAGAGGTTTTGGAAAATCCGATATTGGAGACGGTCAGTTCACCATGGATACTTTTGTGGATGATTTGTTTATGCTCCAGGATGAGCTATCCATTCCCAAAGCGGTGGTGGTTGGTTTTTCCATGGGAGGGTATATTGCCCTGCGAGCCTATGAAAGAAATAAAGACAGATTCTCCGGTATGGTTCTGGTGGACACCAAGGCTTCTGCGGATGCGGATGAAACCAAAATCCGGCGGGGGCTGGGCATAAAAACCATCAATGAACTGGGCATAGAGACTTATATGAAAGAATTTATCCGTGGACTTTTTACGCAGGATGCCTCCACTCGGATTGCACAAACCTATGCGGCCACTTATGAGAAAATGATCCGTCAAAATCCGATCGCAGTGAAAGCAGCCCTATTGGCAATGGCGGCACGGACATCCACAGAAAATCTGCTGGGGACTATCGATGTGCCCACCCTTATTGTTGTAGGTAAAGAGGACAAACTTTCCACTCCCAGCAGCATGGAAGAGATGCACGGAATCATCCGGAATTCAGAATTCCAGGTCATTGAAAATGCCGCTCACATGGTTCCCGTAGAAAACCCGGTAGCCTTCAATGAGAAGCTTTCCGGTTTTCTGAGCAAGTTTTTTTAAGAATCCAGTAAGAAAAGACTGAATGCCATGACGGCCATTCCGGCAATTGTCCCATAAATGGAATAGTGGTGCTTTCCGTATTTATCCGCTGCAGGGAGTAATTCATCCAAAGAAATGAAGACCATAATTCCCGCTGTGATGGAATACAAAACCCCCATGAGATAGTCCACATTGGAAATCCATTGGATAATCGCGAAGTATCCCACTAACGCTCCCACCGGTTCTGCCAGGCCGGAGGTAAATGCATACCAGAATGCTTTCTTCCTGTTTCCGGTAGCGTGGTAAAGCGGGAAGGATACGGCAATCCCTTCCGGTATATTATGGATGGCAATGGCTACGGTAACGGGTATGGCAATGCGGATATCCGCAAAACCGGCGGTAAAAACCGCCATCCCTTCCGGGAAATTATGGATGGCGATGGCTATGGCAGAAAAAATGCCGGTTTTCCAGAGTCCCGGACGGAAGGATTCTGAATGGTCGTAATATTCTTCAATATTTTTTACTTCGTGTGGATTTGTATTTTCCGGGATGATTTTATCTATCACCGCGATGAAAAGCACTCCTCCAAAAAACCATAATACATGCAGAACATCATTGTACAAAGATGGGGATTTGTGGAACACTGTCCGTGCTTCCGGCAATAATTCCATGAACGAGACATATATCATAACTCCGGAGGAAAGCCCCAGAGAGAAAGAGAGCAGATTTTTATCTGTGGTTTTGGTGAAAAACGCAGCCATTGCCCCCAAGCCCGTGGAAAGGCCTGCGAAAAAGGTTAACCCCAGTGCGGTCCAGAATCCTTCAGTCATTGCCGGTATCCTCTTTCCATGCTTTTTTTTCCAACTGCTCTGCCCGATAATTTTCCCCCATTTCATAGAGGAGGGAGGCCATGAAAAGGTAATAATCCGCTTTGTTTTTGACCATATTATTTTGTTCCATCTCCTCCATCATCACAAGGGCACGTTCATATTCCTCCAGAGTGTAATGGATCAATACCGCTGGCCATCGAAAGCGTTCTTCTCCCCCAAAAAGGTAAAAGGATCTCATGGCCCATTCTCTGCGTGCGTTTTTTTCTGTGGAGTAGTGGATAAAGAGAAGATACAGGTTTTTTTCCCCGGGATTTTTCTGCAACAGGGGATAAAAACAATCATAAGCTTCATTTTTATTCTTCTCGTAGGGATCAGGTTTTTTGAGGGCAGCCCGGTCGATGGAATCATAACAGTGTTCTATTTCTATGTCCTCAACGTCCACTTTCTTTCCGGAGGCAATTACGGATTGGGCGTTTTCTCCGTTTTCCGGATGACCGGAGGCCGATAACGATACCGCATATTTTATGATATTTTCCGTGTCCTTGATGGTGGCGTTTTTTAGTTTGCTGTCCTTAAAATACTCATAATAAACAGAAAAAAACCGTGCCGATTGGGGATACATCCGCAGAGCATAATAATAATCCGCAACATACAGTGCCAGATCCGGCTGGTTCCCGTCAAAGGATAAACTTTTCACATAAAATTCTTTGGCAAAGAGGATTTTTCCGGTGATATCATAACAATCCCCCATTCCTTTATAAATCCGGGCAAGATAAGTTTTATCCTGGGTTTGGAGGGATTTCACTTCTGCCTTGGAATAATAAAACTGTGCCTCTTCACAACGCTTCACTGCCTTGAAGGAATCTCCCTTTTGCAGGTAATATCCCACACTCCGGGCAAAAATCCGCGGAGTCCATGTGATGGATACGATACCCAGAAAAAGAATGATTGCTTTATTTGGCTGTGGCATGCTCCGGAACCGGGGTTTTTATGATTACATACTCCTTACGTGGAAAAAAGGCTTCTGTTAATTTTCTATTTTCCCAAGAAATGATTCCCCACGGTTCCCCTCTGTGTGCAAAGCCCACATTGGGATTGATGATTCCAATAATCTGGAAGTTATTCCGGCTTTTATGTTTGAACAGGACTAAGCTGTTAAAAAAATACAAAACATTTCTATCTGCATAGGCAATGATCATCGCCTCCAGGTGTTTCTGGGTGGTTTCTGTGGAATAATACAAATCCGGACCGGAATTGGCACCGCGGAAAATCATGGGGGTATCTGCCAGGGAGTATTTTTCTGTCAGTTGCTGGAATTTTTCCGGAGTGTCAATGGCAATGGGAATTTCCTCTACGGGAAACGGAAGGCGGTATGAGGGGACTTTATTACTCCTGTCATGATATCTGTCTATATATGAATTTTCCCGGCTGCTTTTGTCATTAATATCGGAGGCAATGACCGTTTTTAGATGTTTCATGACTCCGGGATCTTCATACACATCCCGGACAGTGGGGGCACCCTCAAACATGATGATGGCACTGCCGATGTCGAAAAAAATACCATTTTGAAATAAACTGTCCAGAGAACCAAATTCTTTATGCTCCACGGCTCCGGCAAAAACTCCCCGTAAAAATATATTATGGTCATAAAGCCGCATTCTTCCGGATCTCTGCTCAATCACAGAATTCCCGAATTTACGTTTCTTGTCCATATTCTTAAAGTTTGGTTTTCCCCACCAGCTTTCCTTGTTTTTCAGTTGGTCAAATTCTTTTTTTTCCGCAGTGGTCGCGAAGACACCATTTTCTGCAATCCATTTTTCCGCTTGAATTTTTCTCTCCTGATAATTTTGGACGGATTCCTTTGTTTGGGTCTGACCTGCCGGAACTGTTTCCCCGGACGCGGATTTGCACGAGAACCCGCTCAGGCCGATGAGCAGGAAGAAAAGGGTTATAGATGAGGGAAAATGTTTTGTTTGCATGGGTAATTCTGCCAGCGGATACCTTACGTCAATCTCTTTGGGATGGATTCTCTTTTTAACCTTTCTTGACCGGTGGTCTTGAATTCCCAAAAAGACGCATGAGTGGATTTGTCAGAAAAAAATTCCAGGGTTTTACCGGATATGTGCCCGGTTTCCAGCCACCGGATTCCGGATGGATAAAATTAAATACCAATGAAAATCCGTTTCCACCATCACCGGAAATACGAAAATTTTTATCCAGCCTGGACTTCTCCCTGCTGCGAAAATATCCATCCCCCATGGGGGAACCTCTGAGGGGAACTCTTTCCGGAAAATATTCCATTCCTCAGGAAAAAATTCTGATAACCAATGGCTCGGATGAAGCTCTGGCACTCTTGTTTCTGGCATTATTTGAGGAGACAGACGCCATTATTTGTCCTTCCCTGACGTATTCTCTCTATCCTGTTTTGTCCGGGATTTATGGGGGAAAAATCCGGGAGATTTCCGTGGATGGGGATTTTCAATTCCGGCTGGAGGATCTGGAATCCGCCGATGGAAAAGCCATCCTATTTGCGAATCCCAATGCACCCACCGGGACATATTTTGCACCGGAGGAAATTTTTTCGATGGCGGAAAAATCGTCCAAGCTGTGGATTATTGATGAGGCCTATGCAGATTTTGCGGACGAGGAAAAATCCTCTCTGCTGGATTATCGCGAACGGATTAATTCTGCAAAAAATATTGTGGTTATCCGCACATTTTCCAAAAGCTATTCCCTGGCCGGGGCCAGAATTGGGTATCTGGTTTCTCCGGATGAAGAGATTATGAACGCGTTGTATGCCCTGAAGGATTCCTATAATGAAGATTATTTGTCTCTTGTATTGGGAAAACTGGCATTGGAGGATGTTTCCTATTTTGAGAATAATATACGAATTATAAAAGAACAAAGAATATTGATGAAATCTGTGCTGGAAAAAATGGGTTTCCATGTTTTTCCATCGGCGGCAAATTTTCTGCTCATCCGTCCGCACGAAATGAATGCGGGTTCCATAATGGAAAAGCTGAAGGATAAAAAAATCTTGGTACGGCATTTCAACACCAGACAACTTGCCGATTATCTCCGGATCAGCATCGGCAGTCCGGAGGAAAATCGTGGTTTGCTGGATGCTCTGGAATCCATTATCAGCGGAATCAATGATCATGGATAAAATCCGGATTTCATTTTGGGGTACCCCGGATATGGCCGCCCGGATTCTGGAGACAATCATCCGGGATGAAAGCTTTGAAATTGCTTATACAGTTACCCGCAAAGATAAACCCCGTTCGGCCAGGGACAGAATTGTGCTTCCGTCTCCGGTGAAAAAATTGTCTCTGGATAATATGATACCCGTTTATGAGCCGGAATCCCTGAGGAGGGAAGCGGAAAATCTGATCCCGCTTTTCCGGGAATCTCCCGTGGATTTTCATCTGGTTTTTGCTTATGGGCAGATCATCCCGGCCTCCCTGTTTCAAATGCCGCCTTTGGGAGCTGTCAATCTCCATGGAAGCATCCTGCCTCTTCTGCGGGGGGCGTCCCCCATTGAACATGCTTTGATCCACGGATTCACAAAAACCGGATGGACCATGCAGAAAATAGCGGAGAAAATGGATGCCGGGGATATTCTGGCTTCGTCAGAAGTGGAGATTCTGCGGGATGACACACGGGATTCCCTGGCGGAAAGAATGGTGGGCAATCTGGAAAAAAATGTTATTCCCTGGCTAAAGGCCTATGCACGCCATGAGCTGCAACCCATCGGACAGCGGGAGGAAAACGCCACCTATTGCAGTAAAATATCCACGGAGATGGGGGAACTGAACTGGCAGAATTCTTCCGTTCACATTATCAATTTGTACCGGGCGTTCACACCCAAACCGGGGGTTTTTAGTTTCTGGAATAACAGAAAAGTAAAGGTCAGCTTTGATCTAACTGTCCCCGAATCCGAATATTTTCCCGCCGGAGGCAAACCTGGGGAAATTGTCCGGGTGGACCAACATCTCTGGGTGTGCACCGGGGATGGTAAAGCTTTGCCGATATCCCAACTCCATCCGGAAGGGAAAAAACCCATGACCGCCCGGGATTTTATCAATGGGTATGGAGCGGCCAATGGGCAGTTTTTTCATTATCGTAGCGACATTAAAAAAAAGGATCACGAATGAAAAAGAAGCAAAAGGGCAGCGAATATATGAATTTCCAGAATGCGGAGGACAAAAGGAAGAAAGTGCGGGTAATGTTCAACCGCATCGCAGGGCGGTATGATTTTTTAAACCATTTTCTGAGTCTGGGGATTGACAATATTTGGCGTCGTGTATGTATTAATAAAATGAATATCCAGGCTGCCTCCCGAATTCTGGATCTGGCAACAGGCACTGGAGATCTGGCCATCATGGCTATGAAAAAAAATCCCCGGTTCATTGCCGGGCTGGATCCGGCACGGGAAATGATGAAGGGAGCCCTCCGCAAGAAAAAGCTGGCCGGTAAATACTATGCGGTGGAGGCCTATGGAGAGAATATCCCTTTTGCTGACCATACCTTTTCCCATGCCATGATTGCCTATGGTATCCGGAATGTCTCGGACAGGGGGGCGGTATTCCGCGAGGTTTCCCGTGTGCTGGATGGCGGGGAAGGGGTTTTTGCTGTTCTGGAATTTTCCCGCAGCCGCCACCGGTTATTTTCCGCTGCGTTTGATCTGTATTTTAAAAAAATACTCACGTTCATTGGTGGGATCGTTTCCGGGGACAAAGATGCGTACCGCTATTTACCGGAATCGGTGGAAAATTTTCCCTCGCCCGATGAATTTATCCGGGAGGCAGAGGAAAATGGTTTTCTGCTTTCAGAGAAAAAGGAAATGTTTTTTGGAATTACAACGCTCTATATGTTCCGGGTTGGGACGGTGTTTTTTTAATCGAAAACGTGAAAACGGAGATGGAAAAGGTATTGGAAAGGAAAGTGGATTTAGTCGATAAGAAAATTTTAAAAGGGTCGGCTCATAGAAATATTATGTCAGAAATCATCTATGTCTGAAAAGGATCATTCCGGAGCGAAAAGCACGTTAGAAGTTTATTGGGATCATAAAATTGTTGACAATCCGGCTTTTTATGCGTGTAATACACAGGATTGTATGGAAAGGCGGGGGGAGCTGGCGTTGTTGAGGGGAATACGGAGTCTTGCCATTCTGGGGTTGGTGGTGAGCATGGAGGGAATCCATCCATCGGCCGGCATGTATTCAGAGATGGAAACGGAACTCCGGAATCTGGACCAGAAGATTGAAGAGGAAAAAAACCGCCCATCCCCGCCCAAAGAAATGACCCTGAAATGGAAGCCCGTCCCCAGGGTGAAGGAATACCATATTGAAATTAATTCCCCGGATAATAAACCCATAAAAGAAATTGTCACAACCCGGACCGTCCACAAAGAAATGCTGCCTGCCGGGAAATATCCCATCCGCCTGCGTTCGGTGGACCGCTTTGGCCGGGCGGGGGAGTGGAGCCCGTATACTATAATCACTCTCTCCTTGCCCAAAGAAAATATTAATCTGACAAAGCTTCTGGAAGAAAAAGAGAAAAAAAACCACCAGTACCGGTATGCAAGGGAAAATAAAACGATCCCCTATGATCCAAACCCAGAAAGTGGTCAATTTTGTCGGCATTTTTCTGCTTCCCACCAGATGGGCAGTATTCTCTATGCGGATGGGGAGATTGATATATCCATGAAAAATAAATTTTCCTGGAATATTCTGGCCCTTTGCGAAAATCACACCCATTTCCCGTGGCTTTTGGGGTTCCAGACTGGTTACTGGCACATGAACAACGGTTTCCAGAACAATCTTTCTATGGTGCATGGTGCCGTTATTTTGGGGGGAGGATATTCTTATGGTCCTTTCCGTGCCGATTTGTATGCCGGTTATGGCTATTCTTATGTGGAGCTGTATTACAAAAATTTTGAATTCACGGATGATAACCCGTATTTTTTGGGTGGTCTGGCTGTCTATTACCGGGTTCCCCGTGTGCCGAGTCTATCTATAATGGCCATGATCCAGTTTGCACGATTCTGGGAATATGGGGATTATAAGAATGCAAAAACCACGGATGATTTCTGGACGCCCAGTCTGGGAGTGGAATATCGGTTTTTCTGAAGAACTATATTATAGATAACGGCAGATACGACAATGGAAAAAGAAAAAGAACAAAAAAATAGGAAAGAACCACCAAATCCGGAAAAAACCGCCACGCCGGAGAAGGGGTTGGAGCCGGAGAAAAAGGGTTTCCGTTTCCCCATCCGCATCAAACTGATGATCATCACATCGGCGGTGGTTTTTATATCCCTCTCCATTGTGATGTTCATAACGCTGGATATTTTTCAGAGCGACATGACAAACATGGTTTCTGTAATCAACTCACGCAGTAGCTCTTTGTTGGCGGATAAGGTGGAATCCCAAACTCAGGAAACAAAGAAAATTATAAAATTCATCTATACGGCCATGCAGAAATCCGGACGAAATTCTCCCTTGATAACAGAGATGGAGAAAGAACATTTTGGGGAAACATCGGATTTTATTTATGCGGAATTCCGGAGTGCGGAGAAGATAATACCACCCACCCGGATTTTTAATACATCCCTTCTGTCCCGGATTCACCTCACTCCGAAAATCATCCGGGGAATAATCCAGAGAAAGAGTGAATTGAACGGCAGAATTTCCATGGGGGAAACCGTGCTGGAAAATATTTCCCCGGAGCTCAATTATTCTGCCTGGCTTCTGGGTTTTCCCATTCTGGACCAAAACCAGTTTGTCCTGGGAACGGCCATTGCGATTCTCCGGGTGGAAAATATTGCTAAAAATTTTATGGGAGCAGAAGGTGGGGGGATTACCCGTTCTTTTCTGGTGGACGCTTCCGGGAAAATCCTGATGCATCCGGATGGGGCGTTTGTCCAGACAGCCAGAGATATGAACAAACACCCCGGTGTGGAAAGGCTTTTTTCCTCCAAAACGCAGAAAGGTCTCCTGCGGTACCAGTATGAAAAAGAAGATGCTTTTGCGGCTTATGAGAGGATTCCCACAATGAATGCCGGAGTGATTACCACCATCCCGGCAGATAAAGCTCTGGAAGGAGTGAAAACCGTGCAGTACCGGTCATTACTGATTTCTCTGGCAATTTTATCCATAATGATGATTCTGATCTATTTCTTTGCCCTGACACTTTCCGCTCCCATTAAAAAGCTGGTTTCCGCCACCCGGGAGATTGAGGAAGGCAATTATGAAACCTCCCTGAAATCAAAATCCAATGATGAGATTGGGGATCTCACCAATTCCTTTAACCACATGGCCAGGGGCTTGGGGGAGCGGGAGAAACTCAAAGGGGCTCTGGGGAAATTTGTGAACGAAGAAATTGCCAACCAGGTGCTGGCCGGGGAGCTCAAACTGGGGGGAAATTTGGCCCATGCCACCATTTTCTTTTCTGATATTCGTTCCTTTACCGCCATATCGGAAAAACTGACGCCAACCCAGGTGGTGGAATTTCTCAATGATTATATGACGCGTATGGTGGGGATTGTGGGTAAAACCAATGGGGTGGTGGATAAATTCATTGGGGATGCCATCATGGCCGTCTGGGGTGCCCCGGTGAGCCATGGAAATGATGCGGAAAACTGCGTGAATGCCGCCCTGATGATGCGCCGGGAGCTGATTGAATTCAACAAAGACCGGGGAGGTCCGGGCAAGCCCATCATCAAAATCGGGTCGGGGATCAACACCGGAGAAGTCCTGGCCGGGCAGATTGGGTCAGAAGACCGATTGGAGTATACGGTGATTGGGGATGCGGTGAACCTGGCGTCCCGGATTGAATCCCTGAATAAGCCATTTGGAACAGATATACTTATTTCCTCGGATACTTTGTCCGCAGTGGAAGGGATTTTCCATGTGGTTCCCATGCAGAAAATAAAAGTGAAGGGAAAAGAAGAACCGCAGCAGATTTACGCTGTCCTGGGGCGGGTGGATGATCCGGATTCTCCCAAAACCATAGAGGATATGCGGGCTCTGGTGGGCATTGAAACCCCCAAAGAAATCTCCGATGGCGAAGAAAAAGAAGTCAAATATCAAATCATTCCGGAGAAAAAACAAACCACTCCGGAAAAACAAGACATATCTTCGGAACCGGATATAAGACCCGCACCTTCTATGCGAAAAAGTAAAACTGCGGAAGCAGGTTTTCCCCCCATGGCCGTGGACGATGCTCCATTGAGCGGACTGGTGGTCACGGATGAGGAAAAGGGATAAACGATGAACGTTACACCCCGGGATTATATGGTTTCCGGTCTTTTCCTGACAGGGTTTATTTTTTTCTCTTCCCTCCTTTATCTGGATTATAATAAAAACCTTTCTGCCGCCGGGGCCAAACCTCTGGGGGAAGTGGTTTATAAGCGTTATGAAGTGAAGCGTAAGTATTCCGATCGTCTGGTATGGGAAAACATCGACCAGAAAGCGGTGGTGTATTCCTTTGATTCCATTCTTACCGGAGAAAATTCCGATGCAAAATTAAAGCTGAATAATGGACTGGAGCTGGATCTCAAACCCAACAGTATGGTGGAGCTGAATTTTTCCGGCAATGAAACAAAGATTAAAGTAAAAAGCGGAGCCATTGCCGCAAAAAATTCCGGGGATACCCAGGCAGTTCTGGAAACAGAATCCGGGGAAGAAATCAAAATGGATAAGGCTGCCATTGCCCTGGAGCAGGGCGAAAAAGGATCCACGGTGCGGGTGGAGGAAGGAAATATTTCCGTTTCCGCTGCCGGGAAGGAAGAAGTTACTGTGAAAAGCGGAGAAATCGCCAGCGTGTCCGCACAGGCCGTGAAGAAAGAAAACGTTTCTGTGTTTCTTTCTTTCCCGGTCGATGGATATACCATATATACAGATAAAGACAAAGAATCTCTGTCCTTCCGTTATTCCGTAAAAGGGGAAAAAGCGGGGGATTTTATTCTGGAATTGTCCCGGAATTCCGCATTTACCGGTGTTACCACCAAACGGAAAACTTCAGGTGAAACCGCCTCTGTATCGCTTCCCAGAGGCCAATGGTACTGGAGGGTTGTTTCCGGGGATGGGAATATCCGCTCGGAGGCCCGGAGAATTTCCCTGGAATATTTTTCCCATCCTGTCATCTTTTTTCCGGAGAACAACCGTGTGGTGGAAAGCGGGGGAAACCAGACATCGGTAATATTCCGCTGGCAGAGCAAAACAGATTTTCCGGTGTATTCCATCCGCCTTTCAAAAGATGCCGGTTTTTCTTCCCCCATCTTCAGTCTGGAAACGGGGAATACCACATACCGGGCGGAAAATCTGGCTCCGGGACAGTATTATTTTTCCGTGGCCAGCGTATCCACCAACCCCATGCAGAAAATTATGGCATCCCCCATGGTTTCCGCTTTTACGGTAACCCAAAAAAAAGATTTTGCCCTGCCCAGGATATTCACCTCTGTTAATTCGCCTTTCTCCGGCCAGGAAGTGAAGAATTCCCGGGCCATCCTCAAATGGGAGGATACCGCCGCATTGTCGTATAATATCACCATCTATGATCCGGAGAAAAAGTCAAACATCCTGCATTCCGGAGAATCCACTGTCCCGTTTTATACCCTCCCGCCGGACCTTGCTCCGGGAACCTATACGTGGAGTCTGGTGGCTCATTATCCGGGTGGGATTAAAAAAGAATCCGGCTCTGTCTATTTCCGGATTCGGGCGGATACGCCCATCGGTCTTTTGGAACCTCCGGATAAAAATAAACGTATGCCCGCCAATGACCAGAATCTGGTGAATCTGGATTTCCGGTGGAACCCGGAGTCTTCTGCGAATTATCATGTTCTCTCCATTTCCAAAGATAAATCATTTAATGAAATTATCCATCGGGAAAAAACCACCTCCTCTTCGTTCCGGCTCATCCGGCTGGCACCCGGAGAGTATTTCTGGAAAGTGGAATCCTATGTGGGAGAGACAAAAATATCCGCCAGCGAAATCCGTTCTTTCTCCATATTAAAGGGACTTCCGGAAATCCGGGAAATTTACCCCAAACCCACAAACCAGAAAATGGATGTGGGGGAGATGGATTTCATCACATTTCGATGGGACAGAGTGGAGGGAGCTACCAACTATGAATTTAAAATGTACCAGAATATCAACGGAAAAACCGTCCAGCTCCTTGCTGCAGTGGTGGATCAGAATTTCTACCAGTTCCGTGATCTGGAAAAGCTGAAGGAAACCAAAGTAATCTGGCAGGTGACCCCCATCGTGCGGAACGGGGAAGTGGTTATCCGCAAGGGCGTCACGAAAGAAGGGGAATTTAACGTGGATTATGGAAAAACCCCGGAACCACCCAAAATCGAAGTGGATGTCAACCAGTAAATGATGACGATGGCAAAAGTTGGGGATATTTTTTTCATGAAAAGGAATACGCTTCTCCGTTATTTCGCCATCGCCCTTCTTGTATTTCCGACGGTGATTCCGGCCGGGGGGACGGGTGTCACGAAGCCGGAGGGAAATCCAACCAAAAAATCTCCGGTAATCCGCGAGAAGGCAAAATTGTGCCTTTTTGTGGTTTCCCCTGATGCTGGTGTCTCCACGGCAATTCCCGCAAGTTACTATATATTGGAAAAAAAATTGAATGCGTCCGATTCAGCGACGGTAATCCACGCGGAGGCATCCGGGGAGTATGATCTTTTTTCCATAGCACAAAAATCGGCGGAAAAGAAATGTCACTATATTCTCATCCTCCAGAACGCACCCAAAACTCCGGAGGAAAAGGTTTTTTTCCGGATTCTGCGTCCCCATGACGGTAAGCTGCTGGCGGAAAGAATGGAAACAGGCACTGCCTGGAAATCTCCCCCTCTGGACGAATTTTACCAACAGACGATGGATACTCTGGAAAAGGAAATTGCCCCTCGTGGAAAGAGAAGCCTCCTGAAAGAAGACGCACGAGTCCCCCCAAACCCGGATTGGCCATCCTGGCAGGTTGGTTATTCGGTGCAGTATTACCACCCTTTTGGGGATCTGGAACTCATTTTTCAGCCTGGAGTGATGCAGAGACTTCACGTACAGGGTTCTTTTTTGCTGCTGCCGATTTGGGAAACCCGTAGATTGACCACTTTTCTGGATGCCGGCTTTTTTATCCAGAACCAGCAAAAATCCGATGTGGAGTACCGTTTTATCCTGATTCCTTCCCGTTATGGATTCGGATACCGCTTTTTTCCCTTTGGCCGATGGCAGATCATCCCGCAGATTTATACAGGATTGCAGGTATCCCTTATGCAAGGCATACAAAACATCCATTCAGAAACCATCCTTTTGGGAGCACAAACCCAGATTCTTTACAAAATCCATCCCCGGATGGCCGCTTCTTTGGAATTGGGCTATGAAATGGACAATAATATTTACGTGAACAACCGGGCATTTTTCGCCGGGTTGGCCGTTGACTATCTGTTTTCTTCCTTTTAGTAATAAAAAATCGGAGGGAAATTCCGGTTGATGTAATTTTAACCGGTTGTTAAACCGGCAATGGGAAGGGATTTGCGCGACCAATCTACAATAGTAGAAATTTTAACCGGTTGTTAAACAATTGAATATTCTTTTGTCGCTGAATATCTACAATAGTAGAAATTTTAACCGGTTGTTAAACGATGTGCTTCGTCTTCATCATTGCAGATCTACAATAGTAGAAATTTTAACCGGTTGTTAAACAGAGGAAAGAAATCAGGAAGTCATTAAATCTACAATAGTAGAAATTTTAACCGGTTGTTAAACTTTCTATCAGTTGCATCACAGTAAGATATCTACAATAGTAGAAATTTTAACCGGTTGTTAAAC
>DYLW01000070.1 GCA_020721865.1 Leptospira biflexa | reverse complement strand
CAAATCCGTCATCCTGGTTGTTGGTGATCACAATGTGTTTCATGTCCACCGAACCGCCAAAGATTTCAATTCCGTCATCGGATCCACGATGGGTTTGCAGATAATCAATGGTGGTTCCGCTTCCCACCCCGGCCAGGAAAAGACCGTTGAATTCTTTACCAGCGGCAATCTCTTTGCCGGCAAATTCAATGCGCACGTACTGCAGTGTACCACTGTTATCAGCAGCAACATCACCACCATAAGGTCCGGTGTAAATTTCCGAATCCGAAGCTGTGTTGTATCCTGCCGTATTGTTCACGGGTGCTTTTCCGTGGATAACCACTCCGCCCCAGTCAGAGGGACCACGGCTTCCAGATGCGTTCGCACTGGTGAATACAATGGGCTTGGCCGATGTGCCGGTTGCATTAATCTTCCCACCCTGGCTGATCAATAGATAGGTAAATACTCTTGTCTCACCCTTGATTGTTACACCATTATTTATGGTAAGCTGGGATCCATTCTTAAACTCCACTTTCCCACAAAGATTGATGGTGGCATCCGCGGGAATTACCACTGTCCCTTCATGTGCACCGGACAGAGTATCTCCACTCGCTAAATTCTTGGTTTCTCCGGATGCGGTACTCATGGAAGGACAACTGAAAGCTGCCGCTTCTTCCTTTTTTGCCTCATCGTCATTGCTACAGGCAGAAAACAGCACCATACTGGCTACCATCGCAAGAACGATCATTCTTCTTGTTTGCTTCATTTTATCTCCTTTTTTTTAAGTAAAATCTAACCGGTTTCCCGGCCCCCTAATGTTATTAGAGCATCAAAAACTCTGGCTGTATCCCAGAGAAAAACTGATCCCTTTTTTATATTCTTTTGTAGTTAATTTTTTCGAACCATTTTGAATATACTGGGTGGAAGTCTCATCCAGCAGATTTCCCAAAGCCAGCTTGAGCTTGCCGTTTTTGCCAATTTTCTGGGCCACGGTAAAATCCAACTGGTGGTACGGCTCTTCCATAATCTCTTCCAGGCCGTTCACCCCCACCATCACAATCCGCGGTCCAAAGATGTTATACAGAACGGCAAAATCCGTACCCGTGCTTTCCAGATTATAGAACAACCCCAGATTCACCAGATACGGGGACATGCCCTGCAATGGCCGTTTTGAATTGGTTTCCGCCCCTCCCAGGGAAGGATCCAACTCTATCTCTGAATAGAGATACGTATAATTCACGGAAAAAACCAGCTCTTTGAGAGCCTCCGCAATGAACTGGAAGTTTTTCCGCACTTCAAATTCCCCGCCGTATAGATCCGCAGATTTCTGGTTGGCATAGGTATAAGTGGGATCATCCGCCACGTTCACGGTGGCCTCAATGGGATTGGTAATTTTTTTATAAAAACCGGACACAGAGATCAGCTCTGCCGCCGATGGAAAAAACTCAATCCGGATATCCCCATTATCAATATCCGCCTTCTTGAGTTTGGGGTTTCCCTTGATGACAAAACCGGTTTCCAGATCGTCAAAATACCGGACTTCCCCCATTTCAATGAATTCCGGACGGTTGAGCGTGCGGGAATAGCCCAGCCGGATGTTCATTTTATCTGTGGGTGAAAAAATCAGATTGGCCGATGGCAGGACATCCGTGCCGGTGATCCGGGTTTTATATTTTTTTTCCGGAGTCAGGGCAGAAAAGGTGAATACGCTCTGTTCCCACAACTCGGCACGGGCTCCCGCCACCATCCGCAGGATACGGAAGAGAGGCATATCCAGCATTCCATAAGAGCCGTTCACCCAGAGGTTGGCTTCATAGGAATCCAGACCGGTGGACTGTTCTGTCCCGGTGATCTCATCCACCATCATGGCATTGGTGGACACAATGGTCTCCGGACTGGCTGTTCCATTAACAATATTCAGGGAATCCATGAATTTAAGCTGGAATCTTCGGGCACGGTTATCCCGCAGGCGGGTGGAAAAATCATTCCCCAAATGGAATTTAGACTTCAAACCCATCCACTGGTAAAAAGGAAGCTCCAGCTCGCCGGACCCCTGGGCCACATGCTCCAGATGTTCATTAAAATACTTGGTAATGCCGCCATCGGCCTCAATATCCCCGGAGGCTCCATAAAGCACAGAGGAAACATCCGGCTGGTTGCGGGTGGTTAAGGAGTAGGCTCCTTTCCAGTTAAATTTGGTTCCCTCTGCAAAAAGAGAAAATGCATGCTCCCCCATCAACTGGTTGAACCACAGATTTGTCTCTTCATAAGAGTTTACTAACTCCTTTCCGGTTCCTTTCCCCAGGGAAAGATACCCCTCCCTTTCCTTATAAGAACTCTCGGACTGGTGGGTAAAAAACGTGTTGTATTTTACCTGGTGGTTGTTGTTGTACCGATACGCAGAGGATATCTGCATGGTCTGGGATGTGGTATAATCCCACTGGTCATAGGTCTGGTTCACCTTCAAGAGATAACCCGGATCATAGACTTTATAGACCACGTCTTTATATGTCTGGTATCCGTTTTTGGTGGCAAAGGACAGGAGAAGACCAAACTGGCTGGTTCCCTCCCCTTTGTACGTCTTTCCATAATCAAAGGCCAGGGACATTCCCGGCATAGCGGTGGATGCATCCGGGGTATACTCATGCCTCATGGCATTGGCAAATTCATTGCGTTTCTGGGCGGTATAGTATCCAGTGTTAATGACAGTCTTCACCGGAAAGGAATCCGGAATTCCACGGGAAGCCGCTCCCCATCCCCAATAATCCAGAAATCCGGAATTGGTACTTTTGAATTCCTTTCCGGTGGTTTGGGTATTGCCACCCACACCCACCGATACTTTCATTTCCTCTTCTTCCGGAAAATTCCGGGTGTTCAACTGCACGTTGCCCCCCCCAAAATCCCCCGGCATGGTGGGCAGATAGGTTTTGGACACAATCATATTATCCAGAAGGGATACCGGAAAAATATCCAGAGGAACCACCTTCCGGCTGGGCAGAGGAGACGGCACCGGAGAATCGTTGACGGAGATACTGGAATATCTTTCAGAAAGCCCCCGCACAAAGAGGTATTTCCCCCCCATAATGCTCACCCCCGTCACCCGCTTGGCTGCGTCCGCAGCGTCGCTGTCCGGGCTCTTCGCTATCTGCTCCGCACTGATGGCGTCCTGTGCGGCCGGAGCCTTCTTCTGCCTGGTCAGAAGGGAAGCCTGGGTGTTGGATATCTTCTTGGCCGCGACCACAATGGTCTTGGCGGTGCGGTAGCTCATGGCCACGTTCGCACGGGCACTGCCGCCGGCGGGGACAGTCACCCCGGTGGTGACAGTCTGGTAGCCCATCATGGAAAAGCGGATCGTCTGGCGCCCGGTGGGAGCGGCGGGAATCACATAATTCCCGTCAATATCCGTGATGCCAAAGGCCCCCTGGACACCGTCCACCACCACCGTCACCCCAATCATGGGATCCCCGTTCGAGGAGTCCAGCACCCGCCCCCGGATAGAACCAGTAGCTTGGGCAAAAGCGGAGGATGCCACCAGCAGAAACGCCAGTGTGACTCCCCATAGTTTTTTGTTGGGTTTTTTCATAATATTTCCTTTATTGTGTTCTCTCTTCATCTTTATTTCTCTTTTATTTTAAAATATCCCTTGTTCCGATGAAATAATCCTCGCTCATACTCTCCCTATTCAAACAGCACAAATCGGACGGGCTGATAAAATTTCACCAGAATGGGCTTTCCTGTGGCATGGGAAATACTGGGCTTGAATTCTTTGGCTTTGAACGCCGCAATGGCCGATTGCTCCAGCCCATGGCCCAGCTTTCTGCCCACCGGACGAGCACGCAGAACTCTCCCCTCTTCGCTCAGAACAATTTCCAGCACAATGGTCCCCTCAATGCCGGCATTCCGTGCTTCCGCCGTGTACTGGGGCACAATCTGTGGAGAAAGATCCACCGGAGGAGTGGCCGCACCTGTCCCCGGATTCATGGCCCCCGCATAAGGGTCAGAATCCACTTCCCGGGCGTTGGGATCGATTTTTTCCTTGTCTTTCACATACTTGTTTCCAAAGACCTCGTCCACCACCACAGCCCGGCGTCCGGAAGACTGCTTCTGCAAGGGCTTCAAATCCCCAAAGTCCACCATGACAGCCATTTTGTCCAGATCGTCATCGGTAAATTGTTCCTCTGTGGTGAAATTGAATTGCCCGGTAACGGCTGCCCAGGAAAATCCTAACATTATAAGGAAAAGAAAGGTGACAGTCTGACGGGCAAAGAAACCAACCTTCGCATCGGCTTCAAAATCGGCCATCAAACCATGCACCAGGGCGTCCCTCTGGAACATAGCCCCATAAAGTGAGATTCGCTGTCTCCTTAAATCCCCTCTTGCCGCAAGTTGCTTTTTTTTACGCTGCGTCATAATCCCCCCAGATTACTGGCCACGCTTTTTCTCCGCGTCCACGGCAAGTCCAACTTTGCTGATCCCTGACTTCTTGACTTCATCCAGTAAATCTAATAGCTTTTGGTAACGGGTCTCTCCTTCTGCCCGCAAAATCACCGCCACATCCGGATGGGCCTTTTTGGCCGCTTCCAAACGGGCGGGAAGAGTATTCATTTCCTTAATGGGACGGTCATTCCAGAAATACACGTATTTCTGTTCCTCAATCTTGGTCCCTGGTGCCGGCTTGATGGTCAGTGCCACCTTGTGCGGCTCCCGTTTCATTGCCGATGCGTTTACCTTGGGTAAGCTGATGGGTACTGTCCGGTATTTGGTAAATTCCGCCGTAACCATCAGAATAATCACCAGTACCAGCATAATATCCACCAGAGGGGTAACGTTAATACCGGTTATTTCGTCATCGGGTCCGCCACTTGCTCCGCCTGCCATAATAGCTCCTTTTATATGTCCATCAATGCCGATGGATTAATTCCGGCTTTCGCCCATGTTTACATTCTTTGCTGCGTTGGGATCTTCTTCGTAAGCCACCCGTACCGCCAGCAACAAATCAATCATCTCCTGGGCGTTGGAAAGCTTGCTTTTTACCGCTTTGGAAAACAGGTTATAGATAATCACAGACGGAATGGCCACAACCAGACCAAACGCAGTGGCCCAGAGGGCTTCGGAAATACCGAGCATCACCACCGCCGGCCCCGCATCCGCAGAGTTTGCCAGATCACGGAACGCCTTGAGGATACCCAGAACGGTTCCCAAAAGTCCAATGAACGGAGCGTTGTTTCCCAGAGTGGAGAGAACCACCAGACGCTGGTCCAGACTCCGCTTCTCCCTTTCCATTCCGCTTTCTGCGAATTTGGTCATGGATTCCTCTCCAAATGCCCAGCCCCGCAGAGCCTTGGCAACCACCCGGCCTTCCGCTCCAAACTTCTTGTCCTGAACGGCAACCATCATTTTCTCAATGTCATGGGCCGATGGCTTGAGATTATCAGAGATGATCCTGGAAAGCTCATCATTTCTGGATGGATTTTTGATATAGATAAAATAGTATCGTTCCAAGGCAATGGCCAGACCAAACATTCCTATTATAAGGAGAGTCCATGCGGCCGGATCCATCCGGAATTTGGTGGCCTCGCCCAGGTGAGCATTCCCACCGGCGTCACTCTCCCCCGCTGCCTCTTGTGCATTCTCCTGTCCGGCTTCTTTGCCCGCTTCTGCACCTTTATCGTCCGGCGTGACTGTCCCCACCTTCTCCGGCGTGACTGTCCCAGCCGCCGGATTTTCCTGTGCAACCAGGTTCACGGGACCATACTGTATGGCCACAAAACCAATGACCAGAACCAGAAACGCGGCTCTGAATAGCATAACTTTATTTTTCATTTTTCTCTCTCTTTTAGTTGTATTCATTAATATTCTTTTGCATTTTATTGCATTTCCCCATCCAGCACCAATCACCCAAGCCGGATTTTGCGGACAGTCTCCGGCTTTTGTGCGGTGCGTAAAGCCAAAATCTAAAAAAAATTTTTATTCCGAAAAAAAAAGTTTGCTTTGTTCCATTATTTATGATATTTTTTGCGTTCTTTTATATTCACTTTGAATATTAATGGCATAAAACTACCGTTTTTACGGCAGACTCCCCGTTTCCCCGTCCCAAGTGTACGCCATTGCCGGTGATGTCTTTATTATGTCACATCCCCCGGGGTGACGACACATCTTATGTCACATCCCCCGGGGGGACAGTCACCA
>DYLW01000028.1:11056-34789 GCA_020721865.1 Leptospira biflexa | reverse complement strand
CTCCTGCTCTTGAGAGTGTATTGGTTTGGAAACCGCTTGTAGTTGAAAAAGATATTAAACTCACAAAATTCTCTTCCCCAAACACCTCGTCCATCACCGCCCGCACTCTATGCACGTTCTCATCGCCAATCTGTACAAAAATACTCCCAGAATCCGCAAGCAAATCCCGCGCAACGGTCAACCGGTCGCGCAAATATGTAAGGTAACTATGGATGCCGTCGCGCCACGTGTCGCGAAAGGCCTTCACCTGCTCGGGCTCGCGGGGAATATGTGCCTTGTTGCCGTCCTTGACATCGCGGCTCGTGGTGCTCCACTGAAAATTGCTGTTAAACTTAATCCCATACGGCGGGTCCAAATAAATCATCTGCACTTTGCCGCGCAAACCTTCGCGCTCGGCAAGGCTGGCCATCACCTGCAGGCTGTCGCCTAAAATCATGCGGTTTTGCCATTTGCCCTCGTGCTCGTAAAATTCCGTGCGTCGTGCCTCTTCGCTCAGGCCATTAAAATCGTGCTGGAATAATTCAAAATTATATCCGGGCTCTTCGCGCTTCTTTTTATCCTTCGCACGCTCGCTCTCTTTTTTGAGATCGTCTATGAGAACTTTGGGATGAATTTTCTCCTGGATAAATAAGGGCGGTGCCTGCACCACAAGGTTAGACCAGTCTTGTGCATCTTTTCCCCTCCATACAAGCTGCGGGTCCAGGTCGCGATTGCGGTGCAAAAACTCCACGCGCAGCGGCATGGATTTTTCTTTTTCCAGAACGGGTTCCATTTCTGCCGTGGGAATATTTTTCCGCTTTGCCTCTTCGTGCGTGATTGCCTCTACCGTTTTATTCTCTTTTTTCTGTGGTTTACTCGGTGTTTTTTTTGCCATGGTTTTCCTCGTTTGTTTTTGGGGTAATATCAGAATGTTTTACGTTATAAACATGGACAATGCCATCAATGTGTTCGTGAAGATCATCTGCAATGTTAAATCCTAGTGGATCGAGTAAAAACTCAACTCCTTCTCTGCGGGCAAGCTTTGCAGCCGGAACAAAATCGCTGTCGCCAGTTACTAAAATAATGGTATCCACCTGCTTTTTTAGCGTCATGCTCGCAATATCCACACCAATGTGCATGTCCACTCCCTTCTGTTTTAGACCTAATTCTACATCGTTTTCTTTCAGTTGCTCCCAGTATTCCAATGCACGGGAAATCTTGTCTTTAACGGATTTTTCAAGAGTCGGTCCATATAGATCTCCTTGGAGAATATTTTTCATTGTCTCTATATGCGGAACTATTTTGAGCAAGTCTTTTGTTTTATTTGCACGGATAGCCCATTCCTTTGTTCCAATGACTTCGCCTAAACGCAGCACAAATTTTCTTTTTCGTCGCAATTCATTAAAAAGGTCATTTCTAAATTGATATACACTACTTTTACGGTAATCAATGAGTTTTTGATTGAGCGGACGATTCACCTTTCCTGCAAAAGGTTGTGCATCGTAGTAAAAAATTCTGTAAACATGCTCCAACCATCGGTCATTTGTATTTTCGGATTTTCTGTCTTGTTTGTGAAAGACTAAATTGGATACATGGTATTTACAGAACCGGTAAATGGTATTGCTAACACTCTTTGCATTATTTATGTCCAGATTTTGGATGTTTAGCTTGTTAAGCCGCTTCAAAAAGAAGGCTCCATCGATCAGGATGGCAATTCTGCGAATTCTCATATTCGCTCCAAAGGGAAAACAATTCTAAAAGAAAATGCAGCAGAAAATAAACCCGCCAGGGACAAACAAACTCTGGCGGGATAAATCCCAAACAGATTTTTTGAGGAGACAAAAAATAGCCCCAGAGGTTTGCCCGCATCCCGGGATGATTGGGAGGGGTTACTGCTAAGGGGCGGATGCGGATAGAGATTCGTCAATTTATGACGGATTGTCAAATATTTTTTAAATTTTTTATAAAAATGTATAGAAAAATTCATTTTTTAATAAACCCCCGCACCAGTTTCTCATAATCATCCTGAATTTGGCTTCCCTCTTTCAATTCGGCAAAGGCCCATCGACCGTATTTCTTTAAATTATTCACGCCGGGAATCCAGTACGAATCCATCGTAGATTTTTTTTCAATAGCATCCTCTCCACGGTAGCCCTTAATCTCCACAATCAGATTCAACAAATCCTCCGGGCCATGGCCATCGTCCAGGCGAACAATAAAATCCGGGCGGTATTTTCGCTCCGCACCCTTAAACCTATACGGCACTTCCAAACCAAGACTGTGGTTCTTTGCGTATGAAAAAGTTTGGGGATGGGATTCCACCACGCGACAAAATTCTCCCTCCCAGGAACTGTCCAGCACAACATAATTGACATGGGACTTATGAGCGGGCACGGCATCCCAGAGACTCACTTTGCTGGTAAAAAAATTTACATGTGCCGTTGAACCAAGCGGATTATAGGGCTCCACAAGGGCATGAACTGTAGCTTCATTTTCCTGCGAGCGGGATATAGCAGCAACTATCTTTTCCGCCGCCATATCCGCCAATTCCTGGTATAAAAGCATGGCGGGATACGTATTTCCTTTGCAGACCAAATGGTTCATGAGCCAGTAATGGACGATCTGCCGCAACTGGCCAAATAAATGATGAGGAATGAGCCCATCATCGTCACGAAGCTTTCTGGTGAGGATAAACTCTGCCAGCTTATAAACAATAGTGGCTGACCGGGTTTTCTCCAAATGCTGCAAATCCATTTGTTCACTTTTCCCAATGATGGCCGCATTTTGGGTAATGGAAGGCCCGGTCAATTCCGGAGAAAGGGTGAGTGTAGATTCATCGTTAAAGGCCGCATTCAATGTATCTTTGGGAAACTCTTTGCGAAAGCCTTCCACACGGGGAAATGTAATTTCCAGATGGCTGAATTCCTCTCCCAGGGAATGCACATGAGTCTTTTTCTCTGGCTTCCCCGGAGCGGCTATAACGGGCTCTGCTGCAAAATCAAACGGGATGCCAAAAATATCCGCATACTCCGGGTTAAATAAAGCCTCGTCATTTAAGTCATAAGATTGTCTTCGCAGGGCACGGCCAATCACCTGCTCTGCAAGGAGTTGTGTACCAAATGCCCGCACACCTAAAATATGGGTTACATTGTTGGCATCCCACCCTTCTGTGAGCATGGAAACAGAAACAACGCAGCGAATTTGCGCTCCAAGCTTCCCTTGTTTCCCCACCGTATTGAGCACCTCGCGCAGAAGTTCCTCGTCCGTAATTTTTTCTGCATCCAGGGGATTGCCCGTTCTCTCAATGGTTTCTCTTCTGAATCGCTCTATTTCATCTGCCGCAGCATTACGAAACGCATCGTCAATGGCTTCCCCAGAATCCAACTGAACGCTGTCAATCAGCAATGTGTTTGGAGTACTCAAGGGATTCCCATATTCATCAAAATTACGAAAGAGTTTTAACCTGCCAGCCTGCACGTGCTGGATACCGTCGGGATTGGTAACCACATAACCGGAAATATATTTGTAGATGAGTTCAGAAATCGATGTATTCTGAGCCACCACAATAAAAACAGGTGGAATGCCAATTCCTGCCTCTTTCCAGGCAGCAAAGGTTTTCTCATAATGGCCATACAGGGCATCAATGGCAGATAACAGCTCCACGGGCAACCGCTCCGGGTCGAGTACTCCTGCAGCATTTTTCCCCTTCTTGGGCATATTCTTACCAATAAACTGCCAGAGGTTCCTGAATTTGGGTATATCGGCATCGAGAACATTATCCACAACAGGAACGCGGGGTAATTTAACAATCCCGGATTCGATTGCGTCCATCAAAGAAAAATCGCTCATCGTCCAGGGAAATAATGTACCTTCTGCATAACCAGAACCACGCAGAAAAAAAGGAGTGGCGGATAAATCTACTACAAGCTTAACACCCATTTTTTCTTTTACCGTCAACAAACCGTTAAACCACAAGCGGGCTGCTTTTTTATTTTCCTCTACTTCTTCTTTTTCGGCACCAGTGTAATCTTCCGCAACTTCACCCTGCTTTTCACGGTAGCAATGGTGTGCCTCGTCGTTGATCACCAGAATATTCTTAAACCCCATGAGCGGACTCACAATGCGACGGAGCATTTCTCCCTCTGTTTCCAGAGTTTTAATGTCTTCACCTCTTCCTTTCAGGAGTTGTCTCCCTGTTTTGGACATTTTAATTTTCTCGCGCAATTGAAAGGAGTGGTAATTGGTAATGACAATTTTGGCTTTTTCAATGGCGCTCAACATATCCTGGGGAACCAGCTCTCTGTATTTATAATAATTCTCGCTATCGTTTGGTTGCAAAACGCGCAATCGGTCTTTAATGGTAATCCCCGGAGTGACGATTAAAAAAGCACGCGTAAACGTTTTACTGTTTGGTGAATGCACAGCGTTGACCGTCTGCCACGCAATAATCATTGCCATAACAGTTGTTTTGCCAGTACCCGTGGCCATTTTCAGTGCAATGCGAAACAAATCGCCATTTGCGTCTTCATTGGCAAGTTTTAAGTGGGAAAGAAATTTTTTCCCGACTTCCATTTTAGGTGCCACCTCCGTCAGCCAAATGAGGGTTTCTATAGCTTCAATCTGTGCAAAAAATGGACGCGGCCCATTAAACTCGTAATTTCGCCAATGCTGTAACAAACGTGCCGTTTGTGGCGTTACTCCCCAATCTAATGGGTTCGGCAGTGCACGCCACCGCAACATTACAGAGTGCAGAGTGCAGTTCGTTAATGATGGGTGTAGGGTCGTATTGCCTTTCTTCTGTGGACAACCCCTTGCCCTCGTCGTGAACAAATTCCCCCTGTTTCGCTTTGGCAGACGTTTTACGCGGCTTGGGAATAGGGGTAACTAACGTGGATTTTCGTCGTTCTTGAATAATCCTGTGCGTTGGCTGCCCGCTTGCATCTAACTCCCAGTGTTGGCTGGGAATTTTATAGGGAGAATTGATGACCGGTTTTTCGTGAAATTTTTCCATAGGCATCTCAAATATTTATGTGCAACTTCGCGACAAAGATTGCGATTGTCAAATATATTTTTGTGGAAGCGATGACGGGGGGAAGACAGGTTAATAACGACGATGTGGTCTTTCAGGAACGGGGAGCCCGTTTATTCCTTCGCGGTTCAGACTATTCCTGATCTGCATCTTTTGAATATATGAGTACTTTCTGGATCGAAAAATAAGATCGTAAATATCTCTCAATTTGCCTTGTTCCAACATTCCCTTCAGGATAATCTGGCCACTTTGGATTTTATTTCGTACTGCGATACCTCTTTTTCAATGGGGGGATAGGAAAAATCAACCAGACATTCCTGGGTAAAGCCATAAGATAAATAATCAGAAAAACGATAAACTATGTTCGTACTCCGCGAACCTCCGAATCCATAGTAATGCAGTTGAGTCGTCGCTTTGGCAAAAAACAGCCACAAGGGTGACTGGATCACACCGGTGTCACCCAAAAATAAAAACCAGAATGGCTTTATTCCGGAATTTGGATCATCCGGAGTTTCAAAATCATTCCAAAGCAAAATCTGACCCGGTTTCAATTCCTCCATTAAAGCATGACGGCTGCAAAGTTTTCCTGAATAATTGTATTCTCGCTATCAGTGACTTCATCCTTGAGCCACATTTTCTCTGACTGGCTATCCCCAAGTCTGCGATGATTCCATGCAATGTCCCATGCTTTTATTTCGTGAGTTGCCTGTATCAGCTCTTGGTTATTTTTATATTTTACCGCAAAACGATCAATCAGACTGTAAAGCTTGTCCATCTCATAATCACTAAAAATATCCAGACTGTAATTCTCGGTAACAGGGATTATTTTCATACTTTCATAGTGACCGATTTCGTCTATTTCAATTTTTACCAAATCAGATTTATAGCGATTAGCAGAAAGATCTGAATACAATGCAACGGGGACCGGTCCATTTTTTAAGGCGTTGTATTCTAACCCCAAAGGAGGGATGCCTGTCTCTTTTAAAATTTCAAACTCAAACAAATCTATGTATTTGAAAAGAGACGTTTTATACAAATCTTTACCGGATTTCTTTTTATGCTCCACTGCAAAAAAATGAATCAATGCCTCTATCTTTTTGTTATGATGTGCACGCATCATAGAACAGATATAATGAATTTTATCAAATTGTCAACTATAATACGGTAAATTTCCAAAGCCCGATTGACGCTGGATGTTTTTTTTATCTTCTGACCTATGTCGCAAACCAACCCATCGGGCTATGAAGGAAAACAGGATCATATCCGGGAGCTGAAAACCCCGCCCATTGAGGTTTTCACCAATATTTATTCGGATAAGGAGTACACCATTTCCTTTGTCATTCCGGAATTCACCGCCATCTGCCCCAAAACCGGACTCCCGGATTTTGGAATTTTTTATATAGATTACATACCGGATAAAATGTGCCTGGAGCTGAAATCCCTCAAAGAATATTTCTTCTTTTTCCGGAACGTGGGAATCTTTCATGAAAATGTGGTCAATAAATCCATGGAAGATATGATCGCCGCCTGTAATCCCCGCTACATGAAAGTCCGGGGAGAATACAATGTCCGGGGCGGAATCCAGACAACGGTGGAACGTGAGTATCGCAGGAAATAAGAAAGGCCTCCGGGCGGGATACATCGGCGGGCTACTTTTTTTAATCCTGGCTCTGTTGCTGGTGCAGGGCATAGCTATGCTGGCGGTTGTTTTCCAGATCATCCCGGAAAGTCCGAAAAAGTTCACCGGTTTTCATATCTTCCTGATGGTGTTGATGCAGGCATCCACGTTCCTGCTGGTCTTTGGGGGAGCATCCCGCTTTCTGCCGGAGTACATTTTCTTCCAGTGGAAAGTCCCCACCCTGGGAGAGGCCGGAAAAGCCTTTGGCGGGCTGATCCTTTTGATCATGGCTTTGGGAGGATTCCAGTGGCTGATGGAACATCTGGGCTTTGCCACGGAGCAGTTTTCCGCTCTCGATAAAAAAGCTCTCCTTTCTGAACCATTTTATTTTTTTCTTTCGGTTGCGGTCATTGCACCGCTCTATGAGGAAGTCATTTTCCGGGGGGTTTTCCTGAGCATCCTCTGGCCGATGAAGGATCACGGAAAAAAGCGGAATTTAATTTTAAAATTGGCTGCCATCCTCCTCTCCAGTCTGGCTTTTACAGCAATGCACTTTGAGTCACTGGAAAATGTGGTCATACTGATCCCCATTTTCTTTCTTTCGCTTTATCTATCCTTCCTTGCGATCTGGCAGAAAAACATCCTCCTTCCGGTGGCCATACACTTCAGTCAGAATTTAATCGCCACGGTGGCTATTTATTCCATGGACACCTTCCTCCATTTCCCTTCCGGAATATTGCCAATCTGGTAGTTCCCCATCGCATACCGGAACAGGTCCAGCACATCCACTCCGAATTTTTCCATGACCTTGCGGATTTCACGGTTTTTCCCCTCTTCCAGATGGATTTCATAATGGGCATTTTTCTCCAGTTTTTCCAGGAGCAAAAAGCGGTAACGCTCCGATTTAAAATTAACCCCTTTCCGGGCAGCGGCCATCTCCCTGTCCGAAAGAGGACGGGAGGTGTGGACTCTGTATTTTTTTACTGTTTTTCCGGAAGGGTGGGTCATTCGGTAGATGAAGTCCCCGTCATTGGAAAAGAGCACCAGACCACGGGATTCCACATCCAGCCTTCCAGCATAGAAAAAAGTCTGCATAGTCTCCGGAAGAAGGCGGTACACAGATTTCTGGTTTTTCTGCTCTTTGCGGCTCACCACATAGCCGGGCGGTTTATGGAAAAGATAGTACTCCAGGTTACTGTTAAAAGGAACCTGCTTGCCATTTATTTCCAGAAAGGAATTTTCCTTTATGTCCAGCGTATAATTCAGATCCACAATCCGGACGCCCTTATGAAGAACGGTATTTTCTTTCAGAAACTCCGGCGTATTTCTCCGGGGACAAATCCCCAGATACGATAACGCCCGGCCAATCCTGTACTCCGGATTTTCCATCAAAAACTGCTGGAAGTCTGGGTAAACTTCACGGAATTTCCTTCATGCTCCGCCTTGAGAATGAATGAATTCCCCCTGAGTTCTCCCATGATATTTTTATAAACAAACGTATTGGGGTTTTTTACAAGAATCTGTATGTAATTCCCGGATATACTTTCTTCATATTCGCCTTTGAAATAGAGTTTCTCCCGGAAGCCGGTCTGCACCATCTTTTTTGTGGTGTCAATTTTCAGATACCAATGGGTGATTTTATTCTGGTCATCCACGATATACCACACCCCATGCATCATTTCACGGATTTTTGCATTTTTTGTTTCCACTGTATCTTTGGAATTTTTCACCTGGAGCTCCGCATCCAGATAGGCTCCGTATACCCAACCAATCAGACCATCTTCCGTTCTGATCTGGTACCAGTGGGCAGATAAATTTCCCATGGGTACTTTTTCCGGCGATCGCTTGAGAACTTTCAGCTTCATATTATAAAAAACATTGCCCACTTCAGAAGTCATGGGGTTGGGTCCATTCCGGACTTTCAGTTCTTCCGATTTTACCGTCACATATTCCGGTACGGTTTGTGCAGAACCATCGACCTCTTTTTCATCTTCACAAGACATGGCAAAAAAAATAAGAAGAAAACCGGCAATCATCGCATTTATTTTGGGCATACCCGACGATAAAAACTTGACACCCGATGTCAATTTTAAATTCTATCTATTATGGATCCATTGTACGGACAAAGAACAACCCACCCCAAAGGCACTCCCTCCCCGGAATGGATTTTGGTGGACGCGGAAAACCAGATTCTGGGAAGACTGGCCTCACAACTGGCAAAGAGACTGATGGGCAAGCACAAACCGGACTACCACCCTTCTGTCGCCCATGGAGATTCCATTGTAGTTATCAACGCTTCCAAAGTGAAGGTAAGCGGAGATAAAACCAATAAAAAAGTCTATCGCACGCACAGCGGATATATGGGCGGGCTCAAGGAAAGACTTTTTTCCAAGCAAATGGAAATGGACTCACGAAAAGTTATCCTGCACGCAGTGAAAGGTATGCTCCCCAAAAACAATCTTTCCCGTAAATTAATGACCCGTATAAGGGTTTTTCAGGATGACAAGCATAATCTGGAATCACAGAAACCGCAAAAAATAGAGCTATAAACAGGATATATAGATGGATGAAACAATAATTCAGAAAAAAAGAGAAAGAAAGCCCGGCGATCTTTTTACCGGCAGAAGAAAAACCTCCGTTGCTCGGGTCAAACTGATCAAAGGTAGCGGAAAAATTACCGTGAATAAAAAACCCGTTGCCGAATATTTTGGCAGATCAGATCATCAGGATTTAATCACCGAACCATTCCGCATTCTGGGTATCCAATGGGAAAATGAGTACGATGTGATTGCCAGTGTCCGGGGCGGAGGAATCACTGGACAGGCAGAATCTGTTCGGCTAGGGCTTTCACGCTGTCTGGATGTGGTTGCAGAAAATTATCATGTACCATTGCATAAAGCAGGATTGCTCAGTAGAGATCCCAGGATGGTGGAAAGGAAGAAATTTGGTCTGCACAAAGCAAGGAGAGCAAGCCAGTTTTCCAAACGTTAAGAGTGCATTGCCTCTTCTATATTTTCATATATTGGGAACATTGATTCCAGCTTGGAGAGTTTTATCAATGTTCTCAATGTCTGGTTCAGATTTGTCAGGCGGACAGAACCGCCAAAAGATTTCGCTTCTTTCAGGATTGTCACCAGGGCACCCAATGCTGATGAGTCCAGGTAATCCACTCTGTTGAGGTTTATGATCAAAACTTTTGGTTTTTTTTCCAGAATCATGGATATTTTTTCCCTGAATACACGGGAGATTGCCATATCTATCCTGACTTCATTGACGGTCAATATTATTCCATGGGTAAAATCTTTTTCGGTTAAGTCCATGAATTTCAAACTTCTATTTTTATTAAGAATGTCAACATCTTTTCGGTATTTTTATGGGAATAATATTTAATAACGCAGGCATGGCGTATGGCAGCCAGGTCCTTTTCCATGGGGTCAATATCCAATTCAATGATAGTGGACGCTATGGAATTACCGGTGCCAACGGAACAGGAAAATCCACCCTCCTGAGGGTGATAGCCCAGAAGGAAACCCTTTCCGATGGATCCATAACCATTCCCGGAAATCCCAAAATCGGCTTTCTGGAACAGAATTATTATTCGGAAGAGCATGAGATTATTCTGGACATTGTTCTCCAGGGGAATCCCACCCTCTGGAATGCCCTGAAAAAAAGAGACCTATTAATTGAACGCAATGACAATTCCGGAGAACTTCTCCATATAGAAGAAACCATTGAAAAGGAAGACGGCTATGCCGCACCCAAAAAAGCCGCCCGGATACTGGAGGGGTTGGGTATTAAAAGTGATACCCATTTCCAAGCCATTGCCATTCTTTCCGGGGGTTACCGTTTCCGGGTGTACCTTGCCCGGCTGTTGTTTTCCAATCCGGACATCCTGATCATGGATGAGCCCACTAACCATCTGGATATTACCTCCATCAACTGGCTGATCTCCCATCTGGCCAAAACCTACCGGGGCATGGTCATTATTATTTCCCACAATCGGGATTTTCTGAACAAAACCGTGAACCATATTGCGGATATTGATTTTAAAACAATCACTATTTTCAAGGGAAATTATGATCAGTTTGAAAAAGAAAAAACCATCCAGATGGAGATGAAGGAAAAGGAAGTCCAGAGCCAGCTTAAAAAAGTTGAGAAGATGAATGAATTTGTGGAAAGATTCCGGGCAAAGGCATCCAAAGCCCGCCAAGCCCAATCCCGTGTCAAACAGATTGATAAAATTGTTATACCGGAAGTGATCCCTTCATCCAGAAAATTTCCAGGAATCCATTTCCACGTTGGGAGGAAATCAGGGGCGGATGTTTTAAATATCCTGAATCTGGAAAAATCCTATGGAAAGAACAAAGTCCTTTCCGGAATCACCCTGTCTGTGCAAAGAGGAGAGAAAATTGCCGTCATTGGTCCAAACGGTTCCGGAAAATCCACTCTGCTGAAAATCATTCTGGGGCTGGAACCCAAAGATTCCGGAAGTGTCCACTGGAACCAGAACGCGGAATTTTCCCATCTGGATCAGAATATTTTGTCCCAGGTGAATCTGGAGCTGGCATTATTTTCGTATTTTCACTCCCTTTTCCCGATGGAAGATCTGAAAAGACTACGTGGACATCTGAGTCAATTTTTATTTTATGAAAAGGATGTTCAGAAAAAATTAAAATTTCTGAGCGGTGGTGAACTGACTCGTCTTGTTTTGGCAAAGATTGCCTATGAAAAAAGAAACGTTTTGATAATGGATGAGCCCACCAACCACCTGGATCTGGAAAGCACCATATCCCTTGAGAACGCCATGGCGGAATATGAGGGAACATCCATTATCGTCAGCCATGATGCCCGCTTCATAGAGAGAACATCCAACCGAATTATTTTTCTTCCGGGAAAAGGGATGGAAATGATCTCTCACCAGGGTTCCTTCCGGGAATTTCAGGAAAAATACGGCGAATACATCGGTACCATGGAGGATGAGGCCGCAATGACCAAAGCCGGTGGCGGAAAAAACCAGTACCAGGCAAAAAAGGAAGCAGAGAAAAAAACCAGAAAAATGCACAGCCTCCGGAATCAACTGATACAGGAAATGGGACTCCAGGAACAAAAATTAAAAGAAATGGAAAATCAGTTTGCGGATTCCCGGCTGTACGATAACTTTGACGCGAATAAAATTCGCATCCTCCAGCAGGAAAAGGACGCTCTGGAAGCCGCCATTTCCCATAATCTGGAGTTACTGGAAAAAACAGAAAAAGAAATCAGCGAATTGGAAATCCGTTAAACCCCCAGAAGGGTTTCCTGAAAAAAATCTGTCATAATTTTCACATTGGCCAGCTTTTCTTTCTTGAGCATATTGGGGGAATCATCCGTATAAATATGGATATCCTTTTCCCCCTTCAGTTCATGGAACATGGCAAACGCTCCATGGGGAGACACATCCCGGCTGAGGATATTCACGATGGTTTTACTGGGTATGGTTACATCCCCGGCAAAAAAAGTTCCATCAAAGTACTGGAGGGTATCCATGATTTTATTTTTTACATTTCGATGGGAACGGACATAAGAGCGAATTTCATTCTGGTTAAAGTTGACCGCCGTGAGGGCGGAATCCACTTTGAAAAAATCCGGATACTGCAGAATCAGGGAGTTCCCCCGCTTCATACGGGTGGCTACAAAAATCGCCATCAACGCCCCCACCCCTTCACCATAAAAAGAGATTCGGGATGAATCAATTTCACTCCGCAACCGCAGGATTTCCACAGAACGGTACGCATCCAGCAACAGGTGTTTGAGATAATAGGAATTTTTATCCGTGAGGTTTTCCGCAAAATAACCATAAGACGCTTTTTTTTCCGCACCCGGATCATTCGTATCTGGTTGCACCAGTGGAATTTCATGGCCCCGCAGCCGTATAAAATACTGGCCAATTCCTGCGGAAAAAAGACTTTTAAACAATGCGGGCGGGGCCATATAATTGCTAAAAATCACCACCACCGGAGGTTTTTTCCCCAATTTTTTGGGAGCCAGAAGATGGGACTCCAAAGCATATTTATCGGAGGACTGAAAATCAATGACGAGGTTATGTTCTTTCAGAAATTTTTTGGATACTTTTTTCCTGGCAGATTCATTGAATGGAACCTTCTTCAAAGATTCAATCTGGAAGTCCCAGAATTCATTAAAATCGGCCGGCTTCCGGGATAGATCCGGGAGGGTGGAATAGCATTCATCAAAAATAGACATGCACTATAATTTATCTTTTATACTGGCTGTAAAGATAATGTAAAAGAGCTTTCTGGGTATGGAGCCGGTTTTCCGCCTGATCAATGACCCGGGAATACGGAGAGTTAAACACCTCTTCTGTGATCTCTTCCCCTTTGTTCGCGGGAAGACAGTGCATTATGATGGGCTTTTTTGTGCATTTTTCCAGATACGCATGATTCAGTTGGAATGGCTTCAGCTTTTTTTTCCGAATGGAGCTTTCCTTTTCTTTTCCCATGGAAACCCACACATCGGTATAGGCTGCGTCCACCTCCAGACAAGACCCATCCAGGCGGTTCTCTATGGTAACTTTTCCACCCAGATTTCTGGCTTCCTGGATTATTTCCTCCGATGGTGCGTAACCGGATGGTGAGGCTACAATTATTTCATTTTTTGTAACACCGGAGGCCAGAATCAGGCTATGGGCCACATTGTTGTCCCCGTCTCCGGAATAACAAATCTTCAGGTTATTCAGCCGACCAGATACTTCATAGATGGTCATAAAATCCGCCAGCGACTGGCAGGGATGGTATAAATCCGATAACGCATTGATGACCGGGATATCCGCAAAACGGGCAAAGTCCTCCAGAAATTTATGGGAAAAGGTACGGATGACCAATCCATCCAGATAGCGGGACAAAACTTTTGCAGTATCTTCAATGGATTCCCCCCGGGAAATCTGGAGTTCATTTGCATTCAGATGAATCACCTCTCCTCCCAGATGGTGAATGGCCACTTCAAAGGATATGCGGGTGCGGGTGCTGGGTTTTTCAAAAAATATGCCTATGTGTTTTCCCTTCAAAGGAGTACCCAGATAGGCAGGATTTTTTTTTGTCTTCACCGCATTACGGATAATGGCGGAAAAACTATCCAGGTTCAATTCTGTAACTTTAAGAAAATCCATCGTACTTAATTAAAAAGGATAACAGGTTGAAAATTCATTTTTTCCAGTTTACCCTGCATGGAAAGCAGACTGTTTTTTTCATTCGCTTTTTCCGAGCGGACAAACCAGAAGCGGCTTCCCCTTACCACCATGGTTTTTATGCCATTTTTTTTCAGTTTAGCTTTTAATTTGAGGGCATCTTTTTCATGGACATAGGCAGCCACCTGAAGAAAATACTGCTTATTGGCTGCTTCCGATACGGATGTACTCCTTTTTTTATTTTTTACCGGAGAGTGATTCTTTTTTTCCTCCGGTGCAGTATCCTGTATTGCCGTGGCCGGTGGAGTTGTGGTTTTTTTCGCTTGAAGGGTTTCCTTTGGAATTTTTTTTTGGGTTTCTTTGGAAGTGTCCCGGCTTTTCAGACTGTCCGGAGAGTAAACCTCATCCGGCTGGGGGGCATTATCCACAGAGTTTTCCATCTGGATTTCTGAAAGGTCATTTTTGAGTACCTTCTCAAATTCACTCATTTGTGGTTCCGGATTTGAAACCGCCGGCAGAGTGGCTTCCTCATTCCCCTGTCCCATAGTATAACCAATAAAAAAGAACATGGAAATAAGAATGACAAATGCTCCGGACAGTATTGTGATCCGCCTGGGGGTTAAATTTATCTGGTATATTTTTTTAATTTCCATTGTTTATCTCTTCCCATACTGCCCTCACCTGGGAACGCAGCACGGATATATCTGAATTATTCTCAATTACATAATCGGCCATTTCCTTTTTCTTTTCAATGGAAATTTGTCTATCCATCCGTTTTTTGATCTCGCTTACCGATTGGTGGGAACGGAGAGCTGCCCGCTGGGCACAGATCTCCGGATGAGCATAGACCACAATAACCGCTTCAAACATGGAGTGCATATTATTCTCAAAAAGGAGAGGCACATCGTATATGATAATTCCATCGGCCTTTTCCACCTCCCGCAGAAAAAGCCGGTGTATTTCCGGATGAAGGATTTCATTCAATTGCCCCAGGCTTTTTGTGTCATTAAAAACCAGATTGGCCAAGGCTTTTCTGTTAATTCCTTCCGGTGTCAAAAGTGGCATTCCCGTCGCCTTCAGGGTTTTCTCCCCCAGAGCGGTTTCCAGCCGGTCCACCAGTGCCGGATAATTTTCATAATCCGGAGAGGTTACATGGCGGGACAGCACATCGGCATCCACAATTTTCGCACCCATTTCTGCGAACATGGCCGCCACGGTGCTTTTCCCGCTGCCAATCACTCCGGTCAAACCAAAGATTCGTTTTCCCATAATACCGATGTCAGATGTATCGGCAGTTTTTGGTAACGGGACAGAAAGCTTTCTTTTTCTGCCGGAGAGAAATCTTTCCATTCTTTGCGGGGTGGAAAATTATCCCGGAATTCCGTGAAATTTTTTCTGCTCCTGTATGATGTGGATATTTCCGGCAGAGGATTATAGCTTCCCCGGGAATCCTCATCCCGCTCTACATTCCCAAAAAACTGTCGCAGGACATATTCCGTTCCTCCGGTTTTTCCTGCCATGGAATATCCGGCAATATGGGGAGTGGAAATTTCCGCAAAGGGTATCCAGGATACATCCGGAGGTTCCACCGGATACACATCCTGGCACCAGATTTTTCCGGTCTGGGCATAGGATAGATAAAAATCCGGATCCCAGATTTTTCCCCGGGAGGTCTGGATGATATACGGGTTCGAATCCCGGAAGATAAAATAATCTTTTTTTACCATTCCCATCGTGGGGAAATTTCCGCTAACAGTCAGCGGGACATGGAAGGATACAATCCCGGCATCATAAAATTCCTTTTTTTCGGGATGGGTCAAAGGATCATAGAAATCAAACCGCAGCCCCGCCCTGACCAGCAAAGATCCCAGAATTTTCCCAATCCGCCCATAACCAATAATTCCGATTTTTTCTCCCATCATTTCCGGAGCCACCCGGTATAATTCCAGAAGGGCCTCATACGTGTATTCGGCTACAGCCCGGGCGTTGAATCCCTCTCCATGGATAAACCGGATGGAATCCGGAAGCGGAAACGGGATATTGTCCTTTCCTGTGGATACCAGACCGATTTTTTCCAGATGCGGAAAACGGGACATCCAGTCCAGAGTCAGTTTAAAATCCGCTTTAATGATAATTCCACTCACCTGAGCGGGATCGCAGGATTCCTCCGGTGAGATTTTTCCATTCTTATCCATTGGAATGATTTTTTCATTTTTCCCGGAGTGGATATGAAAACCACCCAGAGAAATTTTTTCCTGGACAAGGATAATTTCCTGCATGTTACGGAAAAATATTTGCCAACATTTCCACAACCCAAATTTATCTGTATTTTGTATTTACGCCCCAATGCCGGATTCATGATTTCCTATGCGGAAAAAAATACCGTTGGTGATGGTGTCTTTATACTGTGCGGGGTTTTTGTTCTTTCTGGACGATGTCTTCCATATTTTTTTCCTTGCGATTCCGGGTATACTCCTGCTTTTCCTTCTGAAATATTCCCCCAGAAAAAAGGTATCTTTTTATATTCTCTCCGGAATCTTCTGGGGGATTTTTCTGGTTTTACATTTACATGTATTTGTGATCCGGATTTATACCGTAAGTGACCATTCCATGTCTCCCGCTTTTCCGGAAGGAATTCTGGTCGCAGTGCTGCCACTCCATGCCGTTTCCCGCTTCCTCTGCCCGGTTCGTCCCATGGATGTGGTGGTTTTTCCTGATCCAACAAAGCCGGAGATTCTGCTCATGAAACGGATTACAAAAATTCACTTACCGCATTCACCAATTCAGAAATTTCCCCCGGAGGGACAGAATCTGGAAAGAGATAATCTGTGTTCCCACACCGGAGGCTATCCATATTCCCTGCCCGATCAGAAAAAAATTTATTATTTTCTTGCCGGGGATAATAAAAAAAAATCCATTGATTCCCGATGTTTTGGATGGATCAAAGAAGATGCGTTAAAGGGAATTGTCTGGACTACAATTCCCATCCTGTCTCCATAAAATGAAAAAATACAAATTCCGCTATCTCACTCTGTTTATTTTATTTTTTATTATTTTCATCATTTTTTTTATACGGGCCTATGAGCTTTTTTTCCAGAATCCATTGGCCCTGTCCTATGGGCAGAGAAATAATATACGCAGAGGAATGATTCTGGACAGATCCGGTCATGTTCTGGCGGTATCCAGAGATATGGTTTCCGTGGCTGTCCGGCCGGCAGAAATCACCAATAAGCGAAACACAGCCAGGCTCCTGGCCAAACATCTGGATATTCCGGAAGACACCGTCCTGGAAGCATTGTATTCGGATAAGAAGTTTATCTTTCTGAAAAGAAAACTTCATTATGAGGATATTTCCAGACTGGCGGCACTGAAATTATCCGGAGTTATTTTTGAAAAGGAAGCCCACCGATATTACCCCAATGGAAAACTTGCGTCTTCTCTGATTGGGTTTACCGGCATGGATAATTCCGGGCTGGCGGGAGTGGAATACCAGTTTAACGACACCTTGACAAAAGACAGCCAGCATTCCCTCACCGGAAACAATGTGTATCTGACCATCAATTCATTTATCCAGCACAAACTGGAGACAAATCTGCAGGAAATGATGGAGAAAACAAACGCAAAGGGGGCCATGGGCATCATCATGGACATCCATAACGGGGATATTCTGGGAATGGCTTCCCTGCCCGCCTTTGATCCCAATAATTCGGAAAAGGCATCCACCAATAACCGGACAATTTCTGACATTTTTGAACCGGGGTCCACTTTCAAAATTTTTTCTATGGCATCACTCATGAATGAGAATTTATTCCGGGAAAACAAGAAATACTACTGCAAAGGGTATTTTGAGTACAGAAACCAGAAAGTCCGGTGCACCGGAGTCCATGGTGAGCAGAACATGAAAGACATCATTAAAAATTCCTGCAACTCCGGAATGATCCAGGCAACCTGGCAAATGCCGATTGGTAAATTTTATGAAAATATAAGATATTTTGGGTTTGGTTCCGGGACAGATATTGATCTCCCCGGAGAAGCCAGAGGTTACATTCCGCATCCCAAAAAATGGGACATGTATTTAAAGATGACAATACCCATCGGCCAGGGGATTGGGGTAACAGGCATACAACTGGTCACTGCCGCCTCTGCCATAGCCAATGGAGGACACCTGCTGAAGCCCAATATCGTAGAAAAAATGGAAACTTCCGATGGGATTCTGATTTCAGAGAAAAAAACCCATATCCGTTTAAACGTAACCGATCCGCAGAAGACACGTAAAGTTTTGGGTTATCTGAATTATGTGGTTACAGAAGGAACCGGCCAGCTTGCCAATCTGAATTTACCGGGAATAACCGTCTGCGGAAAAACGGGCACGGCGATGGTGGCAGATAAAAGTAAGTATCTGGAAGGTAAATACAACGCATCTTTTCTGGGGTTTTTTCCCTGTGAAAAGCCGGAAGTTACTATTTTTATTATGATTGAACAACCGGCCAGCGGTAATTATTACGGCTCCACCGTGGCCGCACCGGTATTCCGGCAAGTTCTTCTGGATACAATTCCCCTTATTTATAAAGGTAAAATTCTGGAAATTTCTGAAAATCCATTGAATACAAGGAAGCAAACCCCGGCGTTTACTAAAACCGCTGTTATGCCCGACTTCACGGGATTATCCAAAAAAGAAGTTTTGTCTATTCTGAACCAGTATTATCCTGGCAACCACCGATTGGAAGGCTATGGCTACGCCGTACAAATGGTTCCTGCCCCCGGAAGTCCGCTCAACCCACCATACCAGTTCACTATAAAATTCATTCCCTATCCACAAAAAAAATTTCCGATTCAGGATTGATAAATAAAAAAAAACTTGAAGCCCTATTTTTAACTGATATATTGACAAAAAAAAGGATACACTATGATTGTTGTTGAGTCTTTCAGTTATTTCAATATTGTTGCCCATGATTTGGACAAGTCCATAGATTTTTATACCATGATGTTTGATTTTGAATTGCAGGAAAAAAATGAAAAAAACGCAATTGTAGTTTTTGATAACATTGCCATTCGTCTTGTATTAAACAAAGAAATTAAAGAATTCAGCCCTCTCCCTGTTGTCTCTTTCCTGATGGATGTGGATGACTTCACAGACGCACTGCAGGAGCTGGAAACCAATGAAGTGAAAATACAGGGACCAACCGCCACAAAAACCGGGGAAGCCATCGCTGTTGCTGATCCCGCTGGCAATATGATAGAATTATTTTACGAGGAATGAGACGGGCGTTTCCGCATAGAAACAACCTTACCCGGATTATCCTGGTTTCCGTTCTTTTTCTTTCCCATTGCGAAAAATCGGACACAGAGAAGGAAGCAAGAGAAAACAGGGAGATCCTTTTCTGTAAAAATATTACCGAAAATTCCTGTGAACCTCCGGTAATTGAAAAGAAGGTGTATTACCCGCTGTCCGGGTTAAACCATAAAGGCAGTCTGCGGGATTATTTCAATTCCATCTACTTTTCCGGAGATACTCTCAGTTTTGAGATGCGGTTCCATTCTGCCTTTTCCGAAACCCTGCTGGCAAAGTGGAAAAATCAGTTTAAGGTTACCTACTCCTTCCCGGATATACGGAAGGAGTACCCCATGGAGAGGGTGGATTTTTCCCGCCAGAGCATCACCGGTTTCTCTCTTCTGGGAACCATTTTGGAAAACCGCTATGCGGATCAATTATCCCTGCCATACCGTATTATTTCTGGTGTTAATATTACCATAAACTTTTATCTGGATGAAAAGAAACTGGGAGAACGAAGCCTCACGGTATACCTGAATGACCTCCGCAATTAACCTCTGGTTCAATCTCCCAACCCGGCAGGAAGGGGATAATTATTTCCTGCTATCCGGAGAAGGAAATGCTACCAAGGCATATTCGGAAAAATCCATCCAGAGGGAAATCAGGAGTCTGCAAAGCCAGAAGAAGGAAGGGGAAATTCTGCTATTTTTTGCCCCTTATCTGGAAAATTTTGCAAGACAAATCCCACCCCAACCGGACTTTTTCTGGATCACAACCGGATTTTTCCAACCCGTGCCCTCCCATCCGGGGATCATCCAAAACCCGCAGGAGTGGGAATATTTTATCAATGAAATCAAACCCGGAGACAAATTCCAGGTTGTGATCCATCCTTCCCTGCGTGCTCTGATCCCGGATGCTCCCGCCATGGTACGGGAGGAACTCTACCGGGCAGCCCGGCGGCTCAAAACCATCGGGCATTTCCAAAAAGTGTGGGAATACAATGCCCGCCGGAATGCCCCGCTCCGGAAAAAAGGTGTTCTCCTATCCCCGGATTTGGAATGGACTCCACCTGCCGTATTTGTGCTGGGCGGGCCCGGAGCCGATGGGTGGATACGGAAAGCGGGAAACCACCAGCCGGTCTGGGCGGCGGATACCGCTCTGGGATCCCTGCTTTACCATAATATTTTTCCGGATTTGGTTTTTTCCATCGACGCCGGATACGGAAGCCGGGAACACTTTTGCCATATCTCCATGCAGGATTTATCCAGAATCAGCATTATCCTGGATCCCCTTTCTTTCCCCGGAATATCCGCTCTGCCTTTCCATAAAATATACGTGTATTCCGGGAACAATCCGCTGGTGCGTGGGCAGTTTACCGGTGCAGTTTCCCTCTATAACCAGACCGGGGATGTGTTCGGTATCATGAAGGCGTACCATGAATTTCTATTTCCGGAAAAACCCCTGCCCATGATTGCCGGCAGAGACGGAGGATCTGTCCATGGCGTTACCCATTTACGAGGCTCCGCATACCACCGGCGGTTTTACCAAAAGACAGACAGGATCAATCCGCCGGAGAATTTATTTTATTTTTTTTCCCGCCGGTATGACTCCAGATAAAACCGCCGCTCCCGATGGCCGGATGGTCTTCCGGATTCGAAGGATGGGATTTCCTGCCGTCGTTAAAGGAAACGATTTTTCAAAGAGAAGCATGCTGGATAAAAAACTTGAATCCGTCCACCATATCCAGAATTTCTTTTACCCTGGACAGGTTCATCCCGGAATCCCCGTGGGAAACAAAGGGAGTCAGGAGAAGTCTCACATTTTTTTTCATCTTTTTCATTTTGTGGAATACTTCCACGGACTGGGAGGGTTCAATAACATTGTCATGGGAGCCATGCAGCAATAAAGTGGGGGCATTGATTCCTTCCAGATACTGCTGAATGTTTAATTTTTTCCCCAATTCATCGGTGTTTCCCTTTACCTGTTTCAGAATCCGGGTTCGGTAAAGAGGATCATAAATTATTTTCTCTGCTTCCTCCCGGTCTGCTTGGGACAGAGATTCCAGGTATTCTTTCAGGGGCAGAGGATCCCGCTTGCCGGTGTCCGTTTTCACGGCCACATCCACCGCTTTCCAAACCCGGGGATTATTCCCAAAAAAATCCTGTCCCACATTTTTGATGATGATGAGCATTGCATAAGAATCCGCATCCGGTTTTTCAATCAGATTATTTAACACTTCCTGCCCATCGGAATACGTGCCAATGGTCATAATCGCAGATACCTTATCCCGGACATCCGCAAAGGAAGCAGCGGCCAGGGCCATCCCCCCGGAAAAGGAAGGGCCAAAGAGAGCGGTTTTCCCATAGAGTGAAATAGAGTGGGCCAGAAGATCATGGATGTCCTTAATATTCTCCGGATTGAAAAACGCATTTTTTATATCGGGAATCTCCGGCATCAGAAACCCAAAGCCAATCCCCGCAAACGCCTTGGCAATGGAAACCAGCCGCTCATCCCTTTGTGCGTAGGGAGTCATCCCATGGACTCCCAGGATCACCCCACGGGGTTTCCCATTCAAGGGAAAATACGAATCCACAATATACTCCCGCCCGGATATCTGCCATTTGTTTTCCCGGAAATCACATTCCGGAAAACGGGAAGACTGGAGGGAAAGCAACACCTTAACCGATGAGGAATAATTCTGGACGATGGGAATCATATAAATAAAGGTTATTTCTTCTGTTCAATCTGCTCTTTTTTGGAATCAATATACCGTTCTCTTTTTTTATCCTTGAGTCTCTTGACCGGAACAATAATCAACCCATCCACACAGTTTCCAAAGGATTCATCAATACCAAAATCCGGGAATACCACTTCCCCCACTTCACATAATTCCGTGTATTGTTTGTACAGGGTGGGGACAGACGCGTCATAATATTTTAAGGAAGATTTCAAGGTTTTAAAATCCTCTTTGTAGTCATCCGCAGTGAAGAGTCTTTCCAGTTCGGCCTTTTTCTTCTCCGGAATGATGAACGGATTTTTGGATACCGCCAGACCTTCTTTGTCAGGGAACCACTTGCGGTAAAAATGGACCAGCATTTCTTTGGCATCCTTGCTGTACGTGGGGCTGATGGTTACCGGCCCGATGAGATAATCCGTATCCGGGTTGTGAACCAGAAACGCCCCAATCCCATGCCAGAGATAATCCAAGGCATAACTGTTCCAGTATTTCTGCTGCACAAAGGACCGCCCCAGCTCCACAGATTTGGGGATATAAGAATCAAACTTTTCTGTATAGTCAAACAGGGTGGAAGTATACAGAGCCGAAATACCCCGATTCTGGACAATTTCTTTGGCAATTCCAAAACGGTACGCCCCCACAATCTCCAGCTCTTTATCATCCCAGAGCACCAGATGGCGATAGTATTTATCATATTCGTCCTGGTCGATTTTTTCCCCGGTTCCTTCTCCCATTTTCCGAAAAGTCTGCTCCCGCAACCGCCCGATTTCCCGCATGGTCACAGGATAATTTTCATAGTCCAGGAAAAAAATCATTTTCTCATCCTCTGTGGTGCCCAAAAGAGGACCTTTCATAATTTCTTCTTTCAGATCTTTCCTGTCCACAGGATGGATGATGGTTCTTTCTGTGCGAAAATAGCTTTTATTTCCCCATCCCAAGCCGTAGGTATGTTTTCGTAACAGCATGATTCCTGTTTTGGGCTTCAATTCAGAAAACGCGGAAGGAATGATGGGATTTCCCACTTTGATTTTGATGGTTTTATTTTTCTTTTTCAATGTCTCCCGGGGAAGCATCAGCATAGACAGCCTTTTACTAAAAAAGGACACCAGATAAAACAGGAAAGAATTTTTTCCCGTGATAAATACCGGAAGAACATGCACATTGGCTTTCTGGATGAGAGTGATCACTTCCTTACGCCATTTTGTCTCTTTAATCCGGGATAGGCTCAGACGGGAGACCTCCGGAGATGGGAATAAAATCACCGCGTTTTCATTCTTCAACGCCAGGTGAATTCCCTTGAGATTGTCTTCATCCATCTTTGCAGAAAAAGAATCATCGTATGGCAAAATAAAATCCTTGAGAGGTTCAATCCGGTATGTGATGTCATTGGCCACGATTTTTACATCCCTGCGTATTTTATGGATGATATGAAGCAAAGCCAGCCCATCCAATGCCCCCAGGGGATGGTTAGGAAGAATCAGAATTTTTCCTTCGGATGGGATTCTGTCCATATCTTTCGCGGAAAGGGAATACGTAAAATTCAGTTTATCAAAAATATCTTCCACAAAGGCAATGCCTTTCTTTTCCAACTGGTTGCTCAATAGCTGGTTAATCTTTTTTTCTTTTACAATACCGCGAATGATATTAAAAATAAAATTCCGCCAAAACGCAGGTGCTTTTTGCAGATAATGGGGATACCTCTCACGGATTATCTCCCGGATATTGATCATTTTATACGTTTTTAAATCTTCCATTGGCCCCTCCAAGGTCTATAATGGAAACCAATCCGGCGGTGTCAAAAGAAAAATGGTCTATGGAGAAAATTATGAGTATGTTACACCATATAATGGAAACCAATCCGGCGGTGTCAAAAGAAAAATGGTCTATGGAGAAAATTATGAGTATGTTACACCATATA
>DYLW01000028.1:0-10956 GCA_020721865.1 Leptospira biflexa | reverse complement strand
GGTGTCAAAAGAAAAATGGTCTATGGAGAAAATTATGAGTATGTTACACCATATAATGGAAACCAATCCGGGGGTGTCAAAAGAAAAATGGTCTATGAAGAAAATTATGAGCATGTTACACCGTGAATGCGAGTGAATGCTAATGAATGCGAGTGAATGCGAAGAAGTGAAACAATGAAAATCAGTGTTCTCAGTGGAAAAGGCGGAACCGGGAAAACCTTTGTATCCACTAATTTAACCCGGGTGGCCAGCCAAAAGAGGAAAACCCTGCTTCTGGACTGTGATGTGGAAGAACCCAATTCCGGATTGTTTTTTATGACAAAAAATCCGGTCATTGAGCTGGTGTCCACTCCCCTTCCGGTGGTGGACCAGAGCCGTTGCACGCACTGCGGTATTTGTGCCAAAAAATGCCAATTTAATGCCATTGCATCCTTTCCCAAAACAACCATTGTGTATAAGAATCTGTGCCATGGCTGCGGGGTGTGTTCCATGGTCTGCCCGGAGCATGCTATTTCAGAAACCCAGAAAAACATTGGCCAATTGGAAACTACGGAATTGGGGGAATCCTTGTCTATGATAACGGGAAGGCTGAACATTGGGGAGCCGTCCGGAGTGAAAGTGATCCGGGCGTTGAAAAAGAAAATCCCGGCGGAATCGGATCTGGTGATTCTGGATTCCCCGCCCGGTGCCTCCTGTCCGGTTGTGGAAACCCTCCGGGGGGTGGATTTTGCCCTTATGGTCACGGAATCCTCTCCGTTTGGTCTGCATGATCTGGAAATCGCGATGCAGATTGCGGAGGAGATGAAAATTCCCATTGGGGTGGTGATCAACCGCTATGATGAAGAAAATGATAAAACCAGGGAATTTCTATCCGGAAAGAATATACCGGTTTTAATGACAATTCCATTCGATATGGAAATTGCCCGGCATTATTCCTCCCAGAAACTTCTGGTGGACATCTCTGAGCATTACCGGAAGGAGTTTTCCGGCCTATTGGAAAAAATTGAAGGTATGTTATGATTAAAAAAATTGTTGTGTTGAGCGGAAAAGGTGGTACCGGAAAAACAACCATCACCGGAGCCCTGCACCACCTTTTAGGGAACCATGTTCTGGCCGATTGCGATGTGGACGCATCCAACCTCCATCTTCTGACCCCCCATAAAGTTCTGGAAACAATAAATTATGTGGGGGGAAATAAAGCGAAAATTTTATCCGAATTCTGCATCTGGTGCGGGAGCTGCGAGAATATCTGCCGGTTTGACGCAGTTAAATTTGACACAGAAAAAGGGTATTTCATTGATCCTTATGCCTGTGAGGGCTGCAAAGCCTGTACGTATGTCTGCACCCAGAATTGCATTGCCATTGAAAAAAATTTTTCCGGAGAATATTACCATTCCCAAACGATGGAAAAAAATGCCGAATCTCTGGATTTTTTTCATGCCCATTTATATCCCGGAGAGGAAACCTCCGGTGGTCTGGTTGCAGAAGTGGTGAATCTGTCCATGAAATACGGGGACGAAAAATCCGTTCCATATCTGCTTGTGGATGGAGCTCCCGGCATTGGTTGTGCCGCCACCAGTTCCATTGTGGGAGCCTATTATATCCTGATTGTCACAGAGCCCACGGAATCCGGCTTTCATGATATGAAACGGCTGATTGAGACCATCCATAATTTTCATTCCCCTTTTGGAATTGTCATCAACAAATGGGATATCAATCCGGATAAAACCCAGGAGATTATGGATTTCGCGAAAAAAAATAATTACGCCCTCATGGGAAATATACCAATGGACGAAAAGGTGGTGCAATCCACCGCAAAAGGGAAAAGTATTATGGAGGAAGATTCTCCTGCTGCTCATTCCATACGAGAAATATTCAGTAAAATACAAAAGGAGCTTAAAATATGAAAGTAGCCATACCCGTTTTAACCAATGATGGAGAGAATTCGATGATCAGCGAGCATTTTGGACATGCTCCCTATTTTGCCTTCATTGAATTCCAAAATCCCAAAGATGAAGTTCTTCATCTGGATATTATCGCAAACCCCATGCTGGATCATGGTCCAGGGGAAATTCCCCAGTATATGAAAAATGAGGGAGTCTCTGTTCTGATTGCCCGGGGCATTGGAGGCAAGGCCATCCAGTTTTTTTCCCAACTGGGTATCCAGGTATTCCGGGGAGCCAGTGGCAATGTCCGGGAAATTTTTGAGGCCCTCCGCCAGAATTCCATAACGGATCTTCCGTACGAAGTTCAGAACAAACTGCACGAACATTAATCAAATAACCAAGGAGAACATAAATGAAGATAATTGGTATTCCCGTTTCCAATAACAAGCCATCCGCACAAATAGATGAACGTTTTGGCCGGGCCAAATATATCTATATATACAATATGGACACAAACGAAGGAAAATTTGTGGAAAATTCCGCCACCGATGCCCATGGACAGGGCCCCAAACTGATCCAGCTTCTGGCATCCAATTCAGTGGAATATATCATCACACAGAACCTGGGTGGCAATGCCTACGAGGCCACCCGTGCTGCCGGTATAACAGTTTTTTTCCCCTCCGGAAGCGGTATTCAGGAAAATCTGGATGCTTTCCGGGAAAACCGTCTGACAAGAATGGAAAAAGCCACTAAGGAATCCCATTAAGATAACGGATCACGACGCTGAATTTTTTTAGTACAGCGTCGTACTGCTCTGCCTGGGGAAACGGAACCAGATAATCCCCGTAATAAAGGGAATGGGATTCCAAAGGCAGAGTTCTTTCCACATGCAGTTTCCCGCCATCGACCAGAAAGCCAAAGTGTACTTTCTGCATTAATCCGGCCAGATGTAAGATATTATTTTCTGTGGAAACCACCATGTCCTTATCCATCATGCGTTCCATGGCCGATGCGTCATCCCGGGAATGCAGAGCTCCCAAAGGCTGGAATTTTATTTTCTGGCGGGCAAGCCGCAGAAATAGCCCAGCGGCACATTCCGGAGAGCCGTAAAATCCCAGAAAATGGGTATGATTCCTTGCCAGGTTCATCAGGGAAAAAAGTAACTCTTCCGGAAAGGAGCAATCCAGAATCCAGAGAATTTTTCTGACTTCCGGTTTTTTTTTCTCCTGTTCTCTTGTCTCCATGGCTTGATTTTCCAAAGCTGAAAACCCGAGCTCCAGTGGATCCGGTTTTGGGGGATATTCCAGCCCCATCACTGCCGGCAGATGGTATTTTTTCCGGAATCCGGCTTTTTTTATGATGTCCAGATAGCGGTAGTATAACGCAGAATGAACATGAGATTTCAAGGAAGGAAATATTTTTTTCTTTTCCGGAGAAAAAACCATCATCTTTTGCGGAGAAAGACTTCGGGCAAAGGAACGCAGGGAAGGATCCAGGACTATGACCAGGTCAAACCGGAGAAATCGAACCAGGGAATCGGTTTCACTGATTAAAATTCCGGATTTATCTGTTGTGTACAGAATAGCTTTTTCCACCCAGGATAATTTCCGGAACAGATAGTCATTGGCGGAAGTGGTTAGATAATAGATGGACAGGTCTTCCCTTTGCTCATGGAGAGAAAACGCCATGGGCAGAGAAGCAATCAGGAATTTTTCTTCCGGAATGATCAATACGCGGGATATCGCTTTTTTTTTCCCCCAGTTCATTTTATATGCTGGGTAAGCTGGTATATGGGAAGCATTATGGCAAGCATTATTACAAAAACCATACCTCCCAGAAATAAAATCATGACCGGCTCCAGCAGTGTGGTCAAACGCTTAACGGAAATATCCACTTCGTTTTCCATCATGGCCGCCACCTTCAAAAGCAGATCCGCTATCCTGTCCGTGGATTCCCCGGCGGCAATCATACCCCGCACCAAGTGGGGCAAAACCACAGAATTTTTTATGGAATCCCGGAAGGATGAGCCTTCTTTTATTTCCTCCCGGGCGGCCATCAGCTCATTCCGGAATACTTCATTGCCCACAGTCCCGGAGACAATTTCCAGCGACGTCAAAAGAGGAACATTGGCAGCCAACAGGGCACCCAGATTCTGGGCAAAACGGTTCACCACAATTTTCCGGAATAAATCCCCCAGATACGGAATCCGCAGAAGGATGGTATCTTTTTTCAGCTTCCCTTCCGGAGTGTCGATGTATTTCATCAGAAAGAAAATGCCCCCCCCAATAGCCAGAACGATAACAGGCAGAAAGTTCTGCAGAAAGTTGGAAATCCAGAGGACTACCCTGGTGATGAGAGGAAGTTCCGCATTCATATTGATAAAAATTTCCTCAATCATGGGAACCACATACGTGAGCAGAAAAATGACCACGCCAACGGAAATAAACACCATGATGATGGGATAAAAGAGGGCATTAAAACTTTTGTTTTTCAAATCCGCATTTTTTTCTTCCATATCGGCCAATTGGTTCAGGATTTTTTCATAAGAGCCAGTGGCCTCTCCCACTTTTACCATACTTTCATAAACTTTGGGAAAAATATCCGGATGGTCTGCAAATACACCGGAAAGGGTTTTTCCTTCCACGATTCCGGATTTCATCTGGGCGATGATATTTTTCAAATTACGGTTGGATACCGTTTCCCATACATCATGAATGGCCGCATCCAGAGAAATTCCCGCCCCCAGCAGGGTTCCCAGACTGCGGATAAACACCCCAATATCTTTCCGGGGAATCCGGTAAAAAAGACGGGATAAAAAGGGGAAAAGATCCCTGTCCCGTTTGGCGGTATCCTCCTCTATTTCTTTTATGTAATAATTCTGGGCTTTCAGTTTTTTTTGGGCCACCATTGCGGAAGCAGCCTCTATTTCCCCTTCCACCGGCTTTCCGGTTTCACTAAAACCTTTGTATTTAAAAATTGGCATCTGTCACCCGGAGGGCTTCGTCCAGAGAAGTAACCCCTTCCATGACCTTCTCCAGAGCGGACATCCGCAGAGGAGTCATCCCGTTTTCAATGGCTTTACGGACAATATGGGGGGAATTTTCATGATTGAGGATCATGGTATTGATATCATAGTTCATAACCAGTAGCTCATAAACCCCGGTTCTTCCTTTATATCCCGTATTCATGCAGGCTTTACAGCCCACCGGCTCATATATTTTCACTTTCCCTTTGGGCAGGGATCCCAAATAACCCAGATTTTTCAACTCACTGGCTGGAATGGTCTTCTCCTTCTTGCAAACCGGGCAGAGCACCCGCAAAAGCCTCTGGGCCATAACCCCTCGAACGGTTCCCGTGATCAGATACGGCTCAATGCCCATATCCATAAGCCGGGTAACGGCAGACACGGAATCATTGGTATGCAGAGTGGAAAAAACCAGATGCCCGGTGAGGGAAGACTGAATGGCAATACGGGCGGTTTCTTCATCCCGGATTTCCCCCACCATGATGATATCCGGGTCCTGACGCAGAATGGACCGCAAGCCCTCCGCAAAAGTCAGACCCACCTTGGAGCGGACGGCCACCTGGCTGATGCCGGGAATCTGGTATTCCACGGGGTCTTCCACAGTGATGATATTTTTGGACTCATCATTTAATTCCATGAGGGCGGCATACAGGGTGGTGGTCTTTCCGGATCCGGTGGGCCCGGTGATGAGCATAATCCCGCTGGTATTCCGGAGAATTTGCCGGAAAGATTCCAGAATGGTATCCGTGAACCCAATCGCGGAGAGAGAGAAATTCATTTCGCTTTTGTTTAAAAGACGCATCACAATTCTTTCCCCAAACTGTGCAGGGAGAGAAGAAACCCGGATATCAATATCCTTCCCGCCAAAGCGGATTTTAAACCGCCCGTCCTGGGGAAGCCGGTTTTCCGCTATGTTCAGATTCGCCATAATTTTTATCCGGGAAATAATTCCATTCTGGATGGTCTTGGGGGGAGCCAAAACTTTATGCAGAATTCCATCCACCCGGTAGCGGACAATCATCTCTTTTTCCATGGGTTCGATGTGGATGTCAGAAGCTCGTTCGCTGACAGCGTTGGAGAGAATCACATTCACCATTTTGATGATGGGAGCTTCATTGGCAATATCCATGGAATCATCCAGATTCTCTATATCTTCCAGAAACTCCAGACCCTCCTCCAGCTCCACTTGGGCTTCGCTGTCCGTGGTTTCCGCGGTGGGATCATAAAATTTATGGATCACCTTGATGATTTCCGATTCCGGAGCGAGGACAGGTATGACATCAAAACCAATCCACAAAAGCCGGATTTCATCCAGCGGGTGCAGATCCAGAGGATCGGTCAGGGCCACGCGGATTTCATTCCCATTCAGAGAAAACGGGACAATTCTATACTTCTGGACAATCCTGGCCGGCACCCGGGATGTCAGGATTTCCATATTGGATAATTCCAGCTTTTCCACATACTCCATTTTATACTGCTGGCTTAATGTGAGGAGCAGGTCTTCCTCTGAAACCAGACCTTTTTTGATCAGTATCTGCCCCAGTTTTACATTGGATTTTTTTTGGAGTTGGAGAACCTTTTTGAGATCAGTTTCATCTATGATCCCATGTTCTTTGAGGATTTCACCCAGCGAGCGATGCATTCTATTTTAACCGTTTTTCCCGTGACCGCACTTCCTTACTCTGCTCTTCAATGGAATCCTGGGTCACCCTGTCCGCAATTTCCTTACTGGTTAAGATATGCGGGGTAATAAAAACAAGAAGATTTGTTTTTTTGAGCACAGTGGAATTCCTTTTAAACAGATAACCCAGAACCGGTATATCCCCTAATAATGGAATTTTTCTGACCGAATCCGTTTTATCTGTGGATACCAGCCCGCCAATGACTATGGTTTGCCGGTCTCTTGTTTTAATGACCGTCTTAATATCCTTTTTGGTGAACCGGGGATTGGCGGTAGTATCCGAAGTGGAACCGGCTATGGCCTTTACTTCCTGGTATAGCTTCAGGGTAATGAGTTTTTCCCCCTCTTTATTTTTACTGATGGAGGGAGTAAAAACCAGTTTGATTCCCACCGGACGGTATTCATACTGGTCCACAGAAACCGTCTGATCCCCTGCCCCGGATGTCCTCTGTGCCGTGCGGACAGGAATATCCTGTCCCACATTGATTTCCGCTTCCTGGTTATCCAGGGTTAATATCTGGGGTGCGGAGATTATAGCAAAATTTTCTTTCTGAATATTCGCATTTAAAATACCCATCACGGAATCAGAGCCTCCCTTCAAAACTCCCAGAGAGAATCCCAGAAGCGTGTTGATACCAGTCAAATCCCCTTTTGTATCATAGACCCCACCTTCGGCAGCCAGACCGGTGTTGAACTGGGCTTCCCCGTCTTTGCGGATTCTCCAGTCAATTCCAAAAGAATTATTATCATCGGCCTCCACTTCCACAATCAGCACTTCCAGAAGCACCTGGTCTCTTTCTGTGTCCAGAAGCTCCACGATATTCTGGACCACGGAGAACTCCGCATAACTGCCCACAAAAATGATGGAATTGGATTCTTTATGGGCCACCACCATTATCTTTTCATTTTTGTTTGCCGGGGGTTTTGCATTCCCACCCTCTTTTTTGTCTCCACCTTCATCGGCCAGAGCAGGCATGGTAAGCTTGTTCAGGGTTTTTTCCACTTCCAAGGCATCCAGATTCTTGAGCCGGATAAAATGCACATTCTGGTTTTTTCTTTTTTTGGGATCTTTTTCTCCCGGAAGATCAATGGCATTGACAATTTTTATGAGATGGTTAATTTCATAGGAACCACCGGCCAGCACCAGGGCGTCAATTTCATCATAGTTGACGATGATGGTATCCGGAGTGGTCAGTTTCCTTAGCACATTGGATATGGAGGTCGCATTCAGGCTGTACAGGGGGATTATCACTGTCACCTGTTCTTTCTGGTCCACCTGCCGGGCAATTTCTTCCCTGCCATAAAAAATAATCTGCCCCATGGCCACTGCGTCTTTGAGGGGAACAACCCGCAATACATTCCCTTTTTCCTCAATCACACCAAAGCCCTTTACCGCCAGGACACTTTTGAGGTATGCTTCTGCCTGGCTCACACTGATCTTTTTGGGGGAGATGACGGTGATATTCCCTTTAATTTTGTCATCAGTGACAATATTTTTTCCGATGATGGCACTCATCGCCTTGAGAAAGTCCCCCACATCTTTATCCCGGAAATCTGCCCGGAATGTTTTCTCCTCAGGAAAAATATTGACGGGAGACATAACGGCAATGAAGGATATTGCCAGAAGGATTATTACGGTAAACGTATATTTTCTATTAAAATTCATAGGACGAATCAGATTCCAAACTGCCTGCATCCCTGCAACTAAAAATCCATTCTGCCGATGATAGGTTTCCGATTAATTATTGCATGGGGCAAGTCTGCATTTTTAGCAATGGAAAACAAACGGATCACAATTCGATATAACGAAATAATTTTTGTATTTTTGATAGTTTTTTCGATATATACGATCTATGATGACCGCGATTGTCATTTATGACCGGGCAAATTCCAATAATCGCTGATAATTGCCATTATCAGCATCGCGTAATGCTTCCATATATCGAATCCTCCCTGTACTGGATGGATATATATCTGAATTACTCCCCCAAGAAAAAGGTTGCTTTTTAAAAATATGGGAAACGATGATATCAGCGAATAATCTTGAATGACGACCATTACCATTAGGAAATAAATGTATGGATACAATTCTATGTTTTACACGAATGGCAAATTCATCTTCATCAAAAGATTTATGATTCAGCCAATAAAAAGCATCATCCAATAAGTCTCTCAATTGTACGGATATAATACTTTTATCCACACCTATGTTTTTATTAGTTTTTCTGAATTCACCAGCCCATTCCCAAACATCTCCGAACATTTTGAAATGCAACTTTTTAATAAAACTTTCGGATAATATTGTTTCCTTTTTAAAATTCCGGCTCAAAGACCATTGAATAGCTTTTTCAATATTATTTTGTTCAAATTCATTTAGTTCCTCCATTGTAGAAATGGAAAAAATTTTCAAGCCAATTTTTTCATCATCGTCAATGGGTGTCTGGCCCCGATCATAAGTGTACATTAATCCCATAAATAATTTGGCATCTCCCGGATAATCTCCGTTTTCATTATCTGAATGGATTTTTTTAGCTGCTCTTCCATAATCAATTGATCTTCAATTTCCATATTTTTTGACGTCCGCATTACTATTTCTTTAGCAACTTCGTATGCCCTTTCTTCTATCAGATTTTCCAACGATCCTTTCTCTGGAATAAAACCATAGACAAACTTCATTTCCATGGTTTCACCAAACTTTTTCAATAGATTTATGGAGACAGTACCGGCTTCTTCACGTTCCTCAATTTCTTTTACACTTTGTGGTGTTATTTCCATCCTTCTCCCAAGCTGCTTCAAAGTCATCTTTAAAGCTATGCGAATGGTTTTAATCCAACCCTGATTGGGTGGACTGGTGTCCTTTAACAAATTATACAAGGCTATTTTTCGATCAATTTGACTTAGTAAAAGCTGTTGTTTTTTCATAGGCTATACCCTTAAAATATTATCAGTTATTTAAGGCTATAACCTGATTTTGTAAAGCATTTTTTCAGGATACACCCGAATTATTGGAAAATTCTGACCCGTGACCCAAAGTTTTTTCGATATAACGAAATTTTTTTGTATTTTGATAGTTTTTTCGATATAACGAAATAATACTTGCATTTTTGATAGTTTTTTCGATATGGACGATATATGATGACCGGAATGATCCCACGGGAACGCTATATGCGGAAAATCCGCCCCTTCATGAATACCCCGGTCGTTAAGGTGTTTACCGGAATTCGCCGATCCGGAAAATCCGTTCTGCTGGAACTGATCCAGAAAGAAATCGCTGAACAAGGGATTCCGGCCACCCAAATCCTTGCCCTGAACTTTGAATCCGCTGCCGATCATCGGGTACACAGCCCGGAAACCGTACGAGTCGCCATTCGGGAACGCCAGACCATTCACCCCCAGGGGCGGCTCTATCTCTTTCTGGATGAAATCCAGGAGCTTCCGGAGTGGGAAACCCTCATCAACTCCCTGCAGGTGGATACGGACGTTGATATTTACATCACCGGCTCCAATGCTCGCCTGCTTTCCGGCGAATTAGCCACCTATCTGGCTGGCCGTTATGTGGAAATTCGGGTATATCCTTTCTCCTTTGCGGAAGTAATGACCATTCTGGCTCATCAAAAATTGAACCTCTCCATCACCGAGGCTTTCAAGCTGTATCTGGTGCGGGGTGGGTTTCCCTTTCTCTATAATTACCCCTTCTCCAATGCAGATGCCCGCCAATACATCAACGATATCTTTGATTCCATCATTCTGAATGACATCGCCCAGCGGAACGGAGTACGGGATATCGCCCAACTCCGGCAACTGATTCTGTACTTCATAGCCAATACAGGGCATACATTTTCTGCCACCTCCTTAGTAAAATACCTGAAAAACCAGCGACGCAATATATCCACTGAAACAATTTACAACTACATTGAATACTGTCGCTCCGCCTGTCTGCTCCACCTTGTCCAAAGGCAGGATCTGTCAGGAAAAGCCCTGCTGGCCACCCAGGAAAAAATCTACCTTGCCGATCATGGCATCCGGGAAGCCCTCTATGGCAACAACCAGAGAGACATCGAACAGGTTTTGGAAAACATCGTCTATCTGGAATTACTTCGCCGTGGTTACGACGTCACGGTGGGAAAATCAAAAAAAGCGGAGGTTGATTTTTATGCAGTAAAGAGCAATCGCTCTGCCTATTTCCAAGTATCCTATCTTCTGGCCAGCGACGAAACTGTGGAACGGGAATTCTCTGTACTGGAAACCATCCCGGATAATTACCCCAAGTTTGTTCTGTCCTTGGACGATCTGGACCGGAGCCGGAACGGCATTATCCATAAGAATATCCGCGACTTTCTGCTGGCGGACGATTTGGACAAATA
>DYLW01000027.1 GCA_020721865.1 Leptospira biflexa | reverse complement strand
AATTATTTCCCTGCTACCTTGTATATATATAAATACCTGATTATTGAGAACTTACCCGCATTAAGTAGGAAAAAATTTTTAATTTATTATTGCTGACTGGTCGTTATTTTAATAACTTGTAACCAATGGCAAATGGCATTAAATGGCATTAATGGCATTGCTGATGAAATCAAAGAGAGATATGTTAAAAATGTATCCAACATTTATTAGTCCGGGATTTCTTTCCGGAGCAGCCCGGGTTCTGGATTTTGGGGCGAATTTCAGCAAATATTCCAGTTGTTACGATGCCGATGAATATGATACAATGTCCATCAAGTCAGATTGGACAATTGTGGGAAATGATATCAAAAAAGCGATAACCGATTTAGAACTGTAATGTCAAAAAGAAAAAATTCTGAACACAAATCCAGGCCATTAAACATAAGCCAGAAATCACCTCATTCATTAAGGGATCCTATGCCGAATGATTTGGCAGAAACGCTAAAAGATGCGATTCCGGATGATGATCAACGCAAAACTGTCTTAAAGGCAATTAATCATAGTGAAATTAGCCATGGTCCTTTGCCACATCCTGAAATATTAAGAGCTTACGGGAGCATCAATCCGGATTTCCCGGAGAGAATCCTTGTTATGGCAGAAAACCAGGCAGCCCACAGGCAAAGTCTGGAAAAATGGACAGTTAAATTTGATATTCTAAGTTCATATATCGGTTTATTTTTTGCTTTTATCATTGTAATGACTACCCTGGGTGGTGGAATTTACCTTATACTCTCTGGACATAATGTGTATGGGTTGGGGTCAATCATAACAGCATTAATTGGTGCTACATCCGTTTTTATTATCGGTCGCAAGTATGCAGAGAAGAAAATAATCTCATCACAGCAGAATAATAAAAAAAGATAATAATTGTCCATCATCCTGACAATTGTCCAAATTCAAGTATCGCGGGCAATCTCCTTCCATTAAAAAAGTAATTCTCCGGTCAATACGTTTCTCGGTAATGGCCATAAGGCGGATGCCAGAGCGGGACAACCCGTTTGCGTTAAAATGAAACAATAAAAGGAGAAGAGGTATGTCTATATCTTCCAGTAATTTGTTTGAAGACAATAAAGATATCCATTTTCACATGGATCAAATGATTGATTGGGATAAAATTGTCCCGTTAAGAGAAGAGGAATTCGCGGATTTTAAAGAATACCAGAAAAGTGGCAATGAACTGCTGAGCTTTGCTCCGGAAAATGTGGAGCAGGCTGTGGCCATCTATAAAGATACACTTCTGGGTTTTGCGGATATCTGTACCAAAGAGGTAATGCCGAATGCTGTTAAAATTGAAGAAGAAGGCTTCAAATATGAGGCTGGAAAGGTAAAAACACCGGCAGCCTTTGATAAAAACGTCCAACTTTTCACGGAGGCTGGATACATGGGTATGTTTCTTCCCCGGAAATTCGGCGGATGGCAGTTTCCTAATATTTCCAACGCCATTGGTGCGGAAATTGTTTCTGCAGCGGATGCTGGAATGGCCACCCTTCTGGGAACCCAGGATCTGGGAGATATTATTTATAAGTTTGGAAACGATGAGCAGAGACAGAAATACATTCCCAAAATAGCCAGTGGAGAAATGGGAGCCGCCATGCTTCTCTCTGAGCCGGATTATGGCAGTGACCTCCAGAATGCCCAAACCAAAGGGGAGAAAATTGACGATGAGCATTTCAAGGTGACTGGCACCAAACAATGGATTACCCACGGGATTCCCCACAGCCCGGATGGACAGGTTTATCTTTCTGTTGTCCGTACTGTAAAAAAACCCGATGGCACTTTCAAGCAGGGAGCAGCCGGTCTTTCCCTTCTTTTACTGGAGTCCAAAGACGCGGAAATAACTTCTCTGGAGCATAAGCTGGGTATCCATTCCTCCCCCACTGTACAGCTTGCTTTTGACAACTCTCCGGGCTGGCTTGTGGGAGAAGAAGGCAAAGGTCTGATTGATTATACCATGGCTTTGATGAATGCGGCCCGTCTGGCAGTGGCTGCCCAGTCCGTGGGGATATCGGAAAGATCCTACCGGGAAGCAAAAGAATACGCCGATGTGAGAATCCAGTTTGGGGTTCCCATCCGGGATCTGCCGGCGGTGAAAAAAATGCTGATGAATATGAAAATATCCACAGAATCTTCCCGTGCTCTGGTATACCATACCGCTTATGTGGTGGATATGCAGGAAGGATATGAAACCATCTACCACAAGAAGGGAATGGACGCCAAAGAGATCCGTAAACAGCCAGACGTTATTAAATGGTCCAAGCTGGCCAAAGTTCTGACTCCATTCTCCAAGTTTTATGCAGGGGAGGAATGTAACCGCAATTCCTATGACGGAATTCAGATTCATGGCGGCGTGGGATTCACCAATGAGTATGACATCTCCAGAGTATACCGGGATGCCCGTATCACCACCATTTATGAAGGAACTTCCCAGCTCCAGGTGGTTGCGGCCATTGGCGGGGTAATGGAAGGATACGGAAAAGAGGGGGCTACCCTTCTTGCATACCAGAAAGAAATCCGGGATGCGATCAAGGACCTTCCGTCCGATATGAAAGAATTTCAGGATAAAGTGGTTAAAGCAGAAACCATGCTGAAAGATTATCTCCCAACGTATAAAGATGCAGAAAGAGATTTCAAAGATGGTTATGCTTCCGAAGTTGTCTGGGCCGGAGCCATGATTTTTATTTCCCATCTCTGGCTGCAAATGTCCGCAAAAGATAAAAGCGGAGAAAAAAGCAAATCCGCAAAAGTTTATATCAATGATACCCTGGGATTTGTTACCGGGGCCATTGCCCGTCTCAAAGAACAGCAGTCCATCGGGCTGGTGTAATCTCTGGTTCCCGCTCTTTCCGGGCGGGAACATCTTTTTTTAGCTTTACGGAATAATTTTTCTTTCAACAATGGAAGACATGGGACAGGATAAGCGATTATTTAAAAGAGTCAAGATTGGTTTGTTAAGTCTGATTGAGGTGATTGATTCCCCGGATGATTCTGTTTTTATTACATCCAAATCGACCGTGCAAAATATCAGCAAGGGCGGGGTGTTGATCATGAGCGAAGAGCCGTATTCCATTGGTACGCTTCTGAAGCTACAGCCCCAGGTGGAATTAGAACGGATACCGGTTCCGCTTGTGGGAAGAGTGGTGCGGATTGAGGAGATTGTTCCGGATGAATCCTATGAAATTGGGGTGATGTTCATCAACCTGAATGAGAAGCAGTCAGAAGTGGTGGAATTAATCATGGACAAAGGGGATGACGCCGAATAATGGCTTACATTCTCATCATAGATGATGACACAGAAATACTGGAGTTAAGCAAATCCATTCTGAAGAGCATTGGGCACCGGGTATTCACTTCCCACCAGCCCAACCAGGGGCAGGGTTTGATTGAAAAGCACTTTCCGGATATTGTGCTTCTGGATATCAATATGCCGGGTAAAGACGGAATGACTGTGCTGAAATCCATCAAGGCTCTGGCACAGGCAAACCTGATGGCCATTGTCATGATGACTGGCGTTTCCGATGTGCATGTGGTACAGGAAGCCAAACGCCTGGGGGTGGCGGATTATATTGTCAAGCCCATAAAAAACAAAGTTCTGGGTGAAAAAATCGCTCGCATTGAGCAACTTTTGCAGGAAAAAAACCGGCAGCTTATTATGGAAAATCGGAATTCCGCCCAAATTCAGAGAAAAGCCAAATACACCGTTGTGGAATTTTCCGGGCCGGTGAGTCCCTCTTCTGTGGATTCTCTGACAAATTCACTGAATCCCAGCATCCGGTTGCAGTTAAAAAATTTCCCTGTTTTTCTGGACATCCGCAACCAGTATCAAATGAATAAAGACCAGATTGTTCTGGTGGGGAAAATCATCCAGCTTTTTGAAAAAAACAAAGTTTATATGGTCTGCGGAAAAAACTATGGTGTTTTTTCCCAACTGGATATTCTGGATTTTGAAAGGATTTTCATCCAATTTGAAGATGCGGAAAAAGCACTCCAGATTCGTTAACGCGGTCATTTTCTTTTTCCTGGTAGCGTTTGCGGTTTCCTGTCGTCCTCCTCACCGGGATCACAAGGATCCGTATACCCTTCAGGTACATTTTCCCAATGATCCCATTAATCTGAATCCCATTCTGATACAGGATGCGTATTCCAGCCGAATCGCCTCTTATATTTATGAGCCATTGATTGAGCGTGACAACCGAACCCAGGAATTCATTCCCAAGCTGGCCAAACGGTGGACCATATCCGCAGATAAGAAAATATACACTTTCTATCTTCGCGACGATGTTTTTTTCCAGGATGGCCATCCCATGACGGCGGAGGATGTTCTTTTCTCCTTTCAGAAAATCATCTCTGAAGAAAATCCCAATGTGGGATTAAAGATTTATTATAATGATGTAAAAAAAGGAGAAACCATTGGTAACTATACCATTCGGTTTTGGATGATACGGCCCTATTTTAAATCCTTGGAATTTCTGGGTTCCATACCCGTAATTCCCAAACATATTTTTTCCAAGGTGAAAGATTTCAACAATAATGAATATAACTACCGCAATCCCATCGGAACGGGACCCTATCGGTTTGGAATATGGAAAACCAGGGAGAAGGTGGTTTTAATCCGGCATGAAAAATACTGGGGACAAAAACCGCACATTAAGAATATAGAATTTAAAATAATGGAAGATTCCACCGTGGCTCTGGCCGCACTCAAGAAAAAAGATCTGGATATGATGAGTCTCACTCCGTTTATGTGGACCCGCCAAACCGGTTCGGAGGAATTCCATAAACATTATAATAAAATTAAATATCTTTCCACATCGTATTTATATATTGCGTATAACTGTCGCAAGCCACCGTTTAATGACAAAAATGTCCGGATTGCCATGACCCATCTGGTGAACCGGAAAGAGGTGGTGTCCCGCCTTCTGAATGATCTGGCGGTGATCACCACCGGGCCATTCTGGGTGAACTCCCGCCAGTATAATACCAAACTCAAAGCCCGGGAGTTTGATCCAGCCAAAGCTCGCGAATACCTGGGGCGGGCGGGTTACCGGAAGAGCGGAGGTTTATTCCAGAAAAACGGAAAATCTCTGGAGTTTGAGCTGATGATTCCTTCCGGAATTCCATTTTACGAACAGTTTGCCTCCATCATCCGGGAGGATATGAAGAATAACGGCGTTCGGGTGAACATCCGCCAGATTCAGTTCCAGGCTTTGATTGAAAAAATAAACGAACGGAAATTTGATTCCTATATCCTGGGCTGGTCCATTGGCATGGATGGTGACCCATACCAGCTCTGGCATAGTTCCCAGATAAAGAATGGCGATAATTATCCTGGTTTTGCAACACCGGAAACAGATGCTCTCATTGAGAAAGCCCGGCTGGAATTTGATGAAGAAAAAAGAAATGCACTGTACCACCGGTTTCATGAAATTCTGTATGAAAACCAGCCGTATACATTTTTAACAACATCGTATTCCTTGTCTGCCGTGCATGTCCGTTTTAAAAATGTAAACATTTATAAGGGCGGTCTGGATCTGCGGGAATGGACACTGGATTAGGAATTCACTTTTCAAAATGAAAACCAATCGTTTATAGACCTATGAGTTTATTACCCCAAACTGGAAATCTGCTTTTTGAGCTGTATTCAGAGGAAATCCCCGCCTCTTACCAGAAGAGAATCATTGAGGAAAGCGATAAGATTCTCCGGGACGCCATGCAAGAAAAAAATATTGAATATGATGACATAAAAGTAATGGGCACTCCCCGGCGTTATTCCGTGCTCATCCGTAATTTGCGGACGTTTCAGAAAAAGAAAGAAGAAATCATCAAGGGCCCTCCCAAAACTATCTGTTTTGATGCAAATGGGAAGGCCACTCCTGCCCTTGCCGGATTTGCCGCCAAAGTGGGATCATCCGTTGAGAGTATTTCCTTTTCTCCGGAGGGATACGCAGTAGCAAAAATGGAAACCGGTGGAAAGGAAAGCATCTCCATTCTGGGAGATATCATTACGGATTTGCTTCTGAAATTCCGGTTTCCCCGTACCATGCACTGGGGGAATTATGATGTGACTTATGCCCGGCCCGTATATTCTTGGTATGGGATTTTTGCCGGAAAGGAGATTGACCCATCGGCCTGGTCGCAGCATGATTTCTGGAAGATCATAGAAAAGAGCAAAGCCATTAGAGGTCATTTCATTCTGGACGCAGAAAATATCTCCCTTTCGGACGCCGGAGACTATGAAGCCGCATTGGAAAAACGCGGTATCATAGTGGATCCACAAAAGAGGAAATCCATCATCCGGGAAAAAGTATCCTCTGCCGCCCAATCCCAGGGTCTGAATGCGGTTCTGGATGAAGATCTTCTGGATGAGGTTAATTTTATAGTAGAGAAACCGGATACCGTCATGGGATCATTCCCTGAAGAATTTCTTTCTCTCCCGGATATTGTTATCATCACAGAAATGCAGAAACACCAGAAATATTTTCCCGCCCGGAGCCAGAAAGACGGAAAGCTTTCCCACCATTTTTTTATTGTCACCAATGGAGATCCTGTCGCCGGTGCCAAATATATTGCCGCCGGGAATGAAAGGGTTCTCAAAGCCCGCCTGTCCGATGGCCGCTTTTTTTATGAAAGCGATAAAGGCATACCTCTGGCAGAACATGCCCGCAAGCTGCAATCCGTTGTTTTTATGGAAGGGATGGGCAGTGTGCATGAGAAAAAGGAGCGGGTAAAAGAGGTGGCCCTGCGGTTGCGTACTGCATCTGCCCTTCCAGCATTGGAAAAAATTCCGGAGGAAAAAATCCGGCGGGCTGCAGATTTGGTCAAGGCAGATCTGGTGACAAAAATGGTATTTGAATTTGAGCATCTCCAGGGAGAAATGGGCAAAATATACGCCCTCCACTCCGGAGAAGAGGCGGATGTGGCCGAGGCCATTTATGAGCATTATCTTCCCCGGTTCTCCGGAGATGAATTTCCGCAATCTCCTCTGGGAATTATTATGTCACTGGCTGAAAAAATGGATAACATCATCACGGGTTTTCTGGCCGGAAAAGAGCCCAAATCGTCCGGGGATCCTCTGGGGCTGCGGCGGGCATCGCTTTATTTTATTGAAATTCTATTGGCCAACAAAATCTTTCTGGATATTCCAAGCTTTTTGGAGAGTATCTCCGGCATCTACAAAAATCCGGATATGGCGTCCATTTGGGGATTTTTCCGGAACCGTGCCGTAACCATTTATGAAAAGGAAGGGTTTGCCATGCCATATATCCGTGCTGCCCTGTCTGCAAAGGAGAACAAAGATTTACACCGCCAGTATATAAAACTGCGGGCCATACAGAGCCTCCAGAATAATGCAGATTTTGAGGCTCTGATGGCTGCGTTTACCCGTATGGCCAATATTGTAACCAAAAGTAAAATTGCACCTTCCAAAAAAGTGAATCCGGATTTATTCCGCCAGAATGAGGAAAAAACTCTCCATGCTTTTTATCTGGAGCTGGAGCACCGGATTTCTGCCAGCAGGGAATTTCTTATGGAGGAAAATTATCGGGATTTATTCACTTTCATTTCCGGTAAGAAAGGAATTGTGGATGGATTTTTTGATCATATTATGGTTATGGATGAGGATATTTCTGTGGCGACAAATCGGCTGGCACTGCTACAATCCATCATTGAAGCCATTGCCCATATTCTGAATCTGAATGAACTAAAATGAGGAATCTATGATAGACAACAAACTATATAAAACCCACCGTTCGCCCTATGGATTTCATTTTCTGGATGCGGAAACATCGGAAAAAATAGACAAAATAATCTTCCAAGTTGAGGATATACTGAAGAATGATGGTTTTAAAAAGATCATTCCAGCCAGCGTGGATTATCCAGAAACTTTTGAAATTTTCAATGCGGAGGACTCCATCCGCTTCCGGGATAAACTGGGCGATGACCTGGCACTCCGCAACGATGCCACCGTGTCTGTCATCAAGGGAATCACCAATCATCTGGATACCCATGATCTCCAGACACGGGAGCATCGCTATTATTATGTGGTTCCGGTTTTCAAGGACATAAAAAAAAGTTATCCGGCCAACCGGGAAATAATCCAGCTTGGGGTGGAATGGATTGGGCTGGATAAAGAAGGTGGATTTCTGAAACTGATACAGCTTGCGGAGAAACTGTTGAAAAATGTTTTTTCCATGGATTATACTCTGGTCATGGGCGATGTGGGGATTTTCCATGCCCTCCGCAATTGCATCCAGAATCCGTATTTAAAAAAAGCGGTGCTTTACCGGAATGCCCCCTTTCTGGCAGAGATTCTCAGAGAGGCCGGATGGGAACAAGCGGAAGAAATATCCCTGAAGCTGCTTTTCCCGGAGGAAACCTGGGCGGATTTTGCGTCTGATATGATCACCAGGGTTTCCCATGAATGCCAGAAAAAATTTTTTGGGCTTCTGACGGAAAAATCAACAGCATGGGAAAATGCCCGCAGAGAACTGACGAAAAAAGGTATTCATCCGCATTATGATCCACTCCTGATCCGCAAGGCAGATTATTACAGTGGAACTCTTTTTGAGTTTTATCTGGATGGAATCAACCAGGCCCCTCTGCGGGGAGGAAGCTATGATGGGCTGATCAAGGAATATTCTCATCTGGACTTACCGGCTTCCGGTTTTGCCCTCGATATTTCCTCTTTGGTATAACAAGTCCCTGGTAGAGAGTATAAATGAATTTAAACCCATAGGCATATTCCAGTTTATTGGTAATATTTTTCCGTAAATCATCCGTGTAGGGAAATGTCCCTAAGTCAAAATAAAACTGATCCAGCGTGGAGATAAAAATATATGGATAGGACGGGTTATGGGAACTGGTACCATAGGACATGCCGGGGATGGGATTCAGGTCGATTATTTTATGCAGTCCGGATTTGTATTTTTTGAACAGATATTTCTGCCAGTATGTTAATTCATTGTTAATATCCCGCCGGTCAATGTTATTGTAGAAAAAAGTATATAATTCAAACCCGATGGTGAAATAATCCGCGTCAAAGATAATATTGAGATCTTCCAGAATGCCCGGATTTTTGGATGGCGTGACCTCCATAACACTCAGATATGTATTCAAGGGTTTACTGGCATTTTTCATGGTATAAGAAAGAATTTCCTGTGTGCGGTCGTCCGCAAGATAATTACAGTTTTTTCCCATGGTACGGTAATCCAGAAAATCACATTCCTCCGGAACAATCCAGAAGGGACTATGGTTTATGGAAAATATTTCTGTGAACAATGACAGAAAAATAAATACATTTATATAATACAGAATCCTCATTGTTCGTGGAATAATTTTCAAAAATGGAATTATAATGAAAAGCGTTTAATTTATTCCAGAAGGAACATATTTTTACTTTTCGATAATTCTCTATACCCTTGCATCTTCGTGGGAGAGAGCGAACCATCTATATATAAATAGAATATGCCTTCCCGCCCCTGCATAGTAATAATTTATTGATATTGAAATGGACAAATGTCCATCCCAAAGTTATCCACTTGAAAAGAAAATCCATAGACAAAAAAGTATATTTCCAGAATAACTCACAGTAATTAAAATAATTTTCTATTTCCCCCAAATGGGCGTCGATGAGGAACGAAAAAATCTTGACCATACCATAAGAATGGCATCTTTGGGATATGAACTCACAAGGCGGAAATATATTCAAAGGAATATTGATAACAGGAGTGTTGTTTTTGTTTATGGGAATGTACGCATACCAGAAAAGCAACCCGATATGGGAAACCAGGAACTGGAAAACCATAGAAAACTATGTGAAAAAAAATGCGGACGCAAAAAGAAAAATTGCCGTCTTTGACCATGACGGAACGTTGATCCATGGAGATATCACAGAGGGCATTGCGGAAAAGTCCATACCCGGAGTTTTGAAATCACTTGTGGACGGGAAAAAAATTCGCAAAGAAGCAATGGCCGGCGTTCCGGATAATTATAAAAAGGATGTTTGGGGTTATTACCGTCATCTGGAAGAAAAGGACCGCCAGATTGCCTATGAGTGGTATCCCACGCTTTTTGCCGGATATTCCGAAAAGGAACTCCGGGAAATGGCAGATTCTCTCTATTCCGATGTATTTGCCCACTACCAGCACGCAGAAATGGTGGAGCTGGTAAAATACCTGGAAGGCAACGGTTATGAAATCTATATTATCAGTGCCTCACCCACTCTGCTGGTGCAGGCTGCCTCCCCATACTGGAATATCCCGGAGGAAAATATTTTTGGAATTGATATCTCTTCCGATGAAAAGGGAATCCTCCAAACGGAAGTAGCCAAACCCATCCCCTATGCCGAGGGAAAAGTTGCAAAAATTCTGGAAAAGATATCTCCGGAAAAGGGAGATGCTCTCATTATAGCCGGGGACAGCCTCAAAACAGATCTGGCTATGCTCCGCTATGCGAAGAATAATAACGGCCTGGCCATTCTTGTGAATGCCACCGGAGCTAACTTGGATAAATCCCGGAATATGGGATTTATCAACGAGACCATGATTATATTTCCCTGATTCCGGGATTATAAATCCAGGGAACTGGGTAATTTTCTTTTTATGGATAACAAGTAGTATTTTTTCCAATTAAAGGGGATCTGCCCCAAATGTTTTCCCGGCAGCTTCCCCACCATTTCCTGGTAATTCCCACAGGAGTGCTCGCTCAACGCGGGAAGCACTTGGCTGCCGTAAACCGGGTACGCATACATATATTCCCTGTAGCGGGATGGCACTGTCATGGTATAATAACCATCCAGTCCGCCGATGGGGTAATGACGCCGCTGGAATTTGAAAATCCATCGGTATGTTAAACCAGCAGTACTTATCTCCAAGACATAACAGGATTCCAGCGGATACACCAAGGCAAAAATATCCAGAATGATAATGGCTGGAATAAAGAAAATTTCTCCCAAGGTGATGTGAAACCCCCGACCGTACAGATCCATGCCGTAATAATAGGTGGCTGCACCTGCAGCGAATAGAATAATCACATAGAGAAAGAAAACATGAAAGCTACACTTTGAGCGAATCATAAAATAGATGCTCTTCCATTTTATCCTGGACAGTCAACCAATAAAGGGGATTCTTGGTAAAATTTGGGACAGCCTTGGTTTTAAGTACCTGATTTCTGTATTATAAACGTCGCAGTGGATGTGAGGACAATCTTACCATTATGGGAAACATCTCCCTTCAGAAAGGCAATTGTCTTCCCCTTTTTAACCACTTCTCCCGTGGCGATGATTTCTCCGGAAACAACCGGTCGCAAGTGGGAATGATGGATATCCACCGTGGCTGTGATTTCGCCATCGGCCAAGGTGCGTAAAAGAGCGTTTGCCATTGCCTCATCGGAAAGTGCCGCAATCAGTCCCCCCTGCACCAGCCCACCGCCTTGGTGATAGTGTGAATCCGTGTGCATTTTTAATATCGCTTTTCCTGGTTCAATGCTGATAATTTTCACCTGAAAAAAATTCAGAAACGGATTCCGTGACATATCCCCACTTTCCAATGCCTGAAAATATCCGTCAAAAGAAATGTCTGCTTTTTTTTCGCTCATGCTTTCCCTTTACTGTTGTATAAATAATTTTTCCGGAAACCTTAATGTGAAACTGGCATATTTTCCATATTCTGATTCCACATCAACCTTTCCACCCATGCTGGTAATCACTGCATAAGCCACCGATAATCCCAATCCCATACCCTGGTTTCCTTCCTTTGTGGTGAAAAATGGCTCAAAGATTTTATCCAGATGCTCTTTCCGGATACCATTGCCATTGTCTTTTATCTCCAGCCATAATTCCATTCCCGGTGTGGTTTTGATTCCAGCGGAAATGGTGATCTCTCTTTCCCCATCTTTGATTTTCAGAGAGTCATGAGCATTCTGGAATAGATTCATCAGAACCTGTTCCGTTTCTCCCTTCTCCAGATAAAGAACAGGTAAATCTTCGGCAAACTCTTTGATCACCCGAACTCCATCCTTCTCAAATTTTTCTCTCCAAAAAAAGAGGACATTCTCCAAAATATTTGTTATGGATGTCTCCACTTTTTGGTTTTCCTTGCTACGTCCAAATACTTTAAGATGATCCACAATTGTCTGTATTTTATCTATGCTCCTGTAAAGAACCGGAAAGATTCCACGCCATTCACTGGGATCTATTTCTCCTCCTTCAAGATCCATTTCCATCAGCTCCAGATTTCCCCGGATAACACTCAACGGCTGGAAAATTTCATGGGCTGCACCGGTGGCCATTTCTCCCATAGACGCCAGCTTGGACTGGGATACCATTTTCATCTGCATTATCTTTCTCTGGGCATCGTCTTGTTCTTTTTTCTTTGCCAAATCTTTTTTCCGAATGGCATACTCTATGGAGCGCTGAAAGGTATGGTTGTTAATATTTCCTTTCACAAAATAATCAAAAACCCCTCTTTTCATGGCCTCCACGGCAATATTCTCATCTCCCTCACCAGTCATCATAATGACAGGGGTCTTTGCATTCAGGGACGTTGTTTGGATAAAATCATAGATGGCCAATCCAGTTGTTCCCGGGAGCTGGTAGTCCAGAATAATCACATCGTACTCATTCTGGAGAATTTTCTCCTTAGCCAATTCCGGGCTGGTAAAAAAAACAGCATTATATGCATTGTTTTTGTCTCCTCTCAACTGGTGCTTGAGAATTTCCAGCTCAATTACGGAATCATCCAGACATAATATTCGGGCATTCTCCGTCATCCGGCTATTATTAAGAGGCCACACCTGTGCGTCAATTTATTTCCTTTTTGGGCAATATACAACCCGGATAGCGACCCCATAAGGCGGATTTTAGTTGCAAATTAAAGTTTCTTATCACGAATGTTGAAGTGACTTTAACCTCTCGTTGGATATGGTCCGGGGTTCATAATTTTCGTAAACTGCGTACATTTTATAAGGGCATCTCCTGCCCTTATCTATTCCTGCGAATTATGTACGGATATAACCATCGGCGATTGAGGACGGCACGGAAGCCTTAATGCCGACAATACGGATGCCGTAAGGAAGACAATTAAAGCGTTGTGAGGTTATCATAACAACCAAATAGACAAGGCTATTAAATTATAGCCAAATAGTTTTTACCTTATATTTTCTGATTGTATTATCACTTGTTACCATCACTGCATCCATTGCAGCAGCCTGGGCTACCAGAAGCCGGTCAAAGGGATCCTTATGAAAATCTGGCAGAAGGGTTGATGTCAGCATCTCCGATGGATGGGGATCAATAAATTTTGCGGGGGAGTAATCCTTTAGTTCGTTATACCATAAAAGAATATTATCAATCTTAATTCGCTTTTTCTTTACAAGAAGGCCTATTTCTAAAAAGGAAATATTAGAAATATAAACATTGCCCTTTTCACTTTCAGCATCGATAAAGCCTGCAAGTTCTTTGTGGTCTTCGTCTCCAAGAATCCAGAATATGAAAGCATTCGTATCCAGAAGGTAGCGGGTCGTTTTCTTTGACGGTTTCATAAGTAGTCTTTCCAGACATCCTCAACCGGTATAAAAGCTTCTTCTTCTGAAACAAGAAGTTTTGGTTTTGATTTAATTTTATCACGCCAGTTGTTTATTTTGGCAGGTACTATGACAGCAACCTCTTTTCCGTTTCTTTCAATCAAAATGGAATTCCCTTTTGATACCGAAGTCAGAATATCAAAAATATTTTTTCTTAAATATGTGACCGTTATTTTATTCATAGTTGCATGCCCTACTAGTTGAATATATGTACATATTACTAAAAATCATATTCACCGGCAAGGAAAAAGATAAATCCCGGTCGCACTGGGTGAACCATCAACTGTGTTTAGTGCGGCTTCGCTCAGCACGGTAACATATTTTCTGTCCGTATTCGTTATCCCCACCCTTATTTCACCACGGCAATCCGATTGCTTCTCGTCTGCCACCACCGCACAATGGGATGAGCACGGCCACCAATCCACCCCCGGTTGACTCCGGAAAAATATCTTTTTACATTGACAAGTGGGTTCCTCAATTTGTACTACCTTTGGAGGTTGCAGGCAAAACGTCCTATATGCACGGTTTGAGGACAATGCCGAATAACTATCCGAATGACTATGAGGAGCAGAGAAAATGAATTCCCCAATATTTTTCAATGGCGATTCCTGCAAAGCATGCGGACTTTGTGCGGAAGTTTGTCCCAATAAAATTTTAATAAAAAATGAATCTGATCAAATGTCGTACAGAAATGATCGAATTGATCTATGCTTTCAGTGTGGTCAGTGCATGGCTATATGCCCCACAAAATCAATTACAATTACTGGATTGTCTTATAATAACAATTTTTTTGAATTGCCAGTTCATCCAAACTATGAGAATGAATTTTATAATTTAATTTATACACGAAGGGCAATAAGAAATTTTAAAAACAAACCCGTTGCAAAAGATGTTTTAGAAAAAATTGTTGATGCAATATCGTTTTCTCCGCCCGGTTTTCCACCAATAAAAACTGAAATTACCGTTATCAATAATCCAGAGACAATTAAAAAAGCCTTGCCCTATATGATTGAATTTTATGATTCCTTGGTGGATAAATTAAAGAATCCAATAATATCGTATTTCATTAAAAAGGAAGTCGGAATACAAAAGTTTAAAACAATGGAAAATCATTTAGTTCCTTTATTAAAGAGCAGACTTCCCGAATTGAAGAAAGGGACTGAAGATACGCTCACCAGATATGCACCAGCGATGATTCTTTTCCATTCAGATCGCAATGGAGAAGACATTACTGAAGATTTGTACATAGCAGCAACTTATGGAATGTTGGCAGCTCATTCAATGGGCTTGGGGGGTTCAATTATGAGCATAATACCTCCGGCGATTGACAAAAGTAAGGATTTAAGAAAATTATTCAAAATACCGGAATCAAATCAAGTATTAACATCAATAATAATTGGATATCCCAAATATAAGTACCAAAGAGGAATAAAACGAAACTTGAAAAGTGTGAATTGGTTATAAGTGATTTTGACACTGAGCACAACCGAAGCGATGTGTTTCCGTAACCCTCAAAATCCCGGGTTTTTTTCCATATAATTAATGGCGTCGTTCGGCACAACGCGGTGGGGCAAAGGGCTTTTGCGTCGTTTCTCTTTGCACATGGGGATATTTTTCATAAGGATAGATCAGATAATCGCAAGGTTTGATGCCAAGGATGAGCACGGCCACCAATCCACCTCCGGTTGACTCCTTGCCGAGAAAGCCAGTGCCACCCGTATGATATTTACATTGGTATATATGGCGTTAATTATGATATATTTGTAGTGTGATTTTATGATTAGAAGCATATTGGAAAATTTATTTTTATGTTGACAAGTGATCTCGCTATAATAATTACTAAAATCAAAAAAGTGGATGAACAAAAAATTGCTCACAACAAAGGCTAAAATCAAGCGGGCAAATAGTGTTAATTTGAAAGGTATTATAGCTAATGAACTTAATTCCGGTTAAAAGTGAAGTACTCCGAATGCCTTCCAACTTTTCGCCTAAGCCGTTACTATAGAATGGTAGATATAACTACAATTAGTAGGTTAAATTGAATGAATGCAAAAATACTCATAAAACACTGGTTAGAATTAAAACCATATAAGCAACAAACTGTCACAGACAGCTATTATCTCAAGACTTGCAATGATGTTAAGAAGGCCATTTCAACCAATAAAAAATCGTCCGTTCTACTGAAATATTTGGATAAAAAATACGTTGACTTATTATCCTGTTTTTTGACGTCCTATTTTGAAGATTTAGTTTCAGAAACTAATATTTGGAATTCCTTTATAAGAACCCATAAGCGATTATACAAAAAGCAACTTCCTTTTTATCCTTTGGATAAGTATAATGAAGAAAGAATAAATCCGCAAGACATCAGTTTCTTAATCTGGTATTTTCTTAATGCTGTGGAAGAAGAATCATTTTTATCCCCTTTCGTCGATTTAATTGTTGAGACAGCAGAGATAATAATGGATGTATTTGATAAGGCTTGGAATCATGCACCGGTAAATAAATATTTAAAATCTTTTTACCAAATTGACGAAAACGAAGAGAACTTTTATGTTGTGCGTAATTTAATTGATACTGTATTATTTAAAACTTACTTGTTTTATCCTGATACTTTTTTTAAATTGCATAAACAAGAAGTTGAAATAATTGAAAACAACAAAGATAACAAGAACATAATAATGTTCTTAAATGATAATAGAGATAGAATGCTACATACTGCTCATACCAAATTGCTTGGTTTAACAGGGAAAGAATGGGCATCTGAAATTTTGGGCACAGATCATTTACTGCATAGTGATATTCTAAACATTTCGCCAAAAATACAGGGATATTTTTTCTATAAAGGACATGATAAAGAAAATATCTTTATTGAGCATATTGCATCCAGTAAAAAATTTAATCTAACAAAGAAATCTTTTGAAAATTCACGAACGTTGAAAAAATTAGATACAATTATATTTATTGGTATTGCAATGTGGAAAAATGAATGGTGGTTTTCTGGTGTGTTTTTCCAACAGCCATATAATTCTGATTTAATAGGTAACGAAAAGAATTCACTGGAGAGTAGAATGGAGGTCAATTTTTTGGACTATCAAAAAAAAGAGACATATGAGATGCTAAAGAAACAATTGTCAGCATTTAAAGATTTTAATAATGGCTCACAGATAGCATTTTTACCATCAGTGAAAATCGAGGAATTCTATCAAGGCTACATCGAATTCTATAATAATTCTTTAAATCGATCTGAAAAAGAATTTAGAGAGGCAAAACAAAGAACGAGAGATGATGGTTTTTTTGGTCTCAATGATATGAATAAAGAACTTTCCAAAATATCAGAAACCGGATTAATTTTCTTTAATCCAAAGAGTGGGTGTGAAATAGCATTGACAGTAAATTCAGCATTTCCAATGCCATCAAATCCATACTTTAAAGAAGAAGATAGTGAGGAAAATGTAATTCATCTATTAACGGATAAAAATTTTTCCCCAGAATTGGTGATGTACTGCATCGATCATTGTAAGAATAAGTTGTCAATTTTCAAAAAAGGGGTAGGCAAGAAATACTTAGACGACATTGATTTCTTATTAAGATTTTGGAAAAACGATAATTATCACTCAGTACCATTTATTTCTTATATTGGGTAAAAAGGAGAAAACGCGTAACCCTCAAAATCCCGGGTATTTGCACCATCTCCGCGAATTGGGATTCGAGTCCATGGACAAAAAATAGCTGCCCACAAGGGCAGCTTTTTTCAAGCACCTTTATTTCACCACCGCAATCTTGATGTACTGCTTCTCGTCTCCCACCACCAGCACAAAGTAATAGATACCACTGGCCACTGTCATTCCGGACTGGTTTTTCCCATCCCAGATCAGTTTCTGGAAGTTCACCAGCTCTGAGGTTTCAAAACTCCGCACCAGTTGTCCGGTCACGGTGAAGAGCTTCATCTCAATGGCTTTCCCTCTGTCCGATTCCGGAATATCAATACGGATGGTGGTTTTACCTTCATTGGGATTGAACGGATTGGGGAAATTCTGGTGGAGGAAAACATCCTTCATCACCACAAAGACTCCCTTGTCTTTCAGTTGATCGTCCGCATTAGAGGAAGACTCCCGGATGAAATCGCTGGTGGAAGTGGTTCCGCTCAGGGTCAGATAATCCCCCACTTTGGAAACAGATTCGGACTGGGCAGTCAAATCCACTCTCCACCGCCCATTGGTCAGATATACCGGTGCCGCCACACTGAATCCCAACAGATCACTGGCACCGCTTTCCAGCCGCTTCACATCAAAGTTGGAGGAGGTCAAAGCGGTACCGTTATCAAAAGGAGATCCATCCGGAAAGGTGAGAAGCAGAGTGGCGGTGGTGGTTTCCCCCGGTTTGATGGTGAGGGGGCTCACACTCTGCCATTGGGAGAGGAGCCGCACATTACCCACCGCAAAGACGCCGCCCGCCGCCAGTGCCCCGGCATCGTTGGAGTCGAGAGAAGCGGCCAGGTCATCCGCTCCGGTGGCAGTCACCTCCGCCTTCAGGAAGAAATCACTCTCCACGGCGGTGGTGTACGGAGCCCGGATTTCATAAAGCCAGTTTCCGCTTGCAGCATCATAGGAGGGAGAACCAGTCACGGTAAAATCTGCCGTCCGGTCTGCCGCTCCCTTATATATTTTCACGTTCAGCGTATTGGTCGCTCCGGAGACATCCCCCACCCCGGCGTCATCGGAAGTGAATACCGTGCCGTTGGGATAGAGGATCCGCAGGGTATACCGGGTGTAGCTGGAGGGATTCCCGTGTTCAATGACCGCCGCCGATCGGGAAAGATAGGAAAGGGTCATATTCGCGTAAGCGACATCAAAGGCACCTTCGTTCGCTCCGGCGTTCAATCCTTTATTCCCAGAGGGATCCGGCGTGGTGGACGCATTGGAAGAATATTCCGGAAAGCTGTCTGGCTCATTGGCTATCACTTTGGACACCCCAATATAATATCCATTCTCCGCATACGCGGTTTTCCGGGGAGTGACAGTCACTTTCCATGCCCCGGCGTTGTATGCCAGATTTCCGGAGGTGAAATAGCTGCCGGTGCCAGTCACCGGGGTACCGTCCGCATTGTATGTGAACGTATCGGCAGCGGAAGCATCACTCCGGCGGACCACCACGGAATAACCGGTGATGTCATCCGTCTCTTCCGATGTGTCCGCATAACGGACGTTCCAGGAATACTGCGTTCCGGTAGCATCCTCCCGTGTGAGCGATGTTTTGGAAAGGGAGGCATAAATAATATGCAGGATTTCCCCGGCCACATTGAATAAGCCTTCATCCGCTCCGGCGTTCAATCCTTTATTCCCAGAGGGATCCGGCGTGGTGGACGCATTGGAAGAATACGCCACCAAAGTATCCGGATATGTACCGGCGGATTTTTCCACCGTGAAATGGTAGCCAATCAGCTTATCCGCGTCATTTTGGGCCAGAAGCTCCAGAGCATAACGGCTGCCGTTATGGGAGAAATTCTGGAGGGTAAACTTACTGCCGGCAATGGGTTTGTTCTGCGTTGTATCAAAGGATTCCACTTCCGTGGCCCCGTTAAATACTTTGACAATATAGCCCGTGTCCACCTTCTCTTCGGTGTCCCCATCTTCAAAATACACATTATAATACAAGGTCACTCCGCTTCCCTCGGCGGCTCCCCGATTCATGGATACCGGTGTGGTAGCGGGTGCGTCCGTCTTGAAAAGATCCGCATATTTTATGATCAGGGACGCCGGAATGATCACAAATTCCCCCTGGTCATCCCCGGTGCCGGTCCCCAGACCACCGTTATAGGCAGTACCCGTGGCATCCTTGGAGATTTTTTCCGCCAAGGTTTCTTCATCGCCATCCTGGGTGCCGGAATTATCCACCTTGGAGAGAGACACATAATAATCCGATGCTCTGGTGACCTTCTGCATGGGCACAATATTCACCTCCCACCGGTCATTGGCAGCATCATAGCGGAAGTTTTTCAGCAGAATTTTTTCATTGGTGCCAGTCACCGGAGCAAATCCGCCCGATGGGTCAACATTGGCAAAGCTTTCCACCACCGCAGAGGCAGAATCGTACACCGTCAGGGTGAATTTCCCTGCGGAGTCTTTATCTATGCCGGCATCTGAATCGGTCTGCCAGGCAGAGCCATCCCAGTATTCCACCCCGTTTCTGTGTTCTGTACCATTTTCATAGAAAAGGTTAAAATAATAAGAAATTCCGGTGCCATCATGCGGGGCAGTACGGTTATCCGCGTTTTTGGTGAGCGTCCCCAGATATTTCATGGTGAGGACTCCGGGATTTACCATCCACTCCCCGGTATCCCCGGCACCGGTGCCCGTTCCCAGCCCGCCGGCGTACGCATCCACGGAAGCGGAGTTGGACTTCCGTTCTGTGGAAATATTGTCATCCGGGGCGGAAACGGCCACTTTTGCCAGGGAAAGGGTATGGACGACATCTCTGGTGTCGTTCAGAGCACGGATTTCCATTTTAAAATGACCACTGCCCGCATCCCAGCCAAAGTTTTTCAACGCAAAGCGGTTGTTGATTCCATAAATTTCCGGAATGGGGGTTGCCCAGTCAGTGCCGTACTGCACTCCGGGGAAGGTTTCCACCACCGCATCCGGAGTGTTATTCCCATCGGTGTCTGCGTACAGCTTGATTTCATATCCCCCGGTCTGGGTGGTTCCGCTGAACTCCGCCGCACAGGAACCTGCCCCGGCGTTGTCGCAGTTGCCGGTGGTATCCGGATAGTACAGCTCAAAGTCATAAACCATGGAGCCGGTGCCCTGCCGTTTTATGGCATTACCCGCTGCCGGAGAGTTGTCTGTCACATATTTAATTTTCAAATCCGCTCCGGTGACTGTCACCTCTCCAGCCACACCCAAGGCATCAATGCCATCGGAGTTATTGGGGGTGCCATCATCCACCACGTCCCCGCTGTCCGCTTCATTGGATTTTCTCTCCGCCGTCAGGGTATCCCCTTCTCCCAGGGAACCGTCTTTGGTCAGAGCAATAAAGTATCCGCCGGCCTGCAGTGTATCCTTTTTGGGACGCAGTTTCAACGCCCAGCTTCCGGCATTATACCGGATATAATCCGCTCCGGTAATTCCGGTGGCCGGTGCAAAATCTGTCTTCCAGTAGGAATTGGTATAATTCCACACATCAAACTTGTCTGTCACATTCACACCGGAGGAATTTTTCACCACAATCTTATAGGCAATGTTATCATTGGTCTCTTCTGTGGCTTCATCCGGATAGAAAACCTTCCACTGGTATTCAAAGCCGGTGGGGTCATACCGCTGCACCGATGTGTCATCCAGAGCGGTATAGAGCACCACCAGTTCGGCTTTCTGGAGCTCAAATTCCCCGGTGTTTGTCCCCGCCCCGCCAATGCCGGTACCCAGACCAGTGTCATAGGCGATACCGGAAACCGGATCATTGGAATTCTTAAGGGCGATGGAATTCTCATCCACAGTGGCGGTTCCGGTGTCGCTTTTTTCTATGGAAATATAATAGTAATTGGTAAGATCGGCCACGGCATCCGCAAACGCGGTGATTTTCACATTCCACCGGGAGTTTACGGAATCATAGTTGAAATCCACCAGCTTATACAGAGAATTGGTGCCAGTCACCCCTATGTATGTATCTCCTGCGGGATTCGGGCTCACGCTCGCAAAAGAGTCCACTTCCCCAATGCCGTTTTTATATACTTTTATGGTGTATTCTGCATCGGCCGTTTCTTTTGTATACGTAGTGCTCTGGTCCGGAAAGTACGCCTTGTAATAAAAGGTGATTCCGGTTCCGTCGGCTTTCTGTATCTGGTTTGCGGTGGCGGATTTGCTCTCTCCGGTATATGCTAACGTAAGGGGAGTTTTCCGGATTTCCCACTCTCCGGTGGTTCCCACTCCGGTACCGGTCCCCAATCCACCGGAATACACTGTGCCGGTGGCGGCATTGGAATATTGGGCAGTGGAAATCACATTCTCAAAGCCATCCCCCACCCCGGCGTTTTTGGAAATCCCAATATGGTAGTCCATATCCAGAATGGCTTCCTGCAGGGGTTTCACCACCAACCGCCACCGGGAATCAGAGGGATCCCATCCAAAGTTCACCAGCTTGAAGCGGGAATTGGTGCCAGTCACCGGGGTAAAATCCCCCGCACCGGTGGCATCCAGATCCGGATCCGGGACCACTCCGGTAAACGTTTCCTGGGAAACATGCCCGGCGTCTGTGTACACGGTAACGGTGAACCCGCCATTAGCATCCGCATTTTTTGTGGATTGATCCGGATAATAGAGATCAAAATCGGCGGAGATGATTTTTGTGGGATCACTTTCCTTATCCGCCCGGAAAATTTTGTTTTCTCCGGCATTGTTATCCGCAAGATATTTCACCGTCATATCCGCAGGGTTCACCGCCCAGGTTCCGGCGGTGGCCCCCAAACCGTCCACATAATCCACGGCAAAGGAGTTATCGTCTGCGGCTTTGGAGGAGAGCTCAGAAGAAATGATATCCCCCCGGCCACCGGCTTCTTTGGTGACAGTCACATAGTAATTATTATAGCTGGCGGTGGCACCGGCATTCTCTTTGGGGGAGAGCCGCAGATACCAGTAAATCTGACCGGAGACCACCTCATATTTCACATAATTATCCGCAGCCGTATCCACAGCTCCGCCCGCAGCCGGTGTGGAATCCCAGGCACCGGTGGCGTCACCGGCGGTGTTATTGGCCCATTTCCAGAAGAGAAACTGGTTGGTACGGTCCACGTTGTTTTTATCATAGATTTTTATTTTATATCCATAATCCTTGCTTTCTTCATCCGTTCCGTTGGGATAATATGCCTTAAACTGGAGCTGCATAAAGTCTCCGCTGCCGTCTGCCGGTGAGGAAAGACGCTGGTGGATTCTGTCTCCACCCACATTGGTGGTCACATTGGAGAAACGGATAGCCAGCGGTGCCCCCTGCACTTCAAAATTGCCACCGGGAACCCCCAGCCCATAATTCCGGAATCCATCCCCGCCAACGGCCGCGTTACTGAAAGGAGTCCGTCCTCCCGTATCCAGAACCTGGGCTCCGGATGGACCTCCGGTCACCTTGATATAATAGCCTGTGGCAACCGTGGCGTTCACGGTTGCCTGTATGTTGATATCGTACTTGGAATTGGCGGCATCCCAGGTGACGTTTTTATTGAAATTGGCACTCACTGCTGCGTTTGCGGAATCATAAACGGTGATCACATAACTGCCGGCGTTGTTCTCATCCTGGGTTGTGCCATCGCCGTAAAAGGTCTTCGCACTGAACGTGACACCCACCCCATCCCCCTTGGGAAATTTATCTATACTGCGGGCGAGAAAAGTGATGCCCAGAGTGGCGTTTTTTACCTCAAAGACGCCGTCTGTGGTGCCCAGTCCGTCCACCCCGTCCGTGAAATCCCCGTCATTAGTGGTTTTGGAGGAAGCCTCGTGATTCACCGCCACCGTGGGAAAGGAGTTGGTTGCCGCCAGAGTATCCCCGGTGGCGTCTGTGCCGTCTTTGAGGATGGCCAGAGAATAACCCGCAGCGGACACAGAAGAAATATTGGCCTGCACATTCAACGACCAGGTATCCACGCCGTTGAATGTAGGAGCTGCTGCAGTGAACCGGCCCCCATCCTGGTGGACATTATCAGAATTATAGATTTTATAAACGTAGCTGGCCGCTCCGGACAGAGAGTTCACATCGGTGTCTGTCACATAAGAGCCGTCATCATAAAATATTTTAAACGTAAAGTTTGTTCCCGCCCCGTCCACCTTTTCAAAGGACGATGTGTCCCGTGCCAGAAATTCCGTATTCAGGGAGGCGTTGGTTACCGCAAAGCGACCATTCGTGGTTCCCATTCCCGGCGGGATGGTATAATCAGAGGGAGTGCCTCCATCCCAGTTTATATCGTTATCCGATGAATGCATCATGGCCGCCGATGCACCGTCAAAATCATTGATTTCCACATCCAGAGAATAATCAGTGGCCACAACGGTCAACTGGGCATTCGCTTTTACGGTATACTCCCAATATCCGGTACCCGCATTAAAATTGGGCACTCCGTTTGTGTTCACGGGGGCACCGGTGGTAAAATTTGCGTTCACATTTGCGTTTGCGGAATCCCGGATGATAATGCCCCAGTCGCCTGCTGCCCAGTCCGCAGCGGTGATCTCCGTACCGGAGGTTCCGCAGGTGGTTCCGCCCTCGTCCCGGTACAGCTCAAAGCGGAATTTTACCAGATCGGCAGTATTGTCATTCTGCTCCATGGAGGCGTTCTGCCGGTCAATCCATTTTACGCAAACATTAGAGAGGGCAAACTGCCCTTGGTTTGCTGCCGTGCCCGCTCCCAATCCACCTTCATAGGCCAGAACGGTTGTGGCGGAATTAGATGCCCGGTATGTGGATGTGGCGGGAATAAAGTCTCCCATACCACCATTTTGCGAAGTCACCTCCACATAGTACCCGTCGTTGATATCCGCAGTGGAAAGGGCCAGAAGTTTCAGCTCCCACCGTGCATCCGCTCCGGAGTCATAAGAAAAATTTTCAATCTGGAATTTGGCATTTGTGCCATTTACCCCCGAAGCAGAGGAGCCCAATCCGGTGAATTCGTCAATGGTGGTTCCCGCACTGTTTATTAATTTTATCGTGAAAGTATTGCTCTGGTCGGTATGCTGGGTGTTTGTATACTGGGTGGTGTGATCTTCATAAAAAAGCCGGAACGCATAGAAAGTCCCTTTTGTGTTTCCCCGCCAGAATTTGCCCACAGTTTTTGCCAGCCATTTCACGGACAGAGTCTGCTCATAATTTACGGAAAAATGGCCATAGCTTGCCGGATCCGACGTATAGGAATCCGATTTGTCTTCATCATCCACAGCGTAGCTATTTGTCACCGTATTGGAAAATCCGCCCGGATCTTTGTTGTCATTATCATCCGCCGCTGAGGTATTATCCGGCTCACCATAAGTCCCAAAAGCGGTATATCCAAAATTAGCCCGCTTTTTATCCAGGGTGTCTCCCGTGACACCGGCTGCTTTGGACAAGAGCGGGTAATAATCACCCGCTGGAGTGGTCGCATCCGCAGTGATATTTACCCGGAAACAGGAAGTATGTCCCGCCCCGGCATCCGAACAAAGGGCTTCTCCATGAGCTCCGTAAGTGGCTGCCCCGGCAGTCAATCCTACCCCGGCGGTATCATCGCTCTTTTTCAGAACGGAAACCCCCAGCGAAGCGGCATCTGTGGTGAATTCATACGCCGGATCATCATAAAGAAGACGGAAATAATAATGGGTACCCACACCATCCTGCCGGTCAAACGAATTCACCACTCCGTTCGTCGCATTCCGCTGGCCCCAGACCACATTCAGCGTTCCCTGGGTGACTTCAAAATTCCCGCTGTCTGTGGAGACTATGGTATCTCCGGCTGCTTTCACCGCCCGTATATAAAAATCTGACGCAAGGGTAGCCCCCGGCTCCGGGATCACCCGCAGTTTCCATTTGCCGGCATCATAACCGGCACCGGTGAGAGTGAACACCGTTGGGTTGGGGGTGGAATCCGGAGTGGCCGCAAAGGTGCCAGTCGCATAAAAATTGGCGGTCTGGTCCCCATTGGCGGTGCTGTGAACAGTAAACGAAGGACTGCCCAGACCGGTAGAGGCAAAATTGGTATTATCCACCACCACCCCGTTGGGATAGCTTAACGTATAGGAAAACACATAGCCCTGGCCATTAGCCCGCTCCAGCTTCACGCCAGAAGGATTATCCCAGGCCAGATTCAGAACACCATAATTGACCGTAAAGTTGGTGGTTGAGTTCACGGTGGCCAGAGTGTCTCCGGTCACGCCGGCGGCCTTGGCAATGTCCAAACGGTAACTCTCTGCCGCTGCGGTTTCTTTGGGCACAATGTCCACCACCCATCGACCGGAACCTCCATCCCAGTTGGGAACTATGGCCGATGTGCCGGCATTATCCGCGTTTTTCCAGCTACTCCCATCCCAATACAGAAACTGGGCATTCCGGTAGCTGGACGTGGCCACATCGCGGATGGTGACAGTCACCGAGGATATATCCGCATCGGCATTGTTGATTTCATCCGATGTATTATCATAAAAAAGCTCCATCTGATAGCGTATGGCATTATTCCCATCCGGTGTGGCGGGAAGAGCCATACCTCTATTCTGGGGAGAACCACTCACGGCCTGGAATGTGGCTGCAAGGGAAGCGTTCACCACGGAGATATTCCCCTGGTTTGCGGCGGTACCTGTCCCCAATCCATCCCCGCCGTCGGTGGTCAGGTTGGCGTCATCTGCCAGAGTGGACGCAACCGCTCCCGGAGTGGTATCTTCTGCCCCCGCTCCGCCGTCGCTTTTTTGGAGCGTGATATACCAGTTGTTGGAAACCAAATGGGAATGCTCTTTTTTAGGGCGGAGGCTGGCCGTAAAGACGCCCGCGACATTATTGAACGCCATCAGATCAAAGTATGTATTGCCGGTCAGATCATTCCCTCCGGAGGCCAGAGCGGAAAAGGTGTCTGTATGCGTGCCATCGGTGACTGTCACCGTGTAGGAGGAATCCCCGGTTTCCAGAGTGGTTCCATCCGGATATACCACCCGGAATGTGAAGGATACAGTGTCGTTATCCGCTTTTTCCACACTGGCACCGGTGGTGTATGTCTTGCCGGTATAGTCCACGGCCAGGGAAGCCGCAGAAACGCCCAAGCGTCCTTCTCCGGCGGCGTCTCCCAGACCAGCAGAAGCCGGAGCGGCAACAACCGCTTGCATGGATTTAATTTCATTGGCTACCGGCAGGGTGTCCCCGTTTCCGCCACCGGTGGGTTTGCTCACGGCAATATAGTATCCGGAACCGGCAGCAACCGTATCCAGAGGAGCATCCTTGAGGGCTTTTAACGTGGCCACCCAGGCATTCCCGGAGCGGATGAACGAAACCAGATCAAAGGAGGTATTGCCTGTGCTATCGCTCCCGCCATCGGCCAGAGCAGAAAAGGTATCCACCAGCGTGTTCGCTTCATTATACACCCGAATCTGGTAACCGGATTGGGAGCCTTCATTGGTGCCATCTGGATAGTAAATGGTAAACGTATAATTGGTAACATTGCCGGAGGCATCCGAGCGACTCATGGTTTGATGTGCGATGGCGTCAAAATGCACCTGCAGGGCGTCCTGCTGGGCCACGGCAAAATCCCCTGCGGCCAGACCGGCGTTCGCGGGAGTTCCCCCATCGGATGCGGCGGTGGAATCAAAAGGATCCAGCACATCCCCGGTGGCTGCCGTCTGGTAACTCACCCGGACATAATAGCCGGACTGGACAGCCGTTGTGGCCGCCGCCCGGATATTCACGGAATAATTTCCGCTGCCCAGATCCGTGACTGTCCCCACCGTAAAATTCTGTGCCGCTGTAACATCCACTCCGGTATGGTATACACGAGCGGAAAAATTGCCGGGGGTTAATCCGGCCTTGTTGGAATTATCCGCTTCTTTGATATTAAACTGGTAGGTGACCCCCACGGCATCCGCCTGTTTGATGGACGCTACAGAGCGGGAGGTATAGTTAATATTCAGATCAGAAACGTCCAGGGCACCGTTCGTGGCTCCCAAGCCGGAGTCCGCCGGAGCGGCTGCCACTGCGGAGTTGGATTTTATCTCACTGGTATCATCCCCGTCCGTCCCCGCATTCTTCTGGATGGAAATATAATAGTTATCATAGTAATTGATGTTATTCCCTATTGCCCGAAGGGAAAACTGCCAGTTACCGCCGGTATAGGTGACTGTCCCCGCCTCAAAAAGAGAATTGGCTCCGGTATTGGTGGCGTTGTTCAGGCCGGTAATGGTGTCGATGAGGGCATTGGAAGAATCATAGATTTTCACCACAAAAGAGGCTTCATCTGTCTCCGCTGCCGGGGTGTCATCTTTCTGCGTTCCGTTTTCATAATACATCCGGAATGTCACCGCGGCACCATTGGCCAGAGACGAGCCCTGCCGCATCCTCCGGACGGGAGAGGTGACTGGCACCGTGATCCCCTGGAACGCGAGGGTCACATTGCCGTTGTTGATGGAGAAAACCCCGGCGTCTCCCGCTGCGGATGCACCATTATTGGCATAAGGAGACTGGGCGTCTGTCCCCGCTTTGGTGGAAAGCACGGTGGTGGCTCCGGCAGTACCAATGAAACTGTCCCCGGTATTCTTACGAATTTCCGCATAAAAACCGGCACCGCTGGGGGCACCCCCCAGAGCGTTGAGAGTGAGCCGCCAGGTATTACTTCCCTGGTATGCAATAGTCCGCTGGAAGGAGGTGGTCACATCGGCATTGGCAGCATCCCGGACTGTCACCAGAAAAGCTCCCACCGCCGTCGCGGATCCCGTTCCGGTCTGGGTACCCCCGGCAGCCTCCGCACTGGTCAGATAGCTGCCGTCGTTAAACGGTGCCGGTGAGGAACCATTGGCATCATAGCGGACGGTAAAGTCCATGGTAACGGGATTGGCATCCTGGCGGTTGATTTCATTGGCCTCTGCCCCGGTTCCGGACATCCAGCCATTGGCTGCATCCATCTGGATGGCCAGAGTGGCATAAGTGACCTGAAACTGGCCGTTATTCACCCCGGTTCCCAGTCCATCCACACCGTCCGTGCGATCATTGTCATTACCCGCACTGGAGAAAAACTCCTGCATCCGGTCTGTTCCCGTAGGTTTGGCCACTCCAATATATAAGTCATTATCAATGGTAAAATTTTTATGCGGATAAATGGTATATTCCCAAGCTCCGGCGTTGTAGGTGGGTCCGGCGGCGGTATAAAGACCCGCTGCCACCAGAGCCCCTGCGTCTCTGAGTACCCGGATTACCTGGTTGGCACCCTCATTGGTGATTTCCGTGGCACTGGTACCCTGGTACAGACGGTAGCGGAATGTGATTCCGCTTCCCTGCGGACTTCTCTCTGTTATGCCATCATCCGTGCCGTCGTTATCCACTATGTCCACAAACTCCATGGTCGCGTTGCGGATCTCAAAAACCCCGTTTGTGGTGCCCAACCCGGCATTGCCCTGGGTGTCTGTCCCTGTAAAATTGGAATTAAAATAATAATTCCCCGGTCCGGCCTGGGTGTAAATATTATCATTCCCTGCCGCTCCGTCCACATAGGATAGCTGGATGTAAAAACCTGTCCCCGCCGATGAGGAAATTTTGGGATTGACTGTCACCGACCACTGTCCCGCCGCATAAGTGGGACCGGCGGTAACATCAAAATCGGCCGTAACGTCTGCGTTAGTGGAATCAAAAACCTTTATATGGGCGGCATTCAGTCCGGCGGTCAGTTCCGCATTATCTTCATAGAGCACATCAAAAGTGTATGTTACGTCGCTGGTGGGAGAGCCATCCCACTGGTTGATAATGGCATTATTCCGGGCTGCATACACCGCATGGAGCCGCCCGCCGGTCACGTTGAACTTTCCATTGGCCGGCTGGTCCACGGTGGAGGCCTCTTCCGCAAACGAATCGCCTTCCCCGGTATTGTTTTTTACTATGCTCACATAATAGCCATTCGCAATGCTGGCCGATGAAAGGGCATAGAGAGTGAAACTCCACACATCGGCGGCATTGGTCACTGCGGAAAGACGGAAATTTGTCCCGTTCTGTGCCGCCCCAGTAGCGGGGAAGCTGTCCACCGTAGCGTTGGTGGAATCTTTGACAAGGATCGTATAAGAGGACAAATCATTATTTTCGTAAGTGGTCCCGTCCGGATAAAGCGTACGGAAGGAAAACGATGCCCCGGCGGTCTGGTTTCCCCGGCGGACACTCTGCACGGATCCGGGGTCCTGGAACTGCATAACCAGCGGACGGTTGGGAGGGGTGCTCAATTCTGTGGCGTTCATTACCCGGAATCTTCCAGTTGGATTTTCCAAGCCACCGTCCGTGGCTGTCCCTGTGGCGGACGTGGAAGTCTTTGCCGCTGGGGTGAAATCCTTATCTGTGGCCACTGCTTTGGATACATTGATATAGTAACCATTGTCCAGTAATGCCGTGACTGTCACCGCGTCGCTGGCCTTGATCTGGGCACTCCACCGGTTGGAAGCATTGCTGAAAGAAACCAGAGTCCAGTTTCCGCTGGTCACATTCGCAGAGCCGGCACTCAATCCGGAGAAAGTGGCCACCACCGAATCTGCAGAATCCAGAACCTGGATTTGCCAGCCATCGCCGTTATTTTTTTCGCTGGTATCCGGGTAATGGGCAGAAAAGTCATAGACAATCTGGTTGGTGGCACCATCCGCACGGGTCATGTAATCGGTGCCAGTCACCCCGACCGCCTCAGAAACAATCCTCCGTGCCCGATACTTGATGGAGAGAATGGCACCGTCCACGGAAAACTCCCCGCCGGGAGCACCCAGACCATCTATGCCATCAGAAAGATTGTTGTCATTGGCCGCAGACGAATCCACCGCAGAGGCAATGGTATGGGTTCCGGCGGATTTGGCTATCTCCACAGAATATCCGGAGGCCACGCTTGCGGAAAATTTCGCTGCCACCTGCACCCGGTAACAGGACGTAACCGCTCCCCCGCAGGATGCCCCATAGGCTCCATAAGATGGACCGGTTATGGTATAATCCCCGGAATCATCGTTATTCCCGGAATCCCGTATGGTGATCCCATAATTTCCGGCGTCGTCTGTTTCCTGGTACGCCGCGTTGTTGGAGCCCACCGCACCCCGGTCAAAGTATACATTATAGTAAAGATATAATCCGGTTGTATCCCCCTTGTTGATGGAATTCACGGAAATACTGCCCACGGATACCGCCAGAGTGGCCGAAGTCACATTAAAAGAACCATTCACCGCTCCGGGGTCCGCTTTGGAGTCCCGCTCCGCCAGAAGGTCTTCCGCATCCGCCCCGCCGGAGGCTTTCTGGATGGAAATATAATAATCATTGCCCACATCCGTGGTTTTGTCATGACTCTGCAGGGTCACCGTGTATGTCCCCGCTACGTTGGTGAACTGCGTAAGATCAAATTTGGTTCCGGTGGGGGTATTTCCGGAGGTGAGATTGGCAAACGTTTCCACCGCCGTGCCGGCTGCATTGTATACTGTAAGCGTATAATTTCCGTCCCCGGCCTGTGCGGCAGTGCCATTCGGGTAGGTGACAGTCACCATGAAGGTAATGGTCCCATCATCGGCCACCTCAATGCTCTGGTGGCTACCGGGATTGGCAAAAACGGCCGCAAGATTGGCCACATTCACCTGGAACACGCCATCCGTTGCTCCCAGACCTCCGTCATACGCGGTTCCGGTGGCATCTTTGGAGGATTTCGCTGCTGCGGTGGCATCCCCTTCGTTTCCCGCTGCTTTGGTGACAGTCACATAGTATCCGGAGGCGGCGTTCACATCGCCCAGAGCACGGAATTTAGCGTTGTATGTCCCGCCGGAATAGTCAAAACTGACCAGAGTCCATTCTCCGCTGGTCTGGTTGACTGTCCCCGTATTAAAAGCCAGATTGCTCCAGCTTGCCAGAGAGGCATTGGAGGAATCAAAAAGCTCCACCGCGTAACCGGTATCATTGGTTTCCCCAGAACCGTCCGGATAGTGGGCGGTAAAATGATAGGTTACCAGATTAGCATCCAGATCCAACCGTTGCATGGCGGCATTGTCTCTGGACGTGAATTTTATGGTAAGGGCAGAGCTTTCCACCTCAAAGCGGCCGTTGGTGGTGCCCAATCCAGCGTTGCCATTTCCGTCCGGGGTGGTGGACGCATCGGACGAATACGCAGTGAATGTTTCCCCGCCACCGCCGGCATCCTTTTCTATGGTGATAGAGTAATGCAACCCGTCATTGGCTCCGCCCACAGTATCCATGGCATCCGCACGGGCCTTCAGGTTGATATTCCATTTACCGCCGGTGTATTCCCAACGCCGCAGGGTAAAATTGCCGTCTGTGATGTGGCTTCCGGTGTTCAGCACCCCAAACTGGGTGCCCGGTGCAGCAATGGAAAATGTGGAAAGAGCAACCCCTGGATTATCACTCCGGTATACTTTCACAATATAACCGTAATCCGACGTTTCCTCTGTGGAGCCATCGGCATAGTACACGTTATAGGAAAAATCTATGGTTTGGGCATCATCTGCTTTATAGATGGTGCGTGCCACCGCCGGTGTCTGGTACACAATGTGCAGACTTCCCTGCTGCACCTCAAATTCCCCACCGGGGGAACTCAAACCCACATTGGCACCCGTGGTACCCTGGTTGGATTTATATTCCGCCAGCGTGGACGGACTGGCACCGCTGGATTTCTGCACAGAGATATGATAACCCGTAGCCACCGTGGAGGAGGTCTTGGCGGAAACGGTAACTTCCCATCGTGTGGTTCCTGCATTATACGCGAGTGCCCCAATGTTAAAATCCGCCGATTTGTCCACCCCGCCGGCATTGTACACCCGGACAGTGTAATCCCCCGCAGATGCGGTTTCCTGGTCCGTGCCATTAGGGAAAAATGTTCGGAAGGAATAGGTGACCCCGCTGGCCGCCCCCTGGTCAATAGTGGCCACAGAGCGGGAAAGGTACGTAATGGATAAATCTCCGGCAGTGGTATCAAATGTCCCATCCGGAGAGTGTCCGTTCAATCCGGTGTTCCCGCCGGATGTCCCCGCTTTGGAGGAGAATTCCGGAAGGTAATCCCCGGTGGCCGTGCTGGTGGCGTCTGTTCCCACGGCGAAGTAAAAATCGGTGCCCGTCACCGCAGAGGATGTGGGTACTATGCGGGTGTAATAATAGGGGCTTACGTACCCGGCGTCAAAAACAGTGTACTGGGCGGTACGGTCAGCGTTGGAAGAGGAATACACTTTGAGATTCAAATCGGCAGAGTCTTTTACCCAATCTGTACCGTCCGGATATTTGATGGTGTATGCAAAAACAATGGAATTATTACTGGCGTCCCCCTGCTTGAAACTCTCTCCGGTCTGGCCGTCCATGACCCCATCCGCCCCTGCACTGAAAGGAACAGAAGAGCGGGAATTTGTCCGGGTGTCCCCGGTGGCAAAAAGGACAATCAGATTTGCATAATTAATAGCGAATTCTCCGGTGCCGCCACCCCCTCCCAAACCCTTGTTACCACTTGCATCCGCCGTGGTGGATGCCTTGCTGGACACGGCAATAGTCTCATTGGCATCACCGGTAACCCGCTGGACTTCAATATAATAATCGTTGTCTTTCACCGCCGAATTCATGGCCTTGATGGTAAGATCAAAAGTACCGTTGGTGGAGTTACGGACAAAATCTATTTTTGTAATTTTCTCTGCTCCGCTCCACGTGCTACCATCATAGGATGCTTCCAGAGAAGGGGTGGCTCCATTCATCCGGTAAATGTTAAACCGCCATTCACTGTCCACTTTTGTCTCGTGTTCACTGACACAACCGTCCGTGTATGCTTTCCATTGAAATTTAATATGATGGGCAGGAACATCCTGCCGGGCCATGGCGGAATTCACCTGGGATTGGTACTGGATACAACCCGCCGCAGATAAGGATGGAATCTGGAAAAAGGATATTAGGAAAACCCCCAGCAACAGAGCAAAGCGGAAACCCCTTGTCAGTGTGCGGATCATTCTTTTTATTTTTTCCATATACTCCCTCGATGTATTAATAATTATTTCTATTATCGGTCAAAGTATACGACGGACTGTTCCCGATAATTATAACAAGTTATGAAAAAAAATGCCGGAGCTATAGAAATTGTGCGGGGAATGTCCCTATTATGCCCATCCCCCGGGGTGACATTACACATTATGTCGCATTGCTGCAAAATGTTTACGTTATGTCTCATCCAGGGGGAAAATAGATACATTTTTTTTAATCTGTTGGGAATCTCGGTTTTCATCGTCCCATAAATTGAACATGAAGGAAAGGTAGCAGAAGGCGATGCAAAAAAATATTCTAATACAGATAATTTCCCGTAACATAGGATTTGTGGTTGCCTCTCTATTGATTATCCTGGCATGCCTGACTTTTCCCCTTTTTGCCGCAAATCCTTCCGCCGGAACCACCACCGCAGAATTTTTAATCATCAACCCGGATGCCCGGGCTTCTGCCATGGGCCTCAGCTCGGCGGCCCTCATCGACGACGCGGATTCCCTCTTGTGGAGTCCCGCCGTCCTGGGCTACTCCAGCTCCAGAGAGGTGTCTGTCTCCACCATGAAGCTGAATGGGTTTGACGATGGCATGTTCTCCGGTGCAAAAATTACCACCATCAACGGCCTGTACGCCCTGCCCCAAAATACGAATGCCATACCGGTTTTTCCCAGCATCGGAACACTGGGCATGGCATTGGTTTATGCTGATTATGGAGAAGTGCCCATTACCACCACCAGCCCGGAATCCACCGGAAGCTTTGTGCCCAGAAACCTTTCCTTAAATATGTATTGGGGAAACCGGTTTTATAAAAACGAGTATCTGAAAAACATGCCCTTTGGGATTGGGGTCAAATATATCTACCAGAGCATCAACCAGTATTCATCCCATGGTTTCGCTACCGATCTGGGTGCCGCCTATGTGTTCCCCAGCCACACCGCTCTTGCGGGCTTCCGCTATTCCATGAGCGTTCTGAATCTGGGATATGCGGGGCCATTTATTTCAGAAAATGATCCATTGCCGCTCACCTTCAAGAATGGAATTGGCTATGATTTCAAAATGAATTCTATCATCCATACTCTGGGCGGGCCCAAGACATTCTTTCCGGTGGCTGGCCCGGACTCCACCATTACCCTGGACGGAACCATGATAAAAGGGCATAACTTCATGCTATCCAGCGGACTGGAACTCACCTTTTACCGGCGATTTGCGTTGAGAATGGGATACATGCTTTTTCAGGATACGCAAGGATTTACCGGAGGCATGGGGATTAATTATGACACCCGTTATGGTTTTTATAAAATTGATTTCGCCTGGGTTCCCCAGAATTATCTGGGGGATAACTTCCGGCTCACGTTGAATTATAAGTGGGGGGAAAGAATGCGTTCCAACCGGATCAACAGTCGTGTGATCACAGAAGCGGATGAGAAGAAGCAAGAAGAGGAAGCCGGAAAGGAATCCACACCCAAGGAAAAAAAGAAGAAAAGCAACCGGTGACGTCACGGTACATACTCTTTTTATGCAACCCAGATAGCGACCCCATAAGGCGGATTTTAGTTGCAAATTAAAGTCC
>DYLW01000090.1 GCA_020721865.1 Leptospira biflexa | reverse complement strand
TTTTATGAAAAATGAGTATATGTTTATGGGATGAATCCATCGGCGGGGGAAAGGGGCGGGGTTTAGAAGTGCAAAGGTAAAATTTATGATGCAGAATCCGCCGCCCCTACGGTAGGGATAAACCCAATGCACTATCCCCGGAAAGGCTTGACGCTATGTTCGCAAACTTTTAATGTTAGTCAAAGGGAATAGAGAATGCCAGAAATAGCAAGGTTTTATGGAATTGTCATTAAACTTTTCTTTGCAGATCATCCTCCACCACATTTTCATGCGTTGTATGGTGAATATGTGGGATTATTCAATATCGATACGCTTGAAATGATTGAGGGAGATTTGCCGAGTCGTGCAGTGAAGCTTGTGCACGAATGGGCATATGTAAATAAAGAGACATTGAAAAAAATGTGGGATGCACAGGAATTTTATAAATTACCGCCATTAGAGTAAAAGAATATGGATTTCCCCAAAGTAATATCCGTGCAGGCACTGGACGAGAAAACTCTCTTGGTAGAGTTTAATAACAAAGAGATAAAAGAATACGATGTATCTCCTTTCTTCAGTAAACCCATGTTTGCTCCGCTGAAAAATCCGCTTTTTTTTAAATCAGTCCGCGTGGAACCGGGTGGCTATGCGGTCGCATGGAATGATGAAATGGATATTAGCGAATACGAATTGTGGAAAAACGGGCGTCCCATGCAAAGCACTATCCCCGGAAAGGTTTGACGCACTTGGTTCATTTCCCATAACTCTTCCATACGGTGCATAAAAACAGTTCCAGATGTTTTTAAATATATAAGGAATTGCCCGGACCGTCAATGAAATTCCCATTCTTTGTCTCCAGCATATCCAGTCTTTCGCGTGGCTGGCATCGTCCCCTCGATAGGATTTTTCACAATGTTCGATATCCTCGGTGACCAGATATATACTCACCGGTCGTCCCGGAGGGTGCGAAGCCGTGCCCGCCAAAGGCGGATGTATCCAGACGGCGATTAACCCAAAATCTGGTGGTCATTTTATGAAAAATGAGTATATGTTTATGGGAT
>DYLW01000026.1 GCA_020721865.1 Leptospira biflexa | reverse complement strand
AAAAAGACAAAGAGAGACCTCTGAAGATTGCTACTATTTTTTCATTTGCAGCCAACGAAGAGCAAAATGCTGTTGGTGAAATACCTGACGAGAACTTTGAGCCATCTGCTATGGATAGTAGTGCCAAAGAGTTTTTGAGCACCGCTCTTGCTGATTATAATACAATGTTTGGGGCTACTTATAGCATTGACAGCAATGAGTTTCAGAATTATTATCGCGACCTTGCCAAACGGGTAAAAAACAAAGAGGTTGACCTCATTATTGTAGTCGGAATGTTTTTAACAGGTTTTGATGCTCCAACTCTCAATACGCTGTTTGTCGATAAAAACTTGCGTTATCACGGCTTAATTCAGGCTTTTTCGCGAACCAATCGTATTTATGATGCCACAAAAACCTTTGGCAATATTGTAACCTTCCGCGATTTAGAAAAAGCAACTATTGATGCCATTACGCTGTTTGGCGATAGCAACACCATGAATGTAGTTCTTGAAAAAAGCTACAAAGAATATTTAGAAGGTTTTACAGACCTTATTACAGGCGAAGCTCGCAGAGGTTATATTGAAGTTGTAAAAGAGTTAAATGAAAAATTCCCTAATCCTAACGAAATTATAAAAGAGAAAGATAAAAAGGAATTCGCCAAATTATTTGGAGAATATTTGCGCATAGAAAACATACTCCAGAACTACGATGAATTTAACCATCTAAAAGAATTTCAAACAATTGACATAAATAATCCTAAGGCAATAGAAGAATTTAAAAACACGCATTTTCTAAGCGATGAGGATATTGCCACCATGCAAAAAATTGAATTGCTCAAAGAAAGAACCGTTCAAGATTACCGTTCAACTTATAACGACATTCGCGATTGGTTAAGACGCGAAAAAAGCGGTACAGAAAAAAAAGGATCAAAAATTGATTGGGACGATGTTGTGTTTGAAGTGGACTTGTTAAAATCGCAAGAAATAAACCTCGATTACATTCTTGAATTAATTTATGAGCACAACAAAAAGACGAAAGATAAAGCCAGCTTGATAGAAGAAATACGCAGAATAATTCGTGCAAGTGTTGGGAATAGGGCAAAAGAAAGTTTGGTGGTTGATTTTATTAACGAGACAGATTTAGAGACCATAAAAGAAAAAGAAAGTATTTTAGAGGCCTTTTATGCTTATGCTCAAGAAAAATTAACCACAGAAGCCACAGAATTAATTGCAGCAGAAAATTTGAACGAAGACGCTGCGAAACGGTACATTATGACATCATTAAAACGGGAATATGCCAGTGAAAACGGTATGGAACTCAATACGATTTTACCCAAAATGAGCCCACTTAACCCAGAGTACCTGACAAAAAAACAAACTGTTTTTCAAAAAATTGCTAAGTTTGTCGAGAAGTTTAAAGGTGTTGGAGGACAGATTTAAGATGCACAGATCATTTCTTATACCAGAATCTGCTCAACTTCCGGTCACAGCGGGGTTCGGCACCCGGCCTGCGACATCACCTCCGCTACCTTAACAAATTGGTTAATTTTTCAGAGGTTACTAAGATTATAAGAAAAACAGCATGCCTTTATTTATGGTGAGCCAGCATCTGCAGAGTTTGCTTATACAGGATTTCTTTCCATTGCTTTTTCTGCTGTACCCACAGCTTGTGCATGGGGCAACCGGGTGCCCGGCAAACGGCATTCTGTCCCAGGAGGCAGTGATCCAGTACATCCAGGTCTTCATTAATCTGGACAATCTCGTAAAGCTTGATACTCCTGGGATTTCGATTGAGGACATATCCACCATTTTTACCCTGCGTGACAGATAAAAGACCGCTCTGGGATATTTTTGCCATTAACTTCGCAAGATATTTATAGGGGATACCCAGGGATTTATGAAGCTGATTAACAGAAACCGGAGCCCCGGGATTTTGGGCAAGATAAATAAAAATCCTCAGGGCGTATTGTGTATTTTTCTGAAAAACCATGAACAACGCAAGATTGTAATTCTATAACTGACGGTCAATCCAAATCGGTTTGGGGGGAAGACAAACGTCCTCCCCCAAATCCGATTTTGCAAATAGTTAAGCGGATATTTTCCGGCTCAGATAGATCTTCTTTACCGTGTCATAAAACACAAGAGCCGCTCCGGAAATCATCATGGTATCCGGTACCAGGCGGAACATAATCCAACCGGAAACACTTTCCAGAACGTCTCTGGATCGGGCAGCATAGTAACCGGATTCAAAAGCCACTTCTGTCTGCATAAATCCAATGATTATGGTGGGCAGTCCAAACAGAATGACACCAATCGTCAAAAGCCAGAACCCCCATTGGCTCATGCGATCGTTCCATTCCAGATGATTCACCAGGGAATTTGTCCTTGCCGTAAAATAAATAAACGCCAGGGAAATATATCCAAAGGCTCCCAGTAAAGCCACATGTCCGTGAGGCATAATCAGATATGTCCCGTGGGCATAATAATTGATGGTGGGAGTGTTGATTACCATGCCCAGGAATCCAGCACCAAACCAGTTCAATGCTGCGGAACCAGCCAGCCACATGAACGGAACTGCGTATGGAAAATCCTGTCCCTGTTTGCGGATATCTTCTTTATTTTTCCATGCTTCAATCATCAGTAGGACCAAGGGAAGTGGTTCCAGTGCGGAGAAAATACCACCCACCGCAATCCAGTACTCGTCTAATCCCTGCCACCAGTAATGGTGACCCACGCCCAAGGTTCCGGAGGCCATAATCAATCCCAGCTCAAACAGCATGATTCTCTCCGCTGTTTTCCGGGAAACCAGTCCCAGTAAAACCGTGAGGTATGCCAGAACGCCTGCGGCAAATAATTCAAACGTTAATTCCACCCAAAGATGGACCACCCACCAGCGATAATAATCGTCCACGGTGTAGTTGGGCATTACTTTGTGGATGGGCATCATCCCGGCAATGTACAGAGTAGCCACACCAAAGGCAGACCAGATAATGGTTCCCACAAGAATGTTATTTTCTTTTGCTTTTCGCACCAGGCTCACCACCATCAGGAACCACATTACCAGGCCAATGACCAGACCAATATCCCAGGCCCGTCCCAGATTCAGAAGTTCCCGGCCTTCGTTACCCAGCCAGAACCAGACTTCCCGCATGTGACCGGTGGCTCCCAGATAAATTCCGATGAGACCGCCACCACCCACAACCAGCAAGGCCACCCAGAGAACATCCACCAGCCAGGGAAATTTCAGATCTTCATTAGCAACCCAGGGAGCTATCAGAAGTCCTCCCACCAGCCAACCGATGGCAACCCATAAAATAGCCACATTTGTATGCAGGGCACGCATCACATTGAATGGCAGAATTTCCTGGGGTATGATAAAATTGTTCACAGGATCCATATAAAGGTGTGCCAGATATCCCCCAATAATCACCTGAATCAGTAAAAAGAGCGATACAATGGGAACATATTTCAGAAGCTTTTTCTGGGAGGCAAACATAGCTTTTACTTCAAAGGGTTTCTCCAAGGCTTCTTCTTCTCTGGACTTGAAAAAATACTCATAAGCAATGAAAACCACCGCTATGCTCAGAGGCCAGAGAAGCAGAAATTCCCAAAGAGAATAAAAATGACTGTTCCAGCTCGTATCCTGATCCACCAGAGGTTCTTTGGGCCAGTTGTTGGACCATGTCCGGTTTGTCCCCGGACGAATGGAGGAGGCCACCAGTTGAGACCAGTCCACAAAGGCAGAAATTTTTTCCGCTTCTTCTTTTCTGATCACTCCGGCTCTCCAAGCACGGGACTTGTCTCCGTTTACCAGAAAATTCACCAGATATTTCTTATTCTCTTGGTATGCCAGGGCCGAACCCGGAGAATATACCACTCCATTCTCTTTCAGGAATGTTTCCTTTCTGAAATCTTGCTTCACGCGTTCCTTAACACCAGCAAGCTCCATGGAATTTAATTCATTGCGGGATTTCTGGAACAATTCCTTTGCGTAGTATTCATAAAGAAACTCCGCCCGCTTATGGAAAAATTCTGCGGAAAAATCCGGCCCCAAGTACGCACCCATTCCCAAAAGGGTTCCATAGTCCATCAGATCAAACTGCTGGAAAAACACCTTTCCGTCCACCACATCATTGTATGTGTACAGGGTATCCCCGGAAACGGATTTCACCGTCTGGGGGATGGGTGGTACTTCTTTGGACAACCTTGCCGTGAACACAATCAACGCTGTCACCATTCCAATGCCAATGATCCAGAAAGCGGCGTAAAGCCCCTTCCGGCTCAGCAATCGGTCAATAAAAGATTCTTTCATCTTTCCTCCTTTTTTTTTTGACCATATACTACCTTTGGGTGGTATTTACAAGCAAATTTTTTTTTGCGTAATCATGGATTATCCAGCCGGAAATTGTCAAAAAAAGATTCTCCCAGCTCTATATCTATGATTCCTTCTTTCTTCAAAACTCCAAAGTATTTTCTGGTTTTTTCAATCAAGGGTTTCCCGTCCATGTACTGAAATCGGACCCGGTTTAAAAATAATTCAATCCTGTCTTCCGGCTGCCGCATCAGATCAAAGGACATCCGGGCAGATTCCGTCCGATTATTATTCACCCACTCTATAGCATCCTTAAGCTCATCCAGAAAAACTTGGAGTAACTGTGGATTTTTCCGGGCAAATTCCCCTTTCACCACCAGGCCGGCGTTGGGGAAGCTTCCAAAACCAGGGTTTACCTCATTCCAGATATCTGCAAACTGGATAACGGAAATGTCCTGACCTCTATCTGCCATGATTTTTATGGCATAGCTGGCCTCCGGTTCCCGCAGAATCACTGTTTCCGCTTCTCCCTGGACAAAGGCGGCGTATATTTCCTCCGGACGGCCAAAGGGCTCCCCATATTGAAACTTATAGTCATCGGGATTAAATCCCTTTGCCCGCAAAAGATATTTTGTTATTTTTGTGGGTGGTGCCTCTTCAAAGAGAGGAGTATAAATGGGCGTCCCTTTTACATCCGCAAGACTAGAAATCTTTTTGCGTGAGAGAAGAACAAAATTGTCCCATACAAAAAAGGCTGGAATTTTTATATCGGAATTCCGTAGTTTAATTGCGGTGATGATAGCGGAAAAACTGATGTCTGCCCGGCCACTGGTGATCCAGGCCAGATGTTTTTCCGTCTCCTCCCATACTTTCAGCTCTTTTATCTTCAACCGGCTGCGGAGGGTTTCTGACTGGAGAAGCCGCATAATCACAGGATAGGCAACCGGGGTTGCAGACTGGATCACAACTTCTGTCTTTTCCTGGGAGGAATTATTATCCCCGGCAATAACCGGGGTTTTGTAAAAATAAACCCGAACTTCATAGGAAGAATACGGCTCCACGTCATTCTCAAAACCCATCTCCGTGAGCATATTAACGATGGGAAAGGGCATAAACTTTTGGACAAGACAAAATCCCTCGCCTTCCGGAGTTGCATACGCGGTCTGGATGATAATATCGAACGGATCTGTCTGCATGGTACGCACATCCAAAATGTCAAAATCCTCTTTTCTTTCCCGCCAATCCTCTTCTTCCTCCAGAGGCGGATTGAAGATGGATATGCGGTACTCCCTGTCCCGGATCACGTTCAGTTTGTATCCCAGACCATGAGCGGCTTTCACGAGGGATACCGGCTCTTCCGTAGCAATCACAACCAAATTTTTTCCCGGTGCCAGTTTATTCACCATTTCTATAATTTCCGGTACGGAAGCAGAATTGTAAATATACCGCTCCGGATTTTCCTGCCAGTTAATTTCACTGGAAAAGGATAGAAGGTCAAGGGATTCTCCACCTTTAATGCAATCCGGTGACATTTTATAAAGTTCCTGTATGGTTCCCAGGGCATTATTCAGAACGTGCAAGATCTCACACACAGATTCTCCGGATACCAGGGATGCATCGCTGAAGGTCGCAAAGCGGGCCAGGGTATTGTAGACACTTGGATTCAACAGTCGCTTAAACCGGTCAGAACGGGAAACCAGAACATCCTTCAGGTGCGGATATTTATCCAGCGTTTCCTTCACGTTATCTATCGCCAAAACAGGTTTTTTATCCCCTGTATTTTCGTTTACCTCCTCTGAAATAATTGCATTCACCGGACAAACTTCCAGAGCATTTTTAGTTTGCATTAATTCCATTTCATTTTGCGGTTGCCTTTTGACATACGCAAGATTATTGGATCCCATTTCAAAGTTATTTCCCGCCACTTCCACACAGGCATGGCAGGATATACACTCTTCATTCACATTGAATATTTTCATAATTAACTCCGAAAACAACTTACACAAGCCAAAACCCCATGGCCACTTTATCACAAAAAATTTGCCGGATTTTCCAAAAAAAAGTAAATTATCTTCAGTTTATACCACCTATTGGTAGTATTATAACAAGCGAAGTATTTTTTATGAAAACTATTGAACCATTGAACTTACAAATTTCCCAGAGAGGGAAGACAAACAGAATATTTATCATCGCCTTTATCCCCCATTTTTTTCTCTCCCTTCATTTTCTGCGAATGGAAAACTACGGCCTATTTCTTTCCAGTCTGGCATTGCCTTTTTTTATCCTGTCTTTGGGAAAATGGAGTCTGTGCTGGGTAATTTTGGGAGAGTTTACCGCTCTGGCAATCTGGATGGAAACCACATTTCAATTGCTGGAAGGAAGGATTCTGCTGAGTCTGCCCTGGGTTCGTCTTTTTCTTATCATGTTTTCCGTTATTGCAATAACTGCTTTTTCTATCTATAAATCGATGAAATGGTGGCAGGCCATGCAGAGTTCACAGAGTATGCTTCCCTTCTGGACTTCTCTTTCCACAGGAATGCTCCTCTTAGTGATTCACTGGAAGTCAGGGATGAGTTTGTTGCTTGCGGAAAGATTCTTTCCTAATTTATGGCCGTTTCAGATTCTGATGATGGTATTCTATGCGGGTTTTATCACACAGAGACTGTCTGACCCCGCCAAAACGGCAAAAACCCGGAGAGGAATCTGGATGCTCTTTTCCATTGTATTTTTTCTGCAGTTTGCTTTGGGGCTGAGCATCACAGAAAAGTTCCTCCAGACCGGAAAGATTCATCTGCCCATACCCGCCCTGATTGTGGGAGGACCCTTTTATAGGGGCGGAGGATTCTTTATGGCCATACTGCTGCTGGTAACCATCCTTCTTTCCGGACCAGCATGGTGCAGTCATCTCTGTTACATTGGAGCACTTGACAATGCCTTTGCAGACAAGATGAAAAGACCCCGGCCACTCCCCATTCAAATAAGACAAAATCTCCGCCTATTAGTCCTGATCCTAACGATGGCCATCGCTATGGCCATGAATCTGGCAGGGGTTTCCGTTGCCATTGCCGGGACAATTGCCATAATCATTGCCGGATTCAGCATTCTGGCAATGATTTTTATCTCCGGGAAAACCGGCTATATGTTTCACTGCACATCGGTTTGCCCGGTGGGCTGGATAACCAGCGTTGCGGGGAAAATCAACCCATTCCGGATTCGTATCAATAACCGGTGCACGGATTGCCAGGTGTGCACATTGGCCTGCAAATATGGATCCCTTAACCGGGAGGATATTCTCCAACGCAAACCGAATATTTCCTGTACGTTATGCGGGGATTGCATTGGAGTCTGTCCACACAATGCTCTGGAATATCGCTTTCCCGGGTTGCCCCCGTCCAGTGCCAGAAATCTGTTTCTGGGAATCATTGTGACATTACATACAATTTTTCTTGCGGTGGCCCGGATTTAATCCACCTCCCATCGGAGAGACTCAAAACGCCTCCACGGCCTTTCCTATTGGATTTCCAAATCCGGTTTGACAAGGCGGGGGAATAACCTAAGCCGGAACATGATCCAAAAAACTCTCTCTGTCATGAAACCCTTGGGAGTGGGAATCGCAGGCATCACGGTTTTTACCTTTTTCTCTGCTATGGTTTTCTATTTCACCCCGCATAGAGGTGCGGCATACTTTATCAGCGGAGTTGTGGCTTTGTTCGGTGTGGGATATTTTGTCTACAAATTTACCAAAATCTCCCACTTGACATCCCTTGTGGTGGTGCCGTCAATGTTTTCCGGAACGTTCCTGAGTGATTATTATCATATAAAAAAGGAAAAAATTCTTCACGGAATAAACCCATCGGCAATCGTAAAAAACCCGCATCCGGACGGAAAATCTTATTTCCCATTCCTATTCTTTTCTCCCCACTTTGAAAATAAAAAAAAATAAAAAGGAAGTTGATAATGCTGTATAAAATTTACCTGAAACCCGGAAAGGAAAAACCCGTCCTTGCCGGACATCCATGGATTTTTTCCGGTGCCATCCTCCGGACGGAGCTAGTGGAAAGCAAAGAGGATGCCAATCCTTTTCCGGCCTGTGTGGTATACTCCTCAGAGAATAAAATTCTGGCCCTGGGTTATTACCATCCCACTTCTGACATACCCATCCGACTGCTGGATTACGGGATGAAGAAAATGCCCTCCTCCACCCCGGAAGAAATCGTCCGGCATATTCTGGACATTATTATGGAGAGGATAGAAAAATCCATCCGCCGCCGGAGCAATGAGTGGCCACTGGCCGGAGGTGGAAGGCTCATCCATGGCGAAGGGGATTTTCTGCCGGGATTATTTCTGGATGCCTTTGGGAAGGGGGTTGTCCTAACCATCCAGACGCAGGGGATGGAGACAATCCGTCAGAAAATAATTTCACGGATTCAGAATATTTTTCCCGCCGATTTTATTTTTGAGAAAAGGAGCGGGAGATTTTTAAAGAAAGAAAATCTGTCTGAAAAAAATGAACTCATATCCGGAGTTATGCCAGAAAACCTGTTTATAGAAGAACACGGCCTGCGGTATTTTATCCATCTTCCGGAAGGACAAAAAACAGGATTCTATTTTGACCAAAGCCGAAACCGGTTTTTAATCAGAAAATATTCTTCCGGGAAAAAGGTGGTGGATGCTTTTTCCTATAACGGAGGGTTTGGGATCAATGCACTGGCCGGAGGTGCAAAAGAAGTAATCTTTCTGGATGCTTCCTCTGCGGCACTGGAAACAGCAAGAAGGAACATAGAATATAATATACGGGAAAATCATCTTCCGGACATGCCAGTCCAATTCATTCAGGAAGATGCCTTTCACTTTTTTCGGGAAGACAAAACAGAGGCCGATCTGATCATCCTGGATCCTCCCAAATTTGCCCACCATGCCAGCGAAGTCACCGTCGCTTCCCGTGGGTATAAAGATATCAACCTTCTGGCCATGAAAAAAATCACATCCGGAGGAATTATCTTTACCTTTTCCTGCTCTTCTGCGGTGGACATGCGGCTTTTCCGCCAGATTATTTTTGCGGCGGCTAAAGACGCCGGAAAACAAGTCCAGATTCTGCACATTCTTTCGCAGAATAACGACCATCCCATTTCCATCTACCATCCGGAAGGCGAATATCTGAAGGGTCTGGTTCTGCGGGTGGATTAAACAATCGCCCGCACCACATAGGCAATGATATTGGCTTTATCCAGCGACTTATGGGGATCATAATCCGCGATTTTATTTTCCACAATAAATAATCCATTCATGGCACTTATTACCTCATCTTCACGGTAGACTTTCTGGGCGTGGATTTCTTCCTGAAATATATTTTTCCGGACAAGATTCTTCTTTATCCCCTCCGGAATAAATGCGGAAATAATTTTAGATTGCATAAATGGCTTTATTTTATAAAAACGGAGATAGGAAAAAATGATTCTCTTCTTTTTATCATAAATATTTTTCCAGACAAAATATATATCCTCATAGTATTCCCGGAATGTTTTTTTATGAAAATTTTTTTCCACATTTGTCTCGCTGGTGATATCAAATATATACCATCCACCCGGCTTCAATATTCTGTGAACCTCCCGAAAATGCTTTTTCAACTCTTCTTTCCGGGTGATATAATTCAAGGAATCATGCGTGGAGATGGCCAGATCAAAGTATCCACCTTTAAAGGGAAGCTCCCGGAAATCCCCTGCAGCCAGCCGGATTTTTTGGGCAAATTCTCCTGTTATTTTCTCTGCGGCTTTCCTGAGCATTGGTAATGAAAAATCCATCCCAATGATTCTCACAAAATAAGTGGCCAAGTGCCGGGTTACCGTGGCCGTACCGCATCCCAAATCAACTACTTTTGCGGAAATATCCAACCCTCTTTTCTGGGCTTCCGTAAATATGGAATATGCCCACTGGTAGAAAGGCACACCCCGCATGGTCGCATCATAAACCTCCGCAAAAGCCCGGTAAGGGTCAGAATTTGAATTCATGGATGGATTCTTCAATTCCCTTTGTTAAATCCTCCAGTTTCTGAAATTTCTCCCTGTTTTCCGGGGAAGAATTATCCATCATTTCCTTCAATGTTTCCCGGGTGTACTTATTATATTGATTGATCCGCTTAATCCTGGATTTCAGAGCTTCCATCATCCGGTTAAAATGATCCGCTGTTTCTTTAAACTCATCTTTTTCTCTCAGATGGATCTGCAGTTTCAGATTCCCTTGCAGTAATTCATCCATTGTTTTTTCAAACCGCAGAACAGGACCAGCAATGCGGTGAGAAAAATATACAAAAATATAAATCATATACCCAAGGGTTAGTAAAAACATCAGAAGCAAAACAAGCACCATGTATTTTTTCATGTTACTGAACAAATCCTGGGATGTATACTCGCTTCCAAAGTATTTGGACAAGGTCATAATCATCTCGTTGGTATTTTCAAATTGTATTTCTTTCTGCAGATAATAAATTCCATAAAATCCTGAAATAAATACAAAGACAAAGAATACCAACAAGGGGATGGATGCCTTGAGTATTATTTTTATCTGAAATTTTTTGTTGATCAGAATATTTTTTCTCTGGAATGCCTGGGATTCCGGATGTTCCGGGGGTTGCTTCGTTGTCTGATTTTCTTCCATAATATCCTCCATTTACTGTTTATGAGAAAATAGCGTATTTGTCAACCACAACGCGAATTCATTTATGGTGAAATATTATTGATTGCCCAGAGACCAAATCCAGAAAGGTATGTGGATAACGATTGGGAGAAATGCCTTATTCTGAAAAACCTTGGGTTTGGTATTATTACCGTTCAGGAAAATGCCATGATCCTGGCTTCCGATGAAACCGCTAACACCCTGCTGGCGGGGTCTCCGGATAAAAATATCACCGGAAATTTTTTTACGTCTTATATGGATAAGACCGTAAGGGATACCATTCGGGAGCGTATTGGGCACCTAATCAAAAAAAACAAAGCACCGGAAAAAATTATAACCAAAATACTGACAACACCAGAGAAATGGATACGGGGTCACTATTTTACCGCTGGTCAGGAAAAAATGATCATTGTTCTGGAAGATTACACGGACGAATATTTTGAGACAAAATGGGTGGAATTTTTGGCATACAATGACAACCTCACCGGATTGCCCAATATGTTCGGGTTTGAGCAGACTCTTACGGATTCCATCACCCGGACACAAAAATCTGGAAATTTTCTGGTCATTGTGCTGGTGGACATATCTTCCGTGAATGACTTTAATGAAAGCTTTGGGCAAAAAACCGGAGACCAGATTATTCTGCACGTAGCAAAATTTTTAAAAGTTTTTATGGACACCAGAGGGTTCATTGCCCGCTGGACATCGGATAAATTTATCCTTCTTTTCCCGGATATTGCGGGGGAAAACCATATCCCGGCACTGGTGCAGGATTTGCATTCGCTGAATAACCAGCTTTTTACCGTAGATTCCATGAAAATACGGATCCAGTTTACGGCGGGATATTCCGTTTTTCCCACAGATACAGATGATCAGGAGGAACTGCTTGCTCTGTCCAACCGTGCACTGCTTTTCGCAAAGGATAATTTTAAGAACCATATATTTCCTTATAACAAGCTGCCGGATCTGATTCGGAATAATACTGATATTATCATAAGAAACTCGCTATCCAATGCCATTGCAAATGGAGAAATTTATGCGGTTTTCCAGCCCAAAGTCAGCACAATTGATTTTTCCCTGCATGGAATGGAATCCCTTGTCCGATGGAATCATCCAGAGATGGGAAATATTCCGCCGTCCCAGTTCATTCCCATCGCAGAATCCACGGGAATGATCATAGAGATTGGTAATTTTATGATGGAATCATCTTTTGCCCTTGCCCGTGAGATGGGAAATCCGGAGATTAAAATTTCCGTGAATATATCCCAGGCACAGTTTTTTAATGAAAATTTTCTGGATACCATCGACCAGAATCTTGCCAAATACCAGATACAACCCCGCCAAATAATGCTGGAAATTACGGAAAGTCTGTCCATGGCTGATAAAAAACTGACGATTGAATCCACCAATCGGCTACGGGAAAAAGGATTTCATATTTCCATTGATGATTTTGGAACAGGTTATTCTTCCTTATCCCAGTTACATAATCTTCCCGTGGATGAGCTGAAAATTGATACCAGTTTTATACGCCGCATCCACACTCCGGATGGCTACCAGATTATCCATGCCATTGCAAGCATGGCATCCGCTATGAATTTGAGAACGGTCGCAGAGGGGGTTGAGGATATTTCCACAGTGTCCAAACTGGCGGATCTGAAGATTGACGAGCTCCAGGGATACTTCTTTTCCAAACCCCTTCCCAGAACAGAAATATTAGAATATATTACCAATTACAATCCGGATTTTTTCAGACAAGAATATCAAAAAGAAGCCCTTGTATCTGGCTCATCATCCGTAAAAGACGAATGATTTCTTTTTTTTCATAATATATCATTTCCAGCATATCATCCAAAAGACTGTCAATCTGGATTACAACAAAATATTCCCGTGAATTTTTATCCTTGAGTTTTTTCATTTTACGGGAATCTTTCTGGGCAGCTCTCACATGAGAACGCACAAAGTCCGCATAAGCCCGATAATTAGATTGATTGGGATTTTTCAGGAAGCGTTTTTCAATAGCCTCCAGATCCAGAGAAACTTTCTCAAAATTTTTGTAATCTTCCTCAATGGTTTTTTTCTTTGCAGCATTTTTCAGGATGATCCCAAAGCCAGAATCATCCGCCGGACTTCGCACCGACCCGGTAACCGGTGAGTATCCTGCCGGATTTTTTTCATTGTGTCTGGTATCCACCCTCATATTTTATTCTCGGATGGTTGGATGGATTGGAGTAAATTTATTTATGGTTCGCAGGATTTCCGGTTCCATTTTCCATGATGGTTTTTGCTCTTCCTTCAAAAACTACCCCGGAATCCATGATCAGATTTTTTGTAATAATATCTCCCTGTATAACAGAATCAGATAGGAGATGCACACTCTCTTCACCATAAATATTTCCATCCACCCGTCCAGCTACAATGACCCTTCGGGCGTGTATGTTAGTACGAACTTCGCCGGTCACCCCCACAATAACGGTATTTCCGGATTCAATTTTTCCCGTAAAAAACCCATCAATGCGGAGACTTCCCTCCAGCTCAAATTCACCGTGAAACCGGGCTCCGGAACCTATAAACGTGTCTACTGCAGGATTATCCATATCTCTCTATTCCCGAATATAATTTATATAGGGCAATGGATCCACAGCTTCCACCCCCACATAGATTTCATACCTCAAAATATTTTCCGTACTTTCCTTTGTGTATCCCAGATATCCCAGGGTTTCCCCCTTCGCCAGGTTTTCCCCTTCTGGAATGGTCACCCGCTCCAAGCCCTTGTATACCGTATAATAACCATATTTATGTTTTATTTTCACTGTCCAGTTCCAGCGCAGATCTTTTTTAATCAGCACCACTTTCCCTGGAGCGGTGGCCACCACAGGATTCCCCGGAAAAGAAATAATGTCAATGCCTGGATTTGTCTCTGACCGCAGTGTAATCGCATTGGTTTTATTGCCAAAAGAGTTTACAATATATCCGGTTACTGGCCAGAGGGTGGGCGTATTTTTAATAATTCTTTTCCGCTTTTGTATAAACGATTTTATTTCACCCAGAGGTTTATCCGCTATTTTTATATCATCCAGAATGCGGTTCAGCATGTAAATTTCCACCGGAATTTTTTCCTGGTTGATTTTTTCCTCAGTGTTCTCCACAGAAGCTTTTATTTTGGCGGGGTCGATGGAGACGCCACCTTTTGCGAAAATACTGTCCGCTTCACCCCCTTTTATGATGGAATACAAACCGACCAGATTGGTACGTACATCATCAAAGGAGGAATAAATCTGGTAAATTTCTGAGCGGATTTTTGCAAACTGTTTGCTGGCATCTTTATGGGAGACCTTCAGCTTATCCACCTCCTGTATGGTGCTGTTATGGCGGATCACCAGAATGGAACTGATAATAATTACCAGAGAAAACGAGGCGAGGATTATGGTTAAGTTTAAATTGGATATGTGATAATGGCGTATACTTTTTTCATTGTGAGGAATGAACATCAGAGTGAGCCGTTCCTGCTTCTTTCTCCGGATGGTTTCGGAGAACTGCTTCTTTTTCCCCAGAATAAAAAATTTTATCTTTCCCGCTAAGGATTTTTTTTCATTCTCTTTCCGTCTTATTGGACTATCCTCCGGTCCATCCAGATTGTACACAGATATTTTTTCTTTCTGGTAACGAACATCCAGAACAGAAAGAGTCCTGTTTTTATTTGCCTTTTTTAGCTCCTTTTTATCCTTCATGCTTTTCTTTTCCGAATACCACTCTACGTTTACCAGTTTCCAAATGCTTTTACATATCTGCAAGTAAAAACCGGATCACATAACAGAGCCGCAGTGCTCACAACGAATGGTCTCTCCCTCATAGTATACCCTTCCCAGAGGAGCTCCGCAGACTGCACAAAACTTATGAGGAGATTTCTGCCGCTCGGATTCCCCGGTATAAAATTCATCGCTACCCCGGTCAAAGTATCCCACCAGCAGTTGCCGGTTGATGGCCCGCCCGATGATCTTCCGGAGTTGTACCGGGGGCAGCGAGGTGAGTCCGGACAGCTTATCCATGGAAATCCTGCGGTAGGTTTTTACGGTGGAAACCACTAGTTGGATTTGCACATCTTTTTTGGATTCATTCTGTGCCCAATACAGCATCAAACCGCCAGTAATGATGAATGAGAAGGAAAAAACCGCAATTGGTAAACCAGCATCTGCGGTTTCGGGTTTCACATCAAAAACCATACCTATCCCCAGAAAAAACAGGAACAACCCAAAAAACGAAATCAGAATCCCCAATGTAAATATAATTTTACGTTTCACGCTTCTTTCTGGATCTCGTTCAGCTTCTCCTTTGCCTGCTCCACAGAGGATGCCACGAAAATATACCGGTTTAACTGGGTCATTTCAAAAATTTTCATCACAGTATTGGAGAGATTCGCCACTGCAAGCATTCCCCCCCGCCGCTTGAGCCAACTGGATATTTGGATGAGCCCGCCAATGGCCGATGAGTCTATGAAATTGGTTCTTTTCATATCCATCACCACATAGCCGTAACTTTTCTTAATCTTGTTCATAATGGCACTTTTCACTTCCGGCATATTGTATAAATCCAGATCCCCGGCGGTTGCAAACTCATAAATTCCGGCGTGGATGGGCGTGGATATCATCAGATCATCTTTAAAGTGTTCCGTAAACAGATTGCTTCCGGATACCAGAAGGGCTTTTCTGGCCATGTTGGAATCTTCCATAAGACGCTTCATCATCACATCCACCCGTTTGAACAGAATTTCCAGCAGAGAGGGATTCAGCTCCATTTTATTGCGGATCCTTTCCTTTATGTTTTTCAGCAATTCGGAAGCCGCATCAATATCAGTCTGGGCCATAACAGAGGATTCAATCATGGCTTTTCCTGCCTGGGCCAGCAATACCTCCAACTGGACTTCAGAGTCTGCTTCCGGTTTGGTTGTGGAAATTTCCACCACAGCGGTGGTATTTTTTACTTCATTGCTGATATTATTCACAACGTTGTGGTATTTGAATTCAATGGGCAAACTCTGGGATTGTGGATTTTTGGAAAGGACATCACCGTCAATTTCAAAGACACTGACAATCTTCCTTTCTTCATCGCTCATCAGATCCCCAATATTAAAACTGACCTCTCCGTCCGCAACCAATGGCTGGCTTTTTCCTGTCAAGAGCTCCAGAAACCGAAATCCCTCCGGAATCTTTATCCGTAATTCCCCGGCCTGGGCATACAGACTGCCCACATTCTGAAATTCTTTGTAAAAAACTTCCGTTATTTTTTCTGGATTATCAATAAAATGAAAATTTCCATTTCCGGCTTCTGCCACTGCTTTCAGGGAACCCTCATTAAAATCTGAGCCAAAACCAATGGTGGTGGTAACAATGCCCTTCTGGTAGTAGCTCCGGGCAATATCCACCAGCTTCTCATCCTCCTGGATTCCCATGGTGGCAATTCCATCGGTCAGCAGAACGAGTCTTTTTATGCAATTGGTTTCTTTCATTTCCTCCAGCATTCGGAGACCCTGTAACCATCCGGCACTTAAATTGGTGGAGGTGCCAATGCGTATATCTTTGAGCCGCTCTGTAATCTGGCGTTTGTCTTTTACAAAATCCATGTTCTGGATGATCTGCACATCTTCTGCATAGCCCACTATTCCCAGAAAATCATAGCGGGTGAGCCAATTGATAAAAGTACTGGAAGCACTAAACACCGCCTCCATTTTTTCTCCTTTCATTGACCAGCTTTTATCGATGACCAGGCAAAGGGCGATGGGTTTGCGCTGCGTTTGGGAAGGATCCGGAGGACTTTGCATTTTAACCATTAAATGGTTCAAATTTTTCTGTTCTTTGATTACACCGGGATACTCCCACTTGGCCGATATTTCCATGATACTCATTTATCAAATAGTTTCAATTAAGGCAAGCACTTTTTTATTCGGAACACCTTTTTCTCCGGAAGCAAAGCACGGCCACCGTTTCAATTCCGGGAATGGATTTCATCCTGGCCAGAATATTATCCAGTTGCTCCCGGGAGTCCACATTGAGCTTGAATTTATCATCCACTCTCCCTGCGGTAGTCTTTGCACTGGCTTCGAGAATATCCACCCCAAAGTAGTCAAAAGCCTTAATGATGTCATAGTACAAGTGACCGCGGTCATTTCCGTGAACTTCCAGTTCCGTTATGTAACCGCTCACCCCCTCCCAGGAAAGTTGAATGATCAGGTCTTTTTTTTCCGGAGAATCCATCATTTTCCGGATGATTTTGCATTCTGCGTCATGGACGGTAATTCCATCCAAACGGGTAATATACCCAACGATGGGTTTTCCATAAACCGGCTGGCAACACTTGGCAATTTTCTTTTTTACCGTTTTTTCCCCTTCCCAGACAATGGAATCGACCAGACTTTCCCCAACCGGGACTTTTTCCTCTTCTTTCTGTTTTTTCTTTTTATGGTCAATTTTGGAGACGGGGGTGGATTTATTTTCTTTTCCTTCCTCCGGCAGGGGGACTTCCGGCACCAGAGGATAACTTCCCACCATCCTGCGCAGATAATTCCGTATCCGGTTTTTTGCATGGGCGGTAACCACATAACGGAGCCAGTCCGAGTTGGGGTGGGCATTAGGGTTTGTAGTGATCTGTATCTTTTCTCCGTTCCTCAGGTATGCACGGATGGAGACATGGCGATTATCAATCCGGGCACCGGAACAGTGGAGCCCCAAATCCGAGTGGATGCGGAAAGCGAAATCCAGAATGGTGGAATTTTTGGGGAAAAAATGAATTTCTCCACGGGGAGTGAAAACAAAAATATCATCTCTTTCCTGTTCTTCCAACCCTTCCACTATTTCCTGATAGATGTCCTCATTGGTCTCATCCTCCATCTCCAGGGATTCATTCATTTCCTTCAAAATAGCTTTACCGGGGATTTCCAGTCGCAAATCGGAGGCCAGTTTTTTCGCCTCTTTGTATCTCCAGTGGGCAGCAATTCCGTATTCTGCCACCATGTGCATAGCACGGGTACGAATCTGGACTTCTATATTCCTTTTTTCCGGCCCGGTTACTGTGGTATGCAGGCTCTGGTATCCGTTTTTTTTCCGATGGTTAATATAATCCTTGAATCTCCCCGGAATATGTTCATACGCCCCATGGATAATCCCCATGGCCGTATAACAGTCATTCAAATTCCAGGTGATGATACGAATGGCATAGAGATCATAAACTTCTGAAAAACTTCTACCCTTTTCTTTTATTTTTCTGTAGATGGAATAAAAATGTTTGGAGCGACCATCCACGGTGGCCCGGATTTTTGCCGCCTTCAGATGCTCTTCCACTTCCCGAACCACCCGCTGGATATAAGCATCCCTATCTGCTTTTTTTTCATCCACTAACATCCGGATTTTTTTATACTCTTCAAAATCCAGGTACCGCAGACACAGATCTTCTAATTCCGATTTTATCTTGTAAATTCCCACCCGTCCTGCCAGCGGAGCATAAATTTTGATGGTTTCGAAAGCAATCCGCTTTTGTTTATCTTCTGGAAGGGCTTGGAGGGTCTGCATATTATGCAAGCGATCCGCAATTTTGATTACCAGCGTTCTCTGGTCTTCCACGGTTGCCTGGATCATTTTTCGTAAATTCGAAATAAGCATAACCGTTGCCGACTCATTTTTCATCCGTGATATTTTTGTCACCCCATTCACAAGATGGTACACCTTTTCTCCAAAAGTAGTTTTCAGAGTTTCCGGAGAAACATCCGTGTCTTCCAATACATCATGGAGAAGAGCGGCCTCAATCACTTCCGGATCCTTGCTGAATTCCGTTAAAATAATGGCCACAGAAAGGGGATGGATAATATACGGCTCTCCGGAATCTCTTTTCTGGTATCTATGTGCATCCTGGGCGAGTAAGAAGGCTTTCTTTACAATTGATTTATGTTGCCAGGGAATTTGCTTCAATAACTGACTAAACAAGCGTGACGTCTGACTCTCATCCTCTCCTTCCATAATTCTAATTCAGCAATGTAATACCAATCCGTCAAAATTTCCATAAAAACGCAAAATTATGATATTTTTTTCTCCCAAAGATGGGCGGTGCGGATTATCTCTTCCACATCCGGGAACGCGGGTTTCCATCCCAGTTTTTCTGCGGCCTTTGCGGAGGAACCCACCAGAACGGGAGGATCTCCTGCCCGTCGTGGTCCCATCATATATGGGATATCCACCCCCATCACCCGGCTGGCGGCATGAATCATTTCCAGCACGGTGAATCCCTTGCCATTACCCAAATTAAAGGCCTCCGTATGTTCTACTCCATCCAGATAAGAGATTCCCAGAATATGGGCTTCCACCAGATCGTTCACGTGGATATAATCCCGGACGGCCGTCCCATCGGAGAAACCGGCCACGCGGTAATCATCCCCAAAAACCCTCAGGGGTTTACCTGTCCCCATTCCCGCCCGCAGCATCAGCGGAATCAGATGGGTCTCCGGCTGGTGCCACTCCCCGGTCTCTCCTTCCGGATCACAGCCGGCTGCGTTAAAATACCGAAAGAGGATAGCCTTGATCCCATAGACGGCATAATCCTGAATAATACGTTCAAACATCAGTTTGGACCACCCATAAGGATTGATGGGATGCTGGGGATGGTCCTCCTCGATGGGAATCCTGCCCGGCAAAATTTCTCCGTAGGTGGCACAGGTGGAAGAAAAGATCAGTTTATGAACCCCGGCTTTCCGCATGGCATTCAGCATCCGTAGCGGTTTGAAAGTGTTATTCTCGTAATACATATCCGGCTTTTCCACGGATTCCCCCACAGAAGCAAAAGCAGCAAAGTGCATTACCGTATCGATGGAATAGCGGGAAAAAATATCCGCCAGCAGACGTTCATCCCCCAGATCCCCTTCAATAAAATCCCCCCATTTCACCAGCTCGCGATGACCACGGGACAGGTTATCCAGAACCACCGGATTGTATCCTTTTTTTCGCAGCATTTTTGCCGCATGGGAGCCAATGTAACCCGCTCCGCCAATGACCAGAATATCTTTTGCCATAGCTTATGCTGTGAATTCTGTGCAAAAGTCAAGTTTTTTATGGATTGGGTTGCTTTTCAGAATTGAGGAGGGAGCCCCAAAAAAAACAGAAAACAAATAATTAAGATTGACAGATTCAAAATTATTGAAACAACGTTATCTATGGCTCCTCAATTACAGGTTCTGGTAATAATGGTAATGGCGTATTTTCTGGGTTCCATCCCGTTTGCGTTTATTGCGGGTAAAATGAACGGGATAGATATCCGCACCCAGGGTTCCGGGAATGTGGGTGCGACGAATGCCCTGCGGGTGCTGGGACCACGGTGGGGTTTTCCGGTGCTGTTTCTGGATGCCGCCAAGGGCTATCTTCCTGTTCTTTTCGCATCGCTCTGGTTTATCCCGGGGGACGGATGTATTCTGCAGCGTATCCATGTTATGATGGTTGCGGGGATTTTTGCGATGGTGGGACACAGTTTTCCGGTTTGGCTAAAATTCAAGGGCGGGAAAGGAGTGGCCACCGGGCTGGGTCTCATGATTGGTCTGGCCCCTCCCCTCATTGGCATCGCATTTATCCTGTTTCTTCTGGTTGTGTTTATTTTTCGTTATGTTTCGCTGGGTTCTATTGTTGCAGCATTGAGTTTACCCGCATTTTTTCCGATTCTATATAGTATGGGAAAAGATCGGGATCTCTTTATTTTTGTACTGGGAATTGCGGTCTTTGTGGTTTATAAACACAGAAGTAATATAACCCGTTTAATAAACGGAAATGAATCCAAATTGTCGTTGAAAAAAAAGTAGAAGAAAAAGTATTAGGAAAATATGGAGAGAAAAATGAAGAAAATCACTATAATTATATCATTTATTACGGCGGCGGGGTTTGCTTTTGCCGGGCCCATCAAGGATGAGTTTTTTAAAACGGTGAATGATATTGAAAAACTGGAAGAAACTGAGGAAGCCCGGAAAAAACAACTGGCAGAAACCATTGAGCTGTCTCTGAAAAGGGCTTTGTTACGGTATTACAACTACCGTGAGACTGACAAAATCAAAATTACAGACTCCAATTACGAACAGTCCGATATGGATAAATACACATATTACATCAAATTTGAGCAGTTCATTGGTTACTTTTCCTATGCCAATGATCCGGGAAAATATTTTTCCTATCCCAGGAATGAAAGAATTCTCATCAAACCGGAAGCCAAAGATGAATATTATGATAAAATGCTGAAAGAAATGAATGAAAACAAGACAACCCGGGTTGTGGATGGGGAAGACAAAAAAGAAGAACCCAAAAAATAATGACGATAAATCCCCGGAAACGGGGATTTTTTTTAAATTTCTCTTGACGTTCAAAATCGTGCTTGTATCACCGTATGAAACGAATATCCTAATAAGAATCGTTACGATTACAAATTATAGTATAGTAAAGGAGGTTTAAATGGAAGCACTGATTCTTGCCAGAATCCAGTTTGCGTCAACAACTATTTTTCACTTTTTCTTTGTTCCGCTCACTTTGGGAATGGCAATTCTGGTGGCCGTTATGGAAACCAGGTATGTGCAAACCGGGGATGAAACCTACAAAAGGATGACAAAGTTTTGGGGAAAACTTTTCCTGATTAACTTTGCCATTGGTGTGGTCACCGGTATTGTTCAGGAGTTCCAGTTTGGGATGAACTGGTCAGAATATTCCCGCTATGTGGGGGATATTTTTGGGGTTCCACTCGCAATTGAGGCTCTGCTGGCCTTTTTTCTGGAGTCCACTTTTATTGGAGTCTGGATATTTGGATGGGATAAGCTCTCCAAAAAAGCCCATGCAGCCACTATCTGGCTGGTTGCCATCGGCTCCAATTTATCCGCTCTTTGGATTCTGATTGCGAACTCCTGGATGCAGATGCCGGTGGGCTATGTGGAAGAAGGTGGAAGAGCTCTCTTAACCAGTTTTTCCGCGATTTTGTTTAATCCCCATGTCTGGGTGCAGTTTCCCCATGTTCTCTCCGCTGGTCTGGCGATGGGTGGTTTCTTTATCATGGGTATTGCCGCTTGGCATATTTTACGGGGAAATGATCTGGAGTTTTACAAAAAATCCATCCGGTCCGTGGCACTGATCACATTTCTGGCCAGCCTGATGTTGCCAGTCATTGGTCATTTCCAGGGGAAGATCATTGCCAAACACCAGCCGATGAAGATCGCTGCGGCAGAGGCACACTGGGAAACAGAAGATCCGGCCAGTTGGTCTTTATTTGCCTTCATTGACCAGGAGAAAAAAAACAATCCGGTGGATATCAAAATACCCGGAGTTCTGAGTTTCATGATCTATGATGAATTCAAAGGTAAGGTGGAAGGTTTGAATGACCTGCAGGAGCAGTATGAAAAAAAATACTCCGCCAAACATGGAAGCCAGAGCTTCATACCACCGGTGGCCATTACATACTGGAGTTTCCGTCTGATGGTGGGAATTGGGATGCTCATGCTTCTGGTTTCTTTCATAGCATGGTTTACCTCCAGAAAAGACGGACTATTCAGCAATAAACTGCTGTTGCGGTTAATGATGTTTATGATACCGCTCCCGTATATTGGGAATACCACAGGATGGATTGTCACGGAAGTGGGACGCTGGCCTTGGATTGCACAGGGTCTTCTTACTCTGGACAAAGCGGTATCCCCCAATGTTTCCGCCGGTGCAGTGCTTTTCACCTTAATTGGTTATGTGGCTATTTATGGAACTGCGATGGTTTTTTTCGCGTGGTTAGTGCTGAAGTACGCGGGCAAGGGACCGCAAGAGGCGTAAGGAGGGTTTATGGACGCACAAATATTACAGACAATATGGTTTGTTTTGATTGTTGTTCTCTTTACCGGGTTCTTCTTCTTTGAAGGTTTTGACTATGGAGTGGGGATTCTTCTCCCCTTTGTGGGCAAAGATGAGAAAGAGAGACGGATTGTGAACGCAACCATTGGACCACACTGGGACGTGAATGAAGTGTGGATGCTCACAGCCGGTGGTGCCATGTTTGCGGCATTTCCGCAGTGGTACGCAACGCTTTTCAGCGGACTTTATCTGGCACTTTTTCTGATGCTGGTGGCTTTGATTGTCCGCGGACTGGGCTTTGAATACCGCAATAAGCATGACAGTGAAAAGTGGCGGAACACATGGGACTGGATGATTTTCGCGGGCAGTCTGATTCCGGCTCTTCTCTGGGGCGTGGCTTTTTCCAATGCGGTAAAAGGTCTGGCCATTGACAAGGGTATGAATTACACCGGGACATTCTTTGATCTGCTGAATCCTTATTCCCTGGTGGGTGGACTGGTCACGGTTTTTGTGTTCACCATGCACGGAGCCAATTTCCTCAAGCTGAAAACTGAAGGGGAAATTAAAGAACGTTCCGCAGATATGGGATTAAAAGCCGGGTTGATCGCTGTGGTTTTTGGGGTTACGTATATTGTGATGAGCTTTTTCTTCACAGATATGTTTACCAAAGCCGGTGGCATTCTGATCATTCTCACCGCTGTGGCCCTTTTGGGAACAGTGGCTATGATGAAAATGAGCAAAGACGGATGGGCATTTATTCTGGGCAGCCTCACCGTTGCGTTATTTACAGTAGCCCTGTTCTTCACTCTTTTCCCCAGAGTCATGGTATCCACCATTCCCGGAAATGATTTGACCATTGCCAATGCTTCTTCCAGCCCCTACACATTAAAGGTGATGCTGGTGGTGGCACTGATTTTTGTGCCCATTGTTCTGGTCTATCTGGGATGGACATACAAAGTCTTCAAAGATAGAATCACCAAAAACAATATTGATTCCATTCAATACTGAAAATTTTTTATTGGGGAAGAAAAGAGGCCGATGTGCCTCTTTTCTTTTATATTTTGCTGAATAACAAACTCATTCATTATATTCTGGACCACTCGCATAAAAAAACCTTGGTGGTGAATATACTGGCGTCCTGGTTTTTCATGGCTTTTGCTATTCTTCAGGCATACACGATAGCTTCATTATTATCCTTTCATAAAAATCCGCCATCGGATGGAAGAATGTACATTTTCCCAGTGCTTCTTTTTCTCGTGATTCTTCTGAGGGCATTCCTGCACTATTTTTCCGAAAAACGTTGGGAGAAATTTTCTTACGAGATGAAAAACAAAATCCGGGACGATTTATTCCGCTATTCCGGTGAAATACCTTACCATCGTGCCCGGAATCTGGATGCCTCCGAGGCTCACATTCTTTACACGGAGGCGGTGGAAAATCTGGAGGATTTTTTTTCCGGATTTCTGTCCAAAGCATCGGTGGCGGCCTTCTTTCCGCTCACAGTGCTTCTGGTGATCGCATTTTTTGACCGGTTTTCCTTTTTGGTTTTTCTGGTCACCATGCCCATCATTCCGTTTTTTATGATTCTCATTGGAAAATGGGTAACTTCTCTTACTCATAAGCAGTGGGATCGGCTTTTCTGGATGGGAAATTATCTGTTTGACCGCATTTCCGGAATCCCGGTTTTTAAAACCACCCGCACCCTGCGGACCCAGATTTCCGCCCTGTCCGAGGTTACGCGGGAATACCAATCGGCCACTTTTGCGGTTTTGAAGATTGCCTTTCTATCTGCCCTCACCCTGGAGCTTCTGGCCACCCTGTCCACGGCCATCATTGCGGTGGAAATTGGGCTGCGGCTTTTATTCGGGAACATCAGTTTTCATTTTGCACTTTTTATATTGATTATAGCACCGGAATTTTATCTGGCGTTCCGGAATCTGGGAGCCCAGTTTCATTCTGCCCAGAATGCTTCGGAAGCCGCCGGTCGGATATTTTCTTTTCTGGCAAAAATTAAAAAAACCGGGGAAATTGCACCAGAGCATACAGAAAATAATAAATTTTTTTATCGGATTAAAAATGGCCGATTTGCATACCCCGAACAGGAAATTCCGGTTTTTTCCAGTCTGAATCTGGCTATCCCCCGCCCGGCGGACGGTTCGGTGATCTTTCTTACCGGGGAAAGCGGTTCCGGAAAATCCACGTTGCTGTCTCTGATGGCGGGAAATTTATATTGGCAGGCAGGGAAGGATTTTATCCAAAAAAAGGGAATGAGCTATTTTTTTCTGCCCCATTCCGTAAAGATGTTTCCCGCGACACTGAAAGAAAATATTATTCTGGGGGAAAAATGGAATCCGGAGCATTTTGCCCGGTCTTTAGAAAACGTTTATCTGGAAAAACGAATATCATCTTTTGACCACAAAGAAGAAGTCATCATGGATTCAGAAATCCATAATCTATCTTCTGGAGAAATCCAGAGACTGGCCATTGCCCGGATTTTTTACGCCTCCGCAAAGGACGCCTACTTTCTGGATGAACCCTATGCGTTTCTGGATCATGAAATGATGATGGATATCCACCGCAATCTGGTGAAAAATTTTGCCGGGAATTCTGCTATTGTAATCTCCACCCATCGGCTGGACATGGCCAGAGACAAAGATATTATTATTGGGATAAAAGACGGCAGTAAAATTTTTCAGGGTACGCACGGGAGTTTAATGAAAAATAACCCCGGATACCGCAGCTATTTTCTTTACAATAAGAGGCTTTATGCATAAATCCAAGGTGGGCATTGCGTGGATTTACCAGAAAGCCGCTCCCGGAATTTTTTTTTCCGTCCTGCTGGGAATTCTTTCTGTGGGTTTCAACATTGCCCTGATGGGCTTGGCCGCCTATATCATTGCCTCCGCATCCTATCATCCAGAATTATATGTCCTGATGCCCTATATCACCGGAGTGAGATTTTTTGGGACGTTCCGGGGTGTCCTGCGATATCTGGAACGGGTTTTCTCCCACCGTGCCGCTTTGGATGTGGTATCCCAGATCCGGACTTGGTATTTCCGGCAGATAAACCGTCACTATTCCCGGGTCATCCAGGAAAAAAAATCCGCTCTCCTTTATTCAGAAATTCTGCGGGATGTGAATGCTTTGGAAAACGGCATTGTCCGCTTTTTCCTGCCCTTGGCCATTGCCTCCGGGGTCTATTTGTTTACATCCTTATTTCTACACCTGTACTTTAAAGACTTATTAATTTTTGCAATATATTCCACCGGTTTTCTGGTAATTATAGCAGTAATCCCCATAATCGCAGTGTATAAACAGAAAGACTTGGGTTTTCTCTTGGGGGAAAAACGAAGAAATCTGGAGAATTTTCTGATCCATTTTTATGCCACTTCCGGGGAATCCTCACTGTATTCCTTTACGAAACCTCTTTCTGCTTTTTTCCATAAAGCATTGCAGGATTATGAATCTACATTTCTGGAGTTGAAAAACGGAAATATTTTTTATTCTTCCATCACATTTTTCTTATCTAATTTTATGTTATTTATCATACTTGTTTCAGGATTGCTCCACAGAGGCATGGAAACTCCGTATTTCACAGTTGGAATTTTGGTAATTATTTCCTCTCTGGAAGCCTATTCCCCCATTGCTGCGAGCGTGGGTTTTTTCACCTATTATTACGACTCTCTGAAAAATCTGCTTTCTCTTTCTTCCCGCCGCGTGCCCCTAAATTCCGCCCAAATCACCCATGGGGATTATATGGGTATGAAGTCGGTTTCCTTTCAATACGCTCAGGAGCAACCCTGGATTCTCAAAAATGTCTCCTTGGCTCTAAAACCCGGAAAAATAACGGTGATCACAGGAATCTCCGGCAGTGGTAAATCCACTTTTATGTCTCTTCTTTCCGGAGAAATTCTGCCCCGCCCGGAAGGATTTCATGGGCAGATTATTCATCCGCATCCGGAAAAACCCGGTATCCCCCTCATCTCCGTGTATTCTCCCCGAACTTACTTTTTTCAGGACGATCTTATTTTTAACCTGTATCTGGACTCATCCAGGCAAACTCTTTCACAGGAGGCGGAAAAGATTCTGGAATATCTGGAATTGGATATCCAATATCTTCTGGCACAGAAAAAAAAACTCAGAGAAAACCTTTCTTTTGGTCAGAAGAAACGGATTCTGCTGGCCCGGGCGTTTTTATCCCCCTCCCCGTTTCTTTTTCTGGATGAGCCCACGGAAGGGCTGGATTTTTCCATGCGGCTAAAAATCAACCGGTACCTGCAAACCATGACACCGGAAAAAACTATTTTTATCATCACCCATAAAATGGAGCTTTTACGGATTGCCCACTCTATCTTCCGGTTGTCCCATGGATTTTTGAAAAAAGTGGCCTTACCAGAGCCGGTGGGCGATATTCTCTGAATAACGGATTCCCAATCATTCTGCAGAAAATCCACGGTTTTAGCGTCCGGGCAGAACTCCACATTCGTTTCTCATAACCGGCGGCTAAAATGAATCCAGCTAAAGGTTTATTCTTCATGACTGGGAACGGATAGGGTGAAAACCTCCACCGGGGTTTCCTTCCCACGCAGGATTCGTTCTCCCAGGGAACGCCAGGAATATTCCTTCCGGGCAAGGAGCTTGGTGCTTCCGGAAATCAGTATATTTACATGATCCACTTTTGTCTGGGATTCCAGCCGAGCCGCTGTGTTGACGCTGTCCCCAATGACGGTGTATTCCATTCTGTCCATGGAACCAATGAGACCGGAAATGACATTTCCACTGTGAATGCCAATACCCGCATGGATGGGACGGTGGCCTTCTTTCACAAGTTCACGGTTCAGGTTTTCTCTTTCCCGGATCATTTCCATGGCCGATGTGATAGCCGCGTCGGCGTGTTTTTCCATCGGCAGAGGAGCACCAAAAACTGCTAAAACCGCATCCCCAATGAATTTATTTACCATCCCGCCATTTCTGGTTATGGCTCGCGTGATCGCTTCAAAATATCTGTTCAAAATGTTTACCAGTATTTCCGGTGGGAGTTTTTCTGACAAGGACGTAAACGACCGGATGTCACTGAACAGAATGGTGGCTTCTCTGATCTCCCCATCCATGTTTAGTTGACCGGAAAGGAGCTGGTCTCTCACTAAAGGATCTACAATTTTCCCAAAAGTGTCCTTCATGAATTCTTTTTCTTTTAATTCAGACGCTGCCTCATTGATGGTTTCTGTAAACACCCCAATTTCATCATGAGAAATTACTGGAATGGAAATGTTAAAATCCGCCCTACGGATTTTATTGGCTGCGGCGGTCATTTCCAAGATGGGTTTACGGTAGGATTCTGCCACCAGCCAGGATATGAGATAGGATATCCCCGTCAATCCGGCAATAAGCAAACCCACTGGAAGTGTGGCCTTTGTCAATTGATCCGGGGTCATCTGGCCAAAGGCAACAGTGGAGAGCAATAAAAAGGGGAAAACTGTTATGGCAAAAAAAGGATGAAAAACCGCATACGGATGGAAAGTATTTCCGATGTCTGATATTTGGATATCTGGTTATCCGGAAAAAAATTCCGGATGTAATACTTACGCATAATAAATTCCAATGCATAATAAATGAGAACAAAGGCAAATGCTGCAAACGATAGCTGCATAATGAACGTAAATACTATCTCCTGAAGAGTTGCCCGGTAGCCCTGGAAGAAAAAATTATTTATAAATCCGGTATATCCAAAACTTTCTGGGTCTGCACAACGGTTCTTATAAAAATCTCCAGCCGATTCATATACATAGAGAGCGGAGCCACGAATAATTGGGAAAACATCACAATAACCACGTTGGCTCCCGCATTCACAATAATCAAAAGTGAAAAAAAACGTATTGCATTGATCTCAGTCTGCCCCATTAATTCTCTATTTTTCATATTGTTATCCACCTCATTTTTTCTATTGCTTCCTGGATTCTATGGATGCTATGGGAAGTATTTTTTTCGGACAATCCCTTGTTTTATCCCAGCTCCTCAGAATTTTCCTTTACCGTATGCAAAGAGATTCAGTATTAATAAATGGAAATTTCCCAGGAACAATCACTGGAAACTGCTGCCCGGATTGCCGCCGGAAGCAAATCTCTGGTCATTCTGACCGGGGCCGGGGTTTCTGCAGAAAGCGGCATACCCACATTCAGAGGGGAAAATGGACTCTGGAAAAACTATCGCCCGGAAGAACTGGCCACTCCGGAAGCTTTCCGGAAGCATCCTGCATTGGTTTGGGAGTGGTATAATTTCCGGAAGAATCTCATTTCAGAGAAATCTCCTAACGCAGCACATTATGCCATAACAGAATTACAGAATCTACTGCCAGATGTTTCCGTGATTACCCAGAATGTGGATTCTCTGCATAATGTGGCTGGAACCATAAACCTGATTGAAATGCACGGAAATATATTTCGGGCACGATGCCCTAATTGCGGAAAGACCATGGAATATCGCAAAACAGATGATAATTCTCCGGTATGTTCATTCTGTTCCGGAGCCCTGCGTCCGGATATTGTCTGGTTTGGGGAAATGCTGGACCCCGTCATTATGAGCAAAATAGAAAGCGTGCTATACCATGCAGATGTCATGATCATAGCCGGAACATCCGGAGTGGTTTATCCGGCGGCGGGGTACACGGATTACCTTTTGCGGAGGAATAAAACTGTCATTGAGATAAATACGGAAAAATCCGGAAGGGAAACAAAAAACTATATAATGCTCACTGGAGAAGCGGGCAAAATATTTCCGGAGATTTCTCGCAAAATAAAATCTATTATAAGAAAAGAGGTGTAAATGGATTATTTATATGTGTTCCCCGGTGGTGGCATTGGAAGCATAACCCGATTTTTTATCACAAAAATATCGGCCATAATTTACCCGGATTTCCCTGGGGGAACCCGACAGTGAATCTTCTGGGAACATTCCTGATTGGGGTTTTTTCCGTAATCATTCTGGAGAAGGGAAAGCTGTGGGAAGGATTCCCGTTTTCCCGTGAGCTGGTTATTGTGGGCTTTCTGGGCGATCTCCCACATCCGCACCTTCTGCTGGATTTTTACAACCGAGCCACTACCAGGAATGGTTGAAAATATTTTTTTATTTCACCGGCAATACGGTTCTGGGTTTTACGATGCTCATAACCGGAAAATATTTGGCCGGATAGATTTTTTTACAGTATCATAATAGCAATGAAAAACTCACTGGATTTGAACCAGAGCCCGTTTATTGAAGAAATCCACCAAGGCTATATTGAAGACGGATTTTTTCTGATCCGGAAAATGTATTTAAACACCGGGAAAACAAAAAAACCCTTTTTGCGAATTATCCTTGCGGATAAAACCGGTCATCTTCCGGCGGTCTACTTTGGGGCACAAAAAGAGTTGACTAAATTAACAGAAGAAATTAAAGAAGGAGACATCGTCCGTATCTCCGGCATCATGGAAGAATTCCGGGATGTACTCCAGATCAAACTGATTAAAATGGAAAAGGCAGATACAAAGAATCTGGAGATGAGCCGGTTCTGGAAAAGAACCCCCCACGACAGGAGAGAGCTTTTCCGGGATATCCGCACCATGGTCCAGTCCATCCAGAACCCCAAATTAAAGAATATATGCCTCTATTTTCTCAAGCAAAGAAATTTTCTGAAAATTTTTCTGGAAGCCCCGGCATCCCGGTTTGTTCACCACGCATACATAGGCGGCCTTCTGGAGCATACTCGTAATGTCATGCAGATTGCCGTGGCCTTTACCAATATTTATAAAGACGCGGATAGGGATCTGTTAATCACTGGAGGTTTTCTCCACGATATTGGGAAAATAGATGAGTATAAATTTCTTTATTATGAAATTGATCATTCCGATGAAGGAAAACTGAAAGGCCATACTCTCCTGGGCTATGAAAAACTGCTGCCCGTACTCAACCAGGCAGATCTGGATAAATCCACCCGGCTCAAGCTGGAACATATAGTTTTGTCCCACCAGGGCAAGCGGATTTGGGGTGCCATTGAAGAACCACGCTTTACGGAGGCATATCTTCTGCATGCGGCGGACTCCACCGATGCCTCTGAATTTATCTACAGCGATGCCCGCAGAAAACACCGCCGTAGCCATACCGCAAACCCGGAAAAACACTACTGGAGTGATTATATCTCCGCTATTGGCCGGGATGTTTATCTGGGTTGATGAAACGATTGATCATTACGGCACATATTTCCGGGTTTTCAAAATGCGGAATATGTCCTGTTCCAGCAATAACCGCCAACCTCGCATCAGGTAATATTTCCCGCAATTTATGGGATGTGTCCAGAGGAATTGTTCTGTCTTTTTCTCCCCAGATTAATAATATGGATTTCTGAAAATCACGTAGATTTTCATAGGCCAATTTTAAATCCTCTGATAAAAGATTACGCAGGGTGGACAGCACCGAATGTGTGAACCCCCGCACATCCTCCGGATGGATCAGGGATTCCCCCAGAAGAGTCCGGTATTCTCGGGTAGTTTTATAGGAATAAAAATCAAAATAAACCAGGGATTTGAATATGGGAACAGAAAATTTTTCCAGAATTTTCTCCGTCATGGAGGAGGCCAGCAATCCACGGGAAAATGAAGACACATCCAGATGGAATCCCAGCGGATCCAGCAATATCAGAAATTCCATATCTTTTTTATTTTTTACCCCATAGGATGCTGCCAAGAATCCCCCCAAGGACATACCTGCATAGGAAATTTTTTTATACTTTTTCTTTTTAAGAATCTCCTCTTTCAGAAAATCCAACTGGGCATGGTACAACGCTGTGTTATATATATCCTCCGGTTTTTCTGATTTTCCTCTTCCCCATAAATCATAAATCAGAAAATCATAATCCGGGATATCCAGAAACGGAAGAATTTTATTCCAGACAAACATGGGAGAACTCAAACCATGGATAAATATCAACAGTTTTTTGCCACCCCTGTCCATCAGAGAATAATTTGTGTAATACTTTTTCATAATTCTCATTTTTTTTTCATTGCAGAGATGACAAGCCCATTTAAAAGGGAGTATGGCATATACCAGTAACCATGTTACCGCACAGATTGAAGAATCCATCCGGGTAAAGAGCGAGCTGATGAAAGATGCAGATCGGATTTTTGCCGCCGGATTGCTTGCCTCTGATGTGTTGGAGAGGGGAGGTAAAATCCTTCTTTGTGGAAACGGTGGCTCTGCGGCAGATGCCCAGCATATAGCCGCCGAATTAGTGGTACGTTTTAAAGGTGGCAATGAACGGCGTGCCCTGCCCGCTCTGAGCCTGTCCACGGATCCTTCCACCATTACTGCTGCAGGGAATGATTATGGCTATGACCAGATTTTTTCCCGCGGGGTGGAAGCATGGGGAAAATCCGGGGATCTTCTTATTGGGATTTCCACATCGGGAAATTCCAAAAATGTGATTCTGGCTGTGGAGATGGCCCGGAAAAAAAATATGAAAGTGCTTCTACTTCTGGGGGCCGGCGGTGGAAAATTAAAAGACCTGGGTGACATGAGCATCGTTGTTCCTTCTCCCATAACCGCCCGGATACAGGAAAGCCATATTATGATTGGGCATATCCTCTGTTCCGTCATTGAAAAGAAAATGTTTAATCTTGATTGAATCTTTCCCACATGATCTGGTCAAAATCAGAATCCATGGGCATGTTTTTTTCCCTTGGTCTTAGTGCATAGAACTTGTTGCCAACCCGGTATATACTGCGTTTCCCGTAATAATCGTTTTTTACTTCTGCCTCATGCGGAGTTTCTTTGACTCCTTTCATTGTCGTTGCCAGATCAATTTTTTTCCTTATTTCTTTGAACTCCTCAGGATTTGCACTGATGGAGTGATCCGGTCCGGGGAGATTTTTATCCAAGGTAAAATGCTTCTCAATAATCCGGGCACCCTTTATCACGGCAGCAAACGGAGCCAGGGTACTGCGAGTATGATCAGAAAAGCCGATGAGTGCTCCGGAAAGTTGTTGCATTCGGTCAATGGTATCCATCCGCATTAGATCCAGATCTGCGGGATAGAGGGATACACAATATAAAAACATCGCATCCCGAAATTTCCTGTACTCAAGAAAGGACACCGTTCGGGAAAAATCCTCCAGGGAAGCGGCACCATTAGAAATGATCACCGGTCTTTTCCGAGATGTTATTTCATAAAGCATTTGGTAATTATTCAAATCACCGGATGCCACTTTGATGAATGGAACATCCAGATCGTCCAGATGGGAGACCCAGTCCAGACTGAGAGGGGTGGCAAAAAAATCAATCCCCAGAGAATCCGCATGGAGTTTGAGTTCCTTTGCTCCTTTTACACTGATTTCATTTTTTTTAAATATCTCTTTCAACGGTACTATTTTTTCCGCAGAATGAATAAAAAAATCAGTGGAGTAAAACTGAAATTTGACCGCATTGCTACCGGATTCTTTGGCGGCTTCCATTGTTTTTTTTGCCAGAGATAAGTCTCCGTTATGGTTCAACCCAATTTCCGCGACCAGATAAACGGGAGAATCATCAGAAATTCTGTGGTGCTTTGTCTGGAATGTATGGTTAAATAAATTCATGCCGATATTATCGGCGGGAATATCGCAATCCCTTAATTTTTGTCCCAGGATTAATATTCTGTCCGTTTTTGGTTATCTCAAAGTGCAGATGCGGTCCAAAGGAGTACCCTGTGTTTCCGGATTTACCGATGGTTTTCCCCCGGGATACTTCCATTCCAGCGTGAACATAAATCCGGCTCAAATGGGCATACATACTCTGGTATCCGTTATCATGGGTTATTATTACGGTATTTCCATAACTGCCCAGCCAGCCGGCATATTTCACCCTGCCGCTTTTCGTTGCACGTACAGGAACATAAGGTGCTTTCAAATCAAGTCCCTTATGATAATTTTTCCGGCCAAAGAGCCATCGCCATCCATAACCACTGGTAATTACCCGGCTGGCAACGGGTCTTAACCATCCGGAGATAAGATTTCCCGGATTTGCACCAGGTAAAAAAATCACATCCCCACTACGGAGTAAATCCGGGTCCACTCCCGGATTCAATGCCAGAAAATCTTCGTAATCCACATGGTAGCGGGTCAACAGTGACTGAAGCCGATTCCCGCTCTTAACCGTCAGAAAAAAACCATTCTGGGTGGGAATACTCAGGACTGTTCCCGGTATGAGTTCATCAATTTCCCGGATCCCGGAAGAACCGGCGATGGATGCCACACTCACATGGAATTTTTTGGCAACACTGGCAAAAGACTCCCCTGGTCTTGTTTTATATGTAATTCTTTTAACCGGTTTGATATTTGTAGCGGGTGCCTCTTCCTTAATGGAAACAGCGGCCTGCATCAACAATTCCTTTTTCTTTTCTGTCTGCTCCATCTTCTGAAAATCCTGGTGGGAAAGAACAGAATCAGGAGTAAATCCACCAATCCCCTTCTGGAGATCATTTTTGTCTGTTATTACGCGGGAGTTTATGGCAAGGGGGATATAAACAAAGAATGCACCGGCGAATACTGCCATAAACAAAAAAGAGAAAAATGACTTTTTTCTAAAAAAAAATATTCTGTGGATTTTTATATCTTTCTGGTAACCAAAGGGATCATACTCTTTTTTAAGACCAAGGAAAACCATCACCTCAGAGATAACATTATTCCATGCCAATTTTACTTTTTCAGACAAGGATAGGAACCATAATGCTGTCGTATTTTCTTTTTTACCGGCACTTTTCTGGTATGGTTGAACATACCCAAAACGGTCATGGTAGAATTCCATGTCTTCCCACCACCCATTTTTCTTACGGGAGAAACTGAGTAATCTCAGAAGATGTTTTTTAACCTTTTGGCTATAACTCATTCCATTTATAATATCGACGTTTCTTTACGCAGTTTAATAAAATAAACTGAAAATAAAAAAAGTATCGTCTTACTGCGGAACACCTTTTTTATCCAGTTCTTTTACCGCACCATAGGATTCTTCAATGATTTTGCGGGATTCTTTTTTCTGCCCACCGGAAATATTGATATTACCCTGGATCACAACCCCTTTGGATAAATATAACACTGGAGCGGAAATGTCGCCCAGCATTCTTCCTGTTTCGCTGAGCCTTACCTCTTCTTTGGCATCAATATCGCCAATCAGGGTTCCGGCAAGAAGAACTTCTTTTGCCTGGATATTTGTCTTCACCTTTCCGGTTTCTCCAACAACAAGGGCTTCTTCAGTTTTTATCTCACCTTCAAACTTACCATCGATCCTCAGACTTCCTGCTATATAAAACTTACCTTCAAAAATGGAACCTTCGCCAATTACCGAGTTTGTCTGATCATACTTTCCCATATCTGCCCCTTAATAATCAATCTGTATCCATACTTGTGGTCATTTTTACGCCGGCAAGCTTTTTCTTTCCTTTGCGATTTTTCCCTG
>DYLW01000069.1 GCA_020721865.1 Leptospira biflexa | reverse complement strand
AAATATATCTTCGCATGAAGAACCAGCTTCTCCCGAATAGCATCATCCGGCCGCACCAACGCACCCGCACCTCACCGTCTTCCGGAAAGCGATGGATGGAAGGATGTGCTCATAATTCCTTTGGACATATACGCTTAGTATTTGTCCATCGTTCTGTCAATAAATATGCCAGAAATATTCCATTACAAGGTCGATGTGCCTCCACATAAAATGGCAGATTCCGGGGTTTTGTATTACCTTTCCTGTATGAAGTCTTTGTTGAAACCATCCGGACTTGTCTGGTTTGTGCTGTCCCTTTTCGTGATTACCGGAATATTCCCGCAGGAAAAAGAAGAACGTTGGATGCTGGAGGATCTCTCCGGAAAGGATACAGAAAAAATTGCCGCCGCCGTGAAGTATTTCTCCCGTGCTTCCGGCGTCCCGGAAAAAGCCCTGCCGCTTCTGGTGGAAGCCTTGGGGCAGATGGATTACACTGTCCGGGAAGATGCTGCCCTGGCATTGGGGAAAAACCCATCGGCTGCGGTGCCGTATCTGCGGAAGGGGCTTTCCCACAAGTCCGAACTGGTGCGGGAGTGGAGTGCAAAAACCCTGGGGCAAATGGGGGAGCCTGCCGCTGTGGCCTCCGGGGATCTTTTACGGCTGGCGTTTGATCCGGAGTGGAATGTGCGGGAGGCTGCGGTGGTGGCTCTGAAAAAAATTCCGTCCGGGAAGGCGGTCGCTGAAAATGCACTCAAGCTTTTAAAGAATGAAAAAGAGCCGGAAAGAAAGATTTTTTATCTGAAAGTAATATCCCACCATCCGGAGGAAAAAACTGCCTCCCTGTTTTTAACATATCTCAAGGAGGAAGACCTGGACGTACGGGAAGCCGCATTGGACGGGATCCTTGCCCATAAGGCTGCCGGCAAAATCCAACCACAGCTCCATTCCCCCCTTTTGGATGTGGCACTGGATCTGATTTCCGGAGAAAGAAAAAACATCCGCTGGAAAGCCGGCTCTCTTTTTTCCCTCCCGGTTGATTTTAAAAATACGGAAATGACACAGCACTATCTGAAGATACTCACGCAAAGATACCAGAATTTGTCTTCTGCGGCCGGGCAGGGCGGCACGGAAATCCCACCGGAAAATATTCCAGAGAATTTGGATGCCGATGCGTTTGACAAATCTTTTGGGGATTTTGGGAATTCCGGAAAAGACCCCCTTCTGGAAAAAGAAGGCATCCTTTATGCCCTCGCGTCCATGGGGAGCACGGCATCCTCCGCTCTTCCTGTCATTACCGTGGATTACGCCAATGAGGAACTCCGGGAACCTCTGGAAACGGCCGCTGCCTCCGCCAAAGCCCCGGACTGGTTTGCGTCCTGGCTGGCCGGGAAGGATTCCGTGAAAGCAGCTTTTGCCGCACGGGTTTTCTCCCGGATGGAGTCTGTGCCGGCGTCTGGTTTGGAGAGCCTGTCTCTGTGTGTGAAAAATTACTCCCCATCCTCCGGAGCCTTTTACAAAAAAGGGGAAGTCCTCGCGTTTGAGGCCTGCCTTTCTTCTCTGGGAAGTTGCGGAAAAAATTCCCATGCGTCAACAAAACTCATCGGCCAGTATCTGAAATCCAAAAATCCAGAGGAAATTAAAGGTGCCCTTCTGGGGCTTTCCAGGGTGGGGGGAAACGCATCTGTTTATACAGAGAAAATATCCTCTCTCCTGTTTCACAAAGACCGGGACATCCGCCGATGGGCTGCCATTACGCTGGGGAATATTGGGAACAAAGCGTCTGATGCAATTTATGAACTGGAGAAAGCACTTCAGGATAAGGATCCTGTGGTAAAAGCGGAAGTGGTGCGGGCATTGGCAAAAATCCGGCTGCGTTGAAATCTTTTGTGGATAAATAGAAATTTTTTTGCTATATTGACTGCATGAGTGAAACGACTAATCATTATGATGTTATGATCATTGGCTCCGGTCCCGCCGGATACACCGCCGCAATTTATGCCGGGCGGGCTAACCTGAAAACCCTGGTTATTGAGGGTATTGAGCGTGGCGGGCAGTTGATGATCACCACGGATATTGAAAATTTTCCCGGATTTCCCCAGGGAATCACCGGGCCGGATTTGATGGAAAGTATGCGCAAACAGGCGGAAAGATTTGGCAGTGTTTTAAAGACAGAATATGTCAATGAGCTGAAGCTGTCCGGAGGAGCCCCTTTCCGGGCAAAAACAAGTAACAATGAATACACATCGGACGTGGTTATTATGGCCACCGGAGCGTCCGCCCGTTTCCTGGGTATTCCCAGTGAACAAAAATTCAAAGGAAAGGGCGTCTCCGCCTGTGCCACCTGCGATGGATTTTTCTACAAGGAAAGAAATGTCATTGTAGTGGGCGGTGGAGATACTGCCATGGAAGAGGCCACGTATTTAACCCGATTTGCGAAGAAAGTTATTATTGTCCACCGCAGGGATGTGTTCCGTGCCAGCCAGATTATGCTCCAGAAAGCAAAAGAAAACCCAAAGATAGAAATTCTCACCTTTAAAGCCATTGATGAGATTATGGGAAATGATTTCAGTGGTACGGTGAACCGAGTCCGCCTCAAAGACCTCCGGGATAATTCCACCTCGGAAATGGATATTGACGGAATTTTTGTGGCCATTGGGCATGATCCCAACACAAAAATAGTGGAAGGCCAATTGGAGCTCAATCCGGAAAAATACATCATAACGCTACCGGGACGCACCGCCACAAAAATTCCCGGTGTGTTCGCCGCCGGGGATGTGGCAGATCCATATTATAGACAGGCCATCACCGCCGCCGGAAGCGGGGCTGCCGCTGCCATTGAAGCGGAACGCTATCTCACGGAAAAGTAAATAGAGATAACTCCGGGATTATTTTTCTGCCAGAGCAATTTCGGAATAGGTGGATTTTGATTTGTGGTTAAACCCAAAGGTGACAGTCACAATCCCCTTTTCCGGAATGGTTACATAAAAGCCTTCCCGTTCCTGCAGACGATTATTAGATCTCTGGAATTCCGGCAACCCGTCGCTTCCGCTGCGTAGTTCGCATCTTTCCGGAAATACCAGATATTTTCCGGGGGAAAGGATCATCGCTGTCCGCTTTTCCTGGAAAAATAATCCGGAGGGGGTTTTTTGCGTGTACTCCTTGTTCAGATAAATACGGTAATAAATGGAGTTATCCTCCCCCGGTGGAATCTCTCCGCGATCTTTGGAAACCAGTACCAGATTATGTACTGGTTGGGTTTTCCAGATGGATGCACAGGAAAAAATCCCCGCAATCAGAATCATCCATGCCGTGAGGATGAACGCTGTCTTTCTCATTCTCAATTCCCTTCTTTCTGGATCACTATCTTGTATGGAAGTTTATGCAGATTCCGGGTTGTTCGCGTGCAGTTGACAATCACCAGGGAATCCGGCTCCAGAACGGTGTGCAGAGAAACCCCGGAGGACAGATCGGTGGAATTTTTCTTTTCTGTGACGTATCCGGATCTGTCCGTAGTGCGTACCTGCATGGCACAGCCATCGATGCCGTCCACCATGATCCGGCTCTTCTGTGTGGCCTCCGAACGCAGGCGGTAATAATCTGTATCTGTGTTGGGATTCATATAGCCCACCATGGTGGCATCCAGAGAAATGTCATCCGCCGAATCCTTGGTGTCATTGGGTTCCGTCTCCTGCAAATCCACCAGATTCGTGAGACTTTTTTCGATGGTGTATCCGTTATCGCCCTCAAAAGCGGAGCCTTCCGCAAGGAAAAGTTTAAGATAATAGGATGACCGGGGAGGAATGATCCGGTTGGCGATGGCTTCCAGCTCTTCCGATTTGCCATCATTGAAAGCGGCAATTTTCTTCTTTTTCTCATCATACAGATCGGCAGATAGATCCGCTCTTTCTTCCGGCTCCATCCTCAGGTTCAGGTTCAAAGGGTAATCCATTTCATTCTTCACTTCATACCAGTCAATATCTTCCTTCTGCCCAAACTCACCTCTGGTTTTTTCCTCCTGGATCAAAGATGCCTTTTCCATGGTGTCATTGGGTTCAAATTCAAATTTATTTTCATACTCATTGGCCGTGACATAAAGTTCATAGTATTCTTTCTCATTGATTTTATAATCCTTTGCCGTCACGGAAAAATAAATTCTGCCTGGTCCTTCCATTCCGTAGGACTCCAGACTTTCTCCCTGGCTAACTCCTTTGTCATCCAAAGTCAGAACTTTTTCCTTGCCCTGGTCAAAAATGCGTACAACAGGATCCACTCCCCCCACTTCGCTCAGCTTCACCGTAAGACGGTATTTGATGGGATTCTTTAATTCCAGGGAATAATAATCACTTTCAATTTCCCGCCCCCTGCCGTCCTGGTGGTAAAGATAAACGTTGGAATAATATCCGGAGATGGATTCTTCCATCATCTGTGCCGATTCAAAATTATCGTTGGGTTCTTTTTCCGAATTTCCCGGAGCCGAAAAGGTGGACACAGAAAACTCATACCCCAGCTTTTTATATTCCTCCTGGTTCACCGCTTTTCTGGGACGAATGGCCATCACCACCCCCGGACTCTCCACATAAAGGGGAGCAAAAGTTTCCCCCAGAGAGCTCAGGGTGTCATTGATTATTTTAAAAGGGTTTTTCTCTCCCTTGCGGAAAAGCAGGATTTCCGGGTCCACCCCTTTCACTCCGGTGATTTTTCCTGTGACCATGATCGGATCCTGGGTTCTAATAAAATAATAATCAACATCTCGTCCGGTGGAGGAGTAATAATTGCCCTCCATAATCTGCCCCCCTCGGATTTCCTGTGCGGTGGCTCTTTCATTGTTTTCCGGCTCGTCTTCACTTTTTTTCCCAGAGCAAGATAAGGTGCCCACTATGGCGGAAATAAAAATCAATATAAGAATGGTTCTTTTCATGATACGGCATACTAAAGCTTTTTTTAGATATGTCAAGTTCTTTGTTTCCTTCCCGATTTTTCTTGCCGTCGCAAAAAGATTGACGGTGAATACCTGAATACCACTCTGAATGGTAAATATTTCTTACCCCATGTTTCGGCTGGGGTGGGAAGTCCTGGGCGGTTTTTTTTGCAAAAATGGATATTTTTGCCCTGGGAGAGGTATGCCCAGAGGGATGGCGAGGAGCTAATGAGCAGGCTGTACACGGAAAAAATGGGGCTTTTCTATAAATGCAAATAAATTAGGTAAAACTTATAAATTAGGTATTATATTAGGTAATATGAAAACTCTCCAGCAGCTTCTGAAACAGGAAAATATTCCCATGGGGGTATCCTGGTTGGTATCCGGAATAGATGAATACAAGGGCAAGCAGGAGTTATACAGCAAGCAATCACCGGAAAAATTAAAGAAACTCAGGGAACATGCCATTATTGAAAGCTCTGTCTCATCGAATCGGATGGAAGGTGTTCAGATAAAAAACGCTCGGGTAAGAAGCGTTGTTTTTGGTCATTCAACTCTTCGCGATAGAGACGAAGAAGAAATTCGGGGATACCAAAAGGCCCTCCGCTGGATTCATGAAAGTCACCAAAAAATCCCTCTGAATATAAAAACAATTTTGGAATTACATCGTCTTTCCAAAGGCAGAGTTTGGGACTCGGGTATGTTCAAGGATAAGCAGGTGGATATAATTGAAAAGCGTCCCGATGGGAGGGAATTTATCCGCTTTCATCCCCCTGGACCTGAGGAAAGCCTTGAATATCTGGAACAGACGGTGGTTATCTGGCAGGAGGGAATAAAGGGAAAAACTATTCCGCCGTTATTGCTGTTGGCAGCATTTAATCTTGATTTTCTCGCCATACATCCCTTTCGCGATGGCAATGGGCGTGTGTCAAGGTTGCTCCTGTTGCTGCAATTGTACCATTTGGGTTATCACGTTGGAAAATATATTAGTATTGAAAAAATCATCGAGGATAACAAAGAGAGATATTACGAAACTCTTCTGATCAGTTCTCAAAAATGGCAGATTGGGGGAAACGATTTTTGGCCTTATACAAACTATCTGCTATACATTTTGAAGGAATCTTACACACAGCTCGATGCAAGGCTATCCGGTCTGCCCAGTGGTAAAGGAGACAAATCCGGAATGATAGTAGAATTTATCGAGCGTTCCCCTGGACTATTCAGCGTTGTCGATATAAAATATCACAATCCGGGTGTGAGTCTTGATCTCATACGCAAAGTACTCAAGGATATGCAGAAAGAGGGAAAGGTGCACTGTACCGGGCGTGGCAGAAATGCCCAATGGGAAAAAGTGTAAGCATCGATTGCCCGATTTAAGACTTGTATAATGACAACCGAAAAGCCAACAAAGCCTGAAAATAATCGGGCAACATTTGTGGTTAAAATAAAAAGTAGTACTTTTGTAAAAGCGTAACGAGTGGTTTGACAAGAAAGTGGGTCAAGGTTGCCCTCCAAATTTTTAGCCAAATCGTTTATAGTGAGCCCATAAATCAGAACACGGATTTATGTTGGACAAGGTGTTCTTCTTTATAAAAAGAAAAAAAGGAGAAAAAACATGAAAAAAAGAACACACTACAAGATTTTAAAGCCAAGGTGGCAAATGGCCGCTCACGGCCTTCCATGGCCTCCGCGGCACCTGCCCGTCCGT